>CAKSAP010000001.1 GCA_934436505.1 uncultured Eubacteriales bacterium | reverse complement strand
TAAAGCGCTTTTAAGCTCTTTATATCTTCGCTAGCATTTTCTGCTGCTTTACTGTTTGTACTAAGTAGTACTTCTTCTATTCCTCTTTACAAGGAATTTCAGGGTTTCCTTTTTCTTAAGTCGTTGTTTAATTTTCAAGGTCCAGTGCGCTCTGTTTCAGCGTTTCGGTTTTGCCCTCTCGCCTTAGCGCTTGAATATAATAACAAAACGAGCGACAAATGTCAACACTTATTTTCAAAAAATATCACCTTTTTATAAACGCTCCCGGGTGTTCGCTTTTGCTTTGGTTTTTGTGTATAAAAACTTGCAAGTTTGCCCGTTTTTTATATATACATTTCCCCTCGGAAGCCTATTTTTGACAAGCGTATTGAAAAAAGCATTTTTTAGTATTATAATATACAAAAATAAAAGATTTTGAGAAGGGCAGTTTTTATGCTTTCAAATGATAATTCCGCAATACGCAAAATGCGTGATTTTTTCAATACGGAAAAGTTTATGCTCATCGTTTTTGCGATTGCCTGCCTGATAACGTTATTTAAGATAGAGGTTATCGGCGTTCTTATTTTTATTCTTATAATATCATTCTTGCTCGTTGTGTGCGACGACCTTATGCCGACCACGCTGCCGTTTTTGTTGCTTTGTGAGACGGTAATTAAGCTCTATGACTCCTACAACATATTCATAAAGCTTTTATGGTTTGCCGTCCCCGTCGTTTCGGCGCTGATTTTTCACTTTATATATTATAGGAGAAAAATCGTAATCGGCTCTGCCTTTAAGTCAATGCTGTTCGTTTCGGCTGCGGTAACGCTCGGCGGCTGCGGATTTATTTCGAAGGAAGCGTATTTCAGCCTTGTTTCCTTTTATTATGTATTCGGCTTGGGCTTCGGTATGCTTTTCATATATGTTCTTCTGTGCACATATCTCAACACGGAACGCACATACTCGTTAAAGGATAAGCTGTCCGACACGATGATTTACATGGGACTTTTCGCAGTATATATGATTATTGAGTTCTATCTTGCGAACATTCCCGACGTTATGCAGACAAAGGGCATTATTTATATGCAGTGGAGAAATAACATTTCCACATATTTAATGCTTGCAATGCCGTTTGTCGCATTCAAGGCAATAAAGCGACCGTCCTACATTTTCCTTGCACTGCTTTTCTATTGCTGTATATTGCTTGCAGGCTCAAGAGGCGGTCTTGTATTCGGCGGAATTGAATTGCTGATGACAATGAGTATTCTCATAGGTCTTGACAAACGTCACCGCTGGACCTTTATTTCAATCGGCTTAGGTATCGTGCTTGCGATTGCGCTGTTCTTTGAGGACTTTTACGGCTTCTTCGGTGCGACGTTCGACAGACTTATAATGGGTATATCGGGTGCTGAAAAGGAAGTTCGACTTCAATTATTTGAAAGAGCATTTCAGGACTTTAACAACAATCCGATATTCGGAACGGGGCTTGCATATATGGGCAACAGAGACGTGCATCCGTCGGCAAAGTTTGCGCTTTGCTGGTATCACTGCGAGCCGCTTCAGATTATGGGAAGCCTCGGCGTTGTCGGAATAATCGCCTATGCAAATCAGCTTTTCGATAGGTTTGTTATTCTTCTTAAAAAGAAAACTATATTCAGCGTCACGGTTCTTGTATCTTATGTGGGACTTGAAATGATGTCGATTGTAAACCCCGGCATTTTCTGTCCGCTGCCGTATCTGTTCCTTATTATTCTTATGCTTGCGGTTGTTGAGCAGGTAAACAAAACGGAAAGCGTTAAATCCCTTGAAAATGATATTCAGTTAAATCAGGTTACGGCGGAAAGCACCGACGAAGAGGATTTGATTTACGAGGACAGATAAATTTAAGCATAAAAAACGGCTTGGAGATCGAATTGATTTCCAAGCCGTTATATTTTTGTTCTTAATCAAGGAAGTCCTTGAGCTTTTTGCTTCTTGACGGATGACGAAGCTTACGTAAAGCCTTAGCCTCAATCTGACGAATACGCTCACGGGTTACTCCGAAGGTGCTTCCGACCTCCTCAAGAGTTCTCGGGTGTCCGTCCTCAAGACCGAAGCGAAGTCTTAAAACCATAGCCTCTCTGTCCGTAAGGGTGTTGAGAACCTCCTCAAGCTGCTCTTTAAGGAGAAGCATTGAAGCGGCGTCTGCGGGTGCGAGTGCGTCATCATCGGGAATGAAGTCTCCGAGGTGGCTGTCCTCCTCCTCGCCTATCGGGGTTTCGAGAGAAACGGGCTCCTGTGCGACACGGAGAATTTCTCTTACCTTTTCAACGGGCATATTAAGAACGTCTGCTATTTCCTCCGCACTCGGATCTCTGCCGTTTTGGTGGAGAAGCTGACTGTTTGTCTTTTTAACCTTGTTGATAGTTTCAACCATATGAACGGGGATACGGATAGTTCTTGCCTGATCCGCAATGGCTCTTGTGATAGCCTGTCTTATCCACCATGTAGCGTAGGTCGAAAACTTAAAGCCCTTTGTATAGTCGAATTTTTCAACAGCCTTGATAAGACCGAGGTTGCCCTCCTGAATCAAATCAAGGAACTGCATACCTCTGCCGACATATCTCTTTGCAATGCTGACAACAAGACGAAGGTTAGCCTCGGCAAGTCTTTGCTTTGCACGGGTGTCGTCGTCCGCAATTCTCATGGCAAGGTCGATTTCCTCCTCGGGTGTGAGAAGCGGAACACGGCCTATTTCTTTAAGATAAACCTTTACCGGATCGTCAATGGCAGCGACAGCCGCATCAACCGTTTCGGTAGCCTCCTGTCCCTTAGGAAGCGAAACGTCAAAATCAGCCGAGTCAAGCTCAAGGTCAAAGTCGTCGATAATCTCAATGTTGAGAGACTCAAGATTTTCATAAACCTTTTCAAGCTCTTCCATATCGAGATCGCTTTCAATCATAGCGGTATCGATTTCCTGAGTTGTAACCTTACCTGCGATTTTACCCTTTTCGATAAGCTCGGCTATCGGATTCTTCTTCTCTGTTGTGTTTTCCATAATTTCTCCTTCACTTTTTACACATCATCATTAGATTTTGTTCTATCCTTAAAAATATTAAGAAAATCTTTGTCTGACAGCTCCGACGGATTTGAATACGCCGATTTGTCCTTTTCCTGCTTGATTACCCTTATGCAGTCAAGACATTCGTTGACCGAATTGCTCAAATTCTGCGTCAAGGTTGCAATTCTTGCAACGGCAGACATCTCATCATCGGAAAAATACGGGGTCAAAAACGATAAATCTATCGGCTTGCCCTCGGAAAGTCTTTCCGTTAAAACCGAAAACACCTTCCTGTTAAAATCCGTGACAAAATCGTCCTTGGAAATCTCGTCTTTAAGCTGTTTATAATAACTCGGATTGTTAATAAGCGAAGCTATCAAAGTTTCTTCGGCAGACGCCGCATGGAGATTGTCCGGTCTTTGTGCGTTCACTATATTTATAACATCCTTGCGATTATCAAGTGATTTTTGTACCTCTTTCATCTGCTCGGTCTTTTCCATGCGTGAAAGAGCCTGTTTATTTTTATTTATCTCGCTCAAAATTGCGTCTTTCCTTACGGAAAGCTCATCCGCAAGCTTTGAAGCATAAATATCGACCTCAATCGGACTTGATACCCTTGCCAATACCTTTGCGGCATCCTGCATAAAGCCAACCTTGCCGTCTGCGGTTGAAAGTGAGTATTTTTCCCTTTGCCGCATAAGCTTGTATTCGGTATCGTTGGACGCTTTTTCGATAAGCTCACGAAAACGCTCCGGTCCGTACTTTTTGATTATTTCGTCGGGGTCTTTTCCGCCCTGCATATTTATAACCTTTGTTTTAAGGGTCGTGTTCGCAAAAATTCCAAGCGCCTTTTGCACCGCCTTTTGACCTGCCTCGTCGGAGTCATAGCAAAGGAGTATCTCGCTCGCATAGCGTGACAAAACCTGCGCCTGCTCCTGTGTCAGAGCCGTACCCAAAGCCGCAACGGCGTTTGTAAAGCCTGCCTGATGAAGCATTACAACGTCGATATTGCCCTCGCAGAGTATCAGCGTATCGGTGTTGGCTTTTCTCGCATGATTGAGAGCAAAAATTTCCCTGCCCTTTTTGTAAACAAGCGTATCGGCAGAGTTTACGTATTTCGCCTTATCCTCTTCGTTCAAGCGTCTGCCCGAAAAGGCGATAACGTTGCCTCTGACGTCAATAATCGGAAACATAAGGCGGTTTACAAACCTGTCATAGTATGTTCCTTTTTGGCTTTTTCCGAGCAAATTAGCCTCGTAAAGCTCCTTATCGGTAAAGCCCATTTGATTAAGATGCTCACGCAAAGCACTCCAACCGTTAGGTGCGTAGCCTATGCCGAACTTTTTAACCGTTTCCTTTGTAAGCTGTCTGTAATTGCAATATTCTCTTGCAATCTCGCCCTGATTTGAAAAGAGCATTTTATAGTAAAATCTTGCCGCCTCACGGTTAGCCTCATACATTCTCATTCTGCGGCGTGAAAGTCCGTTGTCGTAATTGTCCTCGGGCAAGGACATTCCGCATTTGTCGCAGAGGAACTTAACCGCCTCGGCATAATCGAGATTTTCGATATTCTTAATAAAGGTAACTACATCTCCGCCGCTTCCGCAGCCGAAGCAATAGTAGGATTGCGTTTCGGGATAGACGTAAAACGATGGTGTTTTCTCGTTGTGAAACGGGCAGAGTCCGCCGAGAAGCCTGCCTTTTCTTTTAAGCGTTACATAGGAGGAAACTATGCCTTCAATATCACATCTCTGACGAAGCTCCGAAAGAAAAGCGTCATCAAAAGCCATATAAATTCCTCCTTTTTACAAATTCAATATATCTTAATACATCCAAGCGGTCGGTATGAACAGCTCGTTGTATATCTTCAGCACATAGCCGTCGGACATACTCGCAACATAGTCGCAAGCCGCACGCTCTCTCCCCTCCGATTCGACAACCTTTTTGTAGAACTCGGGAAGTGAGTCGGGGTTTTCAACAAAATAGCCGTAAAGATTTTTGATAAGAGCCTCCGCCTTATGCTCCTCGCCCTTACACTTTACGTTGGTATAAACATTCTTAAACATAAATTTGTGAAGCTCGTCAAACGGCTGCTTGATTTCGGGTGCAAGCCTTAAATCGTCCGAGCTGTTTTCAATCGCCGACACAACAAGGGTGTTTATCCTTTTCGACTTGCTGTCGCCCAATACGTCGGTAATGCTTTTCGGAATATCGCTTTCGGATAAAACGCCTGCACGGATAGCGTCGTCAATGTCGTGATTTATATAGGCAATTCTGTCGGCTAATTTTACAATTCTGCCCTCAAGCGTATCAGCCTCTTTGCCGATTGTGTGGCAGAGAATACCGTCTCTAACCTCATATGTAAGATTGAGCCCGTCGCCGTTTTTTTCGAGCTTATCGACAACTCGCAGGCTCTGCTCAAAATGACGAAAGCCCGTGGGGAAAACGTCGTTCAAAGCCCTCTCGCCTGCATGACCGAACGGAGTGTGTCCGAGGTCGTGTCCGAGAGCAATAGCCTCCGTCAAATCCTCATTGAGCCTCAAAGCCCTTGAAATAGTCCTTGCAATCTGCGAAACCTCAAGAGTATGGGTAAGGCGTGTCCTGTAATGGTCGCCCTCGGGAGAAAGAAAGACCTGTGTTTTATGCTTCAAGCGTCTGAAAGAGTTTGAGTGGATTATCCTGTCCCTGTCACGCTGAAAGCAGGTTCTTATATCACATTCCTCAATAGGCGTAATTCTGCCCTTGCTGTTTTCGGAAAGTGCGGCATACTCACTCAAGGTTTGCTTCTCAATAAGCTGTGTATGTTCCCTTATAAGCACGGTTTTTCTCCTCTCAAAAAATACTCACTAATGCTTTATACGCACAAAAAATGCAAATTCCCCTGTTTTACTCGAAAATTTTTACTAAACGACTGAAAATTTTTCGCCGAGCCTCTGCGGCATAACCTTTCCGTTTGTCGCTTCGAAAATTGCAGAGGATAATTTTTCCTCGTTTTCTCCGACAACCGTATAGCAAACCTCGACCTTATCGGTAAACTGCGTATCGGTTATTTTTCCGCCGTTAGCCGTTATAATCGGGGTAATTTTCCCGTAAAGCGTGTAATCGCACTCAGCTTTCATTTCACTGCAAAGCGACATTGTGATAATCTCGCCTGCATCAAGCGCAATTTTCGCACCGTGAGAATAAGCACGGACAAGTCCGCCTCCGCCCAAGAGTATTCCGCCGAAATACCTTGTTACGACAACGCAAACGTCAACCGTTTGACTTTTTTCAAGCACGTCGAGCACGGGTATTCCTGCCGTTCCCTGCGGCTCGCCGTCGTCGGAATAGCGTTTAATGCCGCCGTCCTTTAATATGTAGGCGTAAACATTATGCTTTGCGTCCCAATGCTTCTGCTTTATTCTTGAAATAAAAGCGTTTGCCTCATCAACCGTCTTGACGGGACAGGCATAGCCGATAAACCTTGATCGCTTTTCGGTAAACTCATTATAAGCTTCCTTATGCACTGTTTTATACTCGTTCATATTTACGCCTCCTTTTATGTAAAAATATAAATCAAAAAGCGGCACCGTAAGTACCGCTTTCTAATGATATCAGTCTTATTTGTTGTTAAGATTATATCTCTTATTGAATCTGTCAACTCGTCCGCCTGTATCAACAAGCTTCTGCTTGCCTGTAAAGAACGGATGACAATTTGAGCAAATATCAACACGAATGTCTTCCTTAGTTGAAGAAGTTTCAAATGTAGCACCGCAAGCGCACTTTACTGTTGTGGGCTTGTATTCGGGATGAATTCCGTCTTTCATTAACTGTCACCTCTTTCGATTACCTAAAGTACTTAATGCATAGCGTATGAAATGATAACACAAAGTGTACAAAAATGCAAGTGGTTTTTTGAAAAAAACACAAAATCAGATAATTTTTTCTTCTCCGAGGCAGAAAGAGTAAATCGCAAGCTCCTTAACTTCGGTAGAAAAGGTCTGTTCCGCCGCCGTTTTATACACCTCAAGCTGTTTTCTGTAACGCTCGCAAAGCTCGTCCATATTGTCAACCCTGTCGGTCTTATAGTCGAGCACAACAAGCTTTCCGTCCTCAAAGAACGCACAGTCGATAACGCCCTGAATTAAAACACGCTCCTGCTTATATACATTTTCTTCGCTGTCCGAAACAACGTCAAGCGGCAGGAAAACGGTAAATTTCTGTTCCCTTAAAACCCTGTCGGATTTTTCTATACGCTTATAAAGGTCGCCGTCAAAGAAGCGTGCAAGCGTTTTTCTGTCAAGCGACTGCGCCTGCTCGGGCGTTAAAAGCTTATTTCCGACAAGACGTTCACATTCCGAGTCAATATCGTTCTTTGCCGACTTGAAATCGCACACCTCCATAAAGCGATGCATTGCAGTTCCTTTTTCGGCGGCGGTCAATTTTCCGTTCTTCGCAAACGACGGCTTGTCGGTTATATAAAATTCCGTCTCGTTTTGTGCTCGGTTAAGCTCCGAAGCAGACATCTTGGTCGAATAGTCGGAAAGCGGCACAAATTCGTATTCGTACTCGGCACGTCTTTTAATCTCGGCAACCGTTTCGCTGTCGGGCTTTGCCGTGCGTTTGATTTTCTCGTGCTTCTGCTCCTCTGCTTGCTCCTTTGCCTCGGTTACAATATCAAAGTCAAGCTTGAAATCAACTCCGACGTCAAAGTTTCCCTTATAGCCCACGTAATTACGCAGCTTTCCGGCGTTGGGATGGCGGAAGTAGCCCATAAGCAAATATTTTAAGAAGCCCGAATTTTTTTCGGTTGCAACGCTGTCGATTTGTTCTTCAAAGCAATTTGCGCTTAAAGCGGTTGCGGCTTTTGTAAGATCACCGACAGTCCCCGTTATGATAAGACGCTCCTTTGCCCTTGTCATTGCAACGTAGAGTGCACGCAGAGACTCCGAGCAATCGTCAAGCGACTGTATGTACTTTGTCGCCTCATACTGAATAGTGGAATACTTACGGTAGGTTGCCCTGTCGTAAAATCTAAGTCCTATTCCCGTCTGCCTGTTTACGGCAAGCTCGCCGTTATTGTTGGGAAGCGGCGCCCCTGTATCGGCAAGAATTACAATCGGGAATTCAAGTCCCTTACTCTTATGCACAGACATAATTCTTACAACATTTGCATTTTCGCTCACGTTCGTTGCAGGCTTGAAATCGGACTCGCTTTTTTTCATTCGTTCGATAAATCGCATAAATCCGGGGAGACCGCTGTTACCGTTCTCCTCATAGCTCTGCGCATACTCCGTCAAGAGCATCAAATTAAGCTTTCGCATTTCTCCGTTGCTCATTGCGCTGACAACAGAGAGATAGCCCGTACGCTCATATATCGTTCTTATTAAGTCGCCGACGCTCAACACGGTGCTGAGCTTCTTGTAATCGTCATACTCCTTAACGAAATTCTTACACTTCTCATCCTCGGATTTTCTTATAAGCTTATAAAAGTCTCCTTTTCTGTCCGCAATTCTGAGCTTTGAAATATCGTCTGCGGTAAAGCCGAAAATCGGAGACATCAAGGCACTTAAAAGCGGCACGTCCTGCAAGGGATTGTCGATAATCGACAAAAGCGAAAGCATTACCGCCACCTCCGGATTTTTGAAAAATCCCGAGTCGCTTTCAAAATACGCCGATATTCCCCTTCTTCTGAGCTCTCTGACAATTACGGGTCCCTGCTTGTTTTTTCGCAAAAGAATACAAATATCCTTTTTTTCGGCACGCCGCATACTCTTGCTGTCGGGGTCATAAACCTCTCCAAAGCGAAGCAGCTCTTCTATCTTATCGGCAACGAAATCTATTTCCGAGGTCTCTTTTTTGCCTATTTTCTCCTTGTCGAGAACATACATTTCCACCTTAGGAATATCTGTTTCGGGATAAGTCGCCCCTGCCTTTAACGATTCCTTTTCGTCATAGATAATATTTCCCGTATGCTCGTTCATAAGCTTTCTGAAAATATAGTTTGAGCCCTCAAGGACTTCTCTTCTGCTTCTGAAATTTTTATCAAGACTTACAAAAATCTTTTTAGGGTCTGTCGATTGCTTTTGTCTTTTAATTCTGTTAAGGAAAATTTCAGGCATCGCAAGACGGAAGCCGTAAATCGACTGCTTTACATCGCCGACAACGAACAGGTTTGTTTCGTCCTTTGAAAGAGCCGAAAAGATTGTGTCCTGCGTAGAGTTGGTGTCCTGATACTCGTCAATTAAAATTTCGTCGTATTTTTCACGAAGCTCCCTTGCAATGTCCGTATATTCGCCGTTTTCAACAAGCAAATTGAGCGCAAGATGCGTTACGTCTTCAAAGGCAAGCGCATTTATCTCCGCCTTTTTTTGAGCGCAACGCTCTCTGTACGCCATAATAATTTTTATAAGCTCCGGCACGACCACCGAAAACTCCGCAATGTCATTTATAAAGTCCTTTTCGTCTGCGCATATACACGAAGCAACATCCGTAATAATATCCTTTGCGCTGTCCCTGAGAGCCTTTGCATAAATGCGTTCGTACATCCCTGCCGTACTCTTTGGAAATGAGGACGGATATCTTGCGAATTTTATCGTTCGGGAAAGAGTGTACAGCTCATGCCACGCCTTTTTCTCGGCCGCATCCTTAATGCTTTGCGCCTGCACCTCTTCTTCCGAAAGCAACGGTACGAGCTTGTCAAGCTCGGGAATATCCCTGACCAAATCAATGCCGAAATTCAACTGCTTTATTGCATAAGAGCTGTGTCTTACCGCCATTTCAAGCAATATTTCGCCGAACACGGTATCCTGCGGTTTTTTCTCCTGCGTATAGCTCTGCGATATTTCCTCAAGCCATTTTTCGGGATAAGGATACGAATTTGCATACTTGTTAAGCTTTTTTATGCTCTCTGAAAGCGATTTATCGTTCTTTTCGCAGCCAAGATCCTTCAAAAGACGGTCAAACAATTCTCTTTCGCCCTCATAAGCCTCCTCGATTACCTCGTCGAGTGCCTCGTCGGAAAGCATATCCGCCTCGCTTTCGTCGAGCATACGAAAATCGGGCGTGATTTTCAGCCTATGGAAATTATCCTTGACAAGAGAGTTGAAATATTGGTCCATTGTGCAAATTTCGGCAAGAGGCAGCATTGCCTGCTGACGTTGGAGGAAAACGTTTGTAGGGTCCTCTGCAATTTTCTTTTCGAGAGCAACGCCGAGCCTTTGGCGCATCTCATTGGCAGCCGCCCTTGTAAACGTTACAATCAAAAGCCTGTCAATGGAAACGGGGTTGTCCTCACGCAAAAGCTTGTTTATGATACGCCTGACAAGCACAAAGGTTTTTCCCGAGCCTGCCGCCGCAGAAACGATAAGGCTGCCGTCGGTTTCAATCGCCTTTTTCTGTTCGGGCGTTAAGGGTTTATCAGCCATTTTCTTCCTCCTCGTTTCTCAAAATCTCAATTATCTCATTATCCTTGCCGTCAGCGATTTCACGGTAGCTGTCGCCGTCCTCAAAGCCGCAAACCGCCGAGTAATCGCAATATTTGCACACATCTTCCTTAGCCGGCAAAATAGGAATTTCGCCTTTGTGGAGATTGAGTGCCATCTGCTTTAATATCATATCTATTTTTCTTTTAAGTCTAACAAAATCTTCAGCCTTTATAAGCTTGCTGCGACGGTCAAAGGCACCGCTTTTTGTTAAAGTTACAGGGATAAACCAGCCGTTTACGTCGTGCTCCATACCCTTGATAATATCAATATCGTCTACGATTATGCCACTCATTCGGTTGGATTTGAGCACCTTATCGGTAATATCCTGCTCGCTTGCGTATCTGTCAAGATCCGACGCCGCAGCCTTAGCAGGCATATAGAGCACACCGCTCGGAATAATATCGCCGTATTTTTCCTTTCCGTTTTTCTCGATAGCGAAAAGATATATAAGCATCTGCGTGCTCAAGCCGCTTACAACATCGCTCAGGTTGAACGTCTTGCCGCCCGATTTGTAATCGACTACACGAAGATATTTTTTGCCGTTTTTCTCCATTGTGTCAACCCTGTCAACGTTTCCGCTTACGCTGAGCGTTCCGCCGTCGGAAAGGGACAGCTCATAGGGCTCAATATCTGCGCCGTAGCTTATGGGGAGTTCAAAATCCGCAGGTGCAAAATCGCTGACCTTGAATTCCTCGACCATCTTTGACAGAGCAAAAAATATCTGCTCTGAAATCGAATTATACTGCTTCAAAAAACGTTTTGACTTTGACTGCGCACCGCCCATTTTTTCATCGAGATAAGCATCCATAATTTCGGAAATTCTCTTTTTCAACACTTCCGGCGATGCTTCAATCAATTTCTGCTTTGGAAATTCATCGAGAATTATCTCAAACACCTTATGGATAAGGCTTCCGCTTATGGCAGGGTCAACCTGCGCTTCTTTTCTTGGCTTCGCATAAATGCCGTACTTGCAGAAATATTGGAAGGGGCATTTGTAATAGACCTCCGTCTTTGAAGCGGAAAGGTGCATATTCTTCCCGAAAAGCTCGGTTGCGATTTCGCCGCTGTCAATTCTCTCGTCTCTTTTATCGGCGGAATTTTCAAGCGTTTGAAGCCTTCCCCTGTTTACGTTGTCGGATTGTAAATACTCCCGAAGCGACGCAGTAAGCTCCGTGTCCTCGTTGTAACCCTTGGCGTACATCTCAAACGCCGAAGCCTCGCTTTCGATTTTTTCAAGCGGAGGGATATTTTCATATTCCTCAACCTCTGCCGACGGGAATATCCTACAAATTTCACGCACGATTTGCGACGGTGCCATACTCGCCCCCATATAATCGGCGTCGCAATAGGACACAAAAAGCCCCTCGCTCGCCGTTATCAAGGAACGGTAGGCTATATATTTTTCTTCGGTTAATTTGTAATCGGCTGTTTCGGCAAGCTCGATGCCCGACATTTTAAGCTCCGTTCTGTCCTTGTCGCTCAAAAGTCCCTGCGTAGGAGGATTAAGCGGAAATTCGCCGTCGTTTGCGCCGACTATAAAAACATATTTTTTCTGCGGCATTCTCGCCCTGTCCGCCGCCGAAAGCGTTACGGCGTCAATAGCCTTAGGAACGCTTCCGAAGTCGCTGACGCTTAACAGAATGTTGAAAAGCTCGTAAAATCGCTTGTCGGAAATATTGCTTTGCCGGCAGGTATTCCACAGCTTGTCAAGCATATCGACAACAAGCCGCCACACCGCATCCTGTTCCTGAGAAAGTGCGGTTTTTCCGCCCTTCAAGAGCTCGTCCGAAAGGCATTTTAATTTTTTATCGATAGAATTTTTTATAAGGTAGTCGTATATTACCTCGGCTTTTTTCTCATTTTCAGCCTGCGAAAAATCCTCCTTAAAGGCGAGAACGGGCGCTACCGCCTTTTCCCTTAAAGAGTTGAGATAACGAAGCGTATTTCTGTCAAAATCGCTTAGCTTATTGCCGAAGCCGCTTGGATTTTCGATAAAATCATTACGCCATTGTGCCGAGCTTATGCGCCAAACAAACGCATAATTTTCAAGTTTGGATATTTCATCTGCGGTAAGGCTCGAAAGTCCCGTTTTCAAATGCCTCATAAGAACGTCGGTGTTCAAGCCGTTGCAGGCAATCTCCAAAAGAGACGTGAGATATACCGCCAGCGGCTCGTTCGCAACAGCCTGACGTGCATCCTCGTAAAACGGCACACCGTACCTCTTGAACGCCGAGGAAAGTTCCTTATCGTAAGAGCCCTCACTTCTCTGAAGCACGGCAATATCCCGGCAACGAACATTCTTTTCACGCATAAGGCGTTTAATGCTCATTGCGACAAATTCACATTCGTCAGCCTTGTTTGGTGCGGAAACGATTTTAATCTTACCGTCGCAGGACACGTCCGACACGGTAAATTCAGGGCAAAAAGCACCTTCCGAAAGGCTTTTGAAAACCTCCGCATCGTCAAAATTCGCTTCGACATATTTAATCGGAGCGATTTTCACAGAGCTTTTATTGGCAAGGCTCTTGAGCAGCTCGACCTGTCTGTTGTTGTTGGCAAAAAGAGAATAGCCGTCCTTGCCGCCGTCCGAGTCAAAGGTTATATAAGTCTGCGGCGACTGTGCAAGAATTCTGTCCACGACAGCGTATTCCTGCTTTGTAAAACGTGTAAAGCCGTCTATCGCTACAATTTTATCCTCAAAATATCGGCACTCCGAAAGCACCGAGGAAAGACGTGTGAGCTTATCGTCGGTGTTGTAGTAGGATTTTTCGAGCATTGTATTGTAAAGCGAAAGAATCATAACAAGCTCATCAAGCTTTGATTTAAGCGACGAAGCTTTTGCGTTTTTTGAAAACTCGTCAAGGCTGTCAACGGAGACAGTCCATTGCTTTAATTCCGTCGCAAAGGACACAAGCTCCGCTATAAGCTGCGGTCTTGCGGTGTATTTTCTGTAAATTTGAAGCTTATCCCCAAGCTTTTCAAGCGCAAGGCTCATTGTCATCATTTTAACGCCGTCATCAGCCTCGGGCTTTTCCTCGGGGTCTGCGTGCTCGGAAAGTATCAGCTGTGCAAGCCTCGTCATACTCAAAACGTCAACAAAAAGCATATTTTGAGCGCCGACCAAATCAAGCATTGATTTTTCGGTTTCATAAGAAAACTGCTCGGGGACAATGATTATGCACCTTTCCCCGTTTTTTGCCCTTTCGGCAACAAGCTGTCTGACGTATTCGGTTTTAACAAACGGTGTCTTGCCGAGAATAAGATTTAACATTTTTAATTTCCTTTGCTTAATAAAGCTCGTATATTTTTGCGCCGTGCGGATTTACCGTAACGGTAAGCTTATCATTAACCCTGCCGACGTTTTCCTTTTTCCATAAATCACGAAGCGTATGCTCGCCCGATATGCCCAATTTCTCTAAGTCTACGGCAATTTCACGCTCTGCTTTGTCGGCGTTAAACACGGCTATAACGGGATTTTCCCTCGCCGATACCGACTGCCACACAATCGTTTTTCCGTCGTCAAAAACAGGCTTTGCGGAATGTGAATTTTGATTTATGTCAAGAATTTCCTCATTGGTTATCAAGGAGAGCGTCCACTCGTCGTTGTTTCGCATTTCTCCTCCGAACATAAGCGGAGAACGGAAGATGCTCCAAAGCGTCATAAGGGTAATTTGCTCGTCCTTTGTAAACTGCGTGTATCTGTTCTGCGGGCCGTGGCAGGTGCCGTTTACCGAAATATTGCCAAGCGGCAGCATATCGCAGTCGGGCCAGCAGCCCTGGCCGACATACGGATACCATTTTTCGGTCTTTTCAAACATTTCATAGAGCTTGTCCCAAACGTCCCAAAAGTCGCCCGTCATACGCCACATATTTGCGTTTTTCATAAGGTGGTCGGCAACCTCAACCTGTGCAGGTCCGGGAGAAAGGCTCAAAACCATATCTCTGCCGCAGGAGTCTATCGCACGTCTTATCATTTCAATTTCTTCCCTTGCCGAATAAGGCTCATGGGGCTTGAACTCCGTATTTGCAATATCGTCAACCTTGACGAAATCCACTCCCCATTCGGCATAGAGCTTGAAAAGAGAATTATAGTATTCCTGCGCACCCTTTACCCGTGTTTCCACGCCGTACATATCGGTATTCCACGGACAAACGGAAAAATGATGAGCAATCTGCCTTGCCGTCCTGTCCGTGCCTAAAATTTTAGTGTTATTGTGAACTGCCTGACGAGGTATGCCACGCATTATATGTATGCCGAATTTAAGTCCCATACCGTGAATATGGTCGGCTATATTCTTAAAGCCCACACCGTTTTTTGAGGACGGGAAGCGATTTTCGGCAGGGATAAGCCTTGAATACTCATCCATACAAAGCTCGGTAAAGTTGTTATAATCGGTATTTTTAGCCTTCGGCTCATACCATTGAATGTCGCAGACAACGTATTCCCAGCCGTATTTCTTGAGGTTATCCCTCATATACTCGGCGTTTCCGATAAGTTGTTCTTCATTTACGGCAGCACCGTAGCAGTCCCAGCTGTTCCAACCCATAGGCGGTTTTTTTGCAACGTCGTTTTTATTTTTCATAGCATTTTACCTCGCTTTCACAATATAAAAATCTTATCACAAAACAAAGTAAATTTCAATTGTGATTTGCGGTTTTACTACCATTATCGGTACTGATAAAAAAAGCGTCATGGAAATTAACCCACAACGCTTTATATTATCCTGAAATTATTCCTTCATTTCCTTTTTAACCGCATCAAAGGTATCGGTTATGCTCTTTTCGGGAGCAGGAGTGAGAAGGCTTACGGCGATTATAAATATAAGTCCTACAATGAACGCCGGAAGAAGCTCATAGATGTTGAAAATCGTATCTGCGAATTTAACACGGACAACGAATTTCCAAATGAATATCGTAGCGCCGCCTGTTATCATACCTGCAAGCGCACCCCACTTGTTTGTACGCTTCCAGAAAAGTGCGCACAGTACAACGGGACCGAACACCGCACCGAAGCCTGCCCAAGCGAACGAAACAATTCTGAAAACAGAGCTGTTCGGGTCTCTTGCTAAGAACACGGCAATTACCGAAATAACGACAACGGAAAGCCTTGCAAGGAGCATTGACTTTTTCTGCGACATTTTAACGCCGAAGGTCTCCTGTACTATATTCTGCGAAATTGCGGAAGCAGCGGCAAGAAGCTGTGAATCGGCAGTTGACATTGTAGAAGCCAAAATACCTGCCAAGATAATACCGCCGACAAAAGCAGGAACATAGCCGTAGCTTGAAATGAGCTTTGCAATATCGACGATAATCGTTTCAGCCGCCGAGCTGTTTGCGTAAGTGGGGATTAAGCCTGCTTTCATAAGGGAATAGCCGATAACGCCTATCAAAATTGCAACGCCCATTGAGATAACGACCCAAACGGAAGCGATACGACGGGAAAGCTTTAACTTGTTTTTGTCCTCAATCGCCATAAAGCGAAGAAGAATGTGCGGCATACCGAAATAGCCGAGGCCCCAAGCAAGAGTTGAGAAAACGGGCAATGCGCCGAAGCTGCCTGTTGTACCCGTTGAAACATCAAAGCCCTTGAACAAATCGAGGTAGCCCGTAAGGCTCTGTACATTGTGGAACACATTGTCGAAGCCTCTGACAGCACCCTCGCCGAAGCCGATAACAACGAAAAGTGCGACTGTCATTACGATACTCTGAACAAAGTCTGTTGTGGATGCCGCAAGGAAGCCGCCGAGTGTGCAATAAACAACGATTACTATTGCGCTGATAATCATTGCGGTCAAATAATCCATTCCGAAAAGCGTTGAGAAAAGCTTGCCGCAAGCGGAGAAGCCCGACGCCGTATAGGGAACAAAGAAAATGATAATCATAACAGCCGCAACCACAGTCAAAGCCTTTGACTTGTCGTTAAAGCGTCTTGCGAAGAAATCGGGAATTGTGAAAGCGTCAATCTTATGGCTGTAAACACGAAGTCTTTTTGCGACAAAGAGCCAGTTCAAATATGTGCCTGCCGCAAGACCGATTGCAGTCCATGTAGCCTCGGGAAGTCCGCCCATTAAAGCGACTGCGGGGAGTCCCATAAGAAGCCAACCGCTCATATCAGAAGCCTCGGCGCTCATTGCGGTAACAAAAGGTCCGAGAGTTCTGCCGCCGAGGAAGAAATCGCCCGACGTTTTATTTTTATCGGCAACCGCAAAGCCGATGCCTATCATTGCCACCATATAAATTATAATGGCAATCAAAATAACGATACTTGATGTTGTCATAAACACCCTCCTAAAAATCAATGAGAGTATTTTATCACAAACAGGATTAGAATGGAATAGAGAACAAAGTATAGACTAAAGTATAAAATAAGCAAAGCCTTGACCTGCAAATTCACCGCAAAATCAAGGCTTTTATATTAGACCGTAGTATAGACAAAAAAACGGCATAAAAATAAATTTTCAGTCTTTTTTTAAATATCCGTTCAAAAGCATTTTCAACATACCGTTACTGTAATTGCTCAGCGAATACTCGCCGTTGCTCAAGCACCAATCATACATCATCGCTCGTTCAAACAAGGCGTAGGCTTTTACAATGTCATTTACCGAATAGCTGTCGGAGAGCTCTCCCCTCTGCTGCCCCTCAAGCACGATTGAACGAAGAAGCTTGTAATAGGTTCTGTTCCTGTCAAGAAGGTGCTTTTCGTTTTTGGTAACAAGCTGTGAGGACAAAAGCTGTGCCAAAAGGTCAATCGATACGCTGTCCTCAATCATACGGAAAAGCTCGGTATTGAGATAGAGCAATTTATCAAGGCACGGCATATTTTCGTCCATTGTGGGCATAAGCTCGTCATACTTATCGTCAAACAAATATGAAAGTGAGGACAAAAGCGCATCCTTGCCGCTGAAATAATGGTAAAATGAGCCTTTTGACGTGCCGGACTCAAGAACTATGTCGTCAACGGTCGTGTCGTCGTAGCCCTGCTCATAAAAAAGCTTCCACGCCGCCGAAACTATTTTCTTTTTCGTTGCGGAAGAATTTTTCTTTCCCATATCGCACCTCTTTCGTCAATACTGATATTTTACCACATTTCATAAAAAAATCAACGGCTCAAAAAGAGCCGCCGTAACGATTTATTTTGTTTTAGCCTTTTCCAAAAGCGGATTTTTATAATCCTTGCCCGTAACGAGCTTGCTAAGTGCAAACAAAGCGAGCACGTTCGGGATAACCATCAAGTTGTTAAACATATCGGTAAGCTCCCAAACAAGGTCGTTTGAAAGGCAAGAGCCGAGTATGATAAACGCCATTGAAATTATGAAATAAGGTATAACCGCCTTTTGTCCGAAAAGGTATTTGACGTTGACCTTTCCGAAGAACGTCCAGCCGAGAATTGTCGAAAAAGCAAAGAATAAAAGGCAAATTGCGATAAACGAATTTCCTGCCTTTTCGCCCATAACGCTTGAAAATGCAAGCTGTGCCATATTGGTCTTGCTCACTCCTGCCTCACTGCCGTCTGCAAGGATGCCATTATTTGCATAAAGCGTTGAAATGACAACAAGAGCGGTCATTGTAAGCACGATAAAGGTATCGATAAACACGCCGACCATAGCGATAGTTCCCTGCTGATGAGGTGTTTCGGCATTTGCGATTGCGTGAGCGTGAGGGGTTGAGCCCATACCTGCTTCGTTTGAGAAAAGTCCACGCTTTACACCCTGACTGATTGCGGTTTTAAGCGCATAGCCTATCGAGCCGCCGATAATCGCATTCGGTATAAAGGCATATTTGAAAATAAGTCCGAAGGTTTCGGGAATATACTTAATTCTTGCGATAAGAATTACCAAGCCGCCGATAACATATAAAAGTGCCATAACGGGGACAATTTTTTCGGTAACCGCCGCAAGACGCTTTACGCCGCCTATAAACACAATTCCCGAAATAACGCCGACTGCTATGCCGACTGCAATTTTCGGAACGCCGAAAGCCGTGTTAAAGGTTTCACCGATTGAATTTGACTGCACCATTGCACCCATAAAGCCGAGTGCCAACGTGATAGCGATTGCGAACATTGCCGCAAGCACCTTGCCGAATTTGCCCTTAAAGGCTGTTGTTATGTAATAAACAGGTCCGCCGACGAGCTCGCCGTTTTCGTCGTGCGTTCTTGTCTCCTGAGCCAAAACCGCTTCGGCATATATTGTCGCCATACCGAAGAAAGCGATTATCCACATCCAAAAGATTGCGCCAGGTCCGCCGACAAGGATTGCACCGCAAGCACCTACGATATTACCCGTACCGACCTGTGCGGCAATGGCGGTTGCAAGTGCCTGAAAGGGACTCATACCCTTTTGGCTTTCCTTTTGCTTTGAAAAGAGGTTTTTCATACCCTCATTAAAGCATCTGACCTGAACAAACTTAGTCTTAAACGTGTAAAAAAGACCTGCGCCTATCAACAAAACAATAAGAATATAGTCTGAAAGGTACATATTTACCTTTTGAACTATCGGTAACAAAAAATCTGAAAAAGAACTCATTTATCTACCTCCGAGCGTAATATTGAAATTATACTATACCTCAAATTCCGTGTCAACAAAAAACGTGCTTCAAGGCACGAACACACCTTAAAGCACGCCGTAAATTTATATATTCGCCGCTACAATATCGCCCATTTTTGAGCAGGACACCTTTTCAAAGCCGTCCTCGTAAATGTCGCCTGTGCGGTAGCCGTCATCAAGAGCCTTATTGACAGCGTTCTCGATTTCGTCAGCTTCTTTTGCCATATCGAACGAATAACGAAGCATCATAGCCGCCGAAAGGATTGTTCCAAGCGGATTTGCAAGGTCCATACCTGCAATATCGGGCGCAGAGCCGTGAATCGGCTCATACATACCGAGAGTTGTGTCGGAAAGCGAAGCCGAGGGCATCATTCCGATTGAGCCTGTAAGCATTGAAGCCTCGTCGGAGAGAATGTCGCCGAACATATTTTCCGTTACGACAACGTCAAACTGCATCGGGTTTCTGATAAGCTGCATTGCGGTATTATCAACAAGAATATCGCTGTATTCAACCTCGGGGTATTCTTCCGAGAGGCGGTGCATTGTCTTTCTCCAAAGCCTTGAGGTGTCAAGTACATTCGCCTTGTCAACGGAATGGAGCTTCTTTCCCCTTTTCATAGCCGTTTCAAATGCAACTCTGCCTATTCTTTCGATTTCGTGCTCGGAATAGGGCATTATATCGGTTGCAACAAGCTCGCCGTCAACCGTTTCGGTCTTTTTCTCGCCGAAATAAACTCCGCCCGTAAGCTCACGAACGATAAGCAGGTCTATTCCGTTTTGCACTATCTCCTGCTTTAAGGGAGAAGCGTTTGAAAGCTGCGGAAAAAGCTTTGTCGGACGAAGATTTGCGAAAAGTCCGAGCTCCTTACGCACCTTTAACAATGCCTTTTCGGGTCTTATCGACGGGTCAACGCTGTCCCATTTAGGGCCGCCCACCGCACCCAACAACACGCTGTCTGAGCTTTTGCATTTTTCAATTCCCTCGTCGGTTATCGGCACGCCGAACTTGTCGATTGAGCAGCCGCCGATGTCAACATAGGTATAATTGAAGGTGTGATTGTATTTCTCGGCAATTTTATCCATTACCTTGATAGCCTGAGCAACGATTTCGGGACCTATTCCGTCGCCCTGCAATACGGTTATATTCTTGTTCATCTCTTATTCTCCCTTGAGCGAAGCCAAAAGTCCGCCCTTTGCGATTATGTTTTGAATAAACTCGGGGAAAGGCTGTGCCTTATAGGTCTTGCCTGTTGTTTTATCGGTTATAACGCCGGTATCGAAATTGACTTCGACCTCGTCGCCTGCGTTGATTTCGTCCGCCGCTTCGGGACACTCCAAAATGGGCAAGCCGATATTTATTGCGTTACGGTAGAAAATCCTTGCGAAGCTCTTTGCTATTACGCAGCCCGTACCGCAGGTTTTAATTACAAGCGGAGCGTGCTCACGGGAAGAGCCGCAGCCGAAGTTCCAGCCTGCAACCATAATGTCGCCTTTTTTTACGTTCTTAACAAATTCGGTATCAATATCCTCCATACAATGCAAAGCCAATTCCTTTGCGTCCGAGGTGTTGAGATAACGAGCCGGAATTATAACGTCCGTGTCAACGTTGTCGGGATATTTGAAAACCTTACCTTGAGTGTTCATACTTTCACCTCTTATTTATCCTGAAATTCGGTTATATAGCCTGTCAAAGCACTTGCCGCCGCAGTATAAGGACTTGCAAGGTAAACCTCGCTCTTAACGTGTCCCATTCTGCCGACAAAGTTACGGTTTGTGGTTGAAATACAACGCTCGCCCTCGGCAAGAATACCCATATATCCGCCGAGACACGGTCCGCAGGTAGGAGTCGAAACTACTGCGCCTGCGTCAATAAACGCCGTAACATAGCCTTTTTCGACACATTCTCTCATAATCTGCATTGTTGCGGGAATGATGATACAACGAACGCCGTCTGCAATTTTTTTGCCGTTGAGAACCTTGTATGCAGCCTCCATATCCTCCATTCTGCCGTTTGTGCAGCTTCCGATAACGACCTGATCGATTTTAATATCGTGCAATTCGCAAGCAGGATGTGTGTTTTCGGGAAGATGCGGACAGCTTACCGTCGGAACGATTTTTGACAGGTCGATTTCAATCGTTTTTTCATAAACTGCGTCCTCGTCCGCCTCAAATACAACGGGCTTGCGCTCGCTTCTGCCGTCAAGATATTTCAATGTACATTCGTCAACGGGGAAAATGCCGTTTTTAGCACCTGCCTCGATTGCCATATTACAAATGCAAAGGCGGTCGTCCATAGAGAGATTTTTAACGCCCTCGCCCGTAAATTCCATACTCTTATAAAGTGCGCCGTCAACGCCTATCATACCGATAACGGTAAGGATAACGTCCTTGCCGCTGCAATTCTCGGGAAGCTTGCCCGTAAGCTCAAATTTAATAGCCGACGGCACCTTAAACCAAGCCATACCCGTAGCCATACCTGCCGCCATATCGGTTGAGCCGACGCCCGTCGAAAACGCACCGAGTGCGCCGTAGGTACAGGTGTGACTGTCTGCACCGATAATGCAGTCGCCTGCCGTAACTACTCCCTGCTCGGGAAGAAGTGCGTGCTCAATTCCCATTTTGCCGACGTCGTAAAAATGACTTACACAGTGCTCGCAAGCAAATTCACGGCACTGCTTTGACTGCTCTGCCGCTTTAATATCCTTGTTCGGTACAAAGTGGTCAAGGACTATGGCAATATGGTCTTTATCAAAAACATTTTCAAAGCCTGCCTTCTTAAACTCGTTTACGGCAACGGGTGTTGTGATGTCGTTTCCGAGTACGATATCAAGCTTTGCGTTTATAAGCTGTCCTGCCTCTACGCTTTCAAGTCCTGCGTGCGAAGCAAGTATTTTTTGAGTCATTGTCATACCCATAATAAGTTCTCCTTTATGCTTGTAATCCTCTGTTTATGGCGGAGAATAAAGCGTTGATTGATGCGGCGATAATATCGTCATTTACACCTGCGCCCCATACCAGCTTGCCGTTGTCAAGCGTAATTCCGACATAGGAAATAGCCTGTGAGGAAGAGCCTATGGTCAAAGCGTGCTCCTCGTATGTAAGCTCCGAGAACGAAACGCCGAGGCTGTCTCTTACAGCGTTGCTTACTGCGTCAAGGCGACCGTTACCGTTTGCGATAACCTCTTTTGTTTCGCCGTTCATCTCAACCGTAAGCATAACCTTTATGCTCTCCGAACGGAAGAAATGATAGTCAATAAGCTTAATGGGTGTGTTGATATTTATATAATTATCCGTAAACGCCTTCAATACCTCGTCGGGAGAAAGCTCTGCGTGCGCATGGTCGGAAATGCTCTTGACGGTATAGCCGACATCCTCACGCATTTTCTTCGGAAGGTCATAGCCGAACTGATGCTCAAGAAGATAGCCGATACCGCCCTTGCCCGACTGCGAATTTATGCGGATAACGTCTGTTTCGTACTGTCTGCCGACATCGCCCGGGTCAATCGGAAGATAGGGAACAGTCCATGTGTCGCAGTTATTGTCCGTACGGTACTGCATACCCTTTGCGATAGCGTCCTGATGAGAGCCCGAGAACGCCGCAAAGACAAGCTTTCCTGCATAAGGCTGTCTGTCATAAACGGTCATCCCCGTATTTCTCTCATAAACCGATACAATGTTCGGCATATTTGAAAAGTCAAGCTGCGGATCGATACCCTGTGCGTACATATTCATAGCAAGGGTTACTATATCGACATTACCGGTACGCTCGCCGTTTCCGAAAAGAGTGCCCTCAATTCTGTCCGCACCTGCCAAAATTCCAAGCTCGGAATCCGCTACGGCACAGCCTCTGTCGTTGTGTGGGTGGAGAGAAACGACAACGGAGTCCCTGTATTTGAGGTTGTCGCACATATACTCGACCTGATCTGCGTAAACGTGCGGAGAGGAGAGCTCAACCGTAACAGGAAGGTTTATAATTGCCTTTCTGTCGGGCGTCGGCTTCCAAACGTCAAGCACCGCATTGCAAACCTCAAGCGCATATTCGGGCTCTGTTCCCGTAAAGGACTCGGGCGAATACTCATAGCGGTAATTTATGCCCATTTCCTTTGCGATATTTTCAAAGAGAATTGCACCGTCAACGGCGATTTTCAATATCTCTTCCTTTGATTTTTTGAATACCTGCTCACGCTGAGCAAGAGAGGTTGAATTGTAAAGGTGAACGATTGCGTTTTTACAGCCCTTGAGAGCCTCAAAAGTCTTTCTGATGATATGTTCCCTGCTCTGAGTCAAAACCTGAACGGTAACGTCGTCGGGAATCATATCATTTTCGATAAGAGTACGCAAAAATGTGTATTCCGTCTCGCTCGCCGCCGGGAAGCCAACCTCAATTTCCTTAAAGCCGAGTTCTACTAAAAGCTTGAAAAAATCAAGCTTCTGTTCAAGGCTCATGGGTACGATAAGCGACTGATTGCCGTCTCTCAAATCGACCGAACACCAAATCGGCGGTTTCTCTATGTATGTTTTGTCAAGCCATTTTCTCGTCGGGTTTTTGACGGGAAAAAACTGTCTTGTGTATCTTGATGCGTTTACCATTGTTCACTCCTTATGCCTGAGCTATAACCTCAACCTCGACCAACGCACCCTTAGGTAAGCCCTTTACCTCAACGCAGCTGCGTGCAGGTGCAGATGTAATGTATTTTCCGTAAACCTCATTAAATGAAGCAAAATCGTTAATGTTTGCAATAAAGCAGGTGGTTTTTACAACCTTATCAAAGGAGGTGCCTGCCTGCTCCAATACAGCCTGTAGGTTTTTCATAACTCTTTCGGTCTGAGATTTAATTTCGTCGCCGACAATAACGCCCTGCTCGGGGTCAAGTGCAATCTGTCCCGAGGTATATACCATACCGTTTAGTAAAATTGCCTGTGAATAAGGTCCTATTGCCTTGGGTGCTTTGTTTGTTGAAATCTTTTCCATAATTATAATCTCCTTACTCAAAAAAGTTTAAGTCCTGCGTCCGTAAGCGCTTTTTTAATAGTGTGAATATGCTCGAAATTTCTTGTTTCAAGGGTAACGGTAAGATAACAGCCGTTGACATCCGAGCCCTCGGGTGCGTGCTCGTGATAAACTGCGGTAACGTTGCCGCCGCACTCCGATATAATCTTTGATACCTTGAGAAGCTGACCGGGCTTGTCAACAAGCTCGATATTGAAATGACAGCTTCTGCCCGACATCAAAAGACCTCTTGCAATGACTCTTGAAAGTATTGTAACGTCGATATTACCGCCCGAAACAACACAAACAGCCTTTTTGCCTTTAAGGTCGATTTTGTCAAACATAACAGCGGCTACGGGGACTGCGCCTGCGCCCTCTGAAACGAGCTTATGCTGCTCCATCAAAGCGAGGATAGCCGCCGAAATCTCATCGTCCGTAACGGTTACGACCTCATCAACGTACTTTGAACAAATATCGTATGTAAGGTCGCCCGGCTCTTTAACTGCAATACCGTCGGCAATGGTCTTTACACTCGGAAGCGTTTCGATTTTACCGTCGGCAAGCGAATTTTTCATTGACGGTGCGCCTGCCGCCTGAACACCGTAAACCTTGACATTGGGATTTAACTGCTTAATTGCGAAAGCAACGCCCGAAATAAGTCCGCCGCCGCCGATGGGCACGATAACTGCGTCGAGGTCGGGAATCTGCTCATAGAGTTCAAGAGCGATTGTGCCCTGACCTGCTATAACGTCGGGGTCATTGAACGGATGAATAAAGGTATAGCCCTTTTCATCTCTCAATTCAAGTGCTTTTTTATATGCGTCGTCATAAACGCCGTTTACAAGGCAAATTTCCGCACCGTAGCTCTTTGTAGCCTCGATTTTTGAAATCGGTGCGCCGTCGGGTAGGCAAATTGTAGCCTTAATTCCGTTTTTCTGTGCCGCAAGAGCAACGCCCTGTGCGTGGTTTCCTGCCGAGCAGGCAATAACGCCCTTTGCCTTTTCCTCGTCTGTAAGCTGTGACATTTTGTAGTATGCGCCTCTAACCTTAAACGAGCCTGTTACCTGCAAATTCTCGGTTTTTAGGTATAGCTCTGTGTCGGGTTTTAGCTTGGGAGCATATATAACGCCTGTTTTTCTGACAACGTTTTTCAACACATAGCTTGCTTTGTATATGCTGTCGAGAGTCAATTTACTGTTCACTTTGTTACTCCTTTATATCAAACTGTTGATAAACTGTTCTGCCGCACGGGGCGAACGTGAACCCTTTGAAAGTGCAAACGCTTCCGCTTTGATGTCAAGCTCGTCTGACGGTATATTCAAATCGGCTTTTTCAGCCAACTGATGTACAATTTCAAGATACAAAGCCTTATTCGGCTTTGAAAAATAAACAACAAGACCGAAGCGGTCTGACAAGGACATAAGCTCCTGCATTGTGTCGGCACGGTGAACGTCGTCCGTTCCCTGCCTCTCCGCAAAGCTCTCCTTTACGATATGACGTCGGTTACTTGTTGCGACGATAACCGCATTGCTCGCCTTGCCCGAGGCAGAGCCTTCGAGCACAGCCTTCAGCATACTGAAGCAATCGTCGTTTTTGTTAAATGAAAGGTCGTCGATAAATATAATGAATTTAAGGGGATTTCCCTCAATTCTCGACATTATGTAGGGCAAATCGAAAAGCTGATCCTTGCGAAGCTCGATAAGTCTGACTCCGCTGTCGAAAAAGTGGTTGGCACAAGCCTTTACTGTTGATGATTTACCCGTTCCGGCATCGCCGCACAAAAGCGTATTCAGTGCAGGTCTGCCCTGTGTGAGAGCCTCGATATTGTCATATACCCTGCGTCTTTCGTCCTCATAGCCCACAAAATCGTCAAGCGATATATCGTCCGAAAAATCTATCGGATAAATTTCACCGTTTGATACTCTGAACATTTTCGAGGTGGCAAAAATGCCGTAGCCGTAAGAGGATACACAGCTCGCTCTCTTCGAATACATTTCGTTAAAGTCAATATATGAATTATCAAACTGCGGAGAATAAATATTTTCCGAAAAATCACAAATATCAGTGCCTTTGAGCCTTGTAAGCTCCGATAAAATCGACAGCTCACGCTTGCAGTTTTCCTCAAGTGAGGCAGGAATTTCCTTGCCCTGCGATTTGAGAACAATATACCTGTTCTCACTCTCACAGACAGCTTTTTTCAAGAACTCCGAAAAGCTGTTATTATACTCTGCAAGGCTTGCAACGAACTCGCCGTACAAAGCGGATTTTTCAAAAATATCGTCGCCGCATTTCAGTAGCTTGAGCAAAGCAGCCATAGGTGCCTTGCTCAAGATTTCTCTGAAAATATTAAACGCCGATATGTTACAAATCAAAGTTGTTTTTTGATTAGCTTCCATATCCATATACCTAAAATTTAGAATTTGTTGATTATTGCTCCCTTATCGGCAGAGCTTACCATCTGAGCGTATCTTGCAAGATAGCCCTTGAGATTTTCTTTTCTCTTAATGGGCATTGTAGCCTTACGCTCTTCGATTTCCTTTTCGTCAACCTTTAATTCGATTGAATACTCGGGAATATTGATTGAAATGAGGTCGCCCTCCTTGACATAGGCAATAAGTCCGCCGCTGACAGCTTCGGGCGAAACATGACCTATCGAAGCGCCTCTTGTAGCACCCGAGAAGCGTCCGTCCGTGATGAGTGCAACGTCCTTATCAAGTCCCATACCTGCGATAGCCGAGGTCGGAGAGAGCATTTCTCTCATTCCGGGGCCGCCTGCCGGTCCTTCGTATCTGATAACCACAACGTCGCCCTTGACTATCTTACCCGCATAAATTGCGGCAATAGCCTCTTCCTCGCTCTCAAAGACTCTTGCCGGTCCCTCGTGAACAAGCATTTCGGGAGCAACTGCACTGCGTTTTACAACACAGCCGTCGGGTGCGAGATTGCCTTTCAAAACTGCAATTCCGCCTGTCTTTGAATAAGGATTGTCAACGGTGCGGATAACCTCTGTATTTCTGTTTACGGCAGAGGCGATATTTTCCTTTAAGGTCTTGCCCGTACAGGTCATAACGGAGGTGTCGAGCACGCCGAGCTCTTCAAGCTCTTTAAGAACGGCATAAACTCCGCCTGCCTCGTTGAGATCCTCCATATAGGTAGGACCTGCGGGTGCAAGGTGACAAAGATTCGGTGTGTGTTCGCTTATTTCGTTTGCCATATCAAGACTGAACTCAATTCCGCACTCGTTTGCGATAGCCGGAAGATGAAGCATACTGTTAGTCGAGCAGCCGAGAGCCATATCGGCGGTAATTGCGTTACGAATAGCCGCCTTTGTCATAATATCTCTTGGCTTAATGTCCTTTTTAACAAGCTCCATTACCTGCATACCTGCGTGCTTTGCAAGCTCAATTCTCTTTGAATAAACGGCAGGAATAGTGCCGTTGCCCTGAAGTCCCATACCGAGAACTTCCGTAAGGCAGTTCATTGAGTTTGCGGTGTACATACCCGAGCAAGAGCCGCAGGACGGACAGGTGTTTTCCTCGCACACGCAAAGCTGTTTTTCGTCAATCTTGCCTGCCGAATATGCGCCGACAGCCTCAAACATACTTGAAAGACTTGTCTTTTTGCCGTCAACCCTGCCTGCGAGCATAGGGCCGCCGCTTACAAAAACAGTCGGTATATTAAGTCTTGCCGCCGCCATAAGCAAGCCGGGAACGTTCTTGTCACAGTTGGGGACCATAACAAGTCCGTCAAAGCCGTGAGCCATAACCATAGCCTCGGTTGAGTCTGCGATAAGGTCACGGGTTACAAGGGAATATTTCATTCCCGTATGTCCCATTGCGATACCGTCACAAACGGCAATAGCCGGGAACACGATAGGCGTTCCCCCTGCCATTGCAACTCCGAGCTTTACGGCTTCGACGATTTTGTCGATATTCATATGACCCGGAACTATTTCGTTATAAGAGCTGACGATACCTATCATAGGACGCTGCTGTTCCTCGTTCGTAAGACCGAGAGCATGATACAATGAACGGTGCGGAGCGTTCTGAAAGCCGTTTACGATAGTATCCTTTACCATAAGTTACACTCTTTTCCTGTTAGTTGTTGATGAGCTTATCCTCATCGCTCCAGCTGTAAAGCTTACGTACCTCTTCGCCGACCTTTTCCGAGGGATGCTCGGAAGCGAGCTTACGCATAGCGTTGAAGTGTACCTGTGCGCCTGCCGAGGACATATCGAGGAGGAATTCTTTTGCAAATGTACCGTCCTGAATGTCGGAAAGAATCTTCTTCATTGCCTTCTTGGTGTCCTCTGTGATGATCTTCGGACCTGTTACATAGTCGCCGTATTCAGCTGTGTTTGAAATTGAATATCTCATTCCCGAGAAGCCGCTCTGATAGATAAGGTCAACTATAAGCTTCATCTCGTGGATGCACTCAAAGTAAGCGTTTCTGGGGTCATAGCCTGCCTCAACAAGAGTTTCAAAGCCTGCCTGCATAAGTGCGCAAACACCGCCGCAAAGAACAGCCTGCTCGCCGAAAAGGTCAGTTTCTGTCTCTGTTCTGAAGGTTGTTTCAAGAACGCCTGCACGAGCACCGCCGATACCGAGTGCATAAGCAAGAGCGATTTCAAGAGCGTCGCCTGTTGCGTCCTGCTCAACAGCTACAAGGCAAGGAACGCCCTTACCTGCCTGATACTCACTGCGTACAGTGTGACCGGGGCCTTTGGGAGCTATCATAATTACGTTTACGTTCTTCGGAGGCTTAATGCAGCCGAAATGGATGTTAAAGCCGTGTGCGAAAGCAAGTGTCTTGCCCTCTGTAAGGTTCGGCTCAATGCTTTCCTTGTAAAGAGCAGCCTGCTTTTCATCGTTGATAAGAATCATAATGATATCAGCGTTCTTTGCTGCCTCTGCCGATGTCATAACCTTGAGTCCCTGAGCCTCAGCCTTTGCCCAGCTCTTGCTGCCCTCATAAAGTCCGACAATAACGTCAACGCCCGAATCCTTGAGGTTCAATGCGTGAGCGTGACCCTGTGAGCCGTAGCCGATGATAGCAACGGTCTTTCCGTTGAGCTTAGCAAGGTTACAATCCTGCTGGTAATAAATTTTCTGCATAATATTTCTCTCCTTTGTGTAAATAAAGTTCATATTTAATAGCGTTACCGCTAAAATGTGTTAAATTGAGCTTGTTCCTCTTTCGATTGCCACAACGCCTGTTCGGCACATTTCGATTATGCCGATGCTTGCCATAATCTCAATAAATGCGTTAATCTTTTGGGGGTCGCCAGTAACCTCAATACTCATTGTATCGAGCGTATAATCAAGGATTTTTCCCTTATACACTTCTGTTGCCGCAAGAATTTCGCTTCTTGTCTCCGAAGTGCTTTTTACTTTGATAAGCATAAGCTCTTTTTCAAAGGAAGCCTCGGGGGTAAGCACCTTTACCTTTTTGATATTGTGAAGCTTACGAAGCTGATTTACAAGCTGCACTCTTGCGTATTCGTCGCCGTGAAGAGTGATCGTAATACGTGAATAATTCGGGTCATCCGTCTCGCCGACCGTAAGAGAATCAATGTTAAATCCTTTACGCATAAACAAGCCGCAGACTCTTGTAAGAACGCCGTACTTGTTTTCAACGTACATTGCAATAACAAATCTGTCCATCATCAATTCTCCTCTACCTTTGTAATCATATCGTCAATCGAGCCGCCGGGAGGAAGCATCGGAAGAACGAATTCATCCATATTTATAAGTGTATCGATAAGATACGGGCCGTTGTGCGCCATACCTCTTTTGAAAGCCTGTTCAAACTCGTCAATGCTCGAAACCCTCTCCGCCTCAAGTCCGAAAGCCTCTGCAAGCTTTACGAAATCGGTCTTTCTTCCGAGAGTGGTATTCGAATAGCGTTTGTCAAAGAAAAGCGTCTGCCACTGACGAACCATACCGAGAACGCCGTTGTTAAGAAGCACGATAACGATAGGCGTATTATAGGTAACGGCTGTCGCAAGCTCGTTCAAGTTCATACCGAAGCTTCCGTCGCCCGTGATAAGCACCGTCTTGTCGCCCGTCGCAACCGTTGCGCCGATTGCCGCACCCAAGCCGTAGCCCATTGTGCCGAGTCCGCCGCTTGAAGCAAAGCGTCTTTTCTGCTCAAAGTCGGTGTACTGAGCCGCCCACATCTGATGCTGTCCGACGTCTGTTGCGATAATCGTCGATTTGTCCTTAACCTTATTTATAACGTCAAAAATCTTCTTCGGCGTCATAGCTCCGTTTGAAGCCTCCTCCGCCTCGTCGATTATGCGTTTTTCCTCTGTTTTGAGAGCCGTAACCTCCTGCTCCCACTGCTTATGCTCCGCTTTTTCGCAGCGTTCGGAAATTCTTGCAAACGAAGATTTAATATCGCCCACAAGACCGACATCGACCTGAATGTTCTTGTTGATTTCCGAAAGGTCAACATCAAGCTGAATAAGCTTTGCTCCCGTTGCGTATTTTGCGGTGTTGCCCGTTGCTCTGTCGGAGAAGCGAACGCCGATACCGATTATCAAATCAGCCTCTTTATTAGCCATAGACGAAGCGTAATGACCGTGCATACCCTCCATACCGAGAAAACGCTCATAGGAGTTGGGCATTGCCGAAAGTCCCATAAAGGTACAGCCGATATATGCGTCAATCTTGTCGGCAAAAGCCATAATTTCCTTTGTCATTCCGAGACCTGCCGCACCGCCGCCGATATAGATATACGGCTTTTCGCACTTATTTATAAGCTCGACCGCCTTTTCAACATCACTGTCATCTGCGATTTTAAGCGGAGCAAAGTCAACAACGCCTTTTCTTTCGTACTCGCATTTTGCAATTTGAATATCCTTCGGAACGTCGATAAGCACAGGACCGGGTCTGCCCGATTTCGCAATCTGAAAAGCCTCACGGATAGTGTCCGCAAGCTCGTTTACGTCGGTAACAAAATAGTTATGCTTTGTAATGGGCAAGGTAATACCCATAATATTTATCTCCTGGAAAGAGTCCTTACCTATAAGCGAGGTGGGCACGTTACCCGTAATCGCAACCATAGGTATTGAGTCAAGCATTGCGGTAGCTATACCCGTAACAAGGTTTGTAGCACCGGGACCCGAGGTCGCAATAACGACTCCGACCTTACCCGTAACCCTCGAATAACCGTCTGCGGCGTGTGAAGCACCCTGCTCGTGAGCCGCCAAAACGTGATTTATACGGTCGCTTGCCTTATATAGCTCATCATAAATATTAAGCACCTGTCCGCCGGGATAGCCGAAAACATCGGTAACTCCCTGCTCAATCAAGGTTTCGATTATGATTTGTGCACCTGACATCATTTCAGTTTTAGTTCCCATAATTCCTCCAATATAACAAAACGCCCCTTTAAGCCTTCGGCTTAAAGAGGCGAAGAACTTCGATAAAAGAATTCCCCGTGGTACCACTCTTTTTCTTTTCTTTAAGAAAAGCACTCAACGTTTTTTCGTCAACTCTGTAACGGGAGCACCCGATTGCAGCTACTGACCGACAAGATCCATCACAGCAACAGTTCAGCGGTGATCGTTTCAATACCATTCTCCTATGCCTTGCACCGACCGGCAATTCTCTGAAGGCGAATTCGGAATTTACTCCTCCGCATCATTACTTTTTAATATATTTTAGTCACTTTTTTTCTCAATGTCAAACACTATTTTATATAAATGTCGTTTTTTATATAAAATAGTTGATTGATACGTTTTGAAATGCCTTAAAATTGGCAATATAACTAATAATATATTTATTCGTTATGTGGTATATAATTTTTTCAAATCCCTCTGCAACGCTTCAACGCTTTGATACCGCTTCGGAATGTTAATATTTGTGCATTTTCCCACAATTTTTCCAAACCGTCCCTTTGGAATTTCAACGGACGGATGCTTACCTATCAAAAGCTCGTTGAACATAACGCCCAAAGCATAAATATCCGTCGCAGGCATCGATTGAAAAATGCCGTACTGCTCGGGTGCTGCGTAGCCTACCGTACCGAGATACTGCGTGTCCCTGTTCTTTTCGTCCGACATAAGCCTCGACGACTGCATATCGATAAGCACCGCATTATCATTTTCGTCAATCATAACGTTAAGCGGCTTTATATCCCTGTGGATTATCCTCTTTGAATGTAAATGCTTCAACGCCTCGCACACGTCAAGGCAATATTTAACAGCTCTTTTTTTCGATAATTCCTCTTTTGAAATAACGCTTGCCAAATTTTCGCCTTCGATAAACTCCTCAAGCACAAGCATTTCATTTTCTCCGCAGCAAACGTCGTAAATCATCGGAAGATTATTGTGCTTTTCGCCCTTGAGAGCCTTGAAAACTCCGTCGTTCTGCTCAGGCATAGAAATAACCAAAAGCATTTTTCCGCTTTTTGAGTGCCTGTATGAGACTACCGTGTTCCGCTGTGTTTTACGCAGCTCGCAGACCTTTTCATAATCCGCTTCGAGCGTTTTCTTTATATATTCTTCCTTTATACTCATTTCAGCATTTCCAATTCATTGTCGGCAAGCAGCTCGTCAAGCGACCAAACCGAAAGCTTATTGTTAATGGCATATATCATTGCGCTGTCACGCTTATCCTTTGCATAGAGAGGCGCCCAATTATAAAGCTCAAGTGCCTTTTGACAATCGTCAAGCTCAAGCTGCATTGCAAGGATAAGGCGAACTATCTTGTCCCTTGACGGACACTTCTCGCCTCTTAATATATCATAAAAATATGTGTAGCCGATGTCAGATTTGTTGATTATATCAGACTTTGAAAGCTTGCTCTTTTCGATAAGCTTTTGCCAAGTGTCGTTTAAGTCCTTTTTGATAAAGCTGTTTTCCGCCCTGCTGACAAACTCGGCAAAATCGGTTTCCTTGTCTGACAGCTGCTTCAAAAGCTCCTGCGTGGTTTTATTGTTTTCCGCCTCCATAACCGGCATTGCAGTTCCCCCTTATTGATAATATCCCAAGCTTATTCCGCTGAAGTTGGGATTAACGCTTATTCTTCTTGAATCGTCGCAGTCCTTTAAGTAAACGGAGGTTATTCCCGTTCCCCTGCTCCAATTTGAGCTGACCCTTGAGCCCTCGGGCATATATACGGTTTTTATATGCTTGTTCGAGCAAAAGGATGTTTCCTCAAAGTATATCTTTTTATCCGAAGCAAAGGTAAAGCTTTGCTCCGTCTTGCCCGCAGGATAAACGATTTTACTCATATTTACCCTGTCATACCCGTACACGTCGGAAACGGTAGCCTTATCCATATAAAGAACGCCGTTAACGCTGTAATAGCTCTTTGACGTGCTGTCGGACGGCACGGTAATATTCTTTAACGCCGTGCAGCTGTCAAAATTGTACTCGGAGCACTCAAAAGCCGAGCCGTATTGCTTTGAGCCGATAAACTCGCTTATATACGGATTGTTGCATATGGCTTTGGGACTTAATCCCACGCACTCTTCAGGCAATTTGTAGGTTGCCGTTTTCTTTGCAAACGGATAGAAAATTAAATATCGGTTTGAATAGTTCTTAACGAAAACAACTCCGTCCTCGGAATAGCAATATCCGTTGCCGTCGGTGTTGCTCTGAAACGTAACGCTTTCAAGCGACGGACAGTTATTGAATATGCTTGAAAAATAACAGCTTCCGACAGGCGATGCCAGCGTAACGGTTTTGCTCGGAAAAACAATCGACGTCAAATTGGGAAGATTGTTAAACATTACCTTCGGTCTGCTTGCGTCCCTTTGTATTGTCAAGGGCGTCTGTGCGCTCTCAAAAACTATCTTTTTAATGCTTGAATTATCCGAAAATGCCTTTTCGCCGATATATCCCACGTCCCTGCCGTCGTGCGTTGCAGGCACAACCACAGTCGAAGCATTGCCCGTATATTTTACAAGCCGTGCTTTTTCATTATATATATCCCATTCGAATTTGCTTTCCGATGCAGGCGAGGCATTGTCAGCCTTGTCATTACTGCCAGAGCCGTTGCCCGTGCTTAAAGCAGGCTCTTGAGCCTCGTTGCTTTTATCCTCCGAAGCGTTGCCACGCTCTGCCGAAGTCTCGTTCGATAAAACGGGATTTTCAAAAGGCTTGTCCTCGTTTTTATTTTCAATCGCATCAAAGAGCTTTCCGAAAAAGCCCTTTCCGCCCTGCTTTTCCGATTCAACCGTAACAGCCTCATAAAGCTCTTCTCCGTTCTCGTCGGTAACAGGCTCTCCGCCCGGCTCGGTAACGGGGACAAGCATAGTTTCGCCTACATCGTTCTTATTTACCGTCGCCCCGTTTATAAAAGACGCCGAGACCGTCAAAATCGCAAGCGTTGCCAAAACAGCGCCCGTAATATTGACAGCCTTATTATTAATATGATTTTTTTGCCTGATTTTTTCCTTTTTCGGAGCTTCAGCCGCAGCCTGCTCCTGGCGAATTTCCCCTATGTAAGAAAAGCAGTTCAAACAAAAAGAACTCTCCTCCGGCAACTCTGAATTGCACTTGGGACAGAACTTTGACATATTATCCTCTCCAAAACAAACATCACTATAATTTTACATTTATTTGCACATTTAGTCAATAAAAACAAAATAATATTCTATAACATTTTATTTCAGTCCGTTTACAGGGTCTATAATCGACACAAATTCAAGGTGTGTCCCATATTATCCAAACCGCCTTATATTTATTGCCTTTACCGTGCAATGTGTGTTACAATTATACTATATTATATTGATAACAGTAGGTGATTTTATGAGGACAATTTTCAAAAACTGCACATTGCTTGACGGAACAAGGGATATGGCTGTAAGGGAAAATATCGACGTTGCAATCGAGAACGGTAAAATCGTAGAAATCGGTAAAATCGAACAGAAAAAAGAGGATAAGATTATCGATTTAACCGGCAAATATCTTATGCCCGGTCTTATCAACCTCCATGTGCATCTCCCCGCAGGCGGCAAGCCGCAGAAGAAGCCGTTAAAGGCTGATTTTCTTTCGAAGCTTGCTCTTTCCTCCGCATTTATGAGAAAATTCACCCTCAATATGTGCCACGGCTACGCAATGCAGGGTCTTATGTCGGGTGTTACGACTATCAGAACAGTCGGCGGACTTGACGATATTGACTCAAAGCTCCGTGACAAAATAAACGCAGGTCAGCTTGACGGTCCCCGTATTCTCGCCTCAAACTTTGCAATCGGCGTAACGAACGGTCATATGGTCGGCTCTGTTGCAAGGTCTGCCGATACTCCCGAGGAAGCTGTTAAAATGGTTGACGAGCTTATCGCTAAGAAGTCGGATCTTATCAAGCTTATGGTTACGGGCGGCGTTATGGACGCTAAGGTCAAGGGCGAGCCGGGCGTGCTTATGATGAAGGGCGATATGATAAAGGCTTGCTGTGACAGAGCACACGAGCACGGCTTAAAGGTTGCGGCTCACGTTCAAAGTCCCGAGGGCGTAAGAACGGCTGTCGGCAACGGCGTTGACTCAATCGAGCACGGCTCAACTCTTACTCAGGCTGAAATTGACACGTTCAAGGCGCACGACGCAGTTTTGATTTGCACGCTCTCCCCTGCTTTGCCGATGGCGAAATTCGAGCGTGAAACCCTCGGAATAAGCGAGGTTGTTCAGTACAACTCAAACGTTGTTTTCAACAATATGGTCAAGGGTGCAAAAACGGCTCTTGAAAACGGCGTAAAAGTAGGCCTCGGCACGGATACAGGCTGTCCGTACACCACGCATTACAATATGTGGAGAGAGCTTCACTACTTCGAAAAAAATGTCGGTGTAAGCCCCGAGTTTGCACTTTACACGGCAACGCTTCAAAACGCTGAAATTATCGGTCTCGGAGATGTTACGGGCAGTATCGAAGAGGGAAAATGTGCGGATATTCTTATTTCAAGTTCAAATCCGCTTGACGATTTCAGAGCACTTTCACAGCCCTATGCCGTAGTTGCAAGAGGTAAAATTTTCCTCAATCCGAAAATCAAGAAATATCCCAAGTGCGACGAGGAATTGGATAAGTATTATAATTGATATAATCGCATTTAACGGCAATCGCATTGTTTTGTGAAATTGGAAAGGCTTCCTTTTATCAGGAAGCCTTTTTGTTTGGCGTAGGACGGTGGCGAGCCTTACGGCAGAGAAGAGAGAAAAGTGAAGAGTTAAAATTGAAAAGAAGTGGGTGCTTCGCACGGAGTGAATTATATATCATACCGTAGGGACAGGGCTTGCCCCTGTCCGTAACAAATTTCATATAAAATCAAATCAACGGACAACCGCATATTTAGACTCCCTCTGACGAGGGAGCTGTTGAGCGTAGCGAAACTGAGGGAGTTATAAAGGTTATTTCAATTATAAAAACTCCCCCAGTCTTTTTTTCTGCGAAAAAATGACAGCCCCCTCAAAGATGGGGCGGAAGCACAAATTGAATTTGATATAAATTGCGGACAGGGGCAAGCCCTGTCCCTACGGTCGCAAATGCTTTCAAATTTGATGAAACACAGGACAACCGCATTTTCATTATTTTTTAATGATATACCTCACTTCGTTCGGCGTGATATTTTTGCCTGTGGCAAAAGTGATATTGCGACTTCGTCGCAGTGATATTCTATTCGCCTCTTCAACTGCCGCAAGGCAATATCACTCGGCTGAAAGCCGTATATCACTGCGTAGCAATAGAACTCGCCGCAAGGCGAATAGAACTGAAAAAAGCACTTGCAATAGCAAGTGCTTTTTTCTGGCTGGGGTGGCAGGATTCGAACCTACGAATGCAGCAGTCAAAGTGCTGTGTCTTACCGCTTGACGACACCCCAATATTAAGTTTATTATCTATTTTAATATTCCAAAACATTCAAATATTATAAAACAATTTAATATCATAAAACATTCAAATATTCCGAAAAGGTATTTGATAGTGAAAACTCCGCCAAATCTTATTGACAGGCGGAGTTAAATCAGTGGGGTGGATAGTCGGATTCGAACCGACGGTCTTCAGTGCCACAAACTGACGCGTTAACCAACTACGCTATACCCACCATACAGCATTGGCGCGCTGAGAGGGACTCGAACCCCCGACCCTCTGCTTAGAAGGCAGATGCTCTATCCAGCTGAGCTATCAGCGCATTTTTCGAATGCTTGAATATTATATATGTGTTGAGGCAATTTGTCAAGGCTTAAATTACTTTTTTCTTTATATAATCACAAATCAAGTCGAAATCACATAATGCATTATGCATACCGCCGTCTTGAAATATGCTTTTATCTTTTTTACAATATGCTATATACATATAAATTCTTTTGTGGCGGTGTGAATGAAGCCTCTTATTTTGCCTTATACCAACGCTTTTCAACCTTCTTCGAGCGCGTACAATGATATTTTAGCAAAAAACCTTATAAAAAATCAATACTACATTTAACAATATTCCACCTTTGTTTATCGTCTATTTTGACAATATGAACAAATTGTTAAAAAACAATGAAAAATTGAAAAAAATAATTTGACAAATTTAATATGAGTTTTTATAATCTATTTAATATTTAAGGAAAGGCATTTTTAATGCTTTCCGCATTGATATTATGAGTATTTTGCAGTGTTATGCTGAAAAATAAATTTTTAGAAAAAGAGGTTACACAAATGAAAAACTTCAAAAAAGTAATCGGCGTATTATTGACACTCGCAATAGTTGTTACTTGTTTTGCTGCTTGCGGCGGTAACACAGGCAAAACTACAGGCGACAAAATCGTTGTCGGCGGAACAGGCCCCTTAACCGGTGATGCTTCTTCATACGGCATTTCGGTACAGCAGGGCGCACAGCTTGCTATTGACGAAATCAACGCAGCAGGCGGTATGAACGGAATTCAGCTTGAATTTATTATGAAAGATGATAAAGCTTTGGCTGCCGAGACTGCAACCGCATACGACCAGTTGATGGACGCAGGTATGCAGATTTCAATCGGCTCAACTACAACAGGCTCTTGTGAGGCTTTTGCGGCAAAGGCTGTTGAGGACAATTTGTTCTTCATCACTCCCTCTGCTTCCGCAGCTTCCGTAATCGAAGGCAGAAAGAACGGCTTCCGTGTTTGCTTCGGCGACCCCGACCAGGGCGTGCTTGCGGCTGACACACTTGTAAACGACTACAAGATGAAGAATATCGGCTGCATCTATGATACCTCGGATACATATTCAACAGGTGTTTACGAAGCATTCAAGGCTGAGATGGATAAGCTCGGCGTTTCCTTTACAACAAAGACCTTTGACGCAGAGAACAAAAAGGACTTCTCAACACAGGTTGAGGCTCTCAAGGATTGCGACGTAATCTTCACTCCCTTCTATTATACAGAGGCAGGACTTGTTGCTCGTGCTTGCTCGGCTAAGGGCGTAAACGCACTCATCTTCGGCTGCGACGGTCTTGACGGTGTTGCAGGTCAGATTGACTCTTCAGTTACAAATGAAATCAAGTACATCACTCCCTTTGACGTTGAGAGCACAAACGAAAATGTTTCTAAGTTTGTTGCAAGCTACAAGGCTAAGTACAACAAGGCTCCCGACCAGTTCGCAGCTGACGCATATGACGCTATCTATGTAATTTACAACGCTATGCTTAAAGCAAACATTACAGACGCTAACATTTCAGCTTCCGAGCTTTGCGACAAGGTTGCGGCTGTTCTTACAGGCGGTATGGAATTTGCAGGAACAACAGGTACAATGACTTGGAGTGCAGACGGTGCACCGAGCAAGGTTCCGACAATCGTTACCGTTAAAAAGTAATTGTTTCTTGACTAAACAGCAAAAACTCATTAAAGCAGTCGGAGGAGATTATTATATCTTCTCCGACTTCAGCGATTTTTAGGAGAGCTGTAAAACACGGCTTTTCTGCGAAAATCGGCTAAAATCACGCCCTTGACGGCTACACTCGGGCAAGTGATATACCTTGTAGCAGAAAGGCTATGTGAATTATATGAGTATATTATTGGACGGGCTCAGCTTAGGTGCTGTTTATGCACTTATTGCGCTCGGATATACTATGGTTTACGGTATTGCCAAGATGTTGAACTTTGCGCACGGAGATGTTATAATGGTCGGTGCGTATGCTATCTATTCAACAATGGCGCTCAATACAAATCCGTTTATAGCAATGGCGGTTGCGATTGTTGTTTGTACGGTAATGGGAATTGTTATTGAAAAATTTGCTTATAAGCCCCTGAGAGGCGCTTCTCCCCTTGCGGTCTTGATTACCGCTATCGGCGTGAGCAATCTTCTTCAAGGCATTGCACAGCTGATTTACGGCTCGACCTCAATAGCATTCACTGTTGCAAACTTCAAAACCGTTCATATTTTAGGCTCTGAAATCAGCGTCGGCACAATTCTTACACTTGTTGTCGGTGCGATAATTATGATTGGTCTTACACTGTTCGTTAAGAAAACAAGAACAGGCAGAGCTATGCTTGCGGTTTCAGAGGACAGCGGTGCGGCTCGTCTTATGGGCGTTAATGTTGACAAGATAATTATGCTGACCTTTGCAATAGGCTCGGCTTTGGCTGCCTTCGCAAGCCTTTTCTATATTATTCGTATTCCGTCGGTTACTCCGACCTTGGGTGCAATGCCCGGTATCAAGGCTTTCACAGCCGCAGTTATCGGCGGTATCGGCTCTATCCCCGGTGCTATGCTCGGCGGAATTTTGCTCGGAATGATTGAGCAGATATGCAAGAACAATCCGACGGTTGAAGCTTACACAACGGCGATTGAATTTTGCTTACTTATCGTGATTTTGCTTGTTAAGCCCGTAGGCTTGCTCGGCAAACGCAGAAGGGAGAAGGTATAATGGGATACGTTGCAAATGTAAAAAAGACCTTCAAGCTCAAATACTGCTTTAACTATATCGGAGTTGCGGCTTTCCTTGTGCTTATGATTATTTTAAGCTCAACGGGAGTTCTCAGCCGTTCGGCAGTAAATCTTCTTCCGAAAATCGCATACAGCATTATCCTTGCGGTTTCGCTTAACCTCGTTGTAGGCTTCCTCGGCGAGCTTTCGCTCGGTCACGCAGGCTTTATGTGCGTAGGCGCATATCTCGGCTCATATTTTTCGATTTTCTTGCACAATTACATTGACAATTCGCTTGTCTGCTTCTTTATTTCGCTTGTTGTCGGCGGACTTTTGGCGGCTGTTTTCGGCTTTATAATCGGACTTCCCGCATTGAGACTTAAAGGCGACTATCTTGCGATTGTTACGCTTGCTTTCGGAGAAATTGTCAGAAACGTTTTCAAAAACCTGAGCCTCTTCGGCGGTGCAATGGGACTTAAAACCGATAAAATCAAACTTCAGTCCTCAACGCTTTATATCGTTGCGTTTATACTCGTGCTCGTTGTGCTTTTCCTTATTCAGAACCTTATCCGTTCAAAGCACGGCAGAGCAATAACCGCTATCAGAGACAATGAAATTGCGGCAAAGGCTATGGGCATCAACGTTACATATTACAAGCTCTTCGTATTCGTTATTTCCGCATTCTTTGCAGGTGTTGCAGGCGTTATTTACGGACATTACTATACACCTATCCTCTATTCCGCATTCGACTATAACTATTCGATTGAAATTCTTGTTATGGTTGTTATCGGCGGTATCGGCTCGATAAGCGGCTCGATTATCGCTGCGACGGTTATCACATATATCAACTTCCTGCTTCAGAACAACCTTTCGGGCGACCTTGCGGCAGTAAGGCTTCTTGTATATGCGATTATCCTTATTGCAATCGTTATTTTCAACAACGCACCGGCTCTCAAGCCCATTAAGGATAAGCTTAACTTCAAAAATCTTTCGGCTAAGCTCTTCAAGAAAAAAGAGTCAACCATTGTTGACGACGATGTTGCTTGGAACAGAATTGAGTCGAAGATAAGAATGGATGAGCTTCTTTCCATTGACGTTAAAAAGCAGGACGGAGAGTTCAGCGACCCCGACAAACCTACGAAGGAGGGCAAATAATATGGCAGATATTATGCTTAAAACCGAAAATCTCGGTATTTCTTTCGGAGGACTTAAAGCAGTTCAAGACCTCGATATTGAAATTAAAAAGCAACAGCTTTACGGTCTTGTAGGTCCTAACGGCGCAGGTAAAACAACCGTGTTCAATATGCTCACAGGCGTTTATCAGCCGACAACAGGCACATTTTATCTCGACGGCGAGGAATTAAAGGGCAAAACACAAGAGCAGATTAACCATAAGGGTATCGCAAGAACATTCCAGAACATTCGACTTTTCAATAATATGAGCGTTGTTCGTAATGTTATGGTCGGACTTCACAATCAGCCCGAATTCAAGTGCAATCCCTTTGTCAGCATGCTTCGCTTGCCCGGTCATTTTGACTCTGAAATCAGAATGAGAGAGAGAGCGAAGGAAATCCTCAAGGTTTTCGGACTTTATGAGGAGAGAAACAATCTTTCGTGCAATCTCCCCTACGGTAAGCAGAGAAAGCTTGAAATTGCGAGAGCGTTGGCTACAAATCCGAAGCTTTTGCTTCTTGACGAGCCTGCTGCGGGTATGAACCCTCACGAGACAAAGGAGCTTGTCGATATTGTTAAATATATCCGTGATGAATTTGACCTTACGATACTTCTTATCGAACACGATATGAAATTCGTTTCGGGTCTTTGCGACGAAATAACCGTTCTTAACTTCGGAACAGTTCTTGCTCAGGGCGAAACCAAAAAGGCTTTGAGCGATCCCGAGGTTATCAAAGCTTATATAGGAGGTTAAATTATGGCATTACTTGAAGTAAAAGGTCTTGAAGTATATTATGGCGTAATTCAAGCTCTTAAAGGTATTGATTTTGAGGTAAACGAGGGCGAAATCGTAACTCTTATCGGTGCAAACGGCGCAGGTAAGACTACTACCATGCAATCGGTTATCGGTCTTATTCCGCCGAAAGCGGGAACGGTTAGCTTTGAGGGCAAGGAGATAACCCATCTCCCCTGCCACAAGATAGTTTCGCTCGGTATGTCGCAGGTACCCGAGGGCAGACGAGTTTTCCAAGAGCTTACCGTTTATCAAAATCTTCTTATGGGCGCATATATCCAAAAGGATAAAAAGGCGATTAAAGAGGATATTGAAAAAATATATGCACGTTTTCCGAGACTTGAGGAACGTAAAAATCAGATTGCAGGTACTCTCTCGGGCGGCGAGCAGCAGATGCTTGCTATGGGCAGAGCGCTTATGAGCCGTCCCAAGCTTCTTATGCTCGACGAGCCGTCAATGGGACTTTCCCCTTTGCTTGTAGATGAGGTTTTCACAATTATTAAAGACCTCAACAAAGAGGGTACAACCGTTCTTTTGGTTGAGCAGAACGCAGGTAAATCACTTGCGATTTCCGACAGAGCCTATGTCCTTGAAAACGGTAGAATCGTGCTTTCGGGTACGGGCGAGGAGCTTCTTCAGAGTGAGGAAGTCAAAAAGGCTTATCTCGGCGGTTAATTCAGTTTATTATTTTATGAAAGAGTGATAATATGGTTTACCCAATGACTGTTGCAGGAGTAAAGAGAGATTTACCCCTGTGCAAAATCAACGACAACCTCACGATTGCGGCTTTTGTAATCTTCGGCGACGTTGAGCTTACCTGTGCTTGTGCAAGGGAATTGCTCAAAAAAGCTCCCGAATTTGATTATATGGTTGCACCCGAGGCAAAGGCTATTCCGCTTATTCACGAAATGGCAAGACAATCGGGCAGGAATGAATATTTCCTTGTCCGCAAGAAAAAGAAAGCCTATATGAACGGTGTTTTTGAGACTGTTGACAAGTCAATCACCACCGAGGGCGAGCAGAAGCTCTATATGGACGGAGCAGACGCAGCTAAGATGAAGGGCAAGAGAATTCTTATTCTTGACGACGTTATTTCCACAGGCGGATCTATATCGGCGGTTGAAAATCTCGTTGAGCAGGCAGGCGGTAAGGTAGTCGGCAAAATGGCAATTTTGGCAGAGGGCGACGCTGCAAACAGAGATGATATTATTTATCTTGAGCCCCTCCCCTTGTTCAACTCCGACGGTACAACGAAATAATTGTTGTATTAGAAAAAATCTCATAGTATAATTAAGGCAACAGGGCAATGCTTTGTTGCCTGTTTTTTTGAGATGGGGTGATTTATTGGACGCCAAAAGAATTGCGGAAAGCCTTGACCGACTTGAAAAGCTGAGGAAATCCCTGCGAAATTCGGTTGTGTTTATTATTGTAATCGTATCGCTGTCGTTCCTGCTGTTTTTTATAGAGCCTGATATATTTGAATTTGCTCAATTTATCATTGGCGGCGGATATGTGTTTATAGGCTTAATTTTCGGCTCTACGATAAACAAAAAGAAAAGAGTTTACAAAAAGCTTTACAACGAGGTTATTGTAAGGACGGTTTTCGAGCGATACTTTGACATCAAGGAATTTAATTCGGACTACGGAATACCTGTTTCGGCAATAAAAAATACCCGTATGATGAAAATGGGCAACACCTATTCCTCAAACGATTTTCTCCGTGGGGAATATAAGAACATCGCCTTTTCCCAATCCGACGTTACAATCAGCGAGGAGCATTACACGGGACGGCAGAAAACCTCTGTAACCTATTTCAAGGGCAGATGGATGATTTTTGACTTCAACAAAAATTTTGACTGCGACCTTTTAGTTCACGACAAAAGCTTTAACTATGCCGACCACAGAAAGAGCCTGTTTTCAAAGGAATTTGAGAAAATCCGATTTGAAAACATTGAATTCAACAAGACGTTTGAGTCCTACACCAACAATGAGCAAGAGGCTTTTTACATTATTACTCCGCACATTATGGACTCAATGACAGAGCTTCGTGAAAAGACAAACGGCGCATTGATATTCTGCTTTTGCAGAAATCAGCTTCATATCGGCGTAAATAACCGCCGAGACGCCTTTGAGCCGCCGATTTTCAGACCTATCGACGTTGAGTCCGCAATTTCGGATATTTCGTATGATGTGAGCATTATAACTCGCTTTGTTGATGAGCTGAATCTCGACAGAAAGGTATATAAAAAATAAAATTCTTGCAAAATATAAAGCTATATATTAAAATAAAACTAACATAATATAGGAGTGGTTAATATGACTTTTGGAATAATCTTGGCAGTTATCCTTGTGCTTGTGATAGCTTGGTACATAAGCGTTATGAACAAAATCAAGACAACGCAGGTTAAAATCGCCGAAGCTCGCTCGGGTATCGACATTGCCCTGACGAAACGCTTCGACATTTTGACAAAGCTGCTTGATATTACAAAGGCTTATGCAAATCACGAGAAATTTACGATTATCGAAACTATTAAAATGCGTAAGGGTATGAGCGTTGCAGAGTGCTCGGAAATTAACGCAAAGCTCAACGAAACCGCACACGCTATCAATATGGTTGCCGAGGCTTATCCTGAGCTTCGTTCAAGCGAAAACTTCAAGCAGCTTCAAATTACCGTTGCGGACGTCGAGGAACACCTTTCGGCATCAAGACGGGTTTACAACGCAAATGTTTCGTATTACAATCAGCTTATTGTTAAATTCCCGTCGTCTATCGTCGCAAATTCAATCGGCGCAAAGGCTGAGGAATTTTTCCAAGCGGATGACGAAAAGAGAAGCGACGTTAAAATGGACTTCAATTCCTAAAATAAACGGCAATGTACATTTATTTGTGCATTGCCATATTTTATGTGTTGACAGCGAACAAATGTTCTGCTAAAATATGCTTACCGATTAAACAAAGGGGGCAGTTTTACGGAACGCTCGATTTTACATTGTGATTTGAATAACTTTTACGCCTCTGTGGAGACTGCTCTCAACCCCGAATTGAAAGGCAAGCCCGTTGCGGTTTGCGGCAAGGCGGAGGACAGGCACGGAATTGTGCTTGCCAAAAGCGAAGCGGCGAAAAAATACGGCGTTAAAACGGGCGATGTCATTTGGCAGGCTAAAAATAAATGCCGTGATTTGATAGTTTTAGAGCCTCATTTTGACGAATATGTAAAGTACGGCAAGGCGGCAAGGCGGATTTATTACGATTTTACCGATATGATAGAGCCGTTCGGTATGGACGAGTGTTGGCTTGATGTTACGGCGAGCGAAAGGCTCTTCGGCTCGGACAGGGAGATTGCATATAAAATAAAAGAACGTGTGAAAAAGGAGCTTGGCATAACGCTGTCGGTCGGCGTTTCGTTCAACAAGACCTTTGCAAAACTCGGAAGCGATATGAAAAAGCCCGACGCCATAACCGTTATCAGAAAAAGTGAATTTAAGGAGAAAATCTGGAGCTTGCCTGCCTGCGATATGCTGTGGGTCGGCAGAAGCACATACAAAACGCTCAAAAGATACGGGATTTTAACCATAGGCGATATTGCAAAAACGCCCGTCGATACGCTTGTTTCCCTTTTGGGCAAAAACGGCGAGCTGCTGTGGAAATGCGCCAACGGATATGAAAATTCCGAGGTTTCCGACTTTTTAACCACCCCCGAAATAAAGAGCGTGGGCAGAGGCATAACCCTTGTCTCCGACATCACGGAAAATGACGAGATTTACAGAGTAATTTTGAGCTTGTCGCACGAGGTTTCCCGTGAGCTTCGCAAGCACAGGCTTTCGGCAGGCGGAGTGCAGATTTCCGTCAAAAGCAATGAGCTGAAAAGCGTTCAATTTCAGAAAAAGACGAATTTCCTCACGCAAAACGCAAGGGAGATAGCTGACCTTGCCTTTTCGCTGTTTGATGAGCGATATGACAGGGAATTACCCGTCAGAGCCATAAGCGTAAGGGCGTTTGACCTGTTAGAGAGCAACTGCGCCGTTCAGCTCGATATGTTTTTTGACATTGAAAAGCATATCAAGCGTGAGAAAATTGAAAAAGCAATGCTTTCGATAAATGAAAAATACGGCAAAAACACCGTCAAGGAGGCAACGCTGTTCTGCGATACGAAAATGCCGAAGGGCAAAACCGATTGCATCCTTTTGCCGAAGTCAAAGGTTATGGGGTAAGTATATTGACGGGCAGAGAATAGAGAAAAGTGAAGAGTGAAAATTTAGCACAAACACAGGCTCCCTCTGACGAGGGAGCTGTCTTTTTTCGAAGAAAAATGACTGAGGGAGAGAAAGCAATAAACAGCAAATTCTCGTTATCTCTCCTTCCGTCACGCCTGCGGCGTGCCACCTTCCTCGTCAGAGGAAGGCTTTATTCTACGAACATTTTCATTTGATGAAATCCGTAGGGACAACCGCATTTCAGCCTCCCTTGTGTAAAGGGAGGTGCCGAACGAACGTGAGGCGGAGGGATTGTGAGGTTGATTTTATATGATTTTATAAAATCCCTACGGTATGATATTTCATTCAATTTCCTATAAAACAAAAACCGCAGCTTTGGCTCAGCCTCACTGCGGTTTGTTCATTTTATTTACTTATTATTGTTGCTTTTATGTTTAATTATTTAATTTTCTGATAAAAACGATGATATTTTTTCTGCGTCGCTGTACCCTTTTTCGTATAATTTTTGCAAGGACGATTTGTTCTTTACAAGCGTGTCAACTCCGCAGGTATCGTCGGGCGAAATGATAATCGCCTTGCCGTCCTTTGCATACTCCTGAGCCAACGCCACACCCTCATTGTAGCGTTCCGCCCTCAATTCAAGCTGACGTGCGGCTTTCGGGTATTTGCTTTGGAACATTCTTGCAAGTATTTTTTCATTGTCGGGCGTCTGAATTAAGGACTCCGGCTTTGTCAAAATGAGCACGAGCTTATCGCAGCCGTCCTCGAACGCCTTTTTGACGGGAACGGGATTTCCCAATGCGCCGTCAAAGTACGGAACGTTGTCAATATACTGCGGCTCGCACACAACGGGAATTGCGCTCGAAGCCTTTAATATACTGTAATCGTCTCGCTTAATATCGTTTCGGTCAAAATACCGAGCCTCGCCCGTTATTGCGTTGGTGCCTGCGACATACCACTCCATAGGATTTTTCATAATACCGTCGTAATTCAGCGGATTTTCACCGTCGGAATTGCTCAGCGTACTGTAAATATAGTCGAGATTTAAGAACGAATGGTGGTGCAAAAGCTCGCCGAGCCCCATATACTCCTTTCGTGCCGAATAATCACGGTAGAACACATAGTTTCGACCCCTTTGTCCGCCGACATACGAAGCCAAATTAGCACTTCCTGCCGAAATTCCGATACCGTAGCCGAAATTTATACCTTTGTCAAGACAGTAGTCAAAAACGCCTGTCCCGTAAATTCCTCTCATTCCCCCGCCGACATCTATAACGCCTGTTTTCATATTTCAATCTCCTAAACATACGGCTGCAATTTCACAGCCTTACCGTGTTAAAATTACCGTTTTGATATTCAAGCGGTTATCTGTATAATGATAACGCAAATTCGCCGATAATTCAACAAATTTTTGACAGATAATCAAATATATTCGTTTAACGGGAAAGGGCGGTAGCAAGCTCAAATGCCGCAGCAATCGGTTGAGTTTGTTATTGCTTATTTCAGCGATTTTTTAACCGTTTCAACAAAACTCAGAACATCCTCATCAGCGTTAAGACTGTAAAGAAGCCCATAGGGAATACTGTAATCCCAATTCACGGGAATTGAAACAAGCCCCGGATGCACGTCTTGCCAGAACTCTATTGTCAAAAGCACGTTATCGCCTTCGGCACAGCGGTTAAATACGGACATATCGTAAAAAATCGAGGTATCCTCAATTTTTATCTGCGGATGATTGGTTTCCAAATCGTTACGGATAAAATCATTTGTGCCCGAATCCCCCTTTTTGACCATCATCAACGTTTCGCCGTACAAATCAGAAATCTCAAGCATTTTCTTGCTCGCAAGCCGATGGTCGTGCGATACGGCTACCATTTTTTTATATCTGCCAAGCGGTAAAAAATTGCAAAGAGAAAGCCACGATTTTGAATCGCATACGCCTATTAAAAAGTCGAACTTCTCGCCCAAGCCTCTAATTTCAGACAAGATACCCTCACGATTGTCCTCAAACGGCACGAGATGCAGCTTATGCTTCGGGAAATTATGATTGAGCTTATACCATAAATCCATAAACGGCTTTGCGGGATTGAGCATTGACGTACCGACGCAAAAGGTTGTGTCATACTCGAGTGTTTTCGCCTTTGCCGAGGCTATGGACTTTTCGGAATAATCGATCATAAGCCTTGCATCACGGTATATGACCTCGCCCGCAGGGGTAAGCCGCACTCCGGCAGGTGTTCTGTCTATCAACTTAACAGACAAATGATTTTCCAAATTATTCATCTGCTTCATTACGGCTGTCGGAGAAATATAAAGCCTTTCCGCCGCTTTTGTAAAGCTTTTACAGTCCGCTACCGCTATAAATGTATCAAGTAAAGGATTGTACATAAAGCACCTCTATAAACTATAAGTTTATACTATAATAACAGATAGGATATTCCGTGTCAATATTTTGAGTGATATACTGAGCTTGAAAAAGCAGAAAGGCGGTAATTAAATGTCAAAGGAACTGATTGCTTTTTATTCGAGAGCAGACGAAAACTATGTAAGCGGAACGTTAAAAATGCTCGAAGTCGGAAACACCGAGGCTGCGGCGGAAATCATCAAGGAGCTAACAGGTGCAAATATGTTCAAAATTGAGCAGTCAAAGCCTTATTCTAAGGGGTACAACGCTTGTATTGAGGAAGCAAAAGCCGACCAAAAGGCAAATGCTCGCCCTCCCCTGTTGAAATATCCCGAGTTGATTGACGAATACGATACGATTTATTTAGGCTTTCCGAATTATTGGAGCACAATGCCGATGGCGGTATTCACATTTTTAGAGCATTTTGACTTCAGCGGTAAAGTGATTAAGCCGTTTTGCACACACGAGGGAAGCGGTATGGGAAGAAGCGTTGCTGACATTAAAGCCGTTTGTCCAAATGCAACAGTTGACGACGGACTTGCAATTTTAGGAAGCCGTGTAAGCAAATCAAAATCAAATATTGAAGGATGGTTGAAAAAATATGAATGAAATTCAAAAACAAAAGCATCAAATCTCTATGGTATTCCCGATAGGCGAGCCAAACGACGACTTTGCTGAATATTTTATCGGTCAAAGCTATTTAGCACCCGTTTCAAACGAGCAAATAAAGATTTACAATGTAACCTTTGAGCCGAGGTGCAGGAACAATTGGCATATCCACAAGGCTGACAAGGGCGGCGGACAAATCCTCGTTTGCATTGCGGGTCGTGGCTATTATCAGGAATACGGCAAGCCCGTACAGGTGCTTTCCCCGGGAGATACGGTAAATGTTCCGTCCGGAGTTAAGCATTGGCACGGTGCGGCAAAGGACAGCTGGTTTTCTCACTTGGCAATCGAGGTGCCGGGCGAAAGCTCTACGACAGAATGGTTAAAACCCGTTACGGATGAAGAATATGAAAAATCGGAGGTAAAATAAAATGCTCGGTAACTTTACATATTGCAACCCCACAAAGCTTTACTTCGGCGACAAGGCTTTGCAAAGGCTTAATGATGAGCTGAAAAATTACGGCGACAATGTCGTTCTCGTTTACGGCGGCGGCTCGATAAAAAAGAACGGAATATACGACGACGTTGTAAAAACATTAAAAAGCTGCAATAAAAATATTGCCGAAATATCCGACGTTATGCCAAATCCCACTCTTGAAAAGCTTATTGAAGGTATAAAAATCGCAAGGGAACACAATGCGGATTTAATCCTTGCTGTCGGCGGCGGCTCGGTTTGCGATTATTCAAAGGCCTTAGCAGCTTCCATAAATTGCGACGAAGATCCGTGGAAAAAATATTTTGTGAAATTCGAAGAGCCAAATTGCGAAATTGTTCCCGTGGGCTGTGTGCTTACAATGGTGGGAACGGGCTCTGAAATGAACGCAGGCTCTGTAATAACAAATCAAGCTACAAAGCAGAAAGTCGGTCATGTCTTTGCGAGTGAAAAAGTTATGCCGAGATTTACAATTCTCAATCCTAAATACACTCTCACTCTGCCGAAATATCAAATGGTTGCAGGAATATACGATATTTTCAACCATATTTGCGAACAGTACTTTTCAGGAAACGACGACAATACAAGCGACTACATAAGCGAAGGCTTGATGAGAAGCGTTATCCGTTCAAGCCGTGCCGCTGTTAAAAATCCGCAGGATTACGAGGCGAGAAGTAATATTATGTGGACGGCAACATGGGCACTCAACACTCTGATTGCAAAAGGTAAGACTACCGATTGGACGGTTCATATGCTCGGTCAGGCAGTCGGCGGATATACAAATGCAACTCACGGAATGACTCTTTCCGCCGTTTCGCTTGCATATTACAGATATATTATGCCTTACGGACTTAAAAAGTTCAAAAGCTTTGCCGTAAATGTCTGGAATGTTGACAGCAACGGTAAAACAGACGAGGAAACAGCAATGTGCGGTCTTGCCGCTATGGAAAATTGGATGAGGGAAATCGGCGTTTCAATGAGCCTTAACGATTTCGGCTTGACAGAAGACGACGTACAAAATCTTGCGGATTTGACCTTGCCGATGGACGGCGGATATAAGCCGCTAACCCGTGATGAAATTGTTGAAATATTCAAGCAAAGCTTTTAAGAGGTGATTTTACGGGCTGGATTACATATCAAACAGAGTTAAAATGACACGGCTCGGCTACAGAGAACGTAAAAAGCAGCATAGTAAATAACAACTTTATACGCTTTTATCAAAGCACAAAACAGGCAGTAACTTTCGGTTACTGCCTGTTTTTTAGGGAGTTCAGGTTTCGGTATTATTTTACTTTACCCGTTTTTTCTTTTTATCCGCCATACCGAACAGGGTAACGGCGCCGCCGCTGATTATTGCCATTGTAAGCCACAATGCAAGGCTGTTTGAGTTGCCCGTCTTCGGAATGTTCACGTTTGTAATGCTTTTACTTGTCGCCACAATTCCGTATTGGCTCAAATGAGCTGTTTCAAATACGATATATCCGTCCTCAACCGTTGCGGGAATTGTTTCTTTTATCTCGCCGTTTAAGATGTATACGACCTCGTATTTTTCATATCCTTTCAAGTCTTCGGGCAAGGCAAGTCTGATTTTCATTTTGGTATCGCTGATTTTTACAACATTGTTGTCCGCATCCAGCACATTGATATCCGCAATGAATTTTACATTCTTATCTGCCAATTCTTTTTTGACCTCTATGGATTTAATATCCAATTTGTAATCCTTATTTATTCCGTCGGGGAATTCGATAACCGCCTTTGTTTCGCCCGTGTTTTCGAGCTTATTGACCGTTTCGGAAGCAGGAGGCGTAATCGGTGTGGGCGGTTCGGGATTTCCGGGATTTGTCGGTGCGTCATTATTTTTAGTCCAAGAAGCGTAAAGGGTTACATTTTTATAACGCTCGTAACCGCTGTCATATGTAATCAAAGTATCTTTATCAAATTTGCTATTGGTTTCCTCGTTATTATCCCAAATTCTCCAATAAACATACTTGTAATTCTTTCCGCTGCCGTCTTTTTTAGTGTTCCAGCCGTTAAAGGTATAGCCCTCTCTTACGGGAACATAGGGCAAAAGGGACATTGATGCGCCCGAGTCTCTGCCGCCTACATAATCGTACTTTTTAGCCTCTTTACCGTCGAGCGTTCCGCCGTTGGCATTTAAGGTCAGTACTATATCGCTATCGTAAAATGCGTTTGCGGTAAAAGTTGCAAGAACCTTTACAGCGTCGCTTTCCTTAAAGCAATCAGCCGATATTTCCGTTACAAACTCGCCGTTCAAATCCCAGCCGACAAAGGTAAAGCCATCTCTTACAGGGACATATTGAGTTAAATCAACCGTCTGAAAATCGTTTGAGCTGCTTGTCAGGGTTATTTCATACTTGCCGTTTACTGTGCCGCCGAGACCGTCAAGCGTCAGGTAATATGTGCCCGTTCCCTTTAGTGCTTCTTCAGAGAAGGCTGCGTAAATCGTGAGACCGTTGGTGTATTCCACCTCGCCGTCGTTTACCCAAAAAGTACCCTCGGATTTGAAATCCGACAGCGGTATATCCTCTGCGACCCTTGTTTCGCCCGTCCAATCCGTTGCCCAATAAGCAAATTGAGTTCTGCCGTTAAACGGAATAATGCCTGCAGTCAGCTCGGATAAGCTTACCGTTGTGTCGCCGTCTGCAACATCAAACTTTATCATTTTTGAATAATCGCCGTCGATTTTGCCGTCCGAAGTGCAAGCGAGAAGCAACGTGTACTTTCCGTCATCCTTGATTGTAGCGGCATTGACTGTCATAACGCTTGAAATTACGAACATTGCAACAAGCATCAGCAAAAGTGCCGTTCTCAATTTTGAATTGACATTTTTCCTTAATCTTTTTTGGTTATCCATAAGATTTCCTCCTTTTTAAGCCTTTTTTCAAAGCTTTGTTTAATCATTAGACCGACAGCGGAATTTTATTTGTCTCCCCTATCCGTCTATACAGTTAATTATATTTACAGGTATAAATTTGTATATAAGGGAAGTCCGCCAATGTAAAAAATGTGGGTGGCGGAAGTCCGCCAAAGTGCAAAATCGGGCAAAAAAATACCTCTCGCCAAAAGTGAGAGGTGTCAAACGGGAATTATTAAATTCTGTGTATTATCTGTTATTATTGAAAAGAGAAATCAGTCCGATTCGAGTTTTCGCACCCGTTTTTTCGTATATTGCGGACACATAACGCTCTAAAGTTCGTCTGGAAATATAGAGATTATCGGCAATCGTCTGCAAGCCGTCCTCAGTACTGACCAACAGACCGAAAACCTCTGCTTCTCTCGGCGTAAATGAGAATTTTTCCGAAAGCATTTCAAGTCTTTCACTGCTGCTTACAGCCTCTTTTTCAGCGGTGTCGAGCCTTTCAAAAAGCTCTCTGCGCTTTACGGTATAAATAAGTGCGGTAATGCTTGTAAGCACGAACAGCAACAGCTCGCCCGTTATAATTGCGATATTGTTCCCCGAATTGAGCAACGCAAGCGAGCCGCCCGAGATTGCCATTGCAACCAAGTTGTTTACGGCTCTGCCAAGTCCTGCCCACAGCTGCGGAGTATTTGTGTATTGCGACAATTCCATAAATGAGGCGGTAAAGAAAACGGCGAAAAAGCCTGCGGACAAATAAAACACCGCCAAGCCTGCCGAAAACGGCCCTGCAAATTGCAATATTACCAAGCACGCCGTTGAAAGTATCATAACGCAGTACATTATCACGCCCATATATTTCCTTTTTGCCACGTCGAACAAAAAGCCTGCCAAAAGTCCGCTGAACGCAAGAAAAATTCGATGCCATTGTCCGATATTTGCCACGCCGTTTGCGTGATACAAGGTAACTGCATTGTCAAGCGTGCCGAAAATACAGGTCATAAGCGCAACGAACAGGACAAGCACCACGCCGATTTTCAAGCCGCTGTTATCATTTTTGTTATTTTCGCTTTTCGCACTGTTCTCTGAATCGGTCGAAGCCGCACAGACCTTGCCTGCTTTTATGAGCATAACCGACAGCAGCAACACAAACGCCGAAAGAACGCCTGCCTTTGACATATCTGCGTGAATTAAATTGTTATTTGCTATTTGGAGCAAAATCCCGAGCATATACGAAAGACCGACGAGCCTTGCAAGAAATACGTTGTTTTTCAACAAGCACACAGCCTTATAAAACACAGCACTGCCGAACACTCCGAGAATTAAAAACAGCACAAGTCCCATGCCCAACGTGAGTTCATAGGTACTGTGGCGGCACATTAAAAACAGGCAAGCCACGGATATAATCGCCGAAATTACGGATATGACTGAAAGTAATTTCCCCTTAAATATGCGACAGAAAAGAGGATACAGAACAAAGCCGACCACGCTCACGCCGAGCGCATAGTTTTGAGCGTTTACCGACCGATCGCCCGACACGGTGCGGGAAATCACATTGACAAACAAAAACTCTGCACCCAAAAACGTAAAGGTAAACAGGCTCATCAACGCAACAGCCGTTATATAGGAAGCTCTGTTTTCCTTGTTAAATACATCGCTTTTTTTGATTTTTTCAAAAATGCTATCCATAATAATATCCTCGTGAATTTATCGGCAAAATATTAAATAGGCAACGCAAATACTTCAGCCGAATTTCAAGGCTCTTTCGCCCCGAGCTTATCAATAACAACATAATAACATATTTATCGATAAAGCACAACAAATCAATGGTTATAAACAATTTTATTTTTATATTATATCATAAATTACTTGTGCGGCAGCACAAGCGGAACGAAGTGACGGCGGCAACAGCCGCAATTTAGTCATTCAATGTTCTCCGAAACGGTCAAAATCTTTGATTTTGTTATCGTTTCGTGAGGTTATTATATCGTAGGGGCGAACTGTGTTCGCCCGTTTTTAATTTGCTATGAATTGACGGGCGACCGCAGGTCGCCTCTGTCCGCAGCAAATTACATATTAAATCAAATTCACGGACAACCGCAAGGGTTGTCCCTACGGATTGCGGGTATTTTTTATGCCATTTTTGCCAAAATTATCATATATCAACAGCATTAACTCCGTTCTTTTTCAAAATGTTTTTATAATGTGCCGAGTCATAACCGTTACGGGCAAAGCGGTCAAGCTTCCAAACGATGATAACATCAAACAGACTTTTGGAGCTGTCCTTAATCATCTGCTAAAACGACGGACGATTGTCCGTTTTTGCAGATAACGCTCTGTCAATATATGTATCAATTATACGAATATCATTCTTCTCGGCAAACTCCTTGCATTCACGAATTTGCCCATCAATACTTTCTTCACGCTGATTGTCACTTGAATATCGTGCATATATAATTCCTGTCATTTTATCAACCTCCTGTGCTGTGTTATAACTCTTTGCAACAAAGGTGTCAAGTCATAAAAAATCAGTTCCAGCACTATACGGTGGAGTTGAAATGATAGCCGAAAGCATTTTATCAAAATATATTCCGAGTAATTAAAGAAGCGTTAAAATGTGTTTGATATGATTTTTAGATAAGGAATTCATATAACTATCAATTCAATTTTGAACTTTTATGTAATAAATCGAGGAAATATAAAGATAACGGCAGAGGATTTCCTCTGCCGTTCAACACTAACTTGTATATGATATTTTCTTATGTTTTGCTATAAGAGCAGCTTTCATATCTGCGCCTGTAATTTCGCCTTTTTGCCCATTTTGCAGAAAGCTCCTTTGCAAAGGCTGATACAGGCATGTCTTCAATGCTATTCAACGCATCTGCAACTTTGATTGCAGTCGTTCTTTTTGTTTCAATCGGGGACATCGTATCACTCCTTTACATATTTATTTTATCATATAGTATGGTCAATTACAATAAATTTATTTTGATATTAGACTTTGTATAAAAATCTTGATTTGAGCAAAAGCCATATCAATTTACTGTGACGGCATAAATCTTATAACAGAAATCAATTTTTTATTTGAATCAATGTTAAAGGAATCATTTTCTATTCTTGATGAGAAAAAAGATAAGTAGGCTTGAGAAAAGGTGAAAGTGAAAAGGGCAAAAATAAACGTTACTTAACGGCACAAAAATAAACAAACAGCAACCCTTACACAAGGGCTGCTTTTTTGTGTGTAATATAGTGTGTTGCGTGAATGGTTGTGTTACATATAGGAAAGCTCCTATATATAGCATCTATTCTAACTTAGTTATAAGCCTATTTAGTTTTGCATTTTTCTCGTACTAAACAACATTTGTTATTTTGCCACTTAGTAATAGCATTATTTTTTTGGCTTTAATTTATATTCATTTTCAGAAAGTTGTAGTTCGATAACATCTATGCCTAAAGCTCTGCCAATATCATTTAGATGCTCTTTTTTAACCTTTTCCATTTTAGGTCCGAGATATATTTTTGTAGCGCAATCAAATTCTATATCTTCTGAAGAAAATTTATATAATATTTTCTCTTCTAAATAATCGCTTTCAACTTCATCAAAATTTGCATTTAATTGCAGGTATGAAAATATTAAGCGCCACTCGTTTTCATTCATCCAAACTCTTGATTTTGAAAGATATAACCCCATTATATCTTTCAAACAACCAAAATCTTCAATAGCGTCTCCGTTTTCAATATTTTGCTTTGTTTGGATTAGTTCTTTGCAAACAATGCTTAAATTTCCATTTATTGATCTCTCATCTGAATAATTAACGGGATATAAGTGGCAAAGAACATCTTTGCTTAATTTTCTCACATCATATTCAACGCACATTCCGGAATAATTGTCTGCATACCTACTCCACATTGACAAATCATTACAGTTTTCCGAGAATGACTTTATATAAACCAAATCATATAATTCTTCAAATTTGTCGCCTGTAGTTTTGCGTGAAAGTCCCTCAAACACATCATTCATAAGTCCGATTTTGGATAAGTGTATCTTTTTTGTTTCCAAACTTCTTATATTATAATAATCAGCCGGAGAATATCTATACAACGATTTTAATTTCTCATTTGGCATTTCGTTAGGGTAAATACATTGTTCAAAAAAATCCAACAAATCAAAATCGTAAACAGTACGTTTTTCCTTCTTAAATAATTTTGAGAAGTTTTTCTTTATTTCATTCATAACTATAACCCTTCTACCGCATTTACTCTAAAGTTATCCACATTGCGGGGCGGACGGCATCGCCATCATTGTTGACAACGTGACCATAATCGTAGACGTGGCCGTCAATGCTGATGCCTGCAGCAACAGCGTAAACCTCACCGGTGCCAGGGGAGCGCAGCCACCACCAGCAGGTGGCTCTATCACCTACTTTATAATTATCCTTTGTACGTGCTCCTTGTGCGATAGCATAGTCGGTGGGTGCACATTTTCGTGCTTCCTTAGATGTAAAATACTGATTGGCTTCGGTTATGCTGAGCAAGAAAACCTTGTCCTGTGTTGCATTACCGGGATCCGTTCTGTATTCGGGATTCTTATCTGCAGAAACGGTTACGGTGGGGATCATTGCCTGTTCTTCTGCAGAAAATGCATTGTTGATAAAAGTACCGTTCAGCCACTTTCTCAGTGAGCAGGTCTCCCAAGTAACGCCGGTATGGGATGTGTTATATCGTTGAGCGTCAAGAGCGTATTTGCTGATAACGAGAACTTTGCTACCTTCTTTCGCAAGTACAAGCCATTCCACGTCTTCCTTGCCGTTTGAATTGTTGTTATCTTGCTCGTATGCGCCAAATGTAACATAACTTCCCACATTTGCATTCTTTAACTTTTCCTTGTTTTTTATAACTTTGATATTTTCCGCTTTTTCTGCGGAATCTTTATAGTTGCCTAATTCTTGAAAAATGCTATATGCTTCATCTGAATTTTCTGCATCCATCAACGCAACCGCATCGTTGTATCTGATATTTTTCGCTTTTTCTGCGGAATCTTTATAGTTGCCTAATTCTTGGAAAATGCTATATGCTTCATCTGAATTTCCTTCATTAATCAATGTCACCGCTTTATTGTACCTGTTATTGGGGATAATGACGGTAAAAAGCACAATGGCAAAAATAAGGCAAGCACCGATAATTGCGGAGCCGATAGCATATTGTTTTTTACGCTTCTTTCTACGCTTTTCAGCAGCAATATAACGCTCCTCTGCCTTTCGTAATCTTTCTTCTTCCTTGACTTTCATTTCTTCAAGCTTCTTTTGACAAGCAATAACCTGCTCATCGGCATCTTTCCAACCCGGAATAGATTTGAAAAAGACAATTGCTTCTTCTAATGATTTAATAATATTTGCGTTTTTTCTTGCAACAGCCGACTCATAAATGCTATCCTTTCGGCAGATTTCGGCTTTGTCAAGACATTGTTGAGCAAGGATTTCCGAATCCTTAAAGTCGACGATTGCATCAAACAATTCAGCTGCGGATTTATAAGTTGCTTCTGTGTCTGCTTCATCCATAGCGGTTACAGCTTCGTTATAAATAGCCATAAGATGAGCATTTTCGTTTCGCTCGTTTATATGCGTAATATATCCACGCATTTCAGCTTCAAGCTTTCCATTTCCGAAACGGATAATTTTACCGAAGTTATCACGATTGTCAAACGGTTCTTCGCAGTCGGCAAGCTGTTCTTGCTTTCTTACCTTCAATTCAGCCATAAGCTTGCCAAGATACGCCTGTGCATTTTCGGGGTCAATATCAAGCACTCTTTCGCAATACTCATCAGCATCTTGCCATTTTCCGTCTTCGAGGAAAAGAAAAGCTCGTTTTAATAGCGGTGCCGTATCGGTGTTGCTTGATTCAACAACCACGGTGCTTTCCGATTGTGCTTTTGTCGGTGTAATAAGCTTTTTGATACCTCTTACAACATCATTTATAAAACCGATTTTGCCCATATCCTGTGCTTGCAAATGCGAAAATTCGTCAGGCAAATCATAGGCATCCATATCACGGAAACACGGAATAAGAGTTTTGGAACGGTCATTTTTCATAAGCTTTAAGTATCTTGACCATTCGTTTTTAACCCAAACAGAATTGAAATTTTCAGGCTTTGTGCCGACTACAAGCATAACCCTTGCGGAATTAAGTGCGGAGAAAATATACGGCTCATATTCCTGACCGAGTTTGTTTTCGAGAGTGATTGCAGCATAAAAAACTTTTAACCCTTCTTGTGTAAGCTGATAATAAATATCATTTGCAAGGGCACTGTCAACCGTTCTTTTTCCGCTTTCGTCCGTTTCTTTATAGCAAATAAACACATCAAACGGCTTTTCGTTATGAACGATTGCAAGAATGTCCTTTTGCAGCTTATCGATTTTCTTTGCTTCTTGCTCATAAATCAGTTTTTGATTTGAATCCGCCTTTTCAATTGCTGAAAGGTAGTCAACATCGGTTAAAACGGATTCAAGCTGAGTGCGATGACAAGTAGGCACTTTTTTATATGTATTAGGATCTTCAACATACTCAATGCCGTATTTACAAAGAATTACACCCCAATAAGCCTCGGATTCATTAGGATTTTTTGTAATGATCTTCTCATAAATCTCCTGTGCCTTATCAAATTCGCTTTTCATTCGAAGATTATTGGCACGGTTATAAAGGTTAGTCGTGATTTCGTCATCGGTTGAAGAAACAGTCTGCTTTGTTCCGCAATATTCACACTCGCAAATTGTTTGTCCTTTTTCAACCTCAAGGCTTCCGCCACACATTTTACACTTAAATATCATTCTGATTTTTACCCCTTCGCATTATACTTGTATATAAATTATAGTGCTTTTAGCTCATTATTTCAATGCTTTGCATTTTGCGTTTCTGTTGCTGATTAAGTTAAGTAATTCATCCGCATTAGCTTCGGCAAGCTCATAATCATCATCATAAACAGCTTGTGAAAAGCTGTCGAATTTAAGTGTAATCTGCGACTCAATACCCGAAAGCGCCTCGCTTGACATCGGATCGGAATAACGCAGCGCTTCATATACCTTTTTGCAAGCTGATTTAACGCTTTCGCTTTTTGCTGAATTCATAAGATTTTGAGCGTCAGCTGTTGTAAGCTTAATAAACTGCGTTTTCTCTTTAACCTTTTCGCCAACCTCGTTGACAATCTCCGCCGCCGCATTCGCTTTGAGTACGGAAATACCCGTAAATGCTAAAATCAAATACTCAATAACGATAACAGCAACAACGGGAACGCTCGGAATAACCATGCAAACAGCGCCGATTATCATTGCCGCAACCATTCCGTTAAATGTAATGCTGATTACAGGAATGTTCAAGAACAAACGGTCAAGCTTTTCAGGCTTGAAAGAAATTTTTGCGCAAACAAGCTGAAGCAACATAGCGATTACACTTGCAATATACGCCGTCCAAAAGCTTGCGTTGTTCTTAAAGCCTACGGCAAAAGCCAACACGTTAAAAATTGCAAATAACAATGCCCACGAAACCGCATAAAACTTAAAATTCTTTTTCATAATTTTCACCCCATTAAAGAATTGTTGAAAGCAACTGATTTTTAAGATTTTCAAATTCTTCGTCGGAAATCATTCCCGAATTTTTCATAATATTAAGCTTTTCAACCTTTGCTTTGAAAACTGACATATCATCAGTCGGCTGCGATTGTGCAGGCTGTTCCGCTACGGTATTCATTGCTCCGTTTACGGCATTTCCGACAACAGAGCCTACCGCACCGCCGACGCCTGCCATCGTACCGAGACCTACGCCCATATTGGTAAACTGTCCGACAGCCTCATTTTCGGCTACCTTTTCAGCAACCTCAAAGCCTCTTTCCTGTTGATATGTATAACCCTCTTGCGCACGCTTTGTTGCCTGTGCCTTTGAGTCGATTACAACCTTTTGTGCCTCGGTTTCGGCATTTATGATTTCTGTCTGCTGACGAAGCTTTGCCTCGGCAATATCTGCATATTGTCTGAAGTGAAGCTCTTTGAATTTTTCATATTGTCTGTCGCCGTCGGGCTTTACAATCGTTGTTACGAAAAATCTTTCAAGGCTTATACCGTAATCTGCAAAATCGGGGACGAGGAGATTGCGGATGTTCTCTGAAAATGCGGTAAGATTTTCGTCAATTTCAAAAATGTTTATCGCATTAGTTTTCATAACCTGTGCAATGTAGGTTTTAACTCTCGTCATAAGGAAAGCTCTGAAGAACTGCACAAGCTTTTCACGACCTAAATATGTTTCCGTACCGACAAGCTTTAACAATAGCCTTCTGCTGTCCTCTACACGCAAGCTCATTTCACCGCTTGCACCGATTGAAATCGGGAAGCCGTATGTCGGCTCAACATATTGAACTTTTGAGTCGGTTCCCCATTTAATTGCCATCTGTTCGGTTTTGTTAATGAAATAAACCTCGCAATGAAACGGAGTTTTACCGCCTGTGGGAATATTAAGAGCTTTTCCGATAAGCGGAATATTTTGTGTTTCAAGCGTATATCGACCTGCGCCGAACAAGTCAAGTGCCTGACCGTTCATGAAAAATATTGCTTCTTGATTTTCGTGGACAATAAGCTGTGTGAGAGTGTTGAAATCCTCGCACGGATGCTTCCAAATGAATGTTGTGTTGTCACCTTCGTATTTGATGATGTCTGCGATTTTGTTCATATATAATTCCTCCTGTTTGATATTAATTTTGAATACCTTTTTTTCTTGCTACTGACATTAACGCCGTTCTTAAAGATATGCTGATAAGATATTTTTCGTATCGTTCAATTTCGCTATTTATTAACGTTATTTCTGAATTTAGCTTTTCGATTACTTTTCTAGTTTCATCTTTTTTTATATTAAGTTTTTCGTTTTCTATTTGATTTTTATTTGTGGTATTTTCTTTAATTTTTTTTGTATCAAATAAAGCTATAATATCACTTGTTATAGGTAAGAAAATGCTCAATGCGATTCTTGACCTAAGTTCTTTTTTATTTAAATAATTTCTTTTTTTGAAAAAAGTCCATCCAAACATTTTCAAGAGGCTTGGTATTAATGAACAGAAAAGGTAAGAAAAATAAGTTACTAACAAATCAACAGGTATGTCATTTGAGTCTTTCATTAAGCTAATATAGACAGCTAGTACAAAAGCACTAATGCATATGCTTATTATTGCTAAAATTTTCATACACGATATACATTTCTTTTCAGAGCTTATCAGTTTTGTTAAAGACTTAAAATCTTTCTGATTTGAAACAGTCATTTTAAGATTGTTTATCTCAACTGTCTTTTTAGACAGTGAAGCTTTTAACGATCTGAGATTCTCTTTTGATTGAGAGATATTGGTTAATTCTGTATAGCATTTTTCTGATAATAAATCCGAATTTTTATAATGTGGGATTTTACTTAACACTTGTGTTGCTTTATCATACTCGGCATAGTCCATTAAAATAGTTGCGCCTTTATAGATGTTTTCTTTAATACTTTCGTTTATAGAGATCAAAATGGTATTAAGTTTTTCATCACTATATCGAACAGCTTTTTTATAATAGTGGTTATTTTCTATGATTGTGACTGATTTTTTTAATTCACTAATCTTTTTAATCTTTAATTCTACCAATAATTTTCCCAAATAAGCTTGAGCGTTTTCAGGGTCAATATCAAGTGCTTTTTCGCAGTATTCATCTGCTAACTGCCAATCGCCATCCTCAAGAAACATAAATGCACGCTTAAGAAGAGGCGAAATATTAGAATTGTTTACACCATTTACAACAATGGTTTCCTTTACCGCTTCTCTTTTTATATATTTTTCTATTCCGTGAACAAGGTCTTGAATATATCCTATTTTTCCCATGTCTTGTGATTGTAAATATGCGAATTCTTTTGGCATATCATAAGGCGAAATATCTTTGTAGCATGGGATAACTGCTCTTGAACTGTCATCTTTTGAAATGGCAAGAAACCTCGACCACTCATTCTTAACCCAAACAGCGTTAAAGTTTTCTTTACTTGTTCCTACAACTAACATTACCTTTGCCGAGTGAAGTGCAGCGAAAATATAAGGCTCATACGCCGAACCGAGCTTATCTTCAAGCGTAATCCTTGCAAAGAAAACTTTATATCCTTCTTTTGTCAATGCAGAATAAATGTCTTGCGCATAAACGCTGTCGTTAGTTCTGTTTCCTTTTGAATCCGTTTCTTTGTAGCAAATGAAAACATCAAAAGGTTCTTCCTTTGCAGATATTTCAAGAATACCTTTCTGGATAGAGTCGATTACTTTTGCCTCTTCTTTGTATATATCACGCTGATACTCGTCTGCGTGTTCAATAGCTGATAGATAATCGTTATCATCAAAAATCGATGTGTATTGCGCACGGTTTACAGTAGGAACTCTCTTATGACTTCGAGGATCCTCGACATATTCAATGCCATACTTACAAAGGACTATACCCCAATATGCTTCTGCGTCATCTTTTTCATCGGCAATAATCATTTCAAAAATTCCCATTGCCTTATCAAACTCATTTTGACGGCGAAAATAATTCGCTCTGTCATAAAGCTGAACTCTTTTTTCATCATCCAATTTTGGTAATGTTTGCTTTGTTCCGCAATATTCACATACCGCTACGGTATCGCCCTGGTTTATTTCCAATGCACCACCGCACATTTTACATTTGAATACACCCATTTCATTAACCCCCCGTATTTTATTTTTTTATTTCTAAATTATCAACTGCAAATTCAAGGCAGGTTTGCATTATGTCATTTCTTGTTCTGCCTGTTTCTTTGGAAATGCTGTCAAGCTTTGCAATTAAATCTGTTGGAAGCCTTAAAGAAACAACAGCTGAATCTCCACGATACTTCTTTGCTTTAATTTCTAATTTTTTACCTTCCATTTCATCACCAAATTTCAGAATAAATTTACAATTTGATTATACTACAAATGTAATGCAATAGTCAACGATAAGCACAACTTAAATCATATTATTTAAAATTGTTTTATTATAAGTATATTTTTGTATCAAAACAAAAGGCAAAATAAATTAAAGGAGGCAGATATAGAATCAATAAGAGTGTTGCCTTATGGCAGCAAAAAGCGAATGGAACATTCCGAATTACGAATTAGAAAAGCTTGCTCATTATTTTCTCGAACTAATTACCAAGCAAAACGAGAACGAGAGTAATAACGAAAATCCAAATAGCAGGGCATAATAATAAGGCAAAAATTTGAACAATTTCATAAAAGACACAATAAAACAAAAACCCTCTTGATATAGAACAAATATCAAGAGGGTTGTTCATGTCAAGAAGTTATCATTTTGACATATTTTACATTATCTAATACTTTTTATTTTTTTATTAACTAAAAATATGGTTCATATTCTACGGAATATTTACTTTCGGGGAAAAGGAACTTGTGTAATGCGATAAAATAATCATCCGTCATACTGGCGATGTAATCAACAACAATTTGATTATTTTCTTCTGAAAGATAATCAATACTTTGATATTTTCTCAAAGCATCGCCGATAGGATTTATATGATGCTTAAAAATCATAGAATCTTCATCGTTTTTCTTAATATCATCCAGTAACTTATAATATATATCTTCAAACATCGGTTTTATTATACTGTTGTATTGATTATTTATATTTTTGTCTTTATAAATCACATCAGAATTTTCTTTTTTTGCCATGCTCAAATCCTTAAACGCATTATCGCTGAGTAATATGTAATCCTTACCGTAACTGTGTTCAATAATGTCAACAGTTAAATTATTAATTATTTTTGCATTTTCTCTGCCTATTAATTTAGTAGTGAACTCATAATCGGGATCAATAATACCTGCTAACGCTGCATCCTGTCGATCTTTCCCTAAATACGCAATCATATCACATATTCTTACCACGCAGCCTTCAAGCGTCGATGGAATAAGTTTTTTGATTGCTTCTATCCCTTCTGTATAACACAATTCAATTTCAGCATCATAATCATCAAATGATTTTTCATACTTAGGCTTGTATTCTTGCTGTTCAAACTCACCATTATGACATAAGACGCCATCTAAGGTCTGCATTGTGAAATTTCTGGCAAAAATAGTATCTAATACTCTTGCACTATGAACATTATGATTGAAATATCTATCGGTTTCATTATGATACAACTCACTTAAGAATCTTTCACCGGCATGTCCGAAAGGTGTATGACCAATATCATGTCCTAACGCAATGGCCTCAATCAAATCCAGATTCAATCCTAAGACTGAGCCAATATTTCGTGCAATTCTTGAAACGAGTTGAACATGCTGTGCTCTTCGCGTAATATCGTCATTATTCTTGAACGAAAAAACCTGTGTTTTATCAGCATATCTGTTATAGTATGGCAAATGCATGATTTTTTCTATATCACGAACAAACACAGGACGCCATAAATTGGCTTTGTCAATGTCATTATTTCGTCTGACTGCCATTTCGTCCTTAAAAGCATATGGGTTTATCCAATGGCTTTCCCTGTTAGAAATAATTTTTTGCTGTAAATCCTCATCAATACGGTTGTATTTTATATCCGACATTATTTTACACTCCTTATTATGCTGAAATTAAATTTCCAAACTATCATTGTTAAGCAAAAATTCCTTTATTCCAATCATAACATACCCTTTATCATCTCGGCGTGGTTTAATACTTTTTTCCACCACAACAATTTTTTTGAAAGAGTCGTTAGTCTTTTCGAAAGGACGGGTTTCCTGCTCCCATTTTTCTTCATCGGGAATATTGTATGCGGATTGAATATAATAACGTTTACTGCCTTGGTTCGCCACAAAATCAATTTCCACTTGTTTTCGGATATCCTTACCTTCGTCAGTTTTTTCTCTAAACTCAACTACACCGACATCAACATTATAACCCCTGTATCGGAGTTCGTTATATATAATGTTTTCCATAAGGTGTGTTTCTTCTATTTGCCTAAAATTTAATCGGGCATTTCGAAGTCCGGTATCTTCAAAATAAAGTTTATAAGGCGTACTGATATATTTCTTACCCTTTACATCATACCTCTCTGCTTTGCTGAGCAAGAAAGAGTCTTTTAAGTAACCGATATATTTATCGATAGTCGAGGCGCAGAGCGTAGAATTTTTAACGGATTTGAATGTGTTTTCTAATTTTCTTGGGTTTGTTAATGAAGATATACCCGACGCTAAAATATCTACAAGCTCACTGATTTCCTGGTCGGAATTAAGATTATTTCGAGCGACAATATCCTTAATATATACATTTTTCATTTGTGTTATTAAATAATTAGCTTTTTGTTCATCGGTTTGCATTGAAGCTATTGCCGGTAATCCGCCATATACCATAAAATCGTCAAATGCTTCTTCTTTTGTGCCTTCATATACAGAATAGAACTCTGAAAATGATAAAGGTAAAATGTGAATTTCATCTCCTCTACCTTCAAATTCGGTTAAAATATCACTCGAAAGGAACTTAGAGTTACTGCCGGTAACATAAATATCTAAATTGTCTTTCCTCATATATCCGTTTAATACAGCCTCAAAACTTCCAAGCAACTGAACTTCATCAAGGAGAAGATAATACATTTCATCATCAACAATTTTTTCAGAAATATATTGCATAAATCTTCTCGGCTCGACTTTTCTGTTTTGCTCACTTATATCTAAAATATCTTCGTCAATAAGCAATAAATCCTCTGCCGAATCAAAAGCAAATCTGATAATATGATTTTTGTCTACGCCTTCGGACAGTAAATAATTATAGAAGATTTTGTTTAATAGATAAGATTTACCGCATCTTCTGATACCAGTGATGACTTTAATAAATCCGTTTTGTTTTCTCGTAATAAGTCTGTTTAAGTAGATATCTCTGTTGATTTCCAAAATATCACCTCATTTAATATTTTTGCCGTTATTGTCATTTTTGTTAATTTGATTATACTATAGTTTACTCGATTTTTCAAGTTTTATAACAAAATTATGACTTCATATGTGAAAATAGTGAGGGTATGTTGTATTGTAGTATATAAACGATACCGTTGCAGACTTTACAACGAATACTTATATTCATGTGACAGATACAATGCAACAAACAGTTACAAACACTTTGGGAAACTTGCTTATGTAAAATAATATAACACACAGCATAAAACAGAGAAATAGCGGGAATTAACCCTGCCTTGTGTATATATAAACAGAAAATCCGAAACTGTTACCAATGATAACAAGTTTCGGATTATTCTTTGCTGGTGGGAGCGGGTGGACCCGAGCTTCGCTCGGCGTTCGTTTGCTTCGCAAACCTCCGATTTATAGACTTGTGGTTCTCATCCACCCTTTTTTACATAAAAATAACCAACCGCAAAAGCGATTGGGATACTTAGTGATATACCTAACTCTGTTCGGCGTGATATTTTTGCCTGTGGCAAAAGTGATATTGCGACTTCGTCGCAGTGATATTCTATTCACCTCTTCAACTGCCGCAAGGCAATATCACTCGGCTGAAAGCCGTATATCACTGCGTAGCAATAGAACTGCCGTAAGGCGAATAGAACTGAAAAAAGCACTTGCTATTGCAAGTGCTTTTTTCTTGGTGGGAGCGGGTGGACCCGAGCTTCGCTTGGCGTTCGTTTGCTCCGCAAACCTCCGATTTATAGACTTGTGGTTCTCATCCACCCTTTTTACATAAAAATAACCAACCGCAAAAGCGATTGGGATACTTAGTGATATGCCTCACTTTGTTTGGCGTGATATTTTTGCCTGTGGCAAAAGTGATATTGCGACTTTGTCGCAGTGATATTCTATTCACCATCAACACTCGCAAAGCGAATATCACTCGGCTGAAAGCCGTATATCACTGCGTAGCAATAGAACTCGCCGTAAGGCGAATAGAACTGAAAAAAGCACTTGCTATTGCAAGTGCTTTTTTCTTGGTGGGAGCGGGTGGATTCGAACCACCGAAGTCGTCGACAACAGATTTACAGTCTGCCCCCTTTGGCCACTCGGGAACACTCCCACATAAATTTATTCTGTTTTCACAAAATAATGGAGCTGGTGGACGGACTTGAACCCCCGACCTGCTGATTACAAATCAGCTGCTCTACCAACTGAGCTACACCAGCGTTTCGAACGCTTGAATATAATATCACATACATTCGGTTTCGTCAAGACAAATTTTCACTTTTTTCAAAAAAAGTTTTTTTATGTCGCTTTATTTGTTCCAATTTCCGTTATTCTCTGACTTATTTACCTTAAAAGCTGTTCGGATGTGAATAAAACAATTGATTTTTAAGCTATATAGTATTATAATGTTGAAAAATGGATTATTGTGTTTTGGCGCAACTAATGCTTGAGGAGTGTTTATATTTAGATGAAAAGTAAAAAAAAGAGCTTGTGCATCATTTTAGCCGTTGCACTTGTTTTTTCTGTTTTTATTGAGCTGTGTTTATTTACGGTAAACCGTTCGGTCGGTTTTGAAAACGGCTCTGTTTCCCTTCTTCAAAAGGAAGGCTGTTCGCTTACCCCTGCCAACTATAATGTTGACGGCAACAGATACGGTCAAAACAACGTTGACCCGCAGCTTAATTTCTCCGGCGTCAACGAGGATGTAAAAACCGTTTACATTAAGTTCGGCTCGCACATCATTAAGGATACGCCCGTTCAAATCTACTATGCGGAAAAGGATATGGATTATACTCCCGACAATTCCAGACGCACAACGGTAACGTTCCCCTCAAAGTCGCTTATTATGGAAATTCCCGAGGGCGATTACGCTTCGTTGAGAATTGATATTGACGGCGATTTCGCACTTGCTGATGTAATTGTATCGTCATCAAGCGCAAAAACAATCACTCGCTTTGACGGCGGCTTCAACGTCTTGCACGTTTTGATTTTCTTTGCGGTAATAAGCATTGCATTGTTTATTTTCGTCAAATGGTCAACAAGCGAAAAGAGCGTAAAATCGCTCACAACATTTGAATTTATTTTCCTTGTCGGCTGCTTTGTTTATTATGCAATGTGGATAATAAAGCCGTTGAACTACGGTCCCGACGAGCATATGAGATACGAGGTTTCCCGTTTCTTCTTCGAAAACAACAGGCTGCCCATCGGAAAAGAGCTTGTAAACTCGGTTTGGGGCTTCTCCTACGCCCTGTTCCCGACAATGCTTTGCAACGTGCTTGACTATATTCCGATGAAGATAGCGGCGCTGTTTACAACAAATTGGTTTTATATTCTTTTGGCTGCCCGTATGGTCAGCGTTTGCTGTGCTACGCTTACGGTTTACTTTACCGTCAAGGCGTCAAAGCAGGTTTTCAAAAACCCCACAAGATGGATAATGATAAGCCTTGTTGCTGCATTGCCGCAGTTCGCCTTCCTCGGAAGCTATGTCAACAACGACATCTGCGCTATGCTCGGCATCTCTATCGTTTTGTACGCATGGACGCTTGCGATAAATAATAATTGGAGCTTCAAAAACGCTTTCGTGTTATCGGTCGGTATGGCTATCTGCGCTATGTCGTACTATAACAGCTATGTTTGGGTTCTCGCAAGCATTTTCATATACTTCATAACCTATTTCTATCAGAACAAAAAGGATTACAAGGGCTTTGTAAGGCTGAGCGCATTTATCGTTGTTGTAACGCTTGTGCTCATGGGCTATCTCTTTGCAAGACACCTTTATCTCTACCACGACCTTTTAGGCTTCAAGGTTTCCCGTGAATATGCTGCGATATATGCAGACGAGGCATTCAAGCCCGAAAACAGAGGTAATCCCTCAAATCTCGGATATTCGCTTTGGCATATGCTTTTCGATATGGGCTGGCTTTCGTCAACGTACAGGAGCTTTATAGGCTTCTTCGGTCCGATGGCATATCCGCTTAATAATAATGTTTACAGATTCTACACCTTGTTCTTTATAGTAGCGTTTATCGGCTTCGTTTACTTTGTATTTAAGCTTATTGCGAACGCAAAGCACCAAAAGCCGACTCTTGATTGGGTAGTTTTCTATATCTCACTTGCATTTTGCGGAGTGATGGCGGTAGGCTTGAGCATGTACAACAGCTACTTCTCAGACTATCAGCCGCAAGGAAGATACTGCTTCCCGCTTCTGCCTGCACTTGCGATATTCGTGGCAAAGGGCTTTGAAACCTTGATAAGCCTTATCAAGAGCGAGAGGGCGCAGTACGCTGCCGTTTCCTCGATATGCACAATATTGTTTATGATTTCATTTTCATCTTATATAAACGTTTTGTTAGTAAGCTGATAAAAGGAGTAAAAATATGATTAGTTTTAATGTTCCTCCCTATGTAGGTAATGAGCTTACCTATATTAAAGAAGCCGTAGACTCATATAAAATCTGCGGAGACGGTCAGTTCACAAAGAAGTGCAACGCTTGGCTTGAAGAAAAGTTCAACGCTCAGAAGGCACTTTTGACCACAAGCGGTTCAACCGCACTTGATATGGCATTATTGCTTTGCGATTTGAAGCCCGGCGACGAGGTTATCCTCCCGAGCTATACGTTTTCAAGCACGGCAAACGCACCCGTTCTTGCAGGTGCTAAGCTTGTTTTTGTTGATATTCGTCCCGACACGATGAACATTGACGAAAAGAAAATCGAAGCGGCAATAACAAAAAAGACTAAGGTGATTATCGCTGTTCACTATGCAGGTGTTTCCTGTGAGATGGACACAATTCTTGATATTGCAAGACGCCATAACCTTATGGTTATCGAGGATGCGGCTCAGGGCGTAATGAGCACCTATAAGGGCAAGGCTCTCGGTACAATGGGCGACTTCGGCTGCTATTCGTTCCACGAGACAAAGAACTACTCTATGGGCGAGGGCGGTGCGCTTGTTATAAACAACCCCGCTTATAATGAAAAGGCTGAAATTCTCCGTGAAAAGGGCACAAACAGGGCGAAATTCTTCCGTGGTCAGGTTGACAAATACACTTGGGTTGACTTCGGCGACAGCTATCTCCCGAGCGAATTGAACGCAGCTTATCTTTGGGCGCAACTTGAGGTTGCGGACGAAATTAACGACAACAGACTTGCGACCTGGAACGCATATTATGACGCTTTCAAGCCTTTGGAAGAAAAAGGATATATCGAGCTTCCGTCAATTCCCGTCGGCTGTGTTCACAACGCTCATATGTTCTACATTAAGCTCAAAGACCTTGAGGCTCGCACCGATTTTATCGAGGCTCTTAAAAAGGACGGCGTAAACTGTGTATTCCACTACATTCCGCTTCATTCGGCACCGGCAGGACACAAGTTCGGACGATTTGACGGCGAGGACGAATACACAACAAAGGAAAGCGAAAGACTTGTTCGTCTCCCCCTCTATTACAACCTTACCTTAGAGGACAGAGAGCACGTTATAGACAGCGTAAAAAAATACTTTGAAAACATATAAGCGACAAGCTTGAAAGGATTTGCAAAATGAAAAAATTGCTTATTTTGAACGGTAGCTTGAGTGAAGCGACACTTATAGAAGAAGCTAAAAAATTGGGTTATTACACCATCACAAGCGGTAACAATCCGTCCTTGCTCGGACACGCACTTGCAGACGAGTACATCCCTGCCGACTATTCGGACAAGGAGGCAATTCTCAAAATCGTAAAAGAGAACAACATTGACTGCATTGTTTCCTGTGCCAATGACTTCGGCGTTATTACCTCCTGCTATGTTGCGGAGAAAATGGGCTGGCCCGGTCATGATACCTACGAAAACGCACTTATTATGCACCAGAAAGACCTTTTCAAGGATTTCATTCAGAAGCTCGGCTTGAGAACACCCGTTTCTAAGGTTTTTGAGTCCTATGACGAGGCGGCAAAATACGTTAAAACCGTTGAATATCCGATTATCGTTAAGGCTAACGACTTGACGGGCGGCAAGGGCATTTTGCGTGCAGACAACGAAGAAGAGGCTCTTTTTGCCATTAAGAACGCTATTAACCGTTCAAGAACAAGCAGATTTGTTATTGAGCCGTTCATTGTCGGCAATCAGCAGTCTATCGTTACATTTGTTAAGGACAAAAAGGTTATCGCTTCGGTTACCTGCGACTGCTTCTCGCCTATCAACCCCTACCTTATTCAGTCGGAGCTTCTCTTTACCGATACGGACAAGACGGTTGAAAATGAATTGCACGAGTCTATCGAGAAGATTTGCAACACCCTTGACCTGAAGGACGGCATTTTCACTCTCCAGTATATCGTATCCGACGGAAAACCGTATATAATAGAAATGATGCGCCGCTGCTTGGGCAATCAGTTCCTTACCGTCGCTCACGCTGTTACAGGCTTCCCGTGGGAGGAGGCTTTGGTAAAGGCTGAAATCGGCGAGGACCTTTCAAATCTCAAATGGGAAAAGCCCCTTGCGAAATATGCGGGTCATCACGGAATTATGGTCAGAAGAAACGGCAAAATCAAGGGCTATACCATTCCCGAGGAGCTTCAGAAGCACATTTTCAAGAAAATTGATATTCTCAAGCCCTACGAGGAAATTGACGACTATATGAATCAGCGTGTTGCTTATATTTACTATAAATATGACGACAAGCAGGAGGCTCTTGACACAATCAAGCGCATGAATGATATTATAAAGGTTGAATTTGCCGACTGATAAAGGAGTTTTACGCATGAATGTTTTAATTACAGGTGCAAACGGCTCTATCGGAAAGCATGTTTGCGACTATTTCAAGGAACAGGGCTGCTACGTTATCGGTCTCGGTCGAAATGCGGAATGTCGCTGTAACTGCGACGAATATGTTTGCGTTGATATGTCAAGCGAGAAGCTCTCGGAGCTGTATTCAATGATTTCCGTTGATAAAATCGACGCTATCGTTCATCTTGCGGCAGACGTAAGGCACGATTATAAGGCTGAAATTCTCGGCAACAACTGCGTGGGCGTTCAGCGTCTTATCGAATTGTGCGTTAACGAGAAAATCCCCGTTTTCGTTCAGCTTTCAAGCCTGCCCGTAATCGGCACGCCGAACGAGCACCCGATAACCGAGGCTCATTCGATAAAGCCGCCTACTCTTTACCACGTTTCAAAGCGCACGCAGGAAATGCTTGCGGACTTTGCCTCTTATACCTACGGCTTGAGAACTGTCAGCTTCCGTATCTGCTCTCCCGTGGGAATAGGCGTAAATCCTAAAACCATATTCACGACCTTTGTCAGAAAAGCGGTTAATCAAGAGGATTTGCATTTGATAGGAACAGGCAGCAGAAAGCAGACTTATATCCATGTAAGAGACACCGCACAGGCACTCTACAAGGCGGTTTGCTCAAACGCACAGGGTATTTACAACCTTGCGAGCTACAACCTTGTTTCAAACTACGAGCTTGCGAAAAAGTGCGTTGAGCTTACAAATTCCTCTTCAAAGATAATTTTTGACGACAGGGCAGATCCCGAGGACGGTCTTTGCTGGGACGTCTGCATAGACAAGCTCAAAAACGATACGGGCTTTGAGCCTGAAATCAGCATTGACGAGGCTATTCTCGAATTGGCAGATTATCTTAAAAATCAATAATTTCACGGAGACACTCAATGAATACTAATGAAAAAATTTCTTTTGTAATCCCCTGCTATCGCTCGGAGCACACAATTTCGGCGGTACTTGATGAAATTGACGAGCTTATGTCAAAGCACACCGAAAACGAATATGAAATCGTCCTTGTCAACGATTCCTCTCCCGACAATGTTTGGTCTGTAATAAAGGGCATTGCCGAAAAGAGAAAAGAGGTCAAGGCTGTTTCCTTCACAAAGAATTTCGGTCAGCACGCTGCTCTTCTTTCGGGCTACAGAGTGGCAAGCGGCGATTTAATCGTTTCGCTTGACGACGACGGTCAGTCCCCTGTTGACAGAACCTTTGATTTGATTGACAAAATCCACGAGGGCTACGACGTTGTTTACGCAAGATACAATAAAATTCAGGAGTCCTTATGGAGACGTTGGGGCAGCTGGTTGAGCAACAAAATGTCCGAGGTTTTAATCGGAAAGCCGAAGGATATTCTCGGAACGAGCTTCTATGTTATGAAGAAGTTTATCGCAGACGAGGTTGTAAGATACCAAAATCCCTTTACCTATATAGGCGGATTGGTTTTCAGATCGACAAAGAACATTGCAAACGTATATGTTGACCACCGTGAGAGAGCCGAGGGCACATCGGGCTATTCGCTTTTCAAGCTTATAAAGCTTATGCTTAACGGCTTTACGGCATTCTCGGTCGTTCCGCTTCGTATTTCGTCAATCGTCGGCGTTGTATGCGCTATAATCGGCTTCATTTTCGGAATTTACACGATTATAAGAAAGCTTGTGGTTGTCAATATCAGCGTGGGCTGGAGCTCGACTATCGCAATTATGCTGTTTATCGGCGGCTTGATTATGCTTATGCTCGGTATGATCGGCGAATATATCGGAAGAATATATATTTCTCTGAACAACTCTCCGCAATATGTCGTAAAGGAAACGGTAAATATCGATGAAGAAAAAAATATCAAATGATAAGGTAAAATACTTTATCGCCTTACACGTTGAATTGCTTTTGTATTCGCTCGGAAGCATTTGCTCAAAGCTTGCGGGGCAGAATGAATTTTTATCCTTTAAGTTCATCTTGTTTTACGGACTTGTAATACTCAACCTCGGAGTTTACGCTATTGTTTGGCAGCAGATAATAAAAAAAATACCGCTGAACACAGCTTATTCCAACAAGGCTATAACTGTCGTTTGGGGTATTTTATGGGGCTATTTGTTCTTCCAGGAGCAAATTAAATGGAATATGATAGTCGGTGCGCTTATCGTAATTGCCGGCGTGATTGTGGTGGTGATGGCTGATGAAAAATAAGCTTCTTTTCTCTCTGATTTTCATTTTCGGAGTATTGATTTCCTCGCTCTCACAAATTATGCTCAAAAAGAGCGCAATGATACAGTATGAAAGCAAAATCAAGGAATATCTTAATCCTAAGGTTATCTTTGCTTATATGATTTTCTTCGGCGCTACCTTCTGTTCGATTTTCGCATACAAGGTAATTCCGCTTTCATACGGTCCGATTTTCGAGTCGGCAGGCTATATTTTCGTAGCGTTTTTCAGCTGGCTTTTCCTTAAAGAAAAAATATCAAAGCAAAAAATGATAGGTCTTGTGCTTATAATCTTAGGCATTGTCATTTACGCTTTATAAAAATTTCATTAACAATAAAAAATCCCGTACTCAGTTTTAAGAGTACGGGATTTTGTTATTTATCTTATCTATTAAACGATGCCCTGTGCCATCATAGCGTCGGCAACCTTCATAAAGCCTGCAATGTTTGCGCCGACAACAAAGTTATCGGGAACATTGTACTTGTCGCAAGCCTCTTTCATATGATAATAAATGTTTACCATAATGCCTTTGAGCTTTGCGTCAACCTCTTCGAAAGTCCATGACGAACGAATTGAGTTCTGACCCATTTCAAGAGCCGATGTTGCAACACCGCCTGCGTTAGATGCTTTACCGGGGATAAAGAGCACCTTGCTCTCAAGCAAAACATTGATAGCTTCGTTGTCTGTGGGCATATTCGCACCCTCGCATACAGCATAGCAGCCGTTGTCTACAAGACGTTTAGCCTGAACCTTATTGATTTCGTTCTGTGTAGCGCACGGAAGAGCTACGTCGCAGGTTACGTTGTCCCAAACTGAGCCTTCGCCGTAAACTGCTTCGGGATGAGTGTTGACATACTCCTTAATTCTCTTTCTGTCAACCTCTTTGATCTTCTTAACAAGGTCAAGGTCAATGCCGTTTTCGTCAATGATATAGCCGTTAGAGTCAGAGCAGGAAACAACCTTCGCACCGAGCTGTTGTGCCTTTTCGATTGCATAAATAGCAACGTTACCGGAGCCTGAAACCGCAACTCTTGCGTCCTTCATATCCTTGCCGTGATCCTTCAAAAGCTCCTCGGTAATATAAACAAGACCGTAGCCCGTTGCCTCTGTTCTTGCAAGCGAGCCGCCGAAGCTCAAGCCCTTACCTGTAAGAACGCCCTCTGAACGGTTTGTAAGCTTTTTGTACTGACCGTAGAGATAGCCGACCTCTCTTGCGCCTGTACCGATGTCGCCTGCGGGTACGTCCTCATCTGCACCGACATATTTGAAAAGCTCGTTCATAAATGCCTGACAGAAACGCATAATTTCCATATCACTCTTGCCCTTGGGGTCAAAGTCAGAGCCGCCCTTTGCGCCGCCTATCGGAAGTCCGGTAAGGCTGTTTTTGAAAATCTGCTCAAAGCCGAGGAATTTGATAATGCTCAAGTTTACGCTCGGATGAAGTCTCAATCCGCCCTTATACGGACCGATTGCCGAGTTAAACTGAACACGGTAGCCTCTGTTTACATGAACTGCGCCTTTATCGTCAACCCAAGGGATACGGAACATAATCTGTCTCTCGGGCTCAACCAATCTTTCCAAAAGACCTGCTTTTTCATATACAGGATCTGTGTCAACAACCGGTGCGAGTGCGTCAAGGACTTCTGTTGCAGCCTGAATGAACTCGGGTTGGTCGGGATTTTTGATTTTTAAGTCTTCCAATACTTTTTGTGAGTAAGTCATAGGGTGAGCCTCCTGCAAGTTAAATAAATTTACAGTCAGAATTATAGCAAAACAGCCCTTATCTGTCAACAAAATACGTTGATTTTTGCATAATTGAAAACGATTTCTTGCAAAATGCACTATTGAGGGTTGTGTGTTGATATATTTTTGTGTATATACACAATATTCCGATAACTGTACATTTTTAATATAAATGTTGATATTTAATTTCTATTCTGTTAAAATAGAAAAAATGACGTAACGGGAGGCAGCTATGCAGGCGGATATATACGATTTTGACAAAACGGTTGTACCCTTTGACAGCGGCTCTAAATTTGCAATATTCTGCTTTTTAAGGTATCCGTATCTGATTTTTCTGCTTCCGTTTTATATTGTATTGGCGTTGCTTTTTGCGCTTCGCATTATAAAGCTTGATAAGTTCAAAAAGCATATTTTCTGCTTTATCAGGTTTATAAAGCTCGACAAGGCTGTAAAAGCCTTTTGGGATAAATACGAAAAGAAAATTTTTCCGTGGTTTTTGCCCGAAAACAGGGAAAGAGCTGCGATTGTCATCAGTGCAAGCCCCGATTTTCTGCTTGAGGAAATCCAAAAAAGGCTCGGCTTTGAGTATCTTTTGTGCACGAGGCACGACAGAAAAACGGGCGAGCTGCTCTATAAAAACTGCCGAAATGAAGAAAAAGTACGCAGATTTTACGAGTTATTCGGCAAGGACAAGGTCGAAGTTATGTGCGTGTATTCCGACAGCTTAAAGAACGATAAGCCGATTTTTTCACTCGGTAAGCGTTGCTTTCATATTATGCCCAACGGCGAAAGAAAAGAATTTGACTTTAACGAAATTTATCGATAAATATACTATACGGAAAGGTTCGAATTGATTATGAACATCTATGAAGAAGTACGGAAAATCAATTCCCCGCACCTTGATAAGCGTGCGCTTGCGAAGAAATTTTCCGACGGCAGGCTTGAAGCCTATACCTATGGAGAAGCCCTTGAAAAAGCCGATAAATACGCTGAAGTTCTCGCTTCGGCAGGCGTTAAGGAGGGCGACAGAATTGCCATTGCCTCCGAGAGTATGCCCGAATGGGTAATTACCTTTTTGGCGATTGCAAAGCTTCGCTGCACCTCGGTACTTATCGACGCTTCGCTTTCGGGCGAGGAAATCAAGGAGTTTATCGACAAGGCGGACACAAGAGCCGTTGCGGCATCCGAGAGCTGCTATGAAAAGCTCAACAGGCTGCCCGATTATCCCCTCCCCGTTTTCGACATTTATAACGGTGTGTTTTTTGACGGCTCCGTTAAAAAGCTTTCCTCGGATATGCCAAAATCAACCGATACTGACAGCTCGGTTGCGACGATAATCTATTCCTCGGGTACAACAAGAAAATCCGCTGCGATTATGCACTATCACGACTCGCTTATAAACACGACTAAGATGACGCTCAACGTTCAAGGGCTCGACAAGGACGACAGATACCTTTCAATCGTTCCGAACAGCCACATTTACGGCGTTATCTGCCTTATGTTAGGTCCTGCTCTTTCGGGTGCGGATGCATACTATATCGACGGTATGAGTGCAGACGCTATTTTGGGTGCGTTCTCCGATTATCATCCTACGGTTTTCCTCGGAGTTCCGAAAGCTTATGAGCTGTTTATGACTCAGATAATGAAAAAGATAAATTCAAAGGCTCTTACAAGAATAATGTTCAAGACATTTTTCCCGATTTGCCTTAAAAAGCGTAAAAAAGACGGAAATATGCTCGGCAAAAAGCTCTTTAAGAGTATTCACGAGGGCTTCGGCGGCTCGCTTGAATTTTTGTGTACCGCAGGCGCACCGACAAAGCAGGAGGTTGCGGAATTTTTCTACGGCACGGGCTTTAACCTTATAATTACCTACGGTGCTTCAGAGACTAATATCCCCACAATCGGCAACCGTCCCGAAAATCTTACAACACATTCCTGCGGTGTTCCGTATCCCGATATTCAGACTAAAATCAGCGATGACGGCGAGCTTCTTATCAAATCTCCTTACTTTATGAAGGGATATTTCAGAGACGAACAGCTCACAAAAGAAGCGTTCACGGACGACGGCTGGTTTAAGACGGGCGACCTTGCCTCGATAGATGAAAACGGATTTTATTCAATCACGGGCAGAAGCAAGGAAAATATTGTCCTTGCAAGCGGTAAAAAGGCTACTCCCGAGGATATTGAAGAAAAGTATATCGGAATTGAGCACGCAAAGGAGCTTGTAGTCTGCGGTGTTCCTGCTGAAAATGCCGATTATGACGAGGTACACGCATTCGTAGTGCCCGACAACTTCGACGAAAAAACCGAGTCCGCAATCAAGGACAGATTTCGTGAAATTGCGCTTAAGCTTCCGATATATATGAAGATAGCGCACTTCCACTTTGTTGATAAAATCCCGAGAACGTCAATTCAGAAGCCGAAGAGGTTTTTGTTAAAGCAGGCGGCTATTGACGAGCGAAGCGGCGTTGAAAACGAGGCTGTAAAGTCCGATAAAACCGATAAATCGACCCTGACGGGCGTTGTGAAAATCGTTTGTGAGGTTGCAAACGCAGACGAAGGCGACGTAACCGAAAGCACGGTAATTTTCAGAGACCTTGCTATCGACTCGCTTTCTGCTATCAACCTTGCGGTGCAGATTGAGGACAAGTTCGGCAAGAATATCGAGCCTTATTATAATGACACAATGACCGTCGGCGACATAGTTGATTTAATCGACGGAAAAGAGGACAAGGCGGTTGTCAAGGAGATTGACGCAAGCCTCTATCCGCAGGATAAGGACGATAAGGATTACAAACGTTTCAAGTTCTTTAAGAATTTGGCAAAATCGCTTTATCACATTCATTTTTACGGCGAAGAGGTTATGGACAACGACAAGGGCTTCGTTGTCTGCGCAAACCACGTTTCAAAAATCGATTTTCTGTACATCGCTTCGGCTATGAGCAAGGAAAGATACAAGAAAACCTGCGTTATGGCTAAAAAAGAGCTTTTCAGAGACGATTGGTTCTCTACGAGAATGATAAAGTCAACAGGTATGGTGCCCGTTGACAGAAACGGTATGAATATGAACATCATGAACAATATCTGCCAAAGGCTCAAGGAGGATTGGTGCGTTGTTATTCATCCCGAGGGCACAAGAAGCGAGGACGGAATTTTCAGAACAATGAAAAGCGGTGCTTGCGTGCTTGCAAGCGATACCGGAGTGCCGATTATCCCCGTTTATATCGACGGTGCGTTTGAAATTTTCCCCAAGGGCAAGAAGATAATGAGCTTCTATAATTGGAAGAAGATGAAGCCGTACAGAGTAAACGTGCTTTTCGGCGAGCCGATAAGCTCACAGGGAATTACCGTCGAGGAGCTTTCGGACAAGGTGCAGACAGCAATTCTCAACTTGCAGGACAAAGCAAAGTCAATGAAATAAGAGTGAATACATCCGAGAAAAATTTTAACGCTTCTCGGGTGTATTTTTTTACAAAATTTATGCGTTTTCGGTTGACACGGGCGATTAAATATTGTATTATATAGAGGACAGAACGGTGGATTATACCCATCGAAAAATTTTGAGGATTACAGAGGTAATTATTTATGAAAAAGTTTGCTACTGTTTTACTTTCGATTTGTTTAGTATTTTCAATGTGTGTCGCTTCTTTTGCGGCAGTACCGGATCTTACTTATACAAGCAAAGCTACAACCGCAATAAGAGAGGTTGTCAGAGATCTTGGCGCTAACCCGTCAGACGCTGACCGTGAGGCTGCCGCTAAGGCAATCATCACAATTCTTGAGGAAAACGGCGCAGAGACAAAGGGCGACCTTCGCACTTCTGCCGACACTCTTCTCAGCAAGGGCATTATCGACAAGCCTCTTCACACCGCAATAAACACAATCATCGACAAGACCGAGGCTGCAGAGCAGGATAAGGCTCAGGCTATTCTTGATCAGATGAAGGCTATTATGGAAGACAGCTCCCTTTCGGCTACCGAAAAGATTACAAAGATGTATGAGCTTATTAAGGACTTGCCCGCTGAGGAAGTTCAGAAAATTCTCGACGCTGCTAAGGAAAAAGGCATTATCGACGAGGAAACCTACAACAAGCTTTCAGACCTCTTTAACGGTAACGGTAAAATTGAAATCCCCGATATTTCAGGCGATGGCATCAAGGACCTTGTTACAAAGATTCTTGACAAGCTCGGAATAGGCGGCGGAAACGGCGGTAACGGCGGCGACAACAGCAACGGTTCAGGCTCAGGTTCTTCGGGCTCAGGCTCAAACAAGACTGACTTTGAGGGTGGCAAAGCTAAGACAGGCGACTATACAATCGCTTCTGTTGCAGGCATAGCAGCTATCGCAGGTGCTGCACTTGTTCTTACAAAGAAAAAGAACGACGATAAATAATTCTCAAAAAAAAATAAAAAGCGGTCTTGATTTCAAGGCCGCTTTTGTATTATACTATCCGTGGTGATTTTATGATTATAACAGTTGACATTGGAAATACAAATATAACCTTCGGCGTGTTCAACAATGACGATATGGTTTTTGTCTCAAGGCTTGCCACTCAACGCAGCCTCACGCCCGACCAATATGCAGTTTACTTTTCAAACATATTCGCTTTGCATAAGGTTGATACCTCGCTCATTGACGGCGCTATAATAAGCTCTGTTGTTCCCGAGCTTACGCAAACGCTCAAGCAGGCTATTTCTCCGATTTGTGAGAAGTGCATTGTGATTGCTCCCGGTGTTAAAACGGGACTCGATATTCAAATCGACAACCCTGCACAGCTCGGTGCTGACCTTGCGGCAGGTGCGGTAGGAGTTGCGGAGAATTATCCCCTCCCCGCCTTTGTGGTTGACCTCGGCACAGCGTCAAAGCTCTATGTTGTCAATGAGAAAAAGGCTTTCTGCGGCGGTCTTATCGCTCCCGGAATTGCAATTTCTCTCAATGCGCTTACCGAAACGAGCTCGCAGCTTCCGACAATCGCACTCAACGCACCGAGTAAGGCTTGCGCTAAAAACACGGTCGAATGTATGCAATCGGGCGTAATTTTAGGTACTGCTTCAATGATTGACGGTATGATTGACAGGTTTGTTGACGAGGTAGGTGTACCTGCGGTAATCGTTGCGACAGGCGGACTTTCGTCATTTATCGTCAAAGAGTGCAAGCACGACATAGTATATGACAATGACCTTATCTTAAAGGGATTAAAGGCTATTTACGATAAGAACAGCAAGTAATTTCAATTCATCAAAAGCAATACATAAGGCGTGAGTTACAGCGTTTTGCGTAATATCACAATGCCGAGTGTTTGTTTTACGGTTGTGGTTTTCCTTAAAGCACAGCCCATAAATATTTTAAGTGCGTTGCACCCGTGGAATTTTTCCGAGCCATAAAGGGGCAACAGCGAAAGGAGTTTTATTATGGCAAAAAGTAAAAAGATGAGTAAAGAGCAGTCGCTCAAGCTCGCAATCGGCGGCATTTTAACCGCTATTGTAATCGTATTGCAGTTTATCGGCTCATCAATCAAGTTCGGAACATTCTCAATTTCATTGATTTTGATTCCCGTTGTTTTAGGTGCTGCTTTGTGCGGTCCGATCGTCAGCGCTTGGTTGGGTTTTGTTTTCGGCGTAGTTGTTTTGCTCTCGGGCGACGCTTCCCTTTTCCTTACTATCAGCGTACCGGGTACAATCGTAACTGTACTTCTTAAAGGTACACTTTGCGGACTGTTTGCAGGTCTTGTATTTAACGCATTAAAGAGCAAAAATATTACCCTTGCAACAATCCTTGCGGCAATCGTAGCACCCGTTACGAACACAGGCGTTTTCCTTTTAGGCTGCCGTGTTTTCTTCTTTGACGCAATCAGAGAATGGGGCGTTGCTGAGGGATTCGTAAGCGTTACAAAGTATATGCTTGTCGGCTTTGTCGGCTTCAACTTCCTGTTTGAGCTTTTGACAAACGTTGTTCTTTGCCCGATAGTTGTCAGAATTATCGAAGCAACAAAAAAGACAAATAAATAATCCTTAAAACAAAAAGTAACACGGTAGTCTTTGTGGCTGAGTGTTCATAAGGAAGTATTGGTTTCTCGCATAAAAATCCATTATGCTTTTGCCAAAAAGCCTCGCAAGGCGACAGCCTTGCATCATTTCTTGGCTTCAGCATAAAAGAATTTTTATAACTACGAAACTGCAACGCACTTCAAAATAATATATTTTTGATGCAAGAAAAGGCAAACCCCGCAGATAATGCTAACGCATATCTGCGGGGTTTAACGAATTATTGCGCAAAAAGATGTTGTTTTGAAGCAAAACTGCCTTATTAACACTCAGCCTTCTACCGTGTTTTTTTTATTTATTCAGTTCGTCAACGTATTTACAAGCCGAAAAAGCCGCCGTTGTGCCGTCCGCCATTGCCGTAGTAATTTGCCGAATTTTCTTTGACCTGCAATCGCCTGCCGTAAAAATTCCGTCTCTGTCGGTTTTCATTTCGTCATCCGATAAAATAAAGTTCTCATTGTCAAGCGTTATCAAGCCTTTGAAAATGTCGTTGTCGGCTTCAAGTCCTATTGCGACAAACACGCTGTCAAAGGTCATTTCGGAAGCGGTTTTTGTGTCGGTATTCTCTGCAATGACGCCCGTCAATTTTTCCCCGTCTCCCGTAAATTCTGTTATTACGGTGTTAAAGAGAAATTGTACATTTTCTCTTTTTTTCAACTGCTCACAGAGCTTATTTTCAGCCGTGAGCGACGGCAAATTTTGCATGACCGTTACGCTTTTGCAAATATCGCAAAGATACAAAGCCTCCTGCACCGCAGAATTACCGCCACCGACAACCGCAACGCATTTGTCCTTATAAAACGCACCGTCGCAAGCCGCACAATAGGATATTCCGTTACCCGAATACTCGTTTTCGTTCTTAACGCCGAGTAACTTGTGCCTCATACCCGTAGCGATTATGACCGCCTTTGACTGATATTCGCCCCCGTCGGTCTTGACGGTTTTGATATTGTCCTTTTCGGAAATGCTCAAAGCCTCTTCATCTAAAAGCTCCGCACCTGCCGCCTCAACCTGCTTGAAAATCATCTCCGACAGGTCATATCCGCTGATTTTTGAAAAGCCTGGATAATTCTCAATCCTCGGCGAAAGAGCCATTTGACCGCCGTAATTCGCCTTTTCGAGTACCAACACGCTCTTGCCTGCACGCACCGAATACAAGGCGGCAGTAAGTCCGGCAGGACCTCCGCCGACAACAATTATATCGTACATCATTTTCCCTCGAGATACCTTTTGATATTTGAGATACCCGACACAATTTTTGTGCCGTTTTGCGAGCTTATGACAAGCGACGGTGCCTGCCGCAAATCAAGCTCCAACGCAAGCTGCGGCTCGTCCTCAACGGCAATTTCGGTATAATTTATACCCGATTTTGCAAGCAGGGACTTTGCCTTTTTACAGTTTGGGCAGGTCTTTGTCACAAAAAGAGAATACTCAAAATTTTCGTCTGCCGTCTTTGGTAAAGTATTGCTCGGCAGCTCATTTTTTAACAAGCTTTTAAGTCTTAACATCACTGCGCCTTTTCAAGCACATAGCAAAGCCAATCGCCGTTGCGATTTTCCTCAACTATGCGGAAATTGTTTTTCTTCAAAGCCGCTTTGACCTCGTCGGCTCTCGGTGCGATAATTCCCGAAACGATAAAATGCGCTCCGTCATTCATAAAATCGCCGACAAAATCGGAGAACATTATAATAACATCCGCCACAATATTAGCAACGACCAAATCAAATTTTCCCGTTACCTTATCCGTGAGGTTGCCCTCTAAAATCCTGTATTCGGGCTCTGAAAAGCCGTTGACTTTACCGTTTTCAATCGCAGTTTTAACCGCTAATTCGTCAATGTCAACGCCGACAGCATTTTTAGCGCCGAGCAGCAGGCAGGCAATCGCAAGAATACCGCTTCCGCAGCCCGTGTCGAGCACGCTGTCGCCGTCCTTGAGATATTTTTCGCACATTTCAAGGCAAAGACGGGTCGTGTCGTGTCCGCCCGTACCGAAAGCAAGTCCCGGCTCAATCGAAAGCACTTTTCTGCCTGTGGGGTTTTCATAATCGTCAATCCACAGGGGTCTGATAAGCAATTTTTCGCCGACGTTCATCGGCTTGAAAAACTCCTTCCAATTGTTCTCCCAATCCTCATTTTTGCACTTGTTGAGGTCGATTTTGTTGGAAATTCCATTCTCATTCAAGCGTTCGGACAAAAACGCAACCGCTTCGGCAGGGTTTTCGTCGGGAGAAATATAGATGTGAATATAGCCCTTTGTGCGGTCTTTTTTGAGCAGCTCCTCGTCGATAAGGTCGATATTTGCAATCTCCCATGTCTCCTCCTCAAGAGTTCTGTAATCCTCAATATACACACCGTAGGGCACAACCATATTCGCAATATCGGTCGCAACATCTATATCGTCGGCATTTATTTCAATTATAACTTCTGTCCATTCCATTTATTGCTTTCACCTTTTAATATTTATTGTGTACCCTCTCGCAGAAGCAGACAAGGTCTTTAACTTCGAGCTTCGTACCGTCATCAAGCACCGCAACGCCGTTCATTTTACCGAAAACCTGATGCTGATCCGTAACTATGAGCTTTACGTCAATCTTCGCCGCCCTGTCGATAATGGGTGTAAAGGTCATTTCAAACCTCTTATCCGAGGAGGTTATAGTCCACGGCTTCGTGTAGCTGTCCTCGGGGATATTAAATGTAATATCGTCAAGCTTATGACCTACTCCGTCATAGAAAATTATGTTTTCGGAGGCAGCTGTTGTGTCGCCGAAGCCATAGCCTATGTTAAAGCCGAAGTCCTTGCCGTTGATTATACCGTTGCCCGAGCCCCAATTCCATGTGTTATCATAAGTCCAAACACCTCTGCCCCAATCAAGAGTCGCAAAGTCGGTGTCTGAATTAAACGTATAGGTTTCCGAGCCGTAGGTGCAAGTGCCCGAAGCTCTCATACAGTTGATTTTCTGATTATAGTAGAATGCATGCTTGTCCTCTTTCCAGGGAGTTGCGATAACCATAGTATCGCCGTCGGGCTGTGTAAGAGTCAAGTCGCAGGTAAAGGTCTTTCCCTCGTGGAAATTCTTGAACACGCAAACGATTTTACGCATATTGCCACGCTTTTTGTACTCAAGATAAAGACGCTTGTCCTTGTACATAATGTCGCCCTTATCGGTTGTTGACGGCATTTTAAGCTTACCCATCGGAAAAGCATTGAGCACGGTTTCGGTATGCTCCCACGGAGTTCCCCTGAAATCGAGCAGGGACACAGACTGAAGTCCTATGTAGCCGTCATCGGAAATCGTGAACGCAACGCCGTAATCCTTTGCAAGAACAAGATAATAATCCCATTCTTTAATACGGGTAGCACGCTTTTTGATGTCGTTCCTGTCATAGATTTGATAAAGCTTTCTTGACCAGCCCGGCTCTTTTAACGTACCGTCCTCATTAAGCAATCTTTGAACCTTAGTAACTTCATGATTTCTCATAAAATCAACCCCCTAAAAATTTATTCAAGATTAACCTTTGTGCTGTCCTGTTTTGCTTCGTGCTTGTATATTCTTCTGTCCTCGAGTGCCCAAAGCCTTGACGAAAAGCCGTTTTCCTCAACATTTTCAATCGCATGTGCTATCTGATAAACCCGTGCGTCCATAAGGTCGAGCTCCGAGAGCAATTCAGCCTCAAGAAACATAGGTCTGACCGCCGCACCGTATTCCGGCTCGCCGTGATGTGAAATGAGCATATGCTCAACAAGCATTGCCTTTTCCCTTGATATTGAAAGCTCCGTTGCCGCTTCGTCAACAAGCATAGCACCCTTTACAAGATGTCCTATCAAATTGCCCTCAACGGTATAGCCCGATGCGATGCCGCTTGCACCGACGTCATATTCCGTTGTCTTTGCAATATCGTGAAGCATAGCGCCCGTCAAAAGCAAGTCCTTATTTACAAACGGATAAACCTCGCATACACCCTCGCAGAGCTTAACGATTGAAAGCGTGTGCATTAACAGTCCGCCTCTGACTGCGTGATGAAGTCTGTATGCGGCAGGCCAAGTGAGCAAAACGTCCTTTCTCTGCTCGTACATATGTAAAACAAGCTTTTTAAGCTCCTCGTCGGAAAAGGCATTTACCCTTTCAATGAGCTTTTCGTACATAAATTCGCCCGAATAATCAGCCGACTGAACAAGGTCGTCCATATTGACGTTATCCGAATCGTTTACAAGCCTTATCTTGCTTATTCTAAGCTGATCGTTGCCCTGATATTTACTGATTTCTCCCCTTACCTTTACGACAGAATCGGCAGGGAAACTGCCGTGAATCAACGGCGAATAATCCCAAAGCTTTGCGTTTATCTCTCCGCTTTTATCGGAAAGCTTCATATCAAGATAGGTCGAGCCCTTTGCAGTTGTCTTTTCGTCGCACTGCTTTACGATGGCAAAGCCCTCCGACTGACCGTTAGTAAGATTATTAAAATTCATATTTCATTTCTCCTAAGCATACTGTATAGCTTAATTATACACTATAATTTTATATCATTCAAGAACCGTTTGACGCCGTTTATAACATCCGCTTCGGTTACGGTGTCGGAGTGAATGCCGAACACCGCTTTTCCCGTTCTTTCGCTCGCCGTAGCAACGCCCGAGAACAGCGAAAACGCACATAAAATCAATATTGTTACGGTTATAAATTTCTTAAATTCCCTGTCCTTTTTCATTTGTTCTCCTTTACGAATTCGCTTATTGCCCTACCGATTAAATGCCCCGAATATTCAGCTTCCTCCAGCGTGTTCGAGTCGCTTCCGACCTCCAACAAAACAGAGCACGGAACTACGTCCATATTGTACTTACGGGCAGAAAAAAGTATCGGTCGCATAAGGCTCGGATACATTGTTTCCGCCTTTTGTTGCAATTTAAGGGCAAAGGTCAAATTTTTCTCCCATGACGGAAATGATTTTACCTTACCGTCCTCACAGCCCGTTATTATCATTATCTGCGCCGCTTTTCTGCCGTTTATTGTCGTTACGGGCTTTGTGCGTGTCGTTTCGGAATTGTGAATTGCGTCTCTGTGAACGTCAAGGACAATCTGTATTGTCGGATTTTCCTGCAAAATTCTATCGATTTTCTCACGTGAACGGTCATATGCGCCTGTGTATTGAGCGTCGTGAATATCGGTGTCGTGGATATATCCTATTCCGCTTTTTTCTAATTCTTCGCATATCGCCGTGCCGACTCTTACCATATTTTTGTCTGGGTCGTTACTCCTTGTGCTGTAAGAATTTGTAAACCACCCCTCGTCAAGCATTTCATAGCTTTCGGTTGTGTGCGTATGGAAAATCAGCACCGTAGGCTTTGAAATATCCTCGGGAGAAAACACAAGCTCGCCCGAAAGTGAGCTTTCGATATTGATACTGTGCGACGGAGTTGTGTTGCGAACGGTAATATTTCCGAAGGTCGAGGTCGCATTGGCAACGCCGTAGGTCTTTTCAACTATTTTTCCGTCGTGTGAGGCGGCAGAAAAATCGGCTTTGTATTTTTTTGCCATTTCGAGTATGTCCTGCGGTGCCGAGTCGCCCTTTTTTGCCGTTTCCTGCGATTTTTTTGTGATTTCCGTGTTGTCGGAGATTTCCATATTGCCCGTTTCCTGTGCTTTCGGCTCTGATTTCGCCGACCTCGCAGCCTGTGAAAACGTCTGCACCGTCGCCTGCGGCAAGGCAAGTCCTGCCGAAGCAACTGCGGTTTTGACTACCGCCGTCGGACAATAGGTGTTCAAGAGGAAAGCGAGCGTAAATATTATCAGTGAAATAAACGCCGTAACGCCGTTTGATGAGTTTTCGGGAGCTTTTCGGTTTCTCATTTTAACCATCCTTTCGCATATATATCCGTAATGTATATGCAAAAGCGGCTTAATTTATACGACAGACAGCAAAAGCTCGGGGTCGGTTTCGGGTTGCAGGGCACAGTTTACGCAGAGTGCAATAAGCTTTGCGGCTCTTTCTATCATAACGTCAATTTCACGGGGCGTTACCATCATATTCTGCGCCTCGGCATTTTCTGTGGCGGTCTTGTTTCCCGTCATAGCCCTTGCGAGCGTAACCGCATCTACAACCGTCGGAACGCCGATTGCTATAACAGGCACGCCGAGTGTGTTTTTTGAAATTTCGGCTCTCTTGTTTCCGACACCCGAGCCGGGAGTTATGCCCGTATCGGTTATTTGCACAGTTCTGCCGAGCCTTTCAAGTCCTGCCGCCGCAAGTGCGTCAATGACGATAACAGCCTTTGGCTTAATGGCATCGGCAACGCTCTTGATTATCTCCCCCGTTTCAATTCCCGTCTGTCCGAGAACGCCCGTAGCAAGCGAACAAACGGGATTTAAGAAATCAAGTCCTATTTCCTCTGCAAGCTCCGAGGTAATATGCCTTGTCGAAAATATCCCCTCGGCACAGCGAGGTCCTAAGGCGTCGGGAGTTATGTCCTTATTGCCTATGCCTGCGACAAGTACCGTGCCGTCTCCCTTTGGCAAGAGCGACGAAATCTGCGTTGAAATGCTTTTCATTCTGTCGTCGAGCAATTCCGTGTCGTAGGAAAATTCGTCCAATTCAACCGTTATATATTCGCCCACGGGCTTGCCTATCACCTCCGCCGCCTCCTTGTCTAAAACAGAAATTTTTGTTACCTTTGTTTTTTCCGTTTCAAAAATTTTTCGCCTTATCCCCTTTGGTCTGTCGCCTGAAATGAAGCTGTCTTTTTCTATCGCCAAGTCGGTTCTTGCGTTCATTTTAACATCTCCTTATGTTCTTATTATTGGACATAATAAAAAAATATTGCAAAATTATAAAAAAAACTTGCTTTTTTCGTCTATAAATGGTATCATATATTCCGCTAATGTATAAGGGAGGTGTGACAATGCCTAATATTAAATCAGCTAAAAAGCGTGTAATCGTAAACGACAAGCGTGCTAAGCGCAACAAATCAATGAATTCCGCATTAAAGACTGCTATTAAGAAAGCTAATGTTGCAATCGAAAGCGGTTCTGCAGACAAGGAAGTACTTGTTACTGCTGCTGTTAAGAAGATTGACCAGGCTACTGCTAAGGGTCTCCTTCATAAAAACAATGCTGCACGTAAAAAGTCCGCCCTCGTTACTAAGTTGAACAAGGCTTAATTCAAGCAGTTTGTTGTTGCGCTGTCAACCTAAAGTTGGCAGCGTTTTGCTTTTTATTTTCATACGCACATTTTTTACATATTGTTCATTGACTTTTAATTCTAATTTGGTTATAATAGCATTGAACTTAAAACAAAATTGGAGGTTTTGTTATGAAAAAAGCATTACAGGTAATCGGTATTCTTGTTGCAGTTGCAGGCGCAGCTTTCGCAGCATATGTTCTTGTTAAGAAATACGTTGACAGCAAAAAGGTTGTTATCGGTAACGACGCTGAAAACTATGTTTCTTGCTCATGCTGTGACGATACTTTCGTTTCGGAGACAGTTGCGTAAACAAACTATACAAGGCTGAGTGTTCATAAGGCAGTTTTGCTTCAAAACAACATCTTTTTGTACAATAATTCGTTAACCCCCACAGATATGCGTCAGCATTATCTGCGGGGTTTGCCTTTTCTTGTATCAAAAATATATTATTTTGAAGTGCATTGCAGTTTCGTAGCTATAAAAATTCTTTTATGCCGAAGCCGAGAAATGAAGCAAGGCTGTCGCCTTGCGAGGCTTTTTGGCAAAAGCATAAGGGATTTTTATGCGAGAAACCAATACTTCCTTATGAACACTCAGCCAAAGGAAGAACAGCTATTCTTTTTGAATAACTGTTCTTTTTTGTTTTATTTTGACTTTGGTTTTGTAAGGAACGACACGACCACGCCCGACAGCATTGCCGCCGTGATACCCGCAGAGCCTGCGCTCAACGGTCCTGTTAAAATTCCGAGCCAGCCGTAATCTCTTATCGCCTGCTTTGTGCCCTGAACGAGCATATTGCCGAAGCCCGTCAGCGGAACATTCGCCCCTGCCCCTGCCCATTCGGAAAACGGCGCATATATTCCGAGCGCACCGAGTAAAACTCCCAACACGACAAACGACACCAAAATCCTCGCAGGTGTGAGATTGGTTGTATCAATCAATATTTGTCCGACAACGCAGATAAGTCCGCCCACCACAAATGCTTTCAGAAGCATCATAGCACGCACCGCCTTTCAATATTTTACAAAAATATTATTTCAAGAAAGCTTTTACATATTCAAAAAACTGTGATAAAATATTAAAAAATGACGAGGTGATTTTATGAATTCATTGACAGATAAATATACGCTTATAAACTCCGTGGAAGTTCCCTGCATTGCGTTCGGCACTTGGAAAATGCCCGAGGAAATCGCTGCGAATGCTGTAAAATGCGCCATTGAAAGCGGCTATCGTCATATTGACACGGCGGCGGCATATCAAAACGAGGAATATGTAGGCAAGGGTATAAGAGAAAGCGGCGTTAAGAGGGACGAAATTTTCTTGGTTTCAAAGCTTCCGAATGACGACCACGGCTATCAAAATGCGATTGATTCTTGCGAAAGGTCGCTCAAAAGGCTTAAAACGGACTATCTTGACTCCTATCTTATTCATTGGCCCGTGCTTGTTGAAAACGTTGACAGGCTCGAGGACGATTTGTGCGAGACGTGGAGAGCGTTTGAAAAGCTTTATAATGACGGAAAGCTTCGTTCAATAGGTACAAGCAATTTCCTCGAAGAGCATATTGAAATAATCAAGAGGAATTTTTCGACCTATCCTATGATAAATCAGGTGCAGATGCATCCGCAAAATCCTCAGGAGGAAATGATTGCATACTGTAAGGAAAACAAAATTCTCCCCGAGGCGTGGAGCCCGTTAATTCAAGGTCAGGCTTTCAAGCGTGAGCTTTTAATTGAAATGGCCGAAAAATACGGCGTTTCGGTCGCTCAGCTCTGCATAAGATTTATTGTGCAAAAGGGTGCTGTGCCCGTTCCGAAGTCCGCTACCCCCGAAAGAATTAAAAACAATGCGGATGTTTTCGGCTTCTCGATTTCGCCCGAGGATATGGAGAAAATCGCAACGCTCAGAGAGTACGGTATGATAGGCAATCCCCCGTCAGTTCCGAGAACTCATCAGGTTGTCGGCTTCTAAAATTAAATTAAGGCATAAAAAAGCGGTGTATAAGCAGAAATTTGCTCATACACCGTTTATTTTATTGGCTGTTACAAAAGGTCTGTTTCCTCAAGCTTTTTGTTGAAGAATTTAACAGGCTTTTTGAACAAAAATCTGAAGAACAAGCCGATTACAAGTGCGATTATGATATATGCACAGAGCTTTACGAGATCCATCCAATAATCGCTCTCCCAAGTTCCGCATACGCACTCTCTCATTGCGTTTATAACGAATGTAAAGGGCAAATACGGGTGAATTGCTCTGAAGAATGCAGGTGTTACGTCAATCGGGAACGTACCGCCCGAGCCGCCGAGCTGAACGACAAGCATAATTACCGCAACAGCCTTGCCTATATCGCCGAATGCCGCTACAAGCGAATACATAAACAGCGAGAACACAAGCGAAGCAAAGCAGCCTGCGAGCATAAACAGTCCGGGGTTATAGCACTGAATTTTCAGGAAATACAGGTCGCCGAGACAGATAATCAGGCTTTGGATAAAGCCGAAGCTCATAAACGTAAACGCTCTGCCGAAGAATTCCTGCGAGAAAGTAACGTTGCCGATTTCCTTTTTATGCTTAACCGTGGGATTGAATACAGCTACAAGAATGATTGCGCCGACCCAAATTGCAAGGGTTGTATAGAACGGTGCCATTGCCGAGCCGTAGTTGTCAATGCCGTAAACCTTTTCGGTGTTTACCTTGACGGGCGAAGCCAAGAAGCTGCCAAGCTCATTTCCGTTGTTTACGGACAGGTTGTATATGACGTTGAACAGCTCCATATCGGTAAGCCCTGCAACCTTGCCGTCAACAATATCCAGCTGCTTTACAAAGCCGTCGAGCATTGAGGAAAGAGCCGAGAACATTGTCGAGCCTGCGCTTACGGATACGCTCAAGGAGTTTGAAAGCTCCTTAAATTCCGTGCTTCCGCTTAGCTTTTCGATAATGTTGGAAACGTCGTTCATAACCTCTAAGAGCGAGTCAATAGCCTTGCTCAAGGCAGGCTTTACCGTGCCGTTGTATTCCGCATCAAGTCCGCTGAGCGTGGAAGCTATCGATTTCAACGAATTTACAATTTCGGAGACGTCGTTTTTATTAGCTCCCGATTCAATGGCAGAGGTAATTTTTTGGTCGAGTTGCGTCAAGTTGTTGTTTACGTCTTTAAGAGCGACAATCAACGCATCCAAGCCCTTTACGGGAGTGTCAAGAGAGTCTCTTATCGACTCCAATGTACCGATGAAAAGCGTGAGCTTCTGATTGACGTCCTTGACAGCTATCTGTGCGGATTTAAGTCCTGCCGTTGTAGCCTCATTGGTCGTGTCGTTAATGTCGTTAATCGAATTTGCGATTGAAACCAATGTGCCCGACGATTGAGTGATGACAGAGCCGAGCGTGTCGGTTATGCCGTCAACCGCAACCCTTGTAACCTTTATGGCGTCGTTTGTGTCCTTGAGAGCCGAGTCAACATTGTTTACCAATTTATTCAAATCAGCCTGCACAAGCGAGGAGTCGAGCTTTTCAAGCTGCTGCATAATCTTGTCAAAGCTCTGCAATGTTGTCTGCAAGCCGACAACATTTTCCTTTACAAGCTCAATTCCCGTTGTGATTTTCTTAACGGTTGAATTTGAGCCGTCATTTGCATCAACCACCACAACGCCCAAAACCTTGCTCACAACGTCAATAACGGTCTGAACAAAGGACTCATTGACCTCGGTTTGCACGGTCTGAACTACCTTGTCGGTAATTTTCGTCGCTATGGCGTTTTTCTTTTCGTTGGCATAGTATGTAATTTGCGGCATTTTGAAATCGTCGGAAATAATACTTGTAAGCGAGGTGCTGAAATCGTCGGGAACCTCGATTGCAGCATAATACTTACCTGCCTTTACGCCGTATATTCCCTCTTCCTTTGAGACGAACTGCCAATTTATAACGTCGTTTGCGGACAAATTTTCCTTTATCTGCTCGCCGACATTTACTTCAACGTCCTTAAACTTTGTACCCTTATCCTCTATAATAACGGCAATTTGCATATTTCCCGTGCTCTGCTTGCCGTACGGGTCCCAGTTTGCATAAATGTTGATCCACGCATAAAGCGACGGCAGCACAAGCACGCCTATCGCCAAGATGATTGCCATACTGTTTGTAAAAATCTTTTTTAAGTCTCTGGAATATATTTTGAGAATATTCTTCATTACTCATCTTCCTCCTCGTCGTCGATTTCATCCTCATCGTCGTCGTTGTCAGTAAAAATATCATATTCGCCGTACTCAAGCATATCGTCGTCCTTTAAGTACGGTATAACCTTATCCTCTATCAAATACCTTATATAATCCAAAAACAAGTACACGGTTACTAAAAAGAATATAAGAATTATCCATATAGTCAAAAACTGCATATGCCGTCCCGTGCTGATGCTCAATACCGTGAAAAGTACGGAAATGACTAAAAACATAATTGCCGTTGTTATTTTCGCTTTCCTGTACCTCTTACAACCGTTATCGTAGTTTTTTAAGAGCTTTTCCCTTATGAACAAATATTTTTTAGCGTATTTCTGCTCATCTGTAAGCTCTTGAGGTGTCGCTTCGGACTCATTACCGTTCAAAACGGCTTCGTTGCCCTCCGTCTTTTTTTCGGCTGCTTCGTTATTTTTTTCTTTGAAGTTTTCGCCCATAAAATGTCGCCTCCTTCACAGATAGTATTATAACAATATGTTTTCAAGTTTTCAATAGTTATTAGAAATTTGTCTAATAAACAATTTTTGCAAATGTGTGGAGAAAGTGTCTGCTTCAGCGGATAATTTTATTACTTACGGAATACAGCCGTTTCGGAATAGTCTAACCAACCGCCTTCATCAAAGACATTCTCCGTATCCGTGCAAAAATTCGAGTTTTCCAACAGTTTATCAAATTTTTTATCAAAATTTTCGGACAGCATATAAGCGTGGTTTATCGGATAGTCAAAGCTCCAATATTCCCCCTCAATTACAATGTATCTGCCATTATCCGTTTTACACAGCATATATTTCTGATTGTAAAGGCTGTCATTGCCGTTAAAATACAGTCTTATAATAAACCCATACGGCTTGTTGTCATGGCAAAGAACATATCCGCTCTCATTATCGGAAATATACCAATTCCCGTTTTTATTTTTAACTTGAATTGTTTTTGATTTGTCAAGTAAAGCGCTGAAATCGGCAAGCTCCTCTTTATTGAAATTGCAGTTTATAACATTCGCATCTTCATTCCAGACAAAAGCCTTATTTTCGTCATCATAATGTTGAGCGTGCGCAAACGATTTGTCTGAAAGCACGACCGAACTCAAAGAGTCAACATTCAACTGCGGAAACTCGAAGTCTGCTTTGGCGTAATATTTATCCTTATATAAAGCGCCGTATGATTTTCTCTCAACGGAGCTTGAAAAAAGGAAATCAGTACCGTTACCCAAAGTCCAGCACGGAGTTGAAGGTTTATTGTTTAAAAAAGAAACCTGTTTGGACGGAAATCCGAAGCCCCAGCCGCCAACATTGTTTATTTCTTTATATTCGTCAAACGAGTCAATCTCAACCGTTTCCGTCGGCAAGGTTTTGAATTTTTCTTTAATCAGGCTGGTTTCCTTCCAATAACTTGCGAGGCTAATTACAACCATCAAGCCAAGTAAAATCAGAATCGAAGCAATAATTATTAAAATTACTTTTAAGAACTTTTTCATTGCTGTACTCCCCTTATTTCAGCCATAATATCCGTAAACGCTGCCTCGATATACTCCTTATCGCTGTTATCGACAGGACTTAACCTTATAATCAAAAGCTGTCCGTTTCCGTCAACGACTAAAAAACTACTCTGCCAATTTTCCATATAAGAATAATAGCAATTATACCCGTTTAATTCCGCTTCATCAAATGAAATACCGTATTCCTTAATCAAATCTTTTTTGGTGCGATTACAAAACTTAGCTGACAGAAATTCGGAACAGCCGTCAATATAGGTTATTTCCCATTCAAATGGAGTGCCTTTATCCCCCGCCGTTTCGTGAAGTATCATATCAAGTGAATTATCATATCCGTAAATGCGATTAAGATATACCGAGCCGCTGTCCTTTTCTGGACGGACGCCTGTTGTTTTGTCCGTTCCGCTTGTGTACTCTGTCAGCTCATTCTCCGAAATCCCTGTAAAGTGTTCGCACTTTACAGTTCCTGTCAGTATTTCAGTTTTCCTGATATTTGCTTCGCTCTGCGCTGCGTTGTAATTATAAACCATAATAATAACAAACGAAGCAACTGCCAAAACATCAAAAACATTTGCGAGTAATTTCAATAAATACTTTTTGTATTTCTGATTTATAACAACTGCGATAAACGCCAATGTAAAGAAAATCAAGGGTATGAGCGAGTATGTGAAAAACCATAAGAAGTTATATACCGAATATTTGAACGGTATTACAAACGGAATTACCCATAACGCCGCCAAAATGATTGCCTGAATTATAATTTGTTTTTTGCCTTTAGTGTTTTTCATAATTCTCCCCTCACAAATTTCCCCTTTTATAACATCATTTTAACATAACGTGTTGAAAATGCAACAGGCAATTCCGAACACATAAAAACACGGGGCAGTTAAATTACTGCCCCGTGCAGGTTATGAGAATAGCTATGTTACCTCTATCTCTTTAATATTAAATTCGTTGCCCTGAATGAGATATGTTTTCTCACTCTGACAATGCGGACAAATTTTGCCGTACTGCACGGTGGGATAGGTCTTTTGACAGTCCTCACAATAGGTTATTGCGTCGATACGCTCAACACGCAATTCGCAGTCAATGAGAATATCGTGCTTTTTAACCGCCCAATTCCAACAGTCTATAAGGTACTCGGGAATGACGGTCGAGACCTCGCCGACTTGGAGAGTAACCGAGTGAACATGCTCAACATTATTCTCAACGGCAACCTTTTTAACATCGTCGATAACATAGAATACTACGCCGAGTTCGTGCATATTTTACCCCTTAGTGCTTGTCCGTATCCTTGCCGATAGCCTCACGGAATTCGGTATATTTCTTCTCGTATTCCTTGACCTCTTTCGGTATTTTCTTAACGGCAAGCTTTGCGACATTACCTGCAAAATACGGGAAAATGTGCTTCATCTTATCCTCTGCGACAACCATCTTTGACGCTTCGGGACGGTCTCTGTGAAGCTTGATTGCGTCAAATTCGCACTTTGTGGTACAAATACCGCAGCCCAAGCATCTGTTCGGGTCAACAACCGAAGCACCGCAGCCGAGACAACGGGCGGTTTCAATCTTAACCTGCTCCTCGGTAAGAGTCTTATGAGCATCTCTAAACGACATCTTAATATCAATCGAAGCATCTGTTCCTGCCTCCTGACGTGAGGAATTGTCATAGCTGTCAATAACAAGATTGTCCTTATCAAGCTCAATGAAATCTCTGCGATTTCTGCCGACTGTAAGCGAAGCGTGCGGATGAACGTATCTGTGGAGGCTCTCCGCTGCGCACTTGCCTGCCTCAATAGCGTTTATGACAAACTTAGGTCCTGTGTAAACATCGCCGCCGACAAAAATATCGGGCTGTGCCGTCTGATATGTAAGTCCGTCTGCCATAGGATAATTTCCGTGCCAGAAGTCAACCTTTTCGCCGTCAAGCATATTGCCCCATTCAATCGACTGACCGATAGCGTAAATAACTCTGTCGGCTTTGATTTCGATTGTCTCGTTCTCGTCGTATTCGGGCGAGAACTTGTTTGTTACGGGGTCAATGGTGCGTGTGCATTTCTTAAATACAACCGCTGTAACGTTGCCGTTTTCGTCCTTTTTAATCTCTTTCGGTCCCCAGCTGTTGCAAATTTCAATGTCCTCATCAAGAGTTTCTTCGATTTCCTCATTTGATGCGGGCATAGTATCTCTCGACTCAAGGCATACCATAGAAACCTTCTTTGCGCCGAAGCGATGAGCTGTTCTTGCACAGTCAACCGCAACGTTACCGCCGCCGATTACAACTACGTCGCCGTCAATTTTCTGCTCTTGATTTTCAGTTGCCGAGTGTAAGAAGTCAACCGCTATATCAATGCCGTTTGCATCTTCGCCGTCAACGCCTGCCATTCTTCCGCCCTGACAGCCGATAGCGACATAGAACGCCTCAAAGCCCTGTTTACGAAGCTCGTCAAGTGTAATATCCTTGCCGACCTCAACTCCGCATTTGATCTCAACGCCCAATTCTCTGATAACGTCGATTTCAGCGTCGATAACGTCCTTTTCGAGCTTGTATGACGGAATACCGTATCTCATCATACCGCCGGGCTTTTCGTTCTTTTCAAAGACTGTCGGCTTATAGCCCTTTGTAGCAAGGTAATAAGCGCACGAAAGACCTGCAGGGCCTGCGCCGATAATAGCGATTTTCTGCTCCCAATGGTCATATCTGTTTGAGGAAATGACAACCTCGGGAACATATCTTGTCTCTGCGTTCAAATCCTGCTCTGCGATAAATTTCTTAACAGCGTCGATTGAAACCGCTCTGTCTATCGTACCTCTTGTGCAGGCATCCTCGCACTTGTGGTTACATACTCTGCCGCAAATTGCAGGGAACGGGTTGTCCTTTTTAATGAGGGCAAGAGCGTCCTTGTATCTGCCCTGTGCCGCCATTTTCAAATAGCCCTGAACAGCTATATGAGCAGGACAAGCTGTTTTACAGGGTGCAGTACCCGTATCATAACAGTTAATTCTGTTGTTATCTCTGTAATCCTCGTCCCACTTATCCTCTTTCCAATGCAAATACTCTTTAAGTGAGGACTGCTCGGGGAGAGTTCTTCTCGGATAAACTACCTCGCCCTGCTTTGTGCAAAGCTTCTGTCCGAGTCTTACCGCACCTGCCGGACAATACTCAACGCACTTACCGCAGGCAACACATTTTTCGGGTTCAACCTTTGCTGTGTATGCCGAGCGTGAGAGGTTCGGAGTATTGAAAAGCTGTGAGGTTCTCAATGCGTTACAAATGTTTACGTTACAGTTACAAATACCGAAAATCTTGTTGTCGCCGTCGATATTCGTAATCTGATGAACGAAGCCGTTTTTCTCTGCGTTGCGGAGAATTTCCATAGCCTCATCATAGGTTATATCGTGACCCTTATGCGTTTCACGGCAATAATCGGCAAAGTCGCCTACACCGATACACCAGCCGTAATCGTCATCGGCACATCCCTCATCAAGAGCCGCACGGGAAGCACGGCAGGAGCAACGGGCAACGCCGATATGTCCCTCATATTTTTTAAGCCAATATGAAAGCTGTTCTATATCCATAACCCCGTTTTCCATTTCAATAGACTTTTCAACGGGGATAACGTGCATACCTACACCTGCACCGCCGGGAGGCACCATATGGGTAATACCTGCAAGCGGAACAAAGGTCATTCTTTCAAAGAACGAAGCAAGCTCCGGATGGTCGATAAGCCTTTGGTTTATGCCGTCGGGGGGAAGCTCGTGAATATTGAGAAGCTCTGCAGAGCCGGGTACGAACATCGGCAAAATATATCTTCTCTCGCTTTGAGGCGCAGTTCTGCCGTTGTGGTCATAATGATAACCGTAGTCGTATTCGAGCAAGCCGATATAGCTCAATTCGTCAAGCAATTCCTGCACCTTTTCCTTTGAAAACTGCTGATTTTTCTTTGCAATTTCATCAAAGGTCATAGGCTTACGCAAGTCCATTGACAAGACAATATCGCACATATCGTCAGTCAAAACCTCGGCAAGACCCCAATACTCTGCGTCATTCGAGGTAACGCCCTTTAATTTATGGTCAATAACGTCGGTAATTTTTTTGCCGACAGCCGCAACCTTCGGACGGGGATTTTCAACGCCTAAACTCGGCGGATTAACGTATTCGTATCTTTTAGGCATAGCACACTGCTCCTTATACATATTTGTATCTTTATTTTATAATTTATATCAACAAATGTCAATCAACTTTTCTGTAAATATTGTGTATTGACTACGGCTTTTTTCAGTGTTACTATAACCGTAGACACACAATGTCTAATAAATTATTCAGAGGAGGATAATGAAATGTTGTTCCACATTTACGGTGACGCTTCAATCACACAGCTTCTCGGTTGGGTTATGGTATTCGTCGGACTTGTTGTTTTGAATGAAGTTGCACGCCGCAGTAAAGCAGGCGGAATTTTCTGCTTTATCGTTGTTCCCGTAGTTCTTACGGTGTATTTTATCGCTATCGCAGTAGGTGTTAAGAACGGTGCCGAATGGGCGCTTAACAACCCGACATACTTACATATGAACGGTTGGTTCCACTATGCGAAGCTGTATGCCGCTACAATCGGCTGTATCGGCTTTATGTTCCTCAAGTACAAATGGGGAATCGGCAAGACGGAATGGTTCAAGATGTTCCCGTTCCTTATCGTTGCCATCAATATTCTTATCGCAGTTGCATCTGACTTTGAGTCGGCTATCAAGGGTGCTAACGCTATTGCTGAAACAGGCTCTGCTTGGTGGTACTCAAACGAGGGCATTTGGCTCTACGGCGGTTGGTGGAACTGGGTAAACGGTATCGCAGGCATCGTCAATATTTTGTGTATGACAGGCTGGTGGGGTATTTATCAGTCAAAGGACAAAAAGGATATGCTTTGGCCCGATATGACTTGGTGCTACATACTCGCTTACGACGTATGGAACTTTGAGTACACCTATAACAACCTTCCCACGCACAGCTGGTATTGCGGTCTTGCTCTTTTGCTCGCTCCGACCTTTGCAAACGCTTTCTGGAACAAGGGCGGTTGGATTCAAAACCGTGCAAACACTCTTGCAATTTGGTGTATGTTCGCTCAAATCGTTCCGCAGTTTATGCTCAGCGACAAATTCTCGGTTTTCACATCTGTATATCCCGCAGATTACGTTATGAGCCCCGATTTTGCACCTGCAAGCGCAGACCCGAGAGCACAGGGCGTTATCGCTATTCTCGCTCTTGTTGTCAACGTTGTTGTGCTTACCGCTATTATCAAGCGTTCAATCGAAACTCATACAAATCCGTACAAGCATGAAATCTTTACACATCAGAAGGATTACAAGCTTGCTATGGCAAGAGCTGTCAACGAAGGCAAATAAGCATTTCACAAAAGAAGAGGTATTATGAACGATTATAAAGTAATTGAAATTAAACGCTCTGTGTTTGAAAGCAACGACAGAGAGGCAGACAAGGTACGTCAGCAGCTTAAAGCGGACAGGACATTTCTTTTGAATCTTATGTCCTCGCCCGGAAGCGGAAAGACCACCACCTTGAAGCAAACCATCGCCGCATTAAAGGACGAATACAAAATCGGCGTTATGGAGGCTGATATTGACAGCGACGTTGACGCAAAGACGATTGCCGAAACGGGAGCTAAATCAATCCAGCTTCACACGGGCGGTATGTGTCATCTTGACGCAGGTATGACAAAGCAGGGCTTAGACAGCTTCGGTGCAAATGAATTTGATTTCGTTGTGCTTGAGAACGTCGGCAACCTTGTATGCCCTGCCGAATTTGACACGGGCGCATCGAAAAACGCTATGATTTTATCCGTTCCCGAGGGAGACGACAAGCCGTTAAAATACCCCTTGATGTTTACGGTCAGCGACTGTGTTCTCATCAACAAAATCGATACAAAATCCGTTTTCGACTTTGACGACGAGGCGGTTGTTGAGCGCATTAAGAAATTAAATCCCAACTGTGAGATATTCTTTATCAGCGCAAAGACGGGCGAAGGAATTGACGCTTGGACAAATTGGTTGAGAAAAGAAATCGACGCTTGGAACAGCTGAAATTAGACTGACAAACATAAAAAGGACTGTAAAGGCAAAAACTTTACAGTCCTTTAATTTTTATTCATAAAGCCCGTATTTACGGGTAATTCTCGACAGTCGCCTGCCTATCGGCTTGAATAATAAAATGAGGAATATCACATTTGATATTACATATACGGCAGTTACGGGAGCAGCCGCAGTAATGAGCGTCAAATACCGTGAAAATACGAAGGTGCCGTCAACGTAAATCGCCGTCCAGGTGTCCATAAACAGCGAATACGCAACGCCCGAAAGTGCACCGAAGAAATACAGGAAGAGCTTGCTTTTTATAAGCCCCTTTGAAAAAGCTCCCGCAAAGAAGCCTATAAGCCCCCACGCAAGCATTTGGAACGGAGTCCACGCACCCTGCCCGAATATGAAATTTGACACGAGAGCCGACAGCGCACCGCATAAAAATCCGTATTGCGAGCCGAGGTAAACGCCTGTTATTATCACAAAAGCAGTTACGGGCTTGAAAAACGGAACATAGGAAAACGCAAACCGTCCGACGACCGAAAGTGCCGTCATAACCGACACAAGCACCGTGCCGACAACCGCCGTTCGCTGCTTGTATTCAATCGAAATTAAGAACGAAGCAAGACAAAATACCGTTACGGCAAGGCAAAGAAAAACATATTTTCTTGCCCCCAAAAGCTGTGTGCCGAAAATAACCGTCAGCGGAATTACGCCGAAAATCAAAATATAGCTTAAAATTTTTCTCTGTTTAAGGCTCATTGTTTTTCTCCGTGCAAAGAGCCGACACCTGCTTACAGGTTACGGCAAAATCGGTGTAATCCCTCGAAATTTTGGAAGCTCCCGTGGTATAAAAGCTGTTGTCGGAAAAGAACCTTTGCGGAACGTCGCAGGCAGTTATTTCTCCGTCAAAAAGTAATGAGCAGCGGTCTGAAATTTCCGCAGCGAACTCCGTATCGTGGGTTACGGCTACAATGCTCACGCCGTTTAGCGACAAATCCTTGATTATCTCCTTAATATTGTCCTTTGCAACGCAGTCAAGGCTTTTTGTAGGCTCGTCCATAAGCAGAATATCGGGCTTTGATACAAGCAATTTTGCGATAGCGCATTTTTGAAGCTCTCCGCCCGACAAATCGAACGGATGGCGGTGCCTCAAATCAGCAACGCCGAGTAATTCAAGCGCTTCGTAGGTTCTGTCCTCGCCCTCGCTGAAATCAAGTCCGAGATTTTGGCAGTAAAGCCGCAAATCCTCCTCGACGCTCTCGCAGACGAACATATTTTTGACGTTCTGCACAAGCAACGCAGCGCGCTTGCCCTTGCCGATATTTATCTTTCCGCTGTACGGCTTCAAAACTCCCGAAATGAGCTTTACAAGGGTTGTTTTTCCCGAGCCGTTAGCGCCCAAAATGCAATGCACCTCGCCCTTTTTACACGAAAAGCTCAAGCCGTTAATTATATCCTCGCTGTGCTTTGAATATCTGAAATGCACGTTCTTACATTCAAAGGTATTGTCGTATTCGTTGTGAAATTCCTTTATCGGCGCAGAGGAAGCGAACGAAAAATTCTCCGAAAGCCAATTTTTACCCTCTTTGACATTAAGCGGACAGTCGCCTTTTTTGCCCGTATCACGCCATATTTTTGCACAGTCGGGCATATTTCCGAAAACCGCTTCGTTTGAAATTTCAGGCAGCTTTTCACGAATATTGCCGTAGGAGATGAGCTTGCCCTGCTTCATAACGGCAATTTTATTGCACACGGACACAAGCTCGCCCGTGCGGTGCTCGCTAATTATAAATGTTACGCCCAAATCCTCGTTCAAGCGTTTAACGGTGTTGATAAAGTCCACGCAGGCAATCGGGTCAAGCTGTGAAAGTGGCTCGTCCAAGAGTATCATTTTCGGCACTCCGACCGTTACGGAGGCAAGATTTAACAGCTGTTTTTGACCGCCCGACAGCTCCGACGTGTTTTTATAAATCCATTGCGTTATTCCGAAATATCCTGCCGCTTCGGCTACACGGCGGCGCATCTGCATAGGCTCCGTGCCCGTGTTTTCAAGCGTAAAGGCAAGCTCGTGCCAGACCTTATCGCAGACGATTTGGCTCTCGACATCCTGAAAGACGAAGCCTATATCGGAGCTTTTTGCACTCTCTATGCTCTCGCCGCAGAAAAGAATTTCCCCCGACATTTTTCCGAACGGAGAAAGCTCTTTTTTCAGCATTTTGAGAAGCGTGGTTTTTCCGCTTCCGTTCTCGCCGCACAGGAGAATTATATCCCCCGAATTTACGCAGAAAGATACGTCCGAGAGCGATTTTTCCTTTGCCTCGGGATATGAAAAGCTTAGATTTTTGACAGATAATATTTCCATTTTATACTCTCCGCAGAATTTATTAAAAAGGGAAAAAGCGAAACGAGTGCGAACACAAAATACATTGAAATTCTTAAATTACTCATTTCGGGGACAAAGAAGGTCGGATAAAAAGCGAAGGATGAATTTTCACGTACTCCGAAAACATAGATAAAGCCTGTCAGGGAAATCGCAAGCAATGAAATAAGCGTAATATCCGTCGGCTTGATTTTATATATCGAATAGCTTGTTCGCTCGCCCTCGCCGTAGCCTCTCGCTTTCATTGAAAACGACGTTTCGACCGCATTTTCAAGGCTTTGCGTTACAAGCGTCAAAAAGACCTCGCAGGCATTTCTGATTTTCTTGAAAATATTTTTTTCGGGATAAAGTCCCATCGCCCTGCGTGTATCGTTTATATCCTTTACAGTTCTTATATAAAGCGGTATAAACCTCATAACCATTGTGATAACAAGCGTTGTTTTCGGCAGGCTCTTTGAGAAAAGATACTGCATTTTGTCGTCTGTCAAAACGGCGTTCAGGCTCTTAAACCACAGTATTACCGCCGACACCATAACGGACATATTAAGCCCGTACAAAAGCGCTTCAAGGGTGTATGCCCTGTCGCCCAAATAGAAAAGCACGGTTATTCCGTTGTGTGAAAAAAGCGGATTTGTTGCGGTTAACAGCACACTCAGCACCAAAAGAAAAACGGCGTCCTTCAAAAGTCCCTTTCCGAACAGATTTATGCAAAGCAAAACAGCACCCAAAAGCGATATGCTAAGTATAATCGGGTCTGACGAAAAGACGCTTACCGAAATCACCGCAATATAATACAGCAATAAAAACAGAGGGTGAAAACGTGAAAAACAAACTCTTGTTCTCATTTTCATCCCTCCGAAAGCTATTTTCTTATTTTTTATCTTTATCCGCTTCGGCTTCCTCAACCTTGAAGCCGCCTTTTTTCATACCCTTGACCTTGATAATCTCGGGTGCGTTTGCCTTTTTTTCTTCCTCTCGCTTGCGGTCGGCAATTTCCTTTTTGCGATTGTGCTCAATTTGCTTTTCCGAAAGCTCCTTCGCCCTCTCGGTAGCCTCGTTCTCACACTGCTTAAGCCTTGCGCTCAAACGGATAAGGAACAGGCTCATATCCTTCGGAGAAATGAAAACATATCTTTTCTCCTCTTCGTTTTTGTTGTTGATTTTTGTGTAGCCTATCGCCACTCTGTCAAGCGAAAGAGCCACAATGCTCTTGTCCTTTGTCTCAAAATCTCCGTCCTCAACGGTAAAAATATCCGAATACTTGATTTTATAAGCTCTGAACGGGTAGTCGTGAATATAGAGATAATCCGTTTTGAACTCATAATACGTCATAAAGAGCATCGGTAAAATCAAAATAACGTCAACGACGCACATTATAATCGCAATATTTACGCCGAAGTCCGACATTGAAAATATTTTCGTCGAAAACAGCAGAGCGATTATTATATGGTATATGACCACGGCGGCTATAAGTAATTTATTGATACCCGACTTGAATTTCAGTTGCATAGAATAAATCACTCCTATCGGCAAAATATAAAATCGGTGATTAAATGAAAAAGATATTTTCATTCCTCGGCGGAATACTCACGGGAATAATAAACGTGCTTTTGGGTGCGGGCGGAGGCGTTATTGCCGTTTTCCTTTTGAAAAAGTGCTCGCTCGACCAAAAGCAGGCTCAAGCCAATGCTCTTGCCGTCATACTTCCCATTTCCGTAATCAGTTTGATTATATACTCATATCACGGATATGTCAATTTTTTTGATAATTTAATTCTCATTCCGCAGGCGGCTGTCGGCGCTGTTTTAGGCACGGCAATACTTAAAAAAATATCGCCTAAAATTTCAAAAAAGCTCTTCGGTGCGTTTATGATTTGGGCAGGAATAAGGATGCTTGTAAAAATATGAAATACTCTTTTATCGATATACTCGCAGGAATACTCTCGGCAATAATCGCCTCAATGGGACTCGGGGGCGGCGGTGTATATATAATGTATTTAACGCTCGTAAAGAACACTCCGCAAATCAACGCTCAGGGGCTTAATTTACTGTTTTTTATTCCGTGCGCCGCAGTATCGCTCATAATTTACATCAAAAATAAAATGATAAAGCCGAAAGCGGTTATTCCCATGGCTTTAGGCGGAGGTGTGGGTGCGGTTATCGGCAATTTTCTGCTTCCCGGCATACCTCAAAGCACGCTTAAAATCATATTTTCGGTGTTTCTTATTATAATGGGCGTTTATACGGTTTTTTCAAAAACAGAAAAGGCAAAATAAACTGTTGTTACTTTCAAATAAATATGATAAAATTATAGTATATTTATTATGAGGGGTGCAGGTATGGAATACAAAACTCTTTTTACACCTATGAAAATAGGAAATGTTGAAATTAAAAACAGAATTGTTATGCCTCCTATGATGCTCGGCTTCGGTCAGTTCAACGGAAAGCCCACAGAGGAAATGATGAACTACTATGAGGAGCGTGCAATAGGCGGAGCAGGTCTTATCATAACCGAAATCACAAGAGTTGACGACTTCAGCGGTGCGTCGGCTTTTGCTCAGCTTGCGATAAGCCACGATTATCATATCAAGCCCTTAGCGGAGATGATCGACCGTGTTCACTCGCACGGTGCGAAGATGTTTATCCAGCTTCATCATCCGGGCAGGCAGAACCTTACGCTTATGATGGGCACCGTTCCGCTTTCCGTCGGAATGGAAAAGGTTATGGGCTCGCTCTACGGCAAGATGTTCTATAAATTAGCTCCGTCGGCAAAGAAGCTTATGGAAGCCGACCTTTTGCCGAAGGTTTATTCTCCGTCGAAATGCGACAGAGCATATTCCGCAGAAAGTCTTAACAAGGAAATGACCGCAAAGCAGATTAAAAAGATAATCCGTGAGTTTATCCTCGGTGCAAAGAGGGCAAAAGCGGCAGGTGCGGACGGCGTTGAATTGCACGCAGCGCACGGATATTTAATTCAGCAGTTCCTGTCCCCCTACACCAATCAGAGAACGGACGAATACGGCGGAAGCTTTGACAAGAGAATGAAATTCCTCCTTGATATTCTTAAAGGTATCAAGGCTGAATGCGGTAAGGATTTCCCTGTAATCGTAAGGCTTTCGGTTGACGAATGTTATAAGGAAATCGGCAGAGAGGGCGTTGGCTATACCCTCCCCGACGGCGTCAGAATGGCAAAAATCATTGAGGAAAACGGTGCGGACGCTATCGACGTTTCCTCGGCAGGATACGATACATACAACTATTGGCTTGAACCCACCTCGTTTGAGTGCGGATGGCGTAAATATATGGCAAGAGCCGTAAAAGACGCCGTTAAAATTCCCGTGCTTGCGGCAAACCTTATCAGAAGTCCCGAGCAGGCGGAGAGTCAGCTTGAGGATGGCACTCAGGACTTTGTATGCTTGGGCAGACCGCATATTGCCGATCCGCATTGGGCTAACAAGGTCAAGGAAGGCAGAGAGGACGAAATCAGCAGGTGCATTTGCTGTCTTTATTGTATGGAAAGTATGCAGGCAAACGCATACAAGGGAACTCACGCTCAATGCTCAGTAAATCCGAAGCTCGGTCATGAAAAGGAAACGCTTAAAGTAAACGGAAACGGCAGGTCGGTGCTCGTTGTCGGCGCAGGTCCGGCAGGTCTTATGTGCGCTAAAACGCTCGCTAAGAGAGGCTTTGACGTTCTCGTTGCCGAAAAGCAGGAAAAAACAGGCGGTCAGCTGCTTCTTGCCGCTGCTCCCCCGAAAAAAGAGAAAATCAACTGGCTTATTGAGGATTTGACTCACACGGCACAAAAAGCAGGTGCGAAAATCGAGTGCGGAGTAACCGTTGACAAGGAAATGATTGAAAAGGCAAAGCCGTATGCGGTTATCATTGCAACGGGTGCGAGTGCGATTAAGCCGAGAGCGATAAAGGGCTCGGACAGGGACAATGTTTTCACCACGACGGATATTCTCAACGGCTCTGTTGAAATCAAGAACAAAAAGGTAGCTGTTATCGGCTCGGGTATGACGGGTCTTGAAACCTCGGAGCTTCTTTGCGAGAACGGAAACGACGTTACGATTGTCGAAATGGCAAGCGAGATAGCACCGGGTACTTGGATGCAGCACGTTGACGACTGTATGCCGAGACTTCTTGAGCACAACACGAAGTTCATTACGGGTCATAAGCTCGTTGAGATTGACGACACGGGAATTGTCGCAGTTGATATTGAAAACGAAAACATCAAAATTATCAGAGCGGATTACGTCATTTTGAGCCTCGGCGTAAGGTCTGAAAATTCGCTTGCGACGGAAGCTCGCTCGGTATGCAAAAATGTTTTGGTAATCGGCGACGCAGGCAAGACAGGCAGAATTGCAGACGCAACCGCACAGGGCTATGAAATAGGAAAAAGGCTTTAAGCTATGAAAAAAAGGAAAACCGCTTTTATCATTTTGACAATTTCATACTTGTTGGTAACAGCGGCTGACCTTACCCTCACCTTTTTGGCAACACCCGATTTAAGCCTTGAAGGAAATCCCCTTGTTACGACCTACGCATTCGGTTGGGCAGGTCTTGTGGCGATAAATGTTGTTACGTTTATATTGTATTTTATTATGGCAAGATATGCTTTTATAAAGTACCGTGCGCCCGAGTCCGACGAAACGGAGGATATTAAGAGATACCTTGCGGACATAACCTACGGCGACCCCGAAAAGACCTCGCTCGGAATGTGGAAATGGCCTAAATATTGGGCACCGCAAATCGCCTGCCTCTGTTACAGCGTTGCGACTGCTTTGCCGTTTGCGAGAGTTATCGTCGTTATCGAATGGCTTTTGATGCTAAATCACGTGAGAGCGCCGCTTTTCTTTACGGTAGTGGCTATGTTCCCACTCGGCAGAATCGATTTTTTCGTCGCCGTCATTTTAGCGTGGGTTTTAAGCGGAGTTTGGATAAGAAAGGAATTTCTTAAAAACGCCGAGCGAAAAGAAAAAGAGGAAATGAATAAATAAGTTGAATTGCACGGATAAGTATGAGCTTGTCCGTGCAATTTTTATTTAACAATCAAAACCAACCGCACATTCAGCCTCCCTTGTGTAAAGGGAGGTGCCGAACGAACGTGAGGCGGAGGGATTGTGAGGTTGATTTTTATGATTTTATAAAACCCCCACGCTCCGTAGGGGCAGGGCTTGCCCCTGTCCGATTTTCATATCAAATTCACTTCGTGCTTCCGCCCCATCTTTGAGGGGGCTGTCTTTTTTTGCATAACAAAAAATGACTGGGGGAGTTTTTATAATTGAAATAACCTTTATAACTCCCTCAGTTTCGCTACGCTCAACAGCTCCCTCGGAGATGGAGCGGAATGTTTAATATAAATTTTAATTTAATAACACCCGTTAACAAGTATATTTCCGTTAATCACCTCGGCAGGAGCAAGCCCCTGCCCTACACCATTGGATATTTAATTTAATTCGTGCGAAGCACCAACTTTTGCAGATTTCGGACAACACACATTCAGCCTCCCTTGTGTAAAGGGAGGTGCCGAACGAACGTGAGGCGGAGGGATTGTGAGGTTGATTTTATATGAATTTATAAAATCCCTCAGTCATTTTTTTATTTCAAAAAAATGACAGCTCCCTTTACAAGGGAGCCTTTGTCGGACAGCCGCAAGGGCTGTCCCTACGGTCGCATATGTTTTCAATTTGGCAACAACCGTTAATCGCTGTATATACAAACAGTTATGAAAGCGACGCACCGAGCTTTTCGCAATCGGAAAGTGCCTGCCCGTCGGGTGATTCGTTGCATATTACACTGTCGCAGACAAGGTTAGCTCCTGCCGCTTTGCAATCGTCCTCCCAAGCTTCCATCCATTCTCCGCCTCCCCAGCCATATGAGCCGAAAAGTGCGATGGGTTTTCCGCTAAGCTTCGGTTTGCACGCAGAGAACATCGGTTCAAATTCAGACTCTTCAAGCTGTTCGCAGCCCATTGACGGACAACCGAAAGCAATATAATCATAGCTGTCGACCATATCGGGACTAAATTCATCGGGTGTGAAAAGCTGAACCTGTGCGCCTGCTTTTTCAGCTCCCGACTTTACAGCCTGCGCCATTTCAAGGGTATTACCCGTACCACTCCAATATACAACTGCAATTTTACTCATAAAAATTTTCCTTTCTTACCGTGAGCTTTGTAAGACTTCTTCCGTCCTGCCAAAGCCGTTTATATACAGACTTGCATTTGTTAAATTTTGCAAAAGTCTTAATTGCCTCACATTCGTTACAGTACACCTTCCAGCAACCTGTGCATTTACAATTCTGTCCTGCATTGTCGATAAAGCCTACAACGTCGCCGAGAGGATAACCGAGAAACAAGCCTATTTCGTGCGGAAATTCGCCGCTTAAAGCCAATCGGGATTGAAGTCTTGAAATACAATATTCGACATCGACAGACTCATACCCGTACTCACGCAGAAGCTCTGCAGCTCCTTTTTGAGCTAAATCGGACGCAAGCTTTGATTTCCTGTATGCGTAAACAAGTGCCGAATTTTCGGTTTTCTTAAGAATCAGCAATTCAATTCCCTTTTTTGAAAGCTGACTGTTGAGAAGCTCAACCGATAAGTTAAGTTCGTTTTCGCTCTCAAAAGGGATGTTCATTAAATTTGCGGTTTTCAGCGACGCAAGCGTCGGCGAGCAATGTTCTATAAGATATTTTTCAAGCATTATCAGTGTTCCCTGTACAGATTTTCAAAATTCAGTTAGCATATGCTAACTCTAAAATATTAAATAAAACTCAAGCCGTGTAGATTTTGCCGAGCTTTTTAGTTAGCCACTGCTAACTGCGAATAAATCATACCATTTCACTATGTATTTGTCAAGACTTTTATAAAATAAATTTTGTGGGTACTTGTTGAAATTTACAATCCCTATGCTTTTACATAAGGGAGCTGTCGTTTTTCGAAGAAAAATGACTGAGGGAGTTTATAAAATCAGATAAAATCAACCTTACAATCCCTCCGAGTTGCCTACGGCAACCCACCTCCCTTTACACAAGGGAGGCTAATGCACGTATTAAATTTTACATATTTTTACACGGTCTTTTTTTACTTGACAACAAATACTGAATATTGTATAATCAGTACGATTATTATAATGGCGAAAAATTGGATTATTTTTTAATTTGCATAAATTTTGTTACGCTATTTCTTAACAAATTTTCACTTTTTTTCGGCTATATTTTAGTCATTATTGGTAATTATTTAGGAGGTTATATACATGAAAGTTCAGTTTACCGAAACCGTCCTCCGAGATGCTAACCAGTCGCTTATCGCAACGAGAATGCCCTTTGAAAAATTTGAGGGAATTCTTGAAACGATGAACAAAGCCGGTTACTATTCTATGGAATGCTGGGGCGGCGCAACATTTGACTCCTGTCTGCGTTATCTTGACGAAGATCCGTGGGAAAGATTGAGGAAAATCAAGGCTAAGTGCCCTGATACAAAGCTTCAGATGCTTTTGAGAGGTCAAAATCTTCTCGGCTACAAGCATTATCCCGACGATGTTGTCAGAATGTTCGTTAAAAAGAGCGTAGAAAACGGTATCGACATTATCCGTATTTTCGACGCACTCAACGACACGAGAAACATTCGTGTTGCCGTTGACGAAACCATCAAAAACGGCGCTATCGCATCAGGTGCTATTTCCTTTACGACAAGCCCTGTTCATACTTTGGAAAAGTACGTTCAGACCGTCAAGGAAATGAAAGAAATGGGTTGCTCGACTATCTGTATTAAGGATATGGCAGGCGTTATGACTCCGAAAGAGGCTAAGGACCTTATCGGCGCTATTAAAAATGCCGTTCCGGATATGCCCGTTATCCTCCACACCCACTGCACAACGGGTATGGCTTATATGACAATTTTCCAGGCTATCGAGGCAGGCTGCGACGTTATCGACACAGCAACCTCCTGCTTCTCGGGCGGCACATCACAGCCGGCTACGGAAACTATATATGACGCTTTGACAGAGCTTGGCTATGAAACAGGTCTTGACAGAAGCGTTCTTAAAAAGGTAAACGACCACTTCAAGCCCATAAGAGACGAATATCTCAAATCGGGACTTCTCAAGCCTAAGGCTCTTGTTACCGACACAGACGCTCTTACCTATAAAGTTCCGGGCGGTATGCTTTCAAATATGATGGCTAACCTTGAAGATATGCACGCTCTCGACAGAATGGACGAGGCTTTGCTTGAAATCCCGAGAGTTCGTGAGGATATGGGTTATCCTCCCCTTGTTACTCCTCTTTCACAGATGGTTGGTAATCAGGCTGTTACAAACGTACTTGTCGGCGAGAGATACAAGAACATTTCAAAGGAAATCAAGGCTTATATCAGAGGCGAATACGGTAAAGCTCCGGGCGAGATAAATCCCGAGCTTCTTAAAAAGGTACTCGGCGACGAAAAGCCCATCACCTGCCGTTTTGCAGACACTCTTGAGCCTGCATTTGAAAAGGCTAAGGCTGAAATCGGCGACAAGGCTAAGAGCGACGAGGATGTTCTTTCCTATATCGCATTCCCGACTCAGGCCGAGGCATTTTTCGATAAGCGTGAAGAGAAAAAGAAAAACACCTTCACATATTCGATTAAAAAGATTGAGGACTAAGGAGGGCTTGATATGTATTTTCTTAAATATGCCGACGGCGTTATCTCCTTTACCGAAGCACTCAACGTTTCAATCACAGGTATCGTCGTAGTTATGCTTATCCTTGCGCTTCTTGCCGTGCTTGTGCTCTTGCTTTCAAAGGCTATCCGTGCAGTTGAGGGCGCAGCAAAGAAAAAAGCACCTAAAGAGGAAGCAGTCGAAGCTGTACCGACGGCAACAGGCTCTGCTTTACCCGACAGTCAGTCGGCAGGAAAGCTTGACCTTATAAATGTTGATGACAAAACCGCTGCTGTTATTATGGCAATCGTTTCAAATGAAAGCGGTATTCCTCTTAACAGATTGCAGTTCAATTCGATTAAAAAGATAGAAGAATAAGGGAGAGAAAGTTATGAAATACGTTGTTACATTAAACGGAACAGATTACGAGGTTGACGTTACAGAGCTTAGCGAAGCAATCGTTACAAACGTTGCTCCCACAGCTCCCGTAGCACCCGTTGCGGCAGCACCCGTTGCTGCTCCTGCTCCTGCCGCTGCTCCCGTTGCAGCAGCACCCGTATCGGGAACAGGTACGCCCGTTACCTCCCCCATGCCCGGCACAATCCTCAAGGTCAGCGCTGCGGCAGGTCAGAGCGTAAAAGAGGGCGATGTTCTCTTTATCCTCGAAGCTATGAAAATGGAAAATGAAATCGTTGCTCCCGTCAGCGGTACAATCTCACAGGTAGTTGTATCCTCGGGCAACACGGTTGACACTGACCAGACTCTCGCTTTCATCGGTTAAGGAGGAGCGAAAAATGTCAATTATAACTTCCATTGTTGAAATATTTCAGACCTCGGGTTTTACCGCACTTTCTTGGCAAAACTGGGTTATGATAGCGGTTGCATTCGTTCTTTTGTACCTCGCTATCGTCAAGAAGTTTGAGCCGTTGCTGCTTCTTCCCATCGCATTCGGTATGCTTCTTGTAAACGTTTACCCTGAAATTATGTATGACCCGTTATCAATCGCAACCCCGGGCGGAGAGGTGCTTGACGCAAGCGCTCATTGGTACGATTCGGGCGTTTTAAGGCTTATTTACTGCGGCGTTAAGTCGAGTATATTCCCCTGCCTTATCTTTATGGGCGTCGGCGCAATGACAGACTTCGGTCCGCTTCTTGCAAACCCCTCAAGCCTTCTTTTAGGTGCTGCGGCACAGCTCGGTATCTATGTTGCTTTCCTTATAGCAATCGTTATTCCCGAATTCAGAATCGGTAATTTCGTATTCGACGGCTTTACCGCACAGGAAGCAGCGTCAATCGCTATTATCGGCGGTGCAGACGGTCCTACGGCAATTTACCTCACAGGTAAGCTCGCTTCGCATCTTTTAGGACCTATCGCAGTTGCGGCTTATTCGTATATGGCGCTTATTCCGCTTATCCAGCCTCCGATTATGAAGCTCTTGACCACCAAAAAAGAGCGTGAAATCAAGATGGATCAATTGAGAACTGTCAGCAAGGCAGAAAAGATTATCTTCCCGATAGTTGTTACTGTTCTCTGCGTTCTTATTATCCCGTCAACAGCTCCGCTTATCGGTATGCTTATGCTCGGTAACCTCTTTAAGGAGTCGGGCGTTACGGACAGACTTTCCGACACAGCACAGAATGCGCTTTGCAATATCGTTACAATTATGCTCGGCGTTACAGTCGGTGCTACGGCTGAGGGTAAGACCTTCCTTGACATCAAGACAATCCTTGTTATCGTTATCGGTCTTATCGCATTCGCTTTCTCAACCGCAGGCGGCGTGCTTTTTGGAAAGCTTATGAACGTAATCACAAAGGGCAAGGTAAATCCCCTTATCGGCTCGGCAGGCGTTTCGGCAGTTCCTATGGCTGCCCGTGTTTCGCAGGTTGAGGGCAGAAAATACAACCCCTCAAACTTCCTTCTTATGCACGCTATGGGACCGAACGTTGCAGGCGTTATCGGCTCGGCAGTTGCGGCAGGCTTCTTGCTTTTGACTTTCCAATAACTGATATAACTTCCTATAAAATCAACCCTTGAATTTGCAAACGCATTTTCAAGGGTTTTGTTTTTAGTGTGGGCTTTATGCACGGTAGGCGACAAGCCCTGTCCGACATAGGCTCCCTTGTAAAGGGAGCTGTCGTTTTTTTGGAACAAAAAAATGACTGAGGGATTTTAACAAAATCATATAAAATCAACCTTACAATCCCTCCGAGTTGCCTGCGGCAACCCACCGTCTCACCTGCCGGTTCGGTCGGTGCTTCTGCATTAAATGCAGAGGTCTCCACTGGAGACCCGCACCCTTTACACAAGGGAGGCTGAATATGCGGTCGCATCAATTTACTGTAATTCATAAATTTCCTTTCACAGCATTATATACAGCAACGACATCAGCAATTCCTCGTCTGCGCCGTCCGCCTGCAACAGCAAAAGCAGGGCAAGCAGCAACGCTTTGTCCGGCTCTTTGAAAACTGTGTCGAGTAAATCCGCCTTTGTCGATTTTTCCGTTTCCTGCTTTGCCTTTTTGTTTATCGGCTCGAAATACTCCTTAAATGACTCGTAGGATTTGCTTTCGGGCAGGTCAACGGGCATTTGAATTCTGTTTTTAGTGGGCGTTGACCTCACGGCGTTATAGAAATTCTCTTTATATGTATTTTCGTCCTTTTTGCCGCTTCGTTCGTTGTCCTTTTCGTCGGACAGCTCACGTTCCGCCTGCTTTGCGACATTTTGCGCCCTCGCCTGCATTTCTCTAACTCTTTCAAGTGCCTTTGCCTGCATTTCCTGCATCTCGTCAAAATTATACTCTTTCATCAAAACAGTCCTCTCAACAAAGGAAGTGCGTCCATAAGCCGCAGGAACTTCATCGCTTCCTCAGCCTTTGTCCGTCGTTCCTCGCTCAACAACGGTTCAAGTGCCTTAATAAACGCCGTTTTGTCGTTATCGGTGTTCATTTGCGTTGCAACCTTCATCAGCATATTTGCCGTGTCATTGCCGAAAAGTGCGGATATTCCGTCGGTGCTTTGTTCGGGCTTTTTGCTTTCCCTTTCGCTGTTCATAAGCGACGAAGCAACGCCCTTTAGCCGTTCCATATCCTGCGGACTGATTGAATTTAGCAAATCGTTTATGTTATCCATTGTCATCCCCCGTCAGCTCCCTTATTATCCTCTGTGCTTTCTCGCTCGAAAGCAATTCGTTCAAGGCTTTTTCGTCGTTCAAAACGGTATTCAGCCTGTTCGACTGCTCCTCGTTCAATTTCTCCGTCAAATACTTGCCTAAATCCTTTTTGGCTTTATTCTTTTTGAACTCTTCAATAAAATCGCTTGCGCTCATATCGTTTTTCATTGCAATAACCTCCGATATTTGATATAATATTTTTATGTTAAGCAAAAGGAGAATATGAATGAGAGCAGTTGTTTTTTCCGACTCGCATGGCGACAGCGCAAGTATAAATATGCTTTTATCGTTGCACAGAAACGCCGATATGTTTATATATTTGGGCGACGGCGAAGAAGATTTGTTTATGCCTCAAAACCTTAATATTATCGGCACTAAGCCGCTTATTGCCGTAAAGGGAAATAACGATTTCGGCTCTTCGCTTCCTGCCGAAACGACCTGCTTTCTTTCGGGCAAAAAAATATACGCCCTGCACGGTCATACAAAGGGCGTTAAATATTCTACCGATTTGCTTCAAAAAATCGCTATGGAAAGCAATGCGGATGTAATTCTTTATGGGCACACGCACATACCGAGGGTCGAATATATGGCAGGCGTGTATTTTATGTGTCCGGGTGCAATTTACAAGGGCGAATACGGAATTGTGGACGTTGACGAAAAAACGAAAACGGTGCTTTGCCATACCGCTAATCTTTGATAAGGAGAGCTTATGTATCTTTATAAAAATGTCAGGGTCATACTTGAAAACGAAATAAAAGAGCTTGAGGTTTTGACTCGGGGCGAAAAAATCGTTGAAATCGCAGAGAAAATCGACTGCCCTAATGCCGAAATAATCGACGGAAACGGTCGCTTTTTGTCGGCAGGCTTTATTGACCTGCACGTTCACGGCGGCGGCGGATTTTCCGCAATGGGCACAAAGGACGATATACTCAATATGGCAAAAGCGCACGCAAAATACGGCACGACTTCGATTTTGCCGACAGCTTTGGCAGCTCCGCTTTCACAGTTAAGCGAGGTTTGTGCGAACACCCGACTTGCAATGAGCGAAAACAGAAATATTTTAGGCTCACATTTGGAAGGTCCGTTTTTGTCGGTCAAAATGTGCGGTGCGCAGAGCACGGACAATCTTTTTGTACCGAGCGAAACTAATTATACCGACTTTTTAGACGAATACGGCGACACCGTTAAAATGATGGGTGCAGCACCCGAGCTTGACGGAGCTTTTGAGCTTGGCGAGGAGCTTGCAAAGCGTGGAATTGTCGCAAGTGTTGCCCATTCCTCGGGAAATTACGATACGGCTTACGAGTCGCTGAATCACGGCTTTTCGGACATTACGCACATATACAACGCTTGCACCTCTTGCTATAAAGAGGGCGTGTTCAGGAGAGCAGGAACAGTCGAGGCGGCACTTTCGGACGACAGATTTTCCGTTCAGGCGATTTCAGACTTGGTGCATTTGCCTGTCGGCGTTTTGAGGCTTATCTACAAGGCAAAAGGCTCTGACAAGATGTATCTTATCACAGACGGACTTGAATTTTCGGCGTTTGATATGAACGAGGGCGAGGAGTTCACTCAGAAGAACGGCGTAAAAGTCGTATATGAGGATAAGGTTATGAAACTCTCTGACCGTTCTTGTCTTGCAGGAAGCACGGCAAACGGTGCAAGGCTTGTCAGAAATATGTATAAGACAGTCGGCGTTGAGCTTACCGAGGCGGTTAAAATGATGACGCTCACTCCTGCAAGGGTTATCGGCGTTGACTCATATAAGGGAAAAATCGCAGAGGGCTATGACGCAGATATAATCCTTTTCGACGAAAACGTTGAAGTCTCATCTGTTATGATAAACGGAAAACTCAATTAAATAAAAAATCAACTCCGCAGCTTGTGTTAAACCTACTGCGGAGCTTTAATTTATCTTCTTCTGTTGTTTTGAGGCGGTCTGCGACGCTTTGAGCTTGAGGTGCTCAAATACACCTTCGGCTTCTTATGCTGCTTTTTACGCCTGCTCTTATTCTTGTAAAACGATACGAGATATACCGCAAGCACGATTATTGCGAGCACGGCAAGAACAATGAAAAACGGCGAGGTAAACACGTTCTTAAAGACGTTTACGATCCATAAAAATATGTTTACGTTTACGTCCTCAGCCGCCACAAGGTCAACCGTTGCAATTTCCGTTTGAGCGTACATAATCCTTGCCCTGCCGACCTTTTCGCCCTTTTTGATAGGCGCATTGATTACCGTCGGCGTCTCCTCGGGGATAGGCTCAATCAGCACGCTCGAGCCGTCTGTTCCGACAGGCACAAGGGCCGTAACGTCATTTGCAGGCACAAGCCTTACATGGTCCGTGCGAAGCGAGAGCTTAACGTCTATTACTGTTACAATCTTTGTGGTGTCGGCGATTTTTTGAAGTCTGATATTGTCAAACACCCATTTGTACAGCTTTTTAGCTTCAAGAAAGGCACAGTTTTCGTCATTGCCGTCGCCGTTGACGTCTCTTGCGGGTGCGCCCATAATGATACAAACGTAATTGTAACCGTCCTTGCTCGCCTTTGAAATGAAGCAATGACCTGCCTTGCTTGTAGTGCCCGTTTTAATGCCCTGTGCGTACTCATAATAATAGGTTTTGAAGTTCGGATTTATCATCCAGTTTGTCGAAGTGAAATTACGCTCGGGCGAAAGGTTTGTCGCAGGCATTTTGTACTTGTAAACGTTGCAGATTTCAAGGAAAGTCGGAATTGTAAGGGCGTGCTTTACTATAAGAGCCAAATCGTTTGCGGTGGTGTACTGACCGTCCGAGTCGAGTCCGTGCGGATTGTCAAAATGCGTGTTCTGACAGCCGAGCGAAACGACAAAATCGTTCATCATACCGACAAACTTGTCGATATCTCCGCCGCCGATATAATCAGCAAGGGTGTTGGCAGCCTCGTTTGCCGATTTTACAAGCATACAGTAGAGAAGCTCCCTGACCGTTACCTGCTCATCCGCTTTAAGACCTGCCATTGAAGAGCCTGTGCCGTTCAAAAGAGTAATCGCCTTTTTGGGAACGGTAACAACAGTGTCAAGGTCGGGGCAGTTTTCAAGGGTTAAAATCGCCGTTGTTATCTTCGTAAGAGAAGCAGGCGCAGTTACCTTATCTGCGTTTTTATCAAAGATTACCGTGCCGTCGTCAAGGCTGAACAAAAGTGCAATATCCGCTTCCGTGTCAAGCTCGGAATTGTACGAAGCATAAGACGGAACGCACAGCGCCGAAGAAAAAACGAGTAAAACGCATAAAATTAAGGATAAGACTTTTTTCAACAAAAACACCCCTTGAAAACAATTAAAAAAAAGTGTATTATATATCACAGTCATTATATCAAATATATATATAAATATCAATTTATTTTTGAGGATGTGAACAATTTGATTTATGTTACCGGCGACACTCACGCAGACCCCGAACGCCTTTCGCTTTCAAAGCTTCGTGCGCTTAAAGCAGGCGATACGCTTATTATTTGCGGAGATTTCGGTTTTTTGTGGGATGACAGCAAAAGAGAGCAGAAAATCATCCGCCAGCTCGGCAAAAGAAAATATAACATTTGCTTTATCGATGGTACTCATGAGAATTTCAAGCTTCTCAACAACTATGAGGTAAGCGAATGGAACGGCGGAAAGGTTCATAAAATATACGGCAACCTCTATCATCTTTTAAGAGGTCAGGTGTTTGAAATAGACGGCAAAACCGTGTTTACAATGGGTGGCGGCGAAAGTCCCGATATTGACATAAGGACGGACGAAAACGGCTGGTCTAAGGACGAAATTCCCACACAGGAAGAGCTTTTGGAGGGCGTTAAGAACCTTGAAAAGCACAATTACAAGGTCGATATGGTAATCACGCACGAGCCTCCGACAAGAATTAAGGGCTTTTTGCAATTAAAGGACTATGACACGCTTCGTGTCAGTGCACTCAATGCGTATTTTGAGGAGCTTTCGGACTCTTGCGAGTTTGACAAGTGGTATTTCGGAAGCCTGCACGTCGACAAGTATATTTCAAGCACGCATATCGGAGTTTTCAAGAATATCATCAACGCCGAAACAGGCGAAAAAGTTTAAGCATTTGAGGAATAATAAATGAAGCTTACTAATTCAAGAAAATTGATAGGAAGTATCGAGATGCTTCTTGCGGCGATAATCATCGTTTTTGCCATTGTAAAGGCACCCGACGCCCCTGCGCCTAAGCCTGCCGACACAACGGTTGAGGCGACAACGCAGGCACCCGAGCCGGACTCGCAGACGCAGCCCGAATCGACAACCGAAGCGCCGAAGCCCTCGACCACAGCCTTTGCACAGACGGGCGACTATCAGATTACAAATTCAATCATAGTTTTCCCCGACTCCGCAATGGAAATGTATTCTATCGCTAAGACGAGGCTCGGCGAATATGCACAGACCATCAACACCTTTGCGGCAAAAGTTCCCGATAAAAAGGTTTATTGTATGCTTGTGCCGACAAGAATTGCATTTTACGGACCCGAGGAATACAGGACGGGCAGCCACTCCGCACCCGACGGAATAAACATTGCGTATTCCCAGCTTTCCCCGAGCGTTACGTCAATCGACGCATACTCGGCTCTTTTGCAGCACACTGACGATTACATTTATTTCAGAACAGACCATCACTGGACGGCGAGAGGCGCATATTACGCTTATTCGGCTTTCTGTGAGAAAAACGGATTGTCGCACGCTCCCCTTTCAGCTTATCAAAGCGGCAGGCTTGATAATTTCGTCGGCACAATGTATCGCTACACGAACAGCGAAAACCTTAAAAATCATCCCGATTACGTTGAATACTTTATGCCGATTGTTGAGGCGTCGGGCGAGTTTTATTCGACACCCGATATGACCGACGGCAAGCCGCTGCGCATTATTTCAACGAATATCACGGACACCTCAAGCAAGTATATGTGCTTTATTCAGGGCGACAAGCCGCTTGAAAGGATTGTAACCTCGAATCAGAACGGCAAGAAGATACTTGTTATCAAGGAGTCCTACGGCAACGCAATGGTGCCGTTCCTACTTGAAAATTACAACGAGGTTTATGTCCTTGACCCGAGACAGGACGGTGTAAAGGATATGAACCTTACAGAGTTTGTAAACAACAACGGCATAAACGAGATTTTGTTTATAAACTACCTTATGGCACCGTCAAACTCAAAGTATATGACAGCACTTAATAATATTATAAATAAGTAAGTATTGGTGTTAAATAGCAAAAGCGTCCTTATTTAAGGACGCTTTTTTGTGGATGAATATGTGGTTGTACGTCAAAGGCTCCCTTGTAAAGGGAGCTGTCGTTTTTTTGGAACAAAAAAATGACTGAGGGATTTTACAAAAGCATATAAAATTGACCTTACAATCCCTCCGCCTCACGTTCGTTCGGCACCTCCCTTTACACAAGGGAGGCTGTGTTTTATCAAATTTGAAAATATATGCGACCGTAGGGACAGCCCTTGCGGCTGTCCGTTGATTTGATTTAATATGTAATTTGCTGCGGACAGGGGCGAGCCCTGTCCCTACGGTATGATATTGAATTCAATTTGATAACAGCCGAAAGCAGTTTTGTTTTTGTTAGTTTGCTCGGCGGGAGCAAGCCCCCGCCCTACACTGTTGAATTTATTTTTCGTACTTATATACGGCTTTTATCTAATTTGGAAATTCGTATAAAACACAGGCTCCCTCGTCAGAGGGAGCCTGTGTCGGACAACCGCAAGGGTTGTCCCTACGGTACTATATTAAATTTAATCTTCTTTTTTGTTCTCGCCGTTTTCTTTTCTCTTTTCGATAATGTAAGCGTGAACATTATCTGCAAGCTCGCCGTAGATTTTGAACTTCTTTCTGAAAACGATAAGCGAAGCCGTAAGGAACACTATCGGAGCACCGAAAGCAAGCACGCCGATACCTGTCTTTGTGCCGTTTGTGAAGCTGCCTGCCTCATTCTGTGCGTTGTAGTTCATTGCCCAAAGTGTGCCGAAAAGGACAATCGTCTGAATGGTATATGCCATCTTCTGCAAAAAGCCTTTCATTGAGAACGTGATACTCTCGTTTCTCACGCCGTTCTTATACTCGCCGTAATCGACAATATCCGCCAAGAAAATAGTCTGTGAAACGAACATTGAGGAAATACCGATAGAAGCAATAATATAGCAAATATCGAGTACGATAGGCAGCTTTATAAATGCGCCGAACAACAGCATCAACGCATAACCGAAGATTGAGAATACAAGCGAAATCGTATATGTGGTACGCTTTGAAAACTTCTGCGAAAGCAACGGAACTACCAAAAGGCCGAGGATTGAGCCCACCGCACCTATCGTGCCGAACAAGGACTGCTTTGTCGGGTCGCCGAGAGCGTCCGAGAAGTAGTAAGCCGCTGTCGAAGAGGTAAGATACCAGCCTGCGTTTGAAAGCATTGCAAAGACCATAAATACAACAAGCTGATCGTTTGACTTGATAACGCTGAAAATCTGCTTAAAGCTGAATTTCTGCTTTTCATTATATACAACATTTGTTTCCTTTGTTGTAAGGAAGCAGATAAGTGAGAAAAGCACCAATGCAATACCGCATATAATTGCCCATCTTGAGAAGCCCGAAGCCGAATAGCCCTTATCGGTTTTCTGCTCAAGGTCGCTCGAAAGCAAGGGGCAGATGATGGGAGTCATAATTGAAATGATGCCCTGACCTACACCCGAGAATGTTCTTGCAACGGTTGCGACAAGGTTTCTCTCCTTTTCCTCGCTTGTGAACGACGGAATCATTGACCAATAAGGAATATCTGCCATTGTGTTTGTCATACCCCAAAGGACATACATAACAGCAATGTAGATATAAAGCTTCATTCCACTCATACCGAACGAGGTAAAGAGCAAGGAAAGAACGACAGCGTTCGACAATGCGCCTATTAAAATCCACGGACGGTATTTACCTAATTTAGTTTTGGTATTATCAACGATAGTACCCATCATTGGGTCGTTAATGCCGTCCCAAATTCTTGCGATAGGCGTTAATATAAGCAAAAACGCCTCGGGAAGATTGAGCACGCTCGACAGATAATACGAAAGGTATGTGTAGAACATACCGTAGCTCAGGTCAAGACCTATTGCGCCGACGCCGTAGCCCAATTTTCCTTTGATAAATTTAAGTTGTTCCTTCATTTTTCCTATCCCCCGATGTTTTTGTCTTTATGCGTAATGCCGCCTGCATACCTCCTGCAAGCACGGCAAAGCACAGAATTTGTTTGGGCGTGCACAAGGTGTTGTCAAACAGAGACATCACCGCAAAGCCCGTAAGTGATGAAAGAAAAGCTATACCGTAGCTTCTATACCAGCCTGTCATACGGCAGAGCTTGACAAAATCATAAGCCATTACCGAAATCAGCACGCCGAACAGACCTAAGCCTATTATTCCGCCCTCGGCAAGAACTTCGATAAACAGATTGTGCGAGTGTGAAAACTCAAGTCCGTTTTCAAAAAGATAACCCGTAACATTATTATAGCCTGCACCGACGCCCAAAAGGAAATTGTCCTTTATAAGTCCGAACGTGCAGCCCCAAAGTCCTATTCTGTAATTGGTCGAAAGGTCCTGCGACGCCGCAACGCCCCTGCGTTCAAAAATCGTTACCATTATTATAAGCGAAGCCGCCGCCGCAACGCCCGACATAAACTTAGCCGGTTTTTTGCCTGCAAACGAAAGCACCATAAACGATACGATAATCGCAACCGCCGCACCTCTTAAAAACGTAAAGAGTATGCCGAAGAAGATGAGCAATGAGCATATTATTGAGAACGCACGCCGCTTTTTCGTTGCGGTATAGAAGCAGCAATACGCCGCTATCGGAAATACCATTACAAGAAATGTTGCGAAAATCAGCGGATTTTCAAAGCAAGCGGCTACCCTGTCCCTAACCTCTTCAAAGAAGAAATCATAGCTGAAAAGTCCGTAAACGAATTCGTCAAGCCTTTGATAAAGCGGATTCGGGAACAAATCGGAGCGTCCGACAGCCATAAAGCACATCTGAATTATGGCGATTATCGAGTTCGCAGCCGCCGTACCGACAAGGCAGAGCATAATATTTTCAATTTTCTCCCTCGTGTCGCAAAGCGAGATGATTGTCATAGCGCAAACCGTCGCACCGATCCAAATAATCCCCATCATAACGGAAACCCTCGGGACTTTTGCCCAAAAGGCGGTTAAGGCGAGATACACGGCGTAGACCGACATAACGATAAGGAACTTATCTCCCTTTAAGCTGATACGCTCCGTGTTTTTCCTTGTAACACAAAAGACAAAGACCACAAACGGTATGATGACCGTCAGATACTCGGGCAAGAGTGTGCCGAGGAACAGCGAAACCGCCAACAGCTTATATGCGACGGGGAAGCTTTTATCCTTTAGAAATTGCGGAATCAAATACATCAACCCCAAAATTGAATTACCGATATATATTATCATATTTTCGGCAAAAATACAATAACAATTAAAGGAACAAAAAATGTGGGACACTAAACGGGTTATTGCTTATTTATTACAAATTTATGAATTTTTGGAAAAGTACTTGATTTTTTTTCATAATCGGCTAAAATATATATTAGCACTCGGGGTTAAAGAGTGCTAATAAATGTATTTAATTCTTTTGGGAGGAATCTTATATGACAATCAAACCACTTGCTGACAGAGTTGTTCTCAAGTCAGTTGAACTCGAAGAAACCACAAAAAGCGGTATCATTCTTGCCGCTTCCGCACAGGAAAAGCCTCAGGTTGCAGAGGTTGTTGCAGTAGGCCCCGGCGGCGTTATTGACGGCAAGGATATTAAAATGTACGTCAAGGTCGGCGACAAGGTAATCACAAGCAAATATTCAGGCACGGAAGTTAAAATTGACGACGTTGAATACGTTATCGTTCGTCAGTCAGACATTCTTGCAGTTGTTGAATAATTATTGGAGGTAATGAATTATGGCTAAACAGATTATATACGGCGAGGAAGCTCGCAAGGCTTTACAGTCGGGTATCGACAAGTTGAGCAACACAGTTAAAATCACTTTGGGACCTAAGGGCAGAAACGTTGTTCTTGACAGAAAGTACGGCGCTCCCCTTATCACAAACGACGGCGTTACAATCGCTAAAGAGGTTGAGCTTGAGGACGCATTCGAAAATATGGGCGCTCAGCTCGTCAAAGAGGTTGCTACAAAGACTAACGACGTTGCAGGCGACGGTACAACAACCGCTACGTTGCTCGCACAGGCTCTTGTTCGTGAGGGTATGAAAAACGTTGCGGCAGGCGCTAACCCGATGGTAGTTAAAAAGGGTATGCAAATGGCAGTAGACGCTGCTGTTGAGGCTATCAAGGCAAACGCACAGCCCGTTAAATCTTCAAGCGACATTGCGAGAATTGCTACAATTTCGGCAGCAGATGAATTTGTCGGCAAGCTCATTGCAGACGCTATGGAAAAGGTTACGGCTGACGGCGTTATCACTATCGAGGAGTCAAAGACCTCCGAAACCTACTCCGACGTTGTTGAGGGTATGCAGTTTGACAGAGGCTACATTTCGCCCTATATGGTAACTGATACAGACAAGATGGAGGCTGTTATCGACGACGCTTACATTCTTATCACAGATAAGAAGATTTCTTCAATTCAAGAGGTTCTCCCCTTGCTTGAAAAGATTTTGCAGGCAGGCTCAAAGCTTGTTATTATCGCTGAGGATGTTGAGGGCGAGGCTCTTTCAACAATCCTTGTCAATAAATTGAGAGGCACATTCACTTGCGTATGCGTTAAGGCTCCCGGCTTTGGCGACAGAAGAAAGGAAATGCTTCAGGATATCGCAATTCTTACAGGCGGTCAGGTAATCACATCAGACCTCGGTCTTGAACTTAAAGACACCGATATTCCTATGCTCGGTAGGGCTAAGCAGGTTAAAATTACAAAGGAAACCACCACTATCGTTGACGGTGCAGGCGACAAGGACAGCATCAAGGGCAGAGTTGCACAGATCAAGAGTCAGATTGAGGACACAACCTCTGAATTTGACCGTGAGAAGCTTCAGGAAAGACTTGCAAAGCTTGCAGGCGGCGTAGCTGTTATCCGTGTAGGTGCTGCTACCGAAACCGAAATGAAAGAAAAGAAGCTTCGTATCGAGGACGCTCTTGCAGCTACAAAGGCAGCTGTTGAAGAGGGCTGCGTAGCAGGCGGCGGCGTTGCTCTTTTGAACGCTATCCCCGAGGTTGAAAAGCTCCTTGACACAGACGACGCTGACCTTAAAACAGGTGTCAACATTGTTGTTAAGGCTATCGAAGAGCCGGTTAGACAGATTGCTCGCAACGCAGGTCTTGAGGGCTCTGTTATCGTAAATGAAATCGTAAACAAGAAAAAGGTTGGCTACGGCTTCGACTTCGGCAAGGAAGAATATGTTGATATGTTCAAGAAAGGTATTCTTGACCCTGCTAAGGTTACACGTTCGGCTCTCCAGAACGCAGCTTCCGTTGCGGCTATGGTTCTTACAACCGAGTCTCTCGTTACAGACATCCCCGACCCGCAGGCTGACGCAGCAGCTGCTGCAGCAATGGCACAGGGCGGCGGAATGTACTAATCCGACATCCTGACGGAACAATAATTAAAGCTCTAACTGATTTCTCAGTTAGAGCTTTTTTGTTATGTTATGAAATTTTATTAAGGTGTTTTAATGCTCTCGGAATGTAAGCCTTTGTACTTCTCCCTTGTGGCAAGTCCGCCCCGTATATGCCGTTGAGCCTTGTTCTCGTCAAGCACCCTGCGCACCTTCAAATAAAGCGCATAATCGCTCTTTTTAAGCCTTTGCGAAACGTCCGTATGAACGGTGCTTTTGCTTATTCCGAACGCCTTTGCGGTGCTTCTGACGGTTGCATTGTTGGTAATTATGTATTCGCCAAGCTCTGCGGCACGGTCATCAACTGTATAATTCAAAACTAAAACCCTCCTTTACATATCAGTAATAGATATGCAAAAAAGGGTTTTTATATTCTTTATTTCGTCAAATTACTTTGTGCCGAAAATTCTGTCGCCTGCGTCGCCGAGACCGGGAACGATATACTTATGCTCGTTAAGACATTCATCACAAGCTGCGCAGAAGATTTCAACGTCGGGATGAGCGAGCGAAAGAGCCTCAATTCCCTCGGGAGCTGCAATGATGCACATAAATTTGATTGATTTCGGATTGTAAACCTTGATCTGATTTATAGCGTCGATAGCAGAGCCGCCTGTTGCAAGCATCGGGTCGATAACGAAAACCTCACGCTGTGAAATATCCGACGGAAGCTTGCAGTAATAAGGAACGGGAAGTGCTGTTTCGGGGTCACGGTACATACCGATATGACCAACCTTTGCCGACGGTACAAGTGAAAGAACGCCGTCAAGCATACCCGTACCTGCACGGAGAATCGGAACGAAAGCAAGCTTTTTGCCTGCGATTACTCTTGCCTTTGCAACCGCTACGGGTGTTTCAACGTCAACCTCCTCAAGCGGAAGATCTCTTGTTGCCTCATAGCAAAGGAGAGCTGCGATTTCGGAGATAAGCGCTCTGAACTCCTTAGAGCCCGTGTTTTTGTCCCTCAAAATGCTAAGCTTATGCTGAATAAGCGGATGATTTGTAATTGTAATGTTTGCCATTTTCATTTCCTCCATAAACTTCTTTTCATTTACCACAATAATTATATACCACTAAAAATTTAATTACAAGTTATTTTTGAGCGTTTTCAATATCCTTGAGCTGATCTATTCTTCTCTGATGTCTGCCGCCCTCAAACTCGGTGTTCAGGAAAACCTCCACAAGCTCGAGTGCAAGACCTGCGCCGACAACTCTGCCGCCCATGCAAAGCACATTTGCGTCATTGTGAAGTCTTGTATATTTTGCGCTGAAATAGTCCGAGCAGCAAGCGGCTCTGATACCGTTTACCTTGTTTGCCGCCATTGAAATACCTATTCCCGTGCCGCAGCAAAGAATACCCTTGTTTCCCTCGCCCGCAACGATTTTGTCGCAAGTCTTTTTGGCAATAAGCGCATAGTCAACCGAGTCGGCGGAATACGTACCGCAATCCTCGTACTCTATCCCCTTTTCGTCAAGATATTTTTTGATGGACTCTTTAAGTTCAAATCCACCGTGGTCAGCTCCCAAATAAAGCATAATTTATTCTCCTTTGTTTTTTAATTTATTGTTAAGCTCTCTCTGCGCCTGCGGCAGCCTCAAATAAACCGGCAAAAGTTCATTTGCACCGACAGTTTTTTCGCCCGAGAGAATTTTATCATACGCAATAAGCGCAACGCTCGACGCCTTTGGAAAACGTCTTTGCTCGTCAGCCAATATGGCATTTGAAAGCTCGCCCGACAATCTTTCAAAGCACATTTTAGCTCCGTCGCCTGCAAAAATAACAGGCTTGTTAAGTCCTTTGAGCTTTTCGAGCAATTCGTCAATCAATATCGCCTCGTCGGGGAACAGCCTCTCCCCTTTCAAGAACGAAGCCGTATAAACCTGATTGCATCTTGCGTCCATAACCGCACACACAACTGCATTTTCGTCCTTAAACGGATAAGTGATAGCCTCCAACGACGACACGGAAAAGCAAGGTGTGGCAAAGCCGTCTGCAAGTCCTTTTGCCGCCGCAACGCCTATTCTCACGCCCGTAAACGAGCCCGGTCCTGCACTGACGCCGATAACATCGACATCACAAGCAGCCGTATTTGTATTTTTAAGCACGCCCTCAACCATCGGCATAAGGGTTTGCGAATGAGTAAGCCCCGTGTTGAGAAAGCTCTCTGCAATAAGCTTTCCGTCCTCAATCAAAGCTGCGCCTGCGCTCAGGGACGAACATTCAAGCGATAAAATTTTCATATTTCAAAATCACATCCGTCAACGGTAATTATTCGGTCATCGTCGCCCTCGCCCTTTTCGATAGTAACCCTAACGGTGTTATCGGGCAAAGCGTTTTCGATATTTTCACTCCACTCGACGCAAAGCACGCTTCCCATATCCATATAATCAAAAAAGCCTGTCGAATAGAGGTCGTCCCAGGAAGAAACCCGGTACATATCAAAATGACAGAGCTCCGAGTTTTTTCCGTAAACATTAACAATCGCAAAGGTCGGACTGCTGACATCACATTCAATGCCCATACCCTTTGCAACGCCCGTGGTAAATGCGGTTTTGCCCATACCGAGTCCACCGTAAAATGCAATTACGGTACCCTTTTTAACCTGCTTTCCGAATTTCTCGGCAAGCGCCACGGTTTCTTCATAATTTTTCGTTTTGAAAACCTGCATTGTATCACCGATAGATATTGTACCACTAAAAGCCGTTTGCGTAAATAGTTTTGCTTGAAATCGGTGCGATAACATACTATAATATATTTGATATGTTCACATTTAAGGCAATAAACGGCAGGAAATAGTGTGAAAATCACACTATTCACATAATTATAATACCCTCAAAATTTGCCTTTGGCAAAATTTTGAGATGGCAGAAATCACCATCACGCCTGTTTAGACAACACGGGTTGAAACGGTGAATTTTAATAAACTATTTGTTGCCTAAAAGGCTATGGTGATTAACATGAAAAAACTTTTTAATACAATTTCAACATTTCTGAAAGAAACCGATTTATACCTACTTACCCTGTGCTTTGTTGCCTCGGTATTAGGTATAGTTATGGTTACGAGTGCGACAAGGTACACGCTCACAGACGGTCAAATTCTCTCAAGAGAAACGATAATTATGATCGTTGCCGTTGCGGTGGGTATTCTGTCGGCGATTTTAATTTCAATGCTTGACTATCAGGTGTTCACGAAGCTATGGCCCGTCATTGCGGTCGTCTGCATTGTGATTATGCTGTTGCTTTTCAAATTCGGCACAGGTCCGAGCGCAAGAAGCGACGCAAGAACATGGCTTAAATTCGGACCGATTTCATTGCAGCCGTCCGAGCTTGTTAAAATCGGCTTTATCATCACTTTCAGCGTTCACATTGAAAGGCTCAAGGATAAGCTTAATCACATTTTGAGCATTTTACAGCTCGGCGTTCACGCAATTATACCGATTGCCCTTGTTGCTCTTACGGGCGATATGGGCTCGTCGCTTGTTTTCATCTTCATAACGGCGTCTATGCTCTTTGTGGCAGGCGTACATTGGGGTTATTTCGCAGGTGCGTTTGCGTTTATTGTTGCGATTACTCCGCTCGCTTGGATTTACGTCCTCAAGCAGCTTCAAAAGGATAGATTTTTGGCTCTTATCTACCCCGATTTATACAGCGATATTATCTATCAGCAAAAGTGCGGAATGAGCGCATTGTCCTCCGGCGGCTTTGCAGGTCAAGGACTTTTCAAGGGTGCATATACACAGGCAGGGGTTATCCCCGAGAGTAAAAACGATATGATTTTTACCGTTATCGGCGAGGAATTGGGCTTTGTCGGATGTGCGGCGGCTCTGCTTTTGCTTACGCTTATCATATTGCGTTGTATATCGGTCGGCAAGAAGTCGAGAGAGCAATCAACTAACCTTATCTGCTGCGGTATGGCGGCTATGATTGCAAGCCAGATGATTATCAACGTCGGTATGTGCCTTATGGTATTGCCCGTTATCGGAATTACGCTTCCGTTCTTCAGCGCAGGCGGCTCGTCAAACCTTTGTATATATTTGGGAATAGGACTTGTGTTGAGCATTTACCGCCATAATTGCGAGCGTGAAACGGTTAATATAAAGGTCTACGATTCGTTGAGACGGTAAGAAGTTTTATAAAGATAAGGAATTTTATATCGGATAAAAATCAAAGGGTGAACTGCGTTCACCCTTTTTTATTTGCTATGAATTGGCGGGCGACCGCATTCTATATCAAATTCAATTCGTGCTTCCGCCCCATCTTTGAGGGGGCTGTCGTTTTTTTGGAACAAAAAAATGACTGAGGGAGTTTTTATAATTGAAATAACCTTTATAACTCCCTCAGTTTCGCTTCGCTCAACAGCTCCCTCGACGAGGGAGCGGAACTTCTCGGGAAATTGCATATTCATTTGCGTACAGGAGAATTTTGGAAGGCTAACGCACATTAAAAACGGGTGCTTTGTACAAAGCACCCGTTAAATAATAAAAATATAAATTTCGCTGTCTGTCAATCTCTTCTCAGAGCTTCGATAGGCGGCATTTTTGCTGCACGTCTTGCAGGATAAACACCGAACACTACACCGATAAGCGTTGAAAATCCGATTGCAAGCGCAACGGTTGAGGCTTTAACAGTAAGCGGAATTTTCATAATCGACGAAACAAGCGCAGCACCCGAAACGCCCAACAGCAAGCCTATCGCACCGCCGATTACGCAAAGGATTATCGACTCCGTGAGGAATTGGAACAATATAGTCGAGGTCTTTGCGCCGAGTGCCTTTCGGATACCTATCTCCCTCGTTCGCTCGGTTATTGAAACGAGCATTATGTTCATTACGCCGATACCGCCGACAACAAGCGAAATTGCGCTGACTGCGGCAATAAACATTGTAAACACGTTGATTACCGTATCTAAAAGATTGATATATGTCGCCATATTCGTAAGCAAATAAACGTCCTTGTCGTGGTTGTTATGCCTTGCTCTTATTCTGTTAAGCGCAGCACTTCCTGCCGCATCAAGGTCGTTTTCGTCGCTCGCTATAATATAAATCGTGTCATAGCGGTCGCTCATACCGATAACGTTCGTAGCAAATTTAGTCGGCACCATAATCATACCGCCCGAAAGCGAGGAATTGCCCATAGCCTTCATTGACTCAAGCATTTTTTCGGAGTCCGAGCCGAAAGCACTTGCCATATCCGTAACGCCGATAACCTTTATGCTGACGGTAATTCCGTTTGCGGTATAGTTGATGTACTCGCCGACGCAATTTTTCTTACCGAAGAACTGCAAGGCACTTGAAATATCGATAACGCATACAGCCTTGCCCGAATCCGCTTCGGCCTTTGTGTAATATCTGCCGTAAACACATTCGCCGCTCATAACGTAACGCATTTCCTCGTTACCGCCAATGAGCACGCCTATTCCCGTTTCGTCGCCTGCATTGAGCGAGCCCATTGACATTACCATCGGCGAAACATACTGAACAGCGTCAAGAGCCTTGATAGCCTCAATATCGCCGTCCGTGATATAGTCGGAATTTGAAGCGGTCGTAGCGTCAACGCCGATTGTTATAGCATTCGAGCCCATATCCTTAATCATACCGACGATATAGTCCCTGCCGCCGTTACCGACCGTGATTACCGCAATAACCGAGGCAACGCCGATTATAATGCCGAGCATTGTCAGCAACGAGCGCATAAGATTGGTCTTGATGCTGAATATTGCTATTCTGATGTTTTCTTTGATGTTCAACAGACAGCACCTACCTTATTTCTTTATTGCGATTTTGTCGCCCTCTGCCATTGAGGTTTTGGGATTGTCAACAACTCTTTCTCCCTGCTCAACACCCGTGAGAAGCTCATAATTGTCGTCTGAAAATCTGCCGACTGTGATTTCACGCTTTGAAACCTTGTTGTTTTCGTCAACTACATAAACAAAGTTTGTCGAGTCCTCGGTAACAACCGCATCAATGGGAAGCACCGTAACGTTTTCTATCTTTTCGGTGTCAATTTTAATATCGACGTCGAAGCCGATAATGATTTTTTCGTCGGGATTTTTTATTTTAACTCTTACAAGTGCACCGTTTGATGACGAAGAAGAGCCGCCCGTAAAGGTTGAAGCGATTGAGCTTATGTCGAGTGAAGAGGACTCGCTTGCGGTTGCGCTGACGTAGATAACCTCGCCCTCATAATCGCTGCCGAGAGAAGAAACCTTAACTCTCTGTCCGACCTTAATGCTCAAAATATCATATTTGCCGACCGAAAACTCTGCGACAAATTCATTTGTGTTTTCAAGGGTAATACCCGTACCCGAAGAAGCATTGCTGTCGGTTACGCTGCCGATTATGTCGGAGAGCACCGAGGTCATATCGTTATTGCCCGAAACATATTTCATAATCGAAGAAAGGTCTGTTGTCGTGGATTTTGAAGCTTTAGGAGCAAATGCCTGACCTGCAACGAGATTTACCTCCGTAACAAGTCCGTCCGAGCTTGCCACCCAGCCGTTTTTCATTGAGTCAACCAAAGCCTTGTAGCTTTCATAATCCGCCTTTTTCTGCTCCATTACGTTCTTGTAAATCGAAGAAGCCGTTTCGTCCGACTGTGCTTCGTAAAGTGCAAGCTGTGCTTCAAGCATCTGCTTTTGAGACTGCTTCTGCGCAAGCTCAAGCTTCTTTGTGGCTGTTGCGTTTGCGATAGCCGATTCAATATCCTCTTTTGTAATTCCGCCCGAGGAATTTTTGAGCGATTCGATAATTTTATCTATTTCTTCCTTTGAAAATCCGCTGTCCTTGAGCTTCTGAATAAGTGCGTCAAGCTGCTCCTGCGAATACTCGGGAGTGTCAGGTGTTGTCTGCGATTTTGCGTCCTCGGCAGCCTTGAGTTCCTGCTCAAGACGTTCGATTTCGGCGTTGACGGTGTTCATCTGCGCTGCGGCGTTTGCCTTATTCTTCTTTGCGGTATTTGTTGACGAAACAGAATCGTTATATGCTTTGAGCGCCTTATCATAAGCGGTTTTATACTCTTTGAGCTGAGGATTGAGCGTCGAAACGTCAAACTGAGCGAGAACATCGCCTGCTTTAACACTGTCGCCGACCTTGACATTAACAGCCGTAACCTTAACGCCCGTAATTGCGGTGTACGCCTCCGTATTATCGGACACAACCGTACCCGTTGTCTCATAGGTTGACTGAATATCGCCGAGCTTAATTTCCGTCACATTGTACTCGGGAAGCGGCTCGGGCTTAAAGTTCGTGTAAAGGACATATCCGATAAGCACCAAAATAACTATTGTTACGATTATTGTGCCTATCTGCCTTGCTCTTGTCATGTTTTTGAATTTCTTAATCACAGCAAAAACCACTTTCTTTTATAAATTTGAACATAACGCAAAAAAATACTGAATATATTTTACTACATTTTCCCTTTTCTTGTGTAAACATTTTATTAACAATATCTATAGGAGTGTACAATGAAACGTTTTTCTGTCCTCGCAATAACAATCCTGCTTGTTTTCCTCTGTGCCTGCACGAAACAGCCGAAAACCGATATTTTCGAGTTCTCCGACAGGCTTAATTCACAGCTTGCCGAGAATATAATCGAGCCGTCGGATTATTACAATTCGGGAAACGATTATTACTATTTCCCGTCGTCGTGCTTTATGCTTACCTTAACGACCGACGAAGCAAGAATAGTGCGCCGCTGTGAAATTACATTAACTCAGCCCGAGCACCCCGACGAGGAATATTCCTTTAAGGTCTTTTCGGCAATGTGCGCCGTGCTCTGCAACAAAACAAGCGACGAAATAACGGAGCTTTTCTCAAAAAATTCGTTTGATGCAAGTAAAATTGTTTTTTCGGACTCTACTGTATCATTTTCAAGCGATAACGCCGACTTTTTCATCTACACAAACAGCGAAATAATCTCTCTTATGTGCGAAGTTAAGAGTTGAATTTGTCGAGAGCCTCATAAGCCGATTTGTACGAGGAATGGCTCTTTTCATACTCCTTGATTTTATCCTTAAATCTTCTCGCCTTTTCCTGAATGATAGACGGAACGAAATTTGCGATTACCTCGCCGATTTCTCTTTCATTTTCTTCCGCTTGAGCGTTTTCGGTTTCCTGCTCCTTTGCCTTTTCTCTCTCTTTTTCCTTTTTGCTCTTTTTCTCGGCAGAAATCAACGCTCTCATAAACTGCTTGTGAGTGTACATACGAAGCCTCGGAATTTCGAGCTCACGGGCAAGCCCCTCAAGCTGCTCGCAAGCATCAAAGCCGTAAAGCGAAAGCATTGTTTTGTACTCCTTGTGGGAGAAATAATAATCACGACCTGCGATTTTGCCGAATGCTTTGAGCGTATCGTAATAGCCCATACGCATACGCTTTTCGTTCATTTCCTTATCAAATTCAAACGATGCGCCGAGGTCCTTCGGCTCAAACGGTCTGATGTAAATCAAATCCGCACAGGACAGGTCCTCCTTGTGACCCATACCCTTGATATTTGAAATATCGACGATAATAAGGCGGTTCAGTCCCCTTTTACGCAGCATTCCGACAGGCGCATTGTCGTAAATTCCGCCGTCAAGATAATTGGAGTCGTCGGGACCCTGTCTGTTAAGTCCCGGAAATCTCGCCGAAGCCATAAGATAATCGACAAGCGAGCCCTCGGGCATTTCGTCGATAAATACCTCAACAGGCTTCATACCGCCGAGCTGAAACGATACAATTCCAAGCGGAATATTATTGCGCCTTACGGTGTCCTCGTCAATCGAATCGGCAATCATCTGCCTTGCCGGAGAAACGTCAACACCGCCGTTTTTTACAATCTCGTGGAACAGCTGCGGAAAGTTGCTGAACGAAAAAAGGTTTTCGGTCGATTTAAGCTCGCTGTCAATCTTAATTCCGTTGACGACCTCTGCCTCTTCCCAAACAGCAAGAGCCTTGTCAAAGTCGCCCTGAGCGATAAAAGCGCCGTTGATTGCACCGATAGATGTGCCTGCGATTGCCTCAATTTGAATACCAAGCTCGATAAGTGCTTTCCACGCACCAATCTGATATGCGCCCTTTGCGCCGCCGCCTGCAAGTATCAATCCGTAAGGTCTCATTGTTCCGCCTCCGATTAGGTTAAATAGAATATACACTATAATTTTAGAATATTTTTGATTATTTTTCAATACAAAATCGGAAAAACTTTTCAACCGAAGCAAGAATATATACTTGAATATGTGTTTTCAATATGCGAAGTGTGTTTTTTATCATCATATTTCTCAATATATGTGTATTTATAGTTGACAAACACGCTTTTTTCACATATAATGTAAACATAACTAAATTTGAGGCTTTTATCGTCAAAAAATTATGAAAAAATACTAAAATTGCGGATCAAACCGTGATTTCTCTGCCTTCAAAATTGAGGGGAATTTAGGCAGAGCGTTTTTGACTTAACGATAATCGCTGTTCGGCAATATAGTGGGCTTACCTGCGGCTTGCCCGCTGTGTTGCGTAATATGAGGTTGTACTCGAAAGCGAAATTTTTGTCGTTTTCGTTATATAAAAGGAGGTAAAATATATGTTTTGTAAGCAATGCGGAGAACCCATCAACCCTAATCAGGCAGTATGTATTAAGTGCGGCACAAAGGTCGGAGACGGCTTTAACTTCTGTGCAAACTGCGGCGGAGCTGTTCCTCCCGGAGCAGCTGTATGCTTGAACTGCGGATTTGCGATTGCAAATCATCAAGCAGGAGATCTCGGAGACAAGAAGATCACGGCAGGAATTCTCGGTCTTTTCCTCGGTGGCTTCGGTGTTCACAATTTCTATTTAGGAGAAACCAAAAAGGGTATCCTTAAAATTTTGATTGCCTGGACAGGTATTTCGGGAATTCTCGCTCTCATTGATATAATCAAGATTTTCACAGACAAATACGAAGTAAACCCCGATAAATGGATTTAACTCATTAAAAAAGTCCCGATGCTTCGGGACTTTATTTTTGCTTAACGCAAACAAGTTTACGCATAATATTGACATTCCGATTGCGTTATTGTATAATCTATCGGTGTGCTGAGCACGGGAAAGTCCTGTATAATTTATCGGTACGCCGAGCACGGAAAAGTTAAGCGGACTCGTTTATGCAAGTTTGCAAGTATATAAGAATTAAATATAATATCTATCGGGGTGTAGCGCAGTTGGTAGCGCGCTTGCTTTGGGAGCAAGATGCCGGGTGTTCGAGTCACCTCACTCCGACCAAAAGACCTCTCGTTTTAATAACGAGAGGTCTTTTATTGTTGTTCATCTTTAATTGCTTTTAGATAAATTTATATAAGCATTACCGTTAAAAAATTATCCTCATTTGGTGCCAGACGGCGTTTCCGTGAGTTGATTTATCGGTCACGCCCTCATCAACAAAGCCGAGCCTTGCATAAAACGGCAACAGCTTATCCTTGCAGGTCAAAACAACGCCCTTGCGACCCTGCTTTCTTGCCTCGTCAACAGCACGGCGAAGAAGCTCGCTTGCGTATCCGTTATTTCGATATTCCGGCAACGTGTTCACGCCGAAAATCATCTGCCACGCCCCGTTTTCGTTGTGCATTGCAGCGTTTGCAAACATCTCGTCGGTCAAATCGCTTTCGTCAGTCACGAAGCCGTCAACAAAGGCAATCAATTTATCGTTTTCGTGCATTAGCCAAAAATGATTTCCGTAGCTTTCAATTCGTTCTGTAAAAGCCGTTTCGCTTGCCGCTTCCGACGGCGGAAAGCATTTAGCCTCGACCTCGAAAATTGCAGAAACATCGTGTTTTGTTGCGTGTCGAATGTCCATTATATACCCTCCGCAGATTTTATGGGCTAATTATACAGCTAAGTATGAAAAAAATCCACAGTAAAAAACAGTAAGCGTTTCACACGGGTTATAAATCACATCAAACAGCGTAGGGCGGTGGCTCGCCCTGTCCCTACGTCGCATAAATTTTTCAACTTTATAACTTTTACGCAAAAACAAACTCCCTCTTACGAGGGAGTTTGTTGTGTTTTGATATTTAATTCAACCTTGAAATTGAATAAATTAAAGCATGCCATTGTTTGACATATTGTAAATAATCTGCGCAACTTCTGCTCTGCCTGCGTTGCCTGTGGGATTGAGGTAATCGGAATTGCCGATTATACCGTTTTCAACTGCCCAAGCAACACTCTCTTTTGCCCACGGACTTGTGTTTCCGCCGTCGGAATATGCGTTGAGAATTGTATCAGCATCGCCCGAAACAGAACCGTTAAGGTATCTGCAAAGCATAATGCAAATCTGCTCTCTTGAAATGTATGTGCCTACGCCGAAGTTGTCTGCCGAGAAGCCGTTTGCAACGCCTGTGTCCTTTGCCCAAGCTACTGCCGAAGCGTAGTAAGAGCCTGTCTGAACGTCAGAGAAGCCGCCGTTCTGTCCCTCATATGCCGAGAGGTCAGCGCCTGCAATTCTTGCAAGAATAAGCACGAAGTCCTGCCTTTGAATGTTATTCGCAGGTCCGAATGTGCCGTTTGAATAACCGGTAACATAACCCTTTTCAGCGTTAAATTTTACAGCGTTAAAATACCAATCGTTTGAAGCTACATCGGGGAACAATCTTTCTACAAATGTAAATCCGTTACTGTTTGCATATTCTTCCGCAGCCGTGCCTTTTATTCCGTAAATAGTGAAATTTGACAATTTATTATCATATTCTCTATATCCGAAAGCCCCCTCCTCGATTTCAGTAACAGAAGCAGGAACATAGACAAATTCCAAAGACGGGCAATTTACAAAACAATAATACGGTACTTTTTTTACAGAATTCGGGATTACAATGCTTTTAAGGGATGTGCAGCCTCTGAAAGCTTCATAATATATATCGGTTACCGTGTTCGGAATCGTAATGCTCTCAAGTGATGTACAATTTCTGAACATATACGGAGTAATAGATGTACAACCCGAACTGAGAGTTACCCTTTTTAATGATGAGCACGAATCAAATATGCCGTCATCTATTTCATTAACATTAGATGTAATATTAACCTCAACAAGTCTTTTTGCTTCACCAAAGGCATGCGACCTTATTGCTGTTACGCTTTGAGGAACAGTATATGAATAATCCGACTTTGCCGCAGGGTAATAATATAATGTCGTTTTATCTTTATTAAACAAAACGCCGTTTCTGCTGCTGTAATACGCATTATCGTCAGCTACTATAATTTCCTTCAATGACAGGCAACCGCTAAAAGCGTTACTTACCAATCTGGCAAAACCGATTTTGGCAACACTTTGGGGAATATATACGGTTTCGACTGTATTACATCCCGAAAAAGCAAACTCACTTATATCTGTAACGCCGCTCGGGATACTGACATATGATGCCGAACCCGTATATTTTTGTACGGTAACAGTGCCGTTATAATTATTGATGACGAAATCGGAATTTGCCGCAAATGAATTCACAGCCATAAGCGGTATGCTTGTTATTATCATCAACACGGACAATAATAACGAAATAATTTTTTTACTTTTTTTCATAAAACCCTCTCCTTTTCTTAATATGATTTTACTAAATTAGTTTCCGCAATTTGTATTTTAGAACACATTGTTCTTAAAGTCAATATAGATTTATTGTTGATTTGAAAAAACAGGACAATGTGTACAAACCAAACGTGAGTAGTTGTGCAAAGCATACAAATTGAGATTAAAAATTACATAGAGTGCAAACTGTCGCCCGCCAAATTCAGAAATAACAAAAAGCGGACAAATACAGTTCGCCACAGGCGGCTGAAGCATATGTTGCCCACCGGGTGGGAACGGAACTACCCAAGTGATTTTATATAAAATACGCCCCGAACGGGAAGTGCCGTTCGGGGCGTATTTTATTGTTGGTATATTGTTATTTCAAGCCTATAAACATCCGCAAAATCAAACGGAAAGGATTGTGTCGAGGTTGCATTTTTCGAGCTGCTCACGGTTACCGACAACGCACACGGCAGGGTCTTTGTAGCACTCCTCAAGGCTTTCTGCGACAGCTTTCAAATCGCTGTGAGAGGTGGAAACAATCTCCTGCATTCTCGTTCTTCTGTCGTTTTCGCTGACACCTCTGAAATAGAGTCTGTCGCCGAGCGCACCCTTTGCCCTCGGAGTGAGAACGGGAAGCGAATCGGCAACCGTACTGATAATAAAGCCTGTTATATCGCTGTCCGCATCTGCAACGTTTCTAAGATAATCGGGTGTTTTTTTGAAGCTCTCAAGCGAAGCCGAAACCGACGGGTCACGGTATGAATAGCACGAAACAGTACCCGACGGTCGAACGACCATACCCGTACCGTAAGCACCGCCCTGCATACGAATAACCGTCCACAAATAGTTGAGGCTGACGATTTTTCCTGCGACGGACACGCTGCCTGCTGCCGTCTTGCCGAGCTTTCGCAAATCGCCCGTCATAACCGCAAAGGACACATCTGCCGGGATTGCAATTCCCTCTTTTCTCAATCCCCACGGCTCAATTTTGCCATCGAGTGCTCCGATTGACTTTTCGGGGAGAGTGCTTGCGATTTCGTTTACGATTTCTTCAACTTTTTCGGGCGTACCCGTTACGCTGACAGTCAGCCTTTCACGGCAAATTATTTTATTGAACAGAGCGTTGATTTTCTTACAAAATTCCTCTGCCGACCAATTTTCCTGCATATTTTTAAGCCAATTATAGTATTCAAAGCCGTAATTGCACTCGGAAATCACACCGCCCTTTGAAAGCTGTGCGGCAGTTCTGCCCATTGCGACCTGTGAGCCGCCGACAAGAATACTCTGAAGCATTTCCATTCTGTTTTGACAGAGCAGCGAGAAAGCGTCCTCGCCGTTTGAGAAATCGGTTGTTGTAAGCACCTCGCCGATAAGCTGTATTGCCTTTTCGACGTTCTTTTCCATCGCCGAGAAATTAACGTGGAAATAAGCGGAGCAGTCCGTGCTGCCGTCCTTTTCATAGCATGAAACGGTGCTTGAAACGCTGCCGCACAGAGTTCTTTTAAGGGTCAAAAGCTCCTCGGAAGAGTGCTTTTCGGTTGCAAGCTCGCCCAAAAGAGAGGTTGCGAACGACAACGCCGATATTTCATTTTCGGTGCATCCGTTTGCATCAAAATAAAGGCTTACATAGACAATTCCGTTGCTGTTTATCTTATGCACAAGCGTAGGAATATTGCCCACCGTGATTTCCTCCGTCGGTATTGTCTCGGGCTGAGCCTTTATGTCTTGGAGCGTAAGTCTCGGAAGCGTGGCAACAGCTTCTTCCGTATCGGGAGTATCCTGCCAAAGCGCAAGCTTTTCGCACTCTGCCTCTACCCTCTCCCAATCTTCGTCGTCAAAACGCTCCGACGTTTTTTTAAGACGTTCCGTTTCCTCTGCTCTTATCTTGTCGCCGACGGTCTTTGACGGCACAAGCATAACCTTGCAGCGATGCGGATTTTCAATGAATTCCTCTTTGATGATTTTCTCAAAATATCCCTCGTCGATTTTAGCACGAAGATTTTTGAAAAGCTCGCCGACCTCAAGATTTTTCTCGGGCTTACCGCCGTAAAGCCAGCTGTCGAGAATATCCATTCCGAAAACCAAGCCCTGCGGATAACTTCCGTAGTCCTTTTCACGCATTTGGAATTCAAGATATGTCAAAGCCGCTTCGAGCTGATTGCGGTCAATTCCGTTTTCAGCCAATGAAGCGAGGGTATCGAAAATTCTCTTTTCAATCTCGTCCGCATCCTCTTTTTTGAGGTTTTGCACCTTGATTATAAGCTGAGGCTGTAAAACAATTTCGGGCAGGTCAACGCTGACCGCTTCGGCAAGTGAGTCGCCTAAAACACAGGCGTTAAGCGGAGATTTCACGCTTCCGCAAAGCACGTCCGAAAGCGCTCTGACAGCCACGATTTTTTCTGTATCGGAAAAGTCGCCGACAACTCTGCCCCACGCAAGAATGTATCTGTTATCTGCGTTTTCGTCGGGAGAGATTTCATATTCGGCTACGATTTCGCCTGCATCAACAGCCTTTTGAAATGCGGGCAATTCAACTCTTTCGCCTGCCGGAATATCCTCAAGATATTCGTCATTTATAATTTTCAAAACAGCATCAATATTCATTTTACCGTCAAGAATTACAAACGCATTTGACGGGGAATAGTGCTTTTTATGAGCTGCGATAAAGCTTTCATATGTGAGCTCGGGTATGCTCTTAGGGTCGCCGCCCGAAACATAGCCGTATGCGTTATCGGGGAAAAGCGCCTTGCTCATAACGGTTTCAAGCTTTGCATCGGGGTCTGCGAAAACGCCTTTCATCTCGTTGAAAACAACGCCCTTGTATAAAAGCTCTCCGTTCTCGCCCTTTTCATAGTGCCAGCCCTCCTGACGGAAGCACTCGGGGTTTTGATATATGGCAGGATAAAAAACGGCGTCAAGATAAACTCTCATAAGATTTATAAAATCCTTGTCGTTTTTACTGCTTATCGGATAAAAGGTCTTGTCCGAAAAGGTCATTGCGTTCAAAAATGTGTTCATTGAGCTTTTGAGAAGTTCAACAAACGGATCTTTCACAGGATAATTCTTTGAGCCGCACAAAACCGAGTGTTCGATTATATGGAACACGCCCGTATCGTCCTCGGGAAACGTCGGAAATGCGATACCGAAGGTCTTGTTTTCCTCGTCCCTGTCAAGCCAAAGGAGCTTGAGCCCCGTTTTTTCGTGCACCATCTCGTACATATCGGCTTTAAGCTCGCCGAGGTGCTCTTTTCTTAACTGTTTGAAACCGTGAGCCATTTTATTTTCATATCTCCTATCAATTATCAGTCTTTTTCTTTATAGTAGAGCTTGCAATGGCAATAGCCCTCAAAATCGGGGTCTGCTATTTGATTGCGAAACTCCTCGCAGATACATTTATACTTTTCGTCTTTGCCTATTCTGCAAGGACAATAGCCGCCCTTTTTCTTCAAGCCCTCTTTTATCGTCCTGACGATTTCCTCGTCAGTATTAAGTCTGACCTTTGCCATAATATCGCCCCTTTGTTATTTTTTCTTTTTAACCTTATTGAGAATTGCGTTCATACGGAGGATTTCCTCTTTAGTGAACTTTCCGCCCATCATCGAAACTGCTCTTTTCACGGTAAAGCCGTATGCGAGCTTTAGCATACCCGTATTGAAGCTGAAGCCTGCAAAGCTTGCGCCCTTTTTCTTCTTTTTTTCGCCCTTTTCCTTCGGCTTATCGTCCTTTAATGCGCCGAGCATTATTTTGCCTATCCGAAGCATTGCGATTTTGCCGCCGAGCGTTGACATAATGTCGCCGATTGTATCGTTTACCGAGTAATAGCCTGTCGGGGTGTCAATCTCAAACCAGTTTATGACCGCACCCTCTTCTTTCATTCGATAAGCCTCGTTGAATTTATCGACCTTGCGGATATGACTTTCGTCGGTAAGTTCGCCCGCCTTTGCCGTTATAACCGACTCGCCGACGTTTGAAATTTCAAACTTAAAGAACGGATATTTGCCCTTTTTCTGAACTCCGACGCTCTCGCCGTTTACAAAAAGCTCAACCTCGTCAAGATTTGAATAAACGGTAATGCTCGTCTTGTCCTCAACCCTGTCAACATAACGCTTTGAGCAAATATGAAGCACCGGCTCGCTCGAAAGCCAAGCCTTGTATGCGTAAAAGCTGTCCTTTTTATATTTTCTGTCAAAGGTAACAAGTCCCTTGTGGTTCATACCGTTTTCGCCGCCCTCGGCTCTTGCGTCTGCGGCAAAGTCAAACATATTCCAAACGTGAGTTGCCCAAAGATACGGTCTGTCGATTATCTGCTTTATGACCTCTTCGTGATAATATGCCTGATATTCCTCGGTATAATCGCCCTGCTCGGGAGTGCTTGTGTGCCAGTTCAACGCCTCGCAGCCGTACTCGCTGATACCGATAGGCTTATTCGGGTATTTCTTATGGAATTTGTCAAACCACGGACCGTACATATCGACCTTTCCGCCGTACCATCCGAAATAATGGTTATATGAAACAACGTCGCTTATATGAATGTACTCGTCGTCAATCGGACACATTGTAACAACCGCCACGGTAGTAGGTCTTGTGCTGTCAAGCGAATGTGCAAGCGAATTCAACATACGGTGGTTATCGACAACGGACTTTCCGCTTCCTGCCATAGTTATTTCGTTTGAAAGTCCCCAGACGACTATCGACGGGTGGTTATAGTTTTGATAAATAAGCTCGGTCATTTGAGTTTTTGTGTTCTCAACGCCGTTTTCAAGGTGCTTTGAAATATACGGAATTTCTGCCCATACGACCATTCCTCGCTCGTCGCAAAGGTCATAAAACTCCTGTGCGTGCTGATAATGTGCAAGCCTGATTGTGTTAGCACCCATTTCGCAGATTAAATCCATATCCTCTTTATGATGCTCATACGAAAGAGCGTTACCGATTTCAGGTCTGTCCTGATGCCTTGAAACGCCCCTCAACGGATAAACCTCGCCATTGAGGATAAATCCCTTTTCCGCATCGATTTTGAATGAACGGATACCGAATTTTGTCGAAACCTCATCCTCGACAACGCCGTCCACAACAAGCTGTGCGGTTGCGGTATATAAGAACGGGTCTTTCGTTCCGTTCCACAAATGAGGGCTCTCGATTTCAAAGGTTACATCGCTTCCGACAAGCTCTTTTCCGTCAACAAAAACGTGAATTTCGCCCAATCCTTGTGTAAAGGTCTTTACATTTACACTTGCGATATTTCCTTTAATATCAGGGGTTACGGCGATTGCGTTTGAACCGAAGCGGTCAAGACTGAAATGATTGTGCGAAACGCCTATCAAGGTTACGCTTCTGTAAATTCCGCCGTAAAAAGTGAAGTCTGCCTGCTGCGGATAAACAAAATCATTGGGTGAATTATCGACCTCAACCTTGATTTTATTCTCGTCCTTGATGTTCTCAAGCTTAACTCTGAACGCAGAATATCCGCCGTGATGTGTCGTGAGCTTTTCGCCGTTAAAATAGACTGTCGCAGAAGAATTTACGCCGTCAAACTGAAGATAAATTTCTTCGCCCGACGGAAAATCCGCCCTTTTCAAAGTCTTTTCATAGGTGCAGGTGCCACGGAAATAATCGTTTCCGCCGTCCTGTCCGTCCTTACCGTTCCAGGTATGCGGCAAATCGAGCGTTACGCACTCGCCCTGCTTTGTAAAGTCCCATTGGGAGTTGATGATTTTTGTCTCTCTCATAATACGGCACCTCATTCAAAATTACAATTTAAGTATAGCACAATTTCCGTTTATGCTCAACTTTTATAACTATATTTTTACTCCTTATTAACATTTAATTCCCTTATTGACTCAAATGCGTAAAAACATTATAATATTTACGACTTCAAGAAAGGAGATTCGTTATGAATATGAACATTTCAAACGACATTAAATATATCGGCGTAAACGACCGTGATATTACGCTTTTTGAGGGTCAGTACCCCATTAAAAACGGTATGGCTTATAATTCCTATGTGATTTTTGACGAAAAAATTGCCGTTACCGATACTGTCGATAAAATCGCAGTTTCAAGATGGCTTGAAAAGCTTGAAAACGAGCTTTGCGGCAGGAAGGTCGATTATCTCATAGTTCAGCACCTTGAGCCCGACCATTCGGCAGGCATTGACGCTCTTTCGGAAAAATTCCCCGAAATGAAAATTGTCTGCTCGGCAGGTGCATTGAAAATGCTCCCGAATTTCTGCGATGTAAGCCTTGACAGGGTTATGACCGTTAAAGAAAATGACACTCTGTGCTTAGGCAAGCACACACTTACCTTTGTTATGGCACCGATGGTGCATTGGCCCGAGGTTATGGTAACGTATGACAGCACGGACAAGGTGCTTTTCTCCGCTGACGGCTTCGGAAAATTCGGCACGGTTGACGCCGACGAAAATTGGACGGACGAGGCGAGAAGATACTATATAAACATTGTCGGAAAATACGGAAAGCAAGTGCAGGCGCTTCTCAAAAAGGCTTCTGCACTTGAAATTAACACGATTTGCCCCTTGCACGGTCCTGTTTTAACCGACACGATCGACGAGGTGTTAAGGCTCTATGACCTCTGGTCATCATACGCACCCGAAAAGAAGGGCGTGCTTATTGCCTGCGCCTCAATTCACGGTAACACTCTCAAGGCGGCAAACGAATTAAAGGAAATGCTCGAAGCAAAGGGCGAAAGCGTTGTCCTCTTTGACCTTACAAAGGGCGATATTTCCGAATGTGTTTCGCTTTGCTTCTGCTATGACAGAATCGTATTTATGGCTTCAAGCTATGATGCAGGCGTGTTTGCACCTATGAGCGATTTGCTGCATCATCTTCAGTCTAAGTCGTTCCAAAACAGAACGGTTGCACTCTGCGAAAATGCGAGCTGGGCACCGTCGGGTATCAGAACAATGAAAGCAGAGCTTGAAAAGTGCGCTGACATCACAATTCTTGACAAGACGGTTTCGATTAAGACAAGACTTTCCGAAACCTCCCGTTCGGAGCTTCAAGAGCTTGCAAACGAAATTTCAAAATAAACAAAAACAACAGATTTTAAGCGTGTACGGTGCTTCGTGCACGCTTTTTTTATGTAAATTATACTATAATGAACAATAAATACTGTGTATTTTTACCTTTTTGCTATTGACGAGTTAGCCGCAGCTAACTATAATATAGTTAGCGGTTGCTAACTGATATTTATACATTAAGAATAAAGGAGAAGAAAATTATGAGCTTTGTTGAAATCAAAGGAATAAAAAAGCATTTCGGGCAGGGCGACAGTCTTGTCAATGTTTTGAACGGCGTTGACATAAGCATTGAAAAGGGCGAAATTTGCGTGCTTTTAGGACCGTCCGGCTCGGGAAAATCAACGCTGCTTAATATTATCGGCGGAATTGAAAATGCAGACGAGGGCTATATCGCAATCGACGGCGAAAAGACTAAGGATATGAACGAAAAGCAGCTTACTCTTTACAGACGAAAGCACCTCGGCTATGTTTTTCAGATGTACAACCTTATTCCAAATCTTACCGTAAGGGAAAATATTGAAGTCGGCAAGTACCTCGGCAGCGACACGCTTGATGTTGATGAGCTGATGAAAACGCTCGGCATTTACGATCAGAGGAAGAAAGCTCCGTCACAGCTTTCGGGCGGTCAGCAGCAGAGGACGTCTATCGGCAGAGCTATTGTCAAAAATCCCGATATTCTCCTGTGCGACGAGCCGACGGGTGCGCTTGACTACAACACCTCAAAGGAAATTCTAAAGCTTATCGAGGACATAAACAAAAAATACGGCAACACGATTATTATGGTAACGCACAACGACGCTATTAAAAATATGGCGGACAGAGTTTTCACGCTCAAGGACGGTGTCGTCAGGAAAAACTATGTGAACGAAAACAAGATACCTGCGGCAGAGCTTGAATGGTAAGAGAGGCTAAAGAGGTGAAAAAATGAAAAATCCACTTAATAAAAGATACCCGAGGGAGCTTAAACAGGACTTCGGAAAATATGCCGCAATTTTCCTTTTTCTTGTGTTCTTTATCGGCGCAATGTCGGGATTTTTTGTCTCGGACATAAGCGTTGCGGCAACATATTATGAGGGTCTTGAAAAGTACAATATCGAGGACGGGCATATGGCATTCAACCTTGTACCCGACGACGAGCTGCTCAATAAAATCGAGAGCGAAAACGGTATAACCCTTTATAAAATGTATTATAAGGACGAAACGGTCGCCTCAAACGATACAAAGCTTCGCATTTATGTTGACAGAGACACGGTAAATACCGAATGTGTTATGGACGGCAGAATGCCGACATCGGCAAACGAAATTGCGATAGACAGAATGTATGCGGTAAACAACAGCATTTCAATCGGCGATACCTTAACGGTTGACGATAAGCCTTACACCGTAACGGGCTTCAGCGCAGTTCCCGATTACAGCTGCCTTTTTGAAAGCAATGCGGATATGATGTTCGACGCAGTGAATTTCGGCGTAGGCTTTGTTACAAGCGAGGGCTACGAAAAAATCAGGACTACTCACGAGTCGATAAACTATGCGTGGAAATATCTTACACCCACAACGGATGATGTTGACGCAAAGAACCGTTCAGACGATATTACCGACAGCCTTGAAAGCATATTGAAGCAATACGACCAAAGCCTTATTCAAGCGCAGGTTGACTCGCTTTACGCTCAGGCAAGGGACATTTCCGCAGGTCTCGGAGATGACTTTGAAAAGGCTTCGACCGCAATAACAGGCAAGCTTACCGCCGCTGCCGAAAGCGCTGTAAAAAATGCTGCCGCCTCGCTTTCCTCCGATGAGCTGCTTGATGTTATTTCCTCGGTCTCGGGCAAAAGCAAGGATGAAATTACAGCAACGGCGTTCAATTCCTTAGGTCTTACCGACGAACAGAAATTTATGCTTGCGGCATCCTCGGGCTCACTCTCAAACGAGGAAAAGCTCGGTGCGGCTCTCAAGCTTTCAGGCAAGACAGAGAACGACCTTTTGCCGATAATTGTGTCGGCAAGCGGTATGAGCGAGGACGAATTAGGCACGGCTTTGTTAAAGCACGTCGCTCAAAAGCAGGGTACGACGGCTGACGGACTTATTGCAAGGCAGCTCGGCACGACCGAGGAAAAGTACAAAGCAATGCTTGACGCCTTTGAAGAGGCAAAGACCTTAACGGACGACCTCGACAAGAGCTCGGCGGAGGCTCCGAAAATCAACCTTGACGAGCTTGAAAACGAAAAAGACTACGAAAACGATATGGATTTTTCGCTTGATAAAATATATTCGATAGTCGATAAAATAAGTGCTGTGGGCATTTATGATATGAGCAGTATCAGGGTAAGGCTCGACAGTCTCGACGCACTTACAATAACAGAAATCGACGACAGCGGAATAATTACCGTCAAGGACTATAATCCGAAATTCTCAAACAAGGCAATCAACTTTACCATTGAGGATACCGTCGGCGACAAGGCTAACGCATCGCTTATGCTTTATATGATAATTGCGGTTATTGCGTTTATGTTTGCCGTTACCTCCTCGAATACGATTTCAAGGGAAGCAAACGTTATCGGTACGCTCAGAGCCTCGGGCTACACTAAAGGAGAGCTTGTAAGGCACTATATGACGCTGCCTGTTGTTGTAACGCTTCTCGGTGCAGTGGTCGGCAACATTCTTGGCTACACGGTGTTTGAAAAGCTGTTTATCGGCGTTTACTATTCAAGCTACTCGCTCCCGACATACGAAACGCTCCCGAGCGCACAGGCGTTTTTAGACACTACGGTTATACCGCTTATTCTTGTAATTGTTATAAATTTTGCGGTAATCGGAAGAAAAATGCAGCTGAGTCCGCTCTCTTTCCTCAGAGGTGAATTAAGCAAGGGCAAGAAAAAGCAGGCGGTAAGCCTTTCGGAAAAACTTCCGTTTATCTCACGCTTCAGACTTCGCATACTCTTTCAAAATATCCCGTCATATCTTACAATGTTTATCGGAATTTTCCTCGGTGGTGCGCTTGCGGTGTTCGGTCTTATGTTCGGACCGTTGCTTTCCGACTACGGAGAGCTTGTAAAGCAAACGCAGATTGCACAGTATCAATATGTGCTTGTCGATACAGCCGAAACACAGAACGAACAGGCTGAAAAATACTGTGTAACATCGCTTGATACGGTTGACGAAAGATTTATGACCGATGAGGTTATGATATACGGAATCGAAAACGGCAGCAAATATGTAAAAACCGAAATCCCGTCGGGACAGGTGCTCATTTCAAACGGCTATGCCGCAAAATACAAGCTGTCCGAGGGCGACGAAATAACGCTCAAGGATAAGTATTCAAGCAAGACCTACACCTTTACCGTCGGCGGAATTTACACCTACGACGCCGCAATTTCAATATTTATGCCGAGAGAGGATTATCTCAGCACCTTCGGCGAGGACAGCGATTATTTCACAGGCTATTTCAGCAACGAGGAGCTGACCGACATTGACTCGGACGATATTGCAACGGTTATAACAGAAAAGGATCTTACCAAAATCGTTACACAGATGCAGGTGTCAATGGGCGAGTTTATGAACGTGTTTAAGGCTCTCGGCGTTGTAATATTTATGCTTGTTATCTACATTCTGACAAAGCAGATTATCGAGCGTAACGCAAAGTCAATTTCAATGACTAAGGTTTTAGGCTTCACGAACGGCGAGATTGCAAAGCTGTATATTGTAATAACCTCGCTTGTGGTAATCGGCTCATTGCTCATTTCAATACCGCTTATCCACCTTGCGCTAAAGGCGATTTTCGAGAGCTATCTCTATACGCAGATGACGGGATATATTCCGTACATAGTTTCAAGCTCCTGCTATATCAAGATGTTTATTATGGGAATTGTCAGCTATGCGGTGGTTTCAATCGGTATGTTTATCAAGATTAAGAAGCTTCCAAAGGGCGAGGCACTTAAAAATCAGAGCTTATAATAATTCCTTATAACCCCTTTCCTAATGGAATATGCACGGTATTTTGCCGTGCATATTTTTTATTGAAAATATTTATAAATTGTACTAAAATATAGGTACAGAACAGGAAATCGGAGTTGATAATATGGACGCTAACGAATTCAAAAGGAACGAAATGCTTGCACAGCAGATAATTAAAGGCTTGCAGTCGAGAAATATGACGGGTTACTATGCCGAGTCAAAGGAAAAGGCAAAGGAAATTGCACTTTCGCTTATGCCGAACGGCTGCTCGGTATCGCACGGCGGCTCTTGCTCAATCAAGGAAATCGGACTTATCGACGAGCTTAAAAGCGGCAAGTTTAATTACATTAACCGCAACACCGCACCTGACAAGCACCAAGCAGAGCTTGACGCATATGACTGCGACGTGTTTTTAGGCAGCTCCAACGCAATAACCGAGGACGGCGTGCTTGTGAATATCGACGGCAACTCAAACAGGGTTTCGGCTTACGCTTACGGACCTAAAAAGGTTGTGCTTATCGTCGGAATGAACAAGGTTGCAAAGGACGTTGATTCGGCGCTTAAAAGAGCGAGAAACATTGCCGCACCCGTAAACGCACAACGCTTCGGGCTTGATACTCCTTGTTCAAAAACAGGCTCCTGCCTTAATTGCAAGTCTCCCGACACAATTTGCTGTCAGTTCCTTATAACAAGATTTTCTCGCCATAAGGACAGAATACATGTTATTTTGGTAAACGATACATTGGGGTATTAAATTTAATTCACGGATAACCGCATATTCAGCCTCCCTTGTGTAAAGGGAGGTGCCGAACGAACGTGAGGCGGAGGGATTGTAAGGTTGATTTTATATGATTTTGTAAAAATCCCTACGCTCCGTAGGGACAGGGCTCGCCCCTATCCGTAACAAATCAACAAAAACAAAACAATTATCGGCTATTATCAAATTGAAATACAGACGAAACTTAAGGCTCCCTCTGACGGGCAACATATGCGACCGCCGCCTGTGGCGGATAAAGGGAGCATCTGTTGGCGCAGCGGTCGATTTTGTGCGGCGCTCCAAGCCGCATAAACAAAATCGGGACACCGCAAGAGGGCAATAGCTGTTGAGCGTAGCGAAACTGAGGGAGTAAAAAAGTTATTTCAAATTATAAAAACTCCCTCAGTCATTTTTTCTGCGAAAAAATGACAGCCCCCTCAAAGATGGGGCGGAAGCACGAATTGAATTCGATATAAATTGCGGACAGGGGCGAGCCCTGTCCCTACGGTATGATGTTAAATTCAATTTTGACAGCAACCGTTAGTTGTTATATATTCACTGATTGCCTCGGCAGGAGCAAGCCCCTGCCCTACACTGTGGGATGTTAAATTCACATTCACGGGCAGCCGCATATTCAGCCTCCCTTGTGTAAAGGGAGGTGCCGAACGAACGTGAGGCGGAGGGATTGTAAGGTTGATTTTATATGAATTTATAAAAATCCCTCAGTCATTTTTTGTTCCAAAAAAACGACAGCTCCCTTTACAAGGGAGCCTGTGTTTCATCAAATTTGAAAATATTTGCGACCGCAGAGGTGTCCCTGCGGTCGTTTTAATTTTACATCTTCTTCAAATTTGCCATTTTTGCCATGAGCTTTTTTGTTCCGACTTTTTGGAAGGCGATTTCAAGGAGCATATCGTTGCCCATCGGGGTTGCTCTCGACACAACGCCGTCACCGAAAACACGGTGGCTTACGGTGTCGCCGGGCTTGAAATCAAGCTTAACCGTCGAGGCGGATTTGCTCTTTCCTGCACCCGAGAAGCCTCTGTTTACGGTATTATTACTGTGGCTTGAATATGAGCCCTGCTGTGCCGAACGGGCAGAGAAGGTCGAGCTGTCTCTTGCACCGCTTCCCGAGCCGAAGCTTGAGAACGAGGAATGTCCGAAGAACGGATTATCCGAAGAGCGTTCAAGCAAATCACTCGGAATTTCATCCAAAAATCTTGACGGTCTGTTATAGTTTGTAGAGCCGTACATCATTCTCTGCTTTGCGTCGGTCAAATAAAGCTTCTGCTTCGCTCTTGTAATTCCGACGTAGCAAAGGCGGCGTTCCTCCTCGGTTTCCGCTTCGGAGAACATACTCTGCCTGCCGGGAAAAACGCCCTCCTCCATACCGGGCATAAACACAACGGGAAATTCAAGTCCCTTTGCGGAGTGGAGCGTCATAAGCACAACCGCATCCGCGTCTTGGTTATAATTGTCAATGTCAGTCATCAATGCGACTTCTTCAAGGAAATCGCCGAGCGTTTTTTCGGGGTCTTCCTCAAAATATCTTGTCATATTTGCGCCCAACTGATTGAGGTTTTCCATTCTGTCCTCATACTTTACAGGGTCATCCTTGAGCGAACGTGCATAGCCTGTCGTTTCAAGCACTTCGGCTAAAAGTTCCGCAGGAGAAATCTCCTCAAGCCTTGATATGAAAGCATCTATCATATCTGTAAAGCTTTTTAACTTTACAGCACTTCGCTTTAATAATTCGTAATTTTCGGCGGTTTTGAGCACCTCATAAAGCGGTACTCCGAGCGTGTCGGCAATCTGCGAAGCGTTGTTCACGGTGGTGTCGCCTATTCCCCTTTTCGGAGTATTGATAATTCGCATAAGTCTTACCTTATCCGAGGGGTTATTTATCACGCTCAGGTATGCCATAGCGTCCTTGATTTCCATACGGTCATAGAACTTGTGTCCGCCGATTATCCTGTACGGGATTGAGTTGCGCATAAGCTCCTGCTCTATCGGGCTCGACATTGCATTCATTCGGTACAAAATCGCAAAATCGCTTAATTTACGCTTTCTTCCCCTGTCATATTCCTCGGAAATCTTTTTAACTATGTATTTAGCCTCTCCCGTTTCATCGTTTACGGTACGGCACTCAACCTTTTCTCCTGCACCGTTGGCAGTCCAAAGATTTTTGCCCTTTCGCTCGCTGTTGTTTGAAATTACGGCGTTTGCGGCATCAAGGATATTCTGCGTTGAACGGTAGTTCTGCTCAAGTCTGATGACAACCGCATCGGAATATCTGTTCTCAAACTGCAAGATATTTTCAATCGTCGCACCTCTGAAGCGATAAATACTCTGATCGTCATCGCCGACAACGCATATATTTTTATATCCGTCCGCAAGCATTGAGGTAAGCTTATACTGTGCAAAGTTCGTGTCCTGATACTCGTCAACCATAATATGACGAAATCTTCTTTGATAGTATTCGAGCACCTCGGGACAGCTCTCAAACAGCTTAATTGTGTTTACGATAATGTCGTCAAAGTCCATGGCGTCAGCTTCTTTGAGCATCTGCTCGTACTTTTTATACACCTGACCGATTTTTTCAAGTCTTATATCGCCCGAATTGTCATTGATAAACTGCTCGGGAGTTATTAACTGATCCTTTGCACGGCTGATTTCATTGAGAATTGACTTGTGCGGCAGGAATTTGTCGTCAATATCGAGAAGCCTTTGACACTCCTTGACAATACGCTTGCTATCGTCGGTATCATAAATTGTAAAATGACTTGAAAAGCCGATTTTGTCGCCGTCTCGCCTTAAAATACGCACGCAGGACGAGTGGAAGGTGCTTGCCCATATATCGAGTGCATCTTCTCCCAAAATAAGAGAAAGCCTTTCTTTGAGCTCATTTGCCGCCTTATTTGTAAAGGTAATGGCGAGTATCTGCCACGGCTTCACGGCATTAACGCTCAAAAGGTCTTTTATGTCCTCATAAACGGTCTTATCCCCGTCAAGATAGCGGCGCATTTTATCAATATCCGTGTCGTCGGGCGTTCTTTCAAGCCACTCGGAATTATACGCATCGCCGTATTTTATAAGGTTTGCAATTCTGTTTACAACGACCGTAGTTTTTCCTGAGCCTGCGCCTGCAAGAATTAAAAGCGGCCCTTTCGTGTTAAAGACCGCTTTCTTCTGCATATCGTTCATTCTCTTAAATTCGTTTTCGATTATCTGTCTTCTTAAAGTTAAAATCTCGCTTTTATCCATTAAAATTCTCCGATTATTTTATGAAAAGATTTCCGCCGTGTGCATCAATGGCAACCGTAAGCGGAAATGAATTAAATTCCAATTTTTTGACCGACTCGCAGCCCAAGTCCTCAAATGCGATAACCTCACACGAGGCAATGCACTTTGAAGCAAGCGCACCTGCGCCGCCTATCGCACAAAAATATACAGCGCCGTTTCTGACAATCGCATCACAGACGTCCTTTGAGCGAGGACCCTTGCCGACCATTGCCGAAAGTCCCATATCAAGCATCTGCGGTGCGTAAACGTCCATTCTCGACGAGGTTGTAGGACCGCAAGAGCCTATTGCAAGTCCCTCCGGTGTGGGAGTGGGTCCTGCATAGTAAACTGTTGCGCCGTTTATATCATAGGGCGTTTTTTCGCCGTTTTTCAAAAGCTCAAATATACGCTTATGTGCGGCATCACGGGAGGTGTAGACAGTACCGCTTAAATACACGGTGTCCCCTGCCTTGAGGTACTCCGCCGCCTTTTTGATTTCACTTGTGTTAATACGGTATTCGCTCACGGTCAGCCCTCTTTCGTGTTAAAGGGGAAGCTGTCGGGCTTAATATTCAAATCCTCATGAAAATCGGTGTGAGGCGGATACTGAATATATGTAAGACCGCTGCCGTCATTTGTTTCAAGCACTCCCGAAGCGTCATCATCGACCTCGAACGAAAGCGAAAGGTCAGGCTCAAATACTGCGTCCTGTCTTATAGACAAGTTCTTAGCCGTAGCCGCCATACGCTGTGCAAGGATAGAAATATTTGCCTGAAGCTCGTCCACCGACTTTGTGAAAATAGCGGAAATTTTATCAACCTCCGAAGAAAGTCTTGTGATTTCGCTTGCCTGCTTTGAAATATCCTCAGAAATCGTCTTTGAAGCGGCATGAGCCTTTTCATTGGCAGCCGCAACGAGATTTTCCGAATACTTTCTCGCATCGAGGAACGCTGCGCCCAAGCGAGCCTGAGCCGCCTCAATTTCCCTGTTATTCCTCTCGATTACAGACTTCGCATTTGAATATTCCTCAGAAACCTTTGAAAGCGTTTCCAATCTCTCAACGATTTCGGCGTTCTGATTTTCAAGTGCGGAAATCCTCTCCGACTTCTCGGCAGTCTCCTTTTTAAGCTCCTCAAGCTGTGCGCAATCGTCAGTCAGCTCCAAAACCTTAGAGTTAAGCTCGCCGATTTTGCCGTCCTTTTTCTCGACATCAGCCTTTAAGCTTTCAATTTCCTTTTTAAGCTCTTCGACATAAGAGATAACATCCTCTTTCTTAAAACCGCCGAAAACGCTTGTTCTCATAATTTTTTCTGCGTCCATATAAACACCCCTACGGATAAATTGTCATTATTACATTTTATTTTAACAGATTTCTGAGCCAAATACAACCTAAATGTGGATAATTGTCAAATAAATTGATTTTACCTTTGCTTTATGTTAAAATATGTACAAAAGGAGTGAGGATTATGTCAAACGAAAAAAATCACGGTGCCTTGAAATATATGGCTATCGTGGCAGGTGCGTTTGCGACAACATTTTACATTTCAGGTGAAATAGCATATCACTTTATGCTTTCAAGAAGAGGTCTTAATGGCCCTATCGCAACCGCCGTACAGGACAAGGAGAGAAAGTCTATTCAGGAAAACGAATACAGAGCAAACCTTGAGAGAATTCTCCACGAGGGCTCTGATTGGTTTGAGTCCTTCCCGAAGGAAAAGCTTGAAACCGAAAACAGAAACGGAGATATTCTCCACGCCGATTTAATCAAGCCCGATAAGGAGAGCAATATTTATGTTCTCTGTATCCACGGCTACACCTCTGCGCCGAAATTTATGGGAATTTACGCTAAGAAGTTCCGTGAGCTCGGTTACAATGTAGTTCTTCCGAGCCTTAGAGGTCATGCTGACAGCGAAGAGGAATTTATTTCAATGGGCTGGAAGGACAGACTTGACGTTGTCGATTGGATTAACTACATAGTCAAGGAGCATCCCGACTGTGAAATTGTTCTTCACGGCGTTTCAATGGGTGCGGCTACAACAATGATGACTCTCGGCGAAGAGCTGCCCTCAAACGTTAAGGCTGCTATCGAGGACTGCGGTTACACAAATGCGTGGGACGTTATCAAGCACAAGATGTCAAAGATGAAAATTCCGGATTTCCCGTTCCTTTACAGTGCGAACAGCATAAACAGAATGAGGGAGAATTTCAGCTTGAAGGAGGCTTCTTGCACAGAGCAGCTCAAGAAATGCATCACTCCGTTGCTGTTCATTCACGGCGAGGCTGACGATTTCGTTCCTTATTCAATGCTCGACATTGTTTACGACGCTGCCGACAAGTGCGAAAAGGAAAAGCTTTCCGTTCCCGACGCACCTCACGCACGCTCTGTTTGTGCGCACCCCGATTTGTATTGGAATACAATTATCAACTTCCTTAAAAAGTACATCTAATCGGTACAATTTAATTTCAAAGGCACGGTGTTCAAGGCTGAGTGTTCATAAGCCAATGAATACCGTGCCTTTATTTTGTCATAAACCGTACAACTTCCGAATATAAATTTATCGAAATACAAATTCAAGTCCTCTCAAAAGAGGGTTTTAGGAGGTACTGTTAATGGCAGAGAGAAGTATATATGCCGATATAGCAAGCAGAACTAACGGGGATATTTATATCGGTGTCGTAGGCCCCGTAAGAACGGGAAAATCGACCTTTATCAAGAAATTTATGGACACACTTGTTATCCCTAACATTGACGACCCTGCTGTCCACGACCGTGCCACAGACGAGCTTCCGCAATCTGCCGCCGGAAGAACGATTATGACGACAGAGCCGAAATTCATACCCGAAAATGCGGTTGAAATCACCCTGCCCGACAACGCCTCGCTGAAGGTCAGAATGATTGACTGCGTCGGCTATATCGTGCCGAGCTCGCTCGGATATATTGAGGGCGACAATCCGAGAATGGTAAACACGCCGTGGTTTGACCACGAAATTCCGTTTAATATGGCGGCGGAAATTGGCACTAAAAAGGTTATTACCGAGCACTCGACAATCGGGCTTGTAATCACGACGGACGGCAGTATTTCCGACATTCCGAGGGAAGAATACGAGCAGGCGGAGGAAAGGGTTGTAAACGAGCTGCGTGAACTCGACAAGCCGTTTATCGTCCTTTTGAACTGCACCTATCCGAAAAGCGAAAGTGCGTTGTCAACTGCCGCACGGCTTACGGAAAAGTACAGCGTTCCCGTCATTCCCGTGAACTGTCTTGAGCTTGACGAGGGCGAAATTAAGGAGATTTTAACGCAAATCCTCTTTGAATTTCCAATCAAGGAAATCAGTATCGACTTCCCGGCGTGGCTCATTTCCCTGCCCTCCGACCATTGGCTTCGACAGAGCATTACGGGAGTTATCACAAAGGCAACGGAAAATCTTTCGCTTGTGCGTGATGTGGGACTTCTGACGAATGACTTGAAACAAAGCGAATATATTAACAGTGCTTCGGTTACTCGGATGAATCTCGGCGAGGGCAGTGCGTTTGTCGATGTCAAGATGGATAACTCTCTGTTTTACAAAATCATTGCGGAATACACGGGTCTTGAAGTGAGCGACGAGTACGAGCTGATGAAATGTATGTGCGATTTGAGCCGCACGAAAAAGGAATACGACAAAATCAAGAACGCTCTTGACGAGGTTGAAAGCACGGGCTACGGAATTATAATGCCCGACATTGACGAATTGAAGCTGCAAGAGCCGGAGATAATCAAGCAAGGCGGAAGATACGGCGTAAGGCTCTCGGCATCCGCACCGTCAATTCATATGATAAAGGCGAACATTCAGACGGAGGTTGCGCCGATTGTCGGCACGGAAAGTCAATCGGAGGAGCTTGTAAAATACCTGCTTGCAGGCTTCGAGGAGGATCCGACGAAGATTTGGGAGTCGAACATTTTCGGAAAATCGCTTAACGACCTTGTAAACGAGGGACTGCGCAGCAAGCTGTTCCATATGCCGAACGAGGCGAGAATGAAAATGCAGGAAACTCTTGAAAGGGTTATCAACGAGGGCTGTAACGGCTTAATTTGTATAATTTTGTAAAATTCAATATAAAAAAGCGAGTGAGGGCTGAGTGCTAATATTAACATTCAGTCAAATCACTCGCTTTTTTGTATATAACAGAAAAATCCGTGAATAATAATTTCAAAGCAATAATAAGGAGTTGAAAAAAATGCTTGATAAAATCGCTTTGATTATTCTTGTTATCGGCGGTATAAACTGGGGCTCAATCGGCTTGTTCCGGTTTGACATAGTAAGCTGGATATGCGGAGGTCAAGACGCAGTGCTTGCAAGAATAATTTACACGCTTGTTGCGCTGTCGGCAATTTGGTGCATTTCCCTGCTTTTCAGAGATAATGAGCTTGTTTCCGCAGACGATAAATAACCGCCGTATGCAACAAAAAAGACACCGTTTGAAAACGGTGTCTTTTATTATTAAATCTTATAAAAGAAGCTGATTAAACCGTCTGGCTTGCAATCTTTTCGAGGATAGCCTTTGCGTCTACGATAGTAACCGCACTATCTTCGTTCATATCTGCAAGGAGCATCTGATAATCGTTAAGAGTCTCCAACTCAGCAACATATCTGAGAACGAGCTTAGCGTCCTTAAGGGATACGCTTGTATCCATATTAACGTCGCCCTTTTCGTAGTCAACATACTGAGCGTTCTTAATTGTAGAATCAGTATGTGTAGCAAGTCTGTAGCTAATCATTGCTTCTGAGTCTGCAACGCAGTTATATGAAATGTTCATTCTTTCGATTTCGCCTGTGCCGTACACATTGTCAGCATCAGCGCCAACAAACTTAACTGTGCAGGTGATTTCTGAATATTCAAGAGAGGTGTAAAGGAACATACCCTCAAGATCCTTAACGGTATTACCAAGCTTTTCGATTGCTGCAAGCTTAAGAGCTTCAACAAACTTCTCATTTGTTACATAGTCGTTTGTGAGATGTGAAAGAGCCTTGTAGCCGTTATCAGCATTCTGATCTTCAAGTGTGAACTCAATAGCACCTGTATCCTCATCGAAGTAAGCTTCCTGGATATCAAATACGTCAAGCTGTGTTGCCTTAACAGCAAATCTTGAGTCAAGCTTTTCAGCAGCCTTCTGGTCAGCAGGAGCAATGTTAGCCGAAGTTGCGCCAACCTTCATCTGACCCTTAGCAGCAGTACCGATTGAGCTGTCGAGCAATTTAGCGAGCTCTGTAAGCAATTTAGCAACAGTTGAGTCAATTGCTGTGATATTAGAAGCTGCGCTTGATTCATACTTACACTGAGGATCGGGTTCATATCCGCACTTACAATCAGCACTTCTGCAAATTGTATCATCGCAGGGATGAGTTGAAGTACAGCCTGTGCCCGCCGGGCAGCATGTGCAGCAGCCTGGAACGTCCTTACATGTGCACTTCCAAATCGTATGGGGCTTATCTGCCGTACAGATGTCCTGCTTTGTTTCTTCATCCTGAGATGTAGAGTTCTTACAAACCCACTTGTCAGTTCTGATGTTAGTGCCAAAGTTCTGGTCCATACCGATTGTGATCTTATCAACAACGTTAAAGACCGCACCGAGTACTACTGAAAGAACAGTGTTACCTGCGATTGCACCCTCACTGTTAATTGAGAATGAATAATCGTCAATCTCGTTACCTTCATTGTCGTAGGTCTTATCGATTGTGCAAAGTCTTGCATAATCGTAGCCTGCCTTGGTGTCTACCATATAAGCGGTGCCTTCGTTGATCTTCTTTGCGAGAACAGCGAGGTCAAAGTCATTAGCTTCATCGAAATAATCCATACCGCTGTATGATGTTTTTACTGTAAGTGAGAATACAGCGTCAAACGGCTCGGGATTGATATATGTAACCGAAGCAGTACCGTCAAGCTTATATGAGTACTCTAATACATCAAGTCTGCCTTCATAGAAATCTGCCTTGATTTCAATATCGGTAATCTTGATTTTGAAATCCTTTGCCGTAAGTCCCGTGTTATGAGAGCTGAGGCTGTTAATGATAACATCATCAAGGTTTGTAGCGTTGGGATAATTCTTTGTAAGGTCTGCAAGAATTGAGTCCTCAACTCTTCCGTTAGCAACGATATCAATATCATCATATGTTAAAGTAAATGAATCGCTGCCGTTAGCTTCAAAGTTCTTAACCTTAGAAGCGTCAAGCTTGAGAGCCTGAAGAGCATCTCTGCCGATTGTTTGAGCTGCGTCAGAATTCTTCTTAACGCTTACAGCCGGCTCAACAGCACTTACACCAAGAAGGTTAGAAAGAATTTTGCCGTAATCATAGCCTTTTTCGGTATGATAGGGAGCCTCGGCATACTCAGGATAGCAAGCAGCCATAACTGCGTCAACAGCAGCCTGTCCCTCACCGAAGGTTACATCAGAAGTAAGACTTCTTCCGAATGAATAACCGGGCAAATTATGTTTTGTACCATCACCATTGTCTGCATTTGCTATGTATGCAGTCTGTTCATTGATCTTCGCAACAGCTTCTTCACAAGTTATCGTAGTAGGCTCATCGGCAATAGCGATCAACGCAACTGTGATACTTGAAATAATCATAACCATTGCAAGAAGAATCGATAAGATCTTTTTCATTTTCAAAAGCTCCTTATAAGAATTTGTATTTTCACCGTAGCTTAAGGGTGAAACCCCCTTAGGGTGCATAATTACATTTCATATAATATCACAAGATAACGCCTTTTGCAATAAGATTGTCAAAAATTTTTGATAAAAAATGATATTTTTATAGGATTACACAACAACAACCGCACCCGTTTTATGTGCATTGCACAAAAAAGCTGTTTTGTTTGTAAAATCGGGAAATATGTGCTATAGTATTGTGGTTATTATTACATTATATATTACGGAGAAATTATGTTAGTTACGCTTACCGACGTTTCAAAGGGCTTCCTTGACGAAACAATACTTGAAAAAATAAATATGTCAATAAACGAGGGCGATAAAATCGGTCTTATGGGCGTAAACGGCGCAGGCAAGACGACGCTTCTCAACATCATTGCGGGCGTACTCCCCTGCGACGAGGGAACGGTGTCGAAAAAGAGCAACCTCGAAATCGGCTACCTACAGCAAAATGAGGCTCTTGACGACGACAACACTCTTGAGGAGGAAATCAAATCCGCACTTGAACGCACATACACGGTGCGCAGGCTTATGGCTGAAATTTCCGCAAAAATGGCTTCGGCTGATGTCGGAAGCGACGAATACAAACGCCTTGAGAGCGAATATGCAGCTCTCGACAACGAATACACGGCTCTTGACGGCTACACGGCGGATGCGAGGATAAACCGTGTTCTTACGGGTCTCGGCTTTCGTGATTTTGACCTCAAAATGAAAACCTCTGCGCTTTCGGGCGGCGAAAAAATGCGTTTCGGAATGGCTAAAATCCTGCTTCGCAATCCCGAGCTTCTGATTTTGGACGAGCCGACAAACCATCTTGATTTTTCAATGCTCGCATGGCTTGAGGACTATATAAAATCGTATAAGGGCGCAGTTTTGACGGTGTCGCACGACAGATATTTCCTTGACAATATCGTCTCGGGCATATATGAAATCGAACAAAAGCACATTTACAAATACAAGGGCGGCTATTCGGCGTTTATAAGGCAAAAGGAAGAGCGACTTCGTGTACTTGAAAAGGAATACGACAAGCAGCAGCAGGAGCTTACGGCAATGCGTGATTACGTCAGCCGCAACCTTGCCCGTTCAAGCAGCTCAAACAGCGTCGGCTCAAGAGTCAAGGCACTTGAAAAGATGGAAATTATGCAAAAGCCGAACCCGAGACCGAAGGATATTCATTTCAAATTCGACTATGATATTGAGCCTCACAAAACGGTGCTTACGGTTAAGGATATGGGCGTTCATGTCGGCGACAGGGTAACGGGCAAGCAGTTATATGACAACATTTCACTCGAGGTCCTCTGCGGCGATAAAATAGCAATCGTCGGCAAAAACGGCGTCGGAAAATCGTCATTTTTGAAGGCGATTATGAAGCGTATAAGCTGTTCGGGCACTGTCCGCTTCGGAGGAAATGTCAAGGTTGCGTATTTCGACCAGGAGCTTCGTGACCTCGATTTGAATGACACGGTTATCGAGGCGGTGCACAAGCAATTCCCGACCAAGACGGATTTTGAAATTCGCAGTGCTCTCGGCAGGCTTTTGATTGAGGACGAGGCCGTTTTCAAAAGAGTGCGTGAGTTGTCGGGCGCAAACAGGGCGAAGGTGCAATTTTGTATTATAATGTTTAAGCGTGCAAATGTGCTTATCCTTGACGAGCCGACAAACCATCTCGATTACATTGCGAAAGAGGCTCTCGACGAGGCGTTGAAGCAGTTTACGGGTACGCTTATAACCGTTTCGCACGACAGATATTTTCTCAATACCGTGCCGACGAAGATAATTGAAATGTTCCCCGACGGGCTTGAAATATACAACGGAAAATATGATTATTATCTTGAGCACCGCAAGACCGTTCAGCCGCAAGCTGCGGAAAAGCAGGACTCGGAGCAAAAGGCGGCGTATATAGCCTCAAAGCTCAACAAGGCGGACGAGCGCAAGCGCAGGGCGAAAATCAATGCTCTTTCAAAGGAAATCGAAGCACTTGAAAGTGAAATTGAGGAATTAAAAGCCCTTTCGGCAACCGAGGAAATCGTAACCGACTATGTAAAGCTCGGCGAAGTGCTCGAACAGATAAAACAAAAAGAAACCGCCCTCGAAGAAAAAGAAATCGAATGGCTTGAATTAGCGGAGTGAAGAAAGCACCCGACTCTTATAAGAGTCGGGTACTTTTGGGTAAAAAAACGTAAGCGGCTCTTTTTAACAGAACCGCTTACATTAAATAATTATGCTCTGAACTGACTTGCGATATTCGCATCAGTCTCTTCAACGATCTGAGCAGTGCTCTTGAGAGCCGTTGAAATCTCTTCAATAAGATTTCTCGCTTTAACAAAGCCGGGCTTAAGATCACGATATCTCTGTGCATAAGATTCACTTGCAGAGCCTTCCCACTCGCTTTGAAGATTTGTAAGAAGAGTATCCATTCTGCTTATAATCTCCTGGAGCTTTTCGCCCTCCTGATGATATTCGTTTGCACGAGCTCTCATTGAATCCGGAGTCATTCTGATCTGATTAGCCATAATTTCACTTCCTTTCATTTTCGTTTATGTAAAGCAATATTGCAATTACAACTATTTGATATTTACGAGTATTTATGGATGTCACTATTAAAATCAATATATTTTTTTATATTCTTCAAACGTCATAATTTTCATCTGATTATAGTTCTTAATTGTGAGTTGTGATATTTGACTAGAGCAATAATAGTAATATTCACGCATTTCTCCATTTGCTGCAAGTGCCATTTTTTCAAAAAGTCTTTTTAATGTCGATTTATATATTGAAAAGCAATTTTTAAAATCGTTGATACATTCACTATAGCTTTTTGAATCCGCAGGACATGCTTGAAGCGCTTTGTATGAATTTCTAAATGCAGATTCCGCTGCATTTAATTCGGAATAGCCATACAAAAGCAATCTATATTGGGCGTCTGTTCTGCTTGATTCACCAGTTACATCACCCACAAATCCTATTGTTTCCTTAATGCTACCAATAATTTTACCAAAACTGATTGAATATAGTGCATTTACGCCCTTTGAAAGAATCAAATCCAAAGCTTCGTTAATTGCGGAGGTAAGTTCATGCTCGTACATATCTCGTATATTAGCAAATGTATTTTTCATCTCATCGCTTAAAGCTTCAGCATTTTTTTCAAACGAATTTAAGAGAGCTATATTTTTACTATAATCGACAAACAATTTGTAAATTATAGAAGCACCATCATCTATCGTATCCAATACAGTCAATATTTTCCCAAATTTGTTTAAGAAATCTCTAAACCTTCTGGCCTCTTTAGTTCTTCCATCCAATAAAAGATTTCCATCTATATCTCTATGGGTATTAAAGTACTCATACACAGACTGTCCAGAATCTTTAGCTGCCTTAATAATTTTTTTAAGCTCATTAATAATTTCATTTGTTGTGCTATCTTCATAATTAGATGTTTTTTCAATTTCTTCAAGAAGTTCAATTATTTCAGCTTTTCTCAAATACTCATCGTAACCTTTTTCATTTGAAAGTTCGCCCTCAGAAATATTAAACATTTGAAAGATAAGCAATTTCCAAAAATCTGCATTTTCGAGGTCGATTCCTGATAAATCGTGCAGAAATTCATGAACATCTTCCACTTGCTTATCTAAAATTCCTTCGTTATTCCCATCAATAAAAGCTTTAACATCATCATCTGTAATTTTTTCTTCGACAATAACATTATTGTAAGCAACCATGATGCTGTGATATGCTTTATCTAAATCTCCTTTATAATGTTCAACTGAAAAATCATTCGGGTCAGCATGAGATATAATATCAGTTAATTTTTCAAAGTAGTTATACAGCGATTCCTGTAGCACATCAATTTTCTCAATTTTTTTAGAATACAATTCATCGTCCCGGTTAATTTTCATTTCTATGTTTTTCAAGACAGCCTTCGTCGCATCTCTCCACTGAAAAATATTTCTTTGAGTTTTATCTATATTCTGTGCTTTAGAATTATCATCTTTTTTCCATGGAATCAAATTTTTAATTTCAAAGTATAAGTTTTCGAATCCATTAAAAATACTTTTTATTATGTCAGAATCATAGCCAGTTGCTTCAGCATATTCTTTTAAGTCAAAAAATCTATTGTAAGAATAATCTCTCATACCCGGATATGAATAATCATATAAAATGCTATATCCGTTATATTTTTGATCCTTGTCCAAATCAATTAAAAACGAATCAATATATGTATCAATACGCTTTCCAAATTGCCTAATTTGTTTTCTCGGCTTTGATGCATAAGATATAAAATCAACCCATCCTTCTGCACTTGAACCAGATATAAATCCGTTTTTATTTACAAGTACCATAGCATCAATATAGGTTTCAAATGCATCCGAAAGTTTTCTAAAAATCTTTTTGTATTCATTTTTTACTTTCTCATATTCCGAATAATTTATTTTCATAATAGCAGCACCCTTTATTTCTCAATTTCTATTGATAATTTACGATCCATTTCAGCTAAGGATATTCCCGAATTTTTCAAAAATGATTCCGTAGCGGTAGACAACGCTATAAAATCTTTCATAACAATTTCAGAATTACCTATAAGATTAAAAAGTGCGTTGCGTGTTTTACCCTCATTACTTTCTATTGGTTCTCGGATTTTGCATCTGTCATAGTCAAGCAAGGGCTCAGACAATCTTTTAAAAATTGTCGAATCATCCTTTAAGTTTTTCGTGTTATATTGAATAGTGTTTGACATATTAATCTTTTTCCTCCATTTGCGCTTTGAGTTGGTCATATGTGGCTTTTATAAATGAAATTTCAGTTTCTTTCAGCATTATTATTTTATTACAACTCTCAATTTTATTATCAATATCTACAATGATATTCTTCAGTTCTCGATTATCATTACGACTAACAGACTCAACATCATACAATCCATTTCGCTTTAAGATTCCGCTTAACTCTTGCTGATAGTATTTACCAAAATTCCCATCAAATTGTTTTACTGCATTGTTCATTCGTTTGTGAAAATTCTCAATAACACCATTTAATTTTTTCAAATGATTTTCTGCAGCATCAATAATCGCTTCTGTTTTTTCTTGTATTTTTCTGTATTCACTAATTTGCTGTTTTAATTGATTGATTTCTCTTCTTAATTGCTGAATTCTCTTATCATTTTCCGCTATCATCATAACTACACCTCATTTTATAAAAATAATTTATGTGGCTATTATCATTTGTGCACACTTTTTATCTTAGCACACTCATTTTCCTTAATATAATAGCAATCGCCGACGGATATCGGTTTTTTATTCTCTCTGATAACTGCAAGCGGCAAGTCTATTATCTTCATTGCATCAATATCATCGAAGTACAGGAAGTGGCGCTCGTCTCTGAGATTTCGCATAAGCTCTGGTGCCGAATACGAGATATTTGTGTTGGGATAATCGCCGACAATAACGCAAACATTAAGATTTTTATATCTTCCTGTAATATTTTTGTATGCGTTAAATGCCTCAGTGTCATTACTTATAAGCTCCAAAGCGTCGGAATTGTTAATAATAAGAATAATCAAGCTTGAATTATCAAGAACGTTATCTTCACCACTCATAAGCGTCGAATATCTTTTCTCAAGCTCAAGCTCAATATTTTTAACCGTTTCCGTTACGCTGTCTGCCATAATTGAATAGGATTTAACACAAGTGCAGTCCTGTAAAGATGCTAATTTTCGACTGATATTATCTGTAATATAAATTTCAGTCGAGTCAGAGTTGCGTTTTTCCATAGCTGACACCAAATAACGAATAAAATTACTGCGTCCCGAATTCTCTTTTCCGGAAACTGTAATCGAACCAAGTGCAGCAAGATTTAACACGAACGGAGAAACATTTGCATAATTCAGACCTACTACCAAATCGTATTTGTTTGTTGCAAAATACGAAAGCTGTTCATCAACATAATTTGATGTGAGCAAATCGGGAATAACGGGAATGATATTTGCCTTTTTCTTCGGATTTTTCTCATTCTCCTCTTTAACGAATTTGCGCATTTCGTCAACACGCTCATGCTCTTTTTCGCCCTCGAAGGCAAGGTATGTCTGGCACTCGTAATGCTGCTTGTCCTTTTCTATGATGCATCTTCCCGCCACGGACGGAATCTGCATTCTGCAATAATCAAATACCGAGCTGTACTCTCCGCTGTCGTTGCAGAAAAGTGCAACCTTTGAAGCAAAATTCGACATATATCTGTATCCGATTCCCTGCGTCTGCGAATTTGCCACAATCACGCTTATTCCGACGGCTATACCCTCACGGCAAATTGTCAAAAGAGTGTCGTCGTCCTGTAAATACAACTCATTAAGTGCCGTGAGATTGTCGATCATCAGCACTATCTGCGGTATATCGGTATTGCCCGCCTCTTTATAAGAAAGGTAATTGCTTACGCCGGCAGAGAGAAGCTTTTCTTTTCTTGTCGCAATCTCTCCGAGTATAAGCTTGAAAAGGTTTTTGAGCTTTTCATCCTCATTCGACACCACAACTCCGCCGACATGATTCAATGACTCAAAATTTTTAAGCACCATAGAAGCAAAATCTATAATATAAATGTTTACCTCGTCAACAGTGTATCTGTCGGCAATTCCCCTGATTATCAGCTGCAACAAATTTGTCTTTCCACTCATTGAGGAACCGATAATAAGGGTGTTTTCGCCGAATATATTTATTCCCGTAACATCTTGAAGCTGATTATCGGGGTCATCATAAATACCTATCGGTACACAAAGACTGTCAAGGTTATCTACTTTACAGCTATAATCTATTCTTTCCGCAAGCGGAGGAAGACAAATATCGGGAAGCTTTGCAAGGTTAGACCTGCTCGCATACTCCGAAACATAGTTGACTATCGCTTCAAGCTGAGTTCTGTTGCCGCTTCCGGACTTCTTTTTCTTTTGACGGTAAACGGGTATTCTCTTTCCCGAATCGGCAAGCGCATAAACAGTAAACTCCTTTACATTACTGTTGTCGGATTTTTCAGGAGCTCCGCTGTATGCAGATTGGAACAGCTCGAATATTTCATTATTACCGACCTGTAAATACGCACGTCCGGGCTCTTTTATCTCAGCCGCAAGAGGTGATTTAAGCACTTCGTTCGAATCGGCCTGATCCTGTACCTTAAGGCAGAGCTTAAACCTTGAGTTAGACCAAATCTGATCGTCTACCTGTCCGCTCGGCTTCTGAGTTGCAAGGATAAGATGTACACCGAGGCTTCTACCGATACGTGCGGCAGAAATAAGCTCTTTCATAAACTCGGGCTGATCGGCTTTCAGCTCGGCAAACTCATCGACAATAAGGATAAGGTGCGGCAAAGGCTCATTTACCTCGCCTGCCTTATATTTTTTTATGTATTTGTCTATATGGTTTACTTCCGCCTCAGCAAACAGGCGCTGTCTTTTCTTCAGCTCGGCTTTGATAGATTTGAGTGAACGGTCAATCTCCTTACCGTCAATATTCGTTATTGCACCCACAAGATGAGGCAAATTTTTGAATTGATTTACCATTCCGCCGCCCTTGAAGTCGATTATTACAAATCCGACCTCGTACGGATGGAAAAGTAATGCCATAGAAAGAATGTAGGTCTGTAAAATCTCGGATTTACCTGAGCCGGTCGTACCTGCGACAAGTCCGTGAGGTCCGTGTGCCTTATCGTGCAGGTCGAGAGAAACCACGCCGCTTTTCGATACGCCGATAGGTGCGGACATTGACTTGAACACCTGTGATCTGTTCCAATTTGCATCAAGGTCGATATCGTCAACCGTGAGTATATTAAGCAGCTTGAACAGTGAAATGTTTTTTACAAGAGTACCCTCCAAAGAGAGCTCCTCGGTATATACCGGTGCAAGAAGCTTTACAATGTTTTCCGCCTGAGCATCTGTAACCGCAGTAAAAATGAAATCGTTTGATTTACTTTTATCCGATGTGTTTATCAGAACTCCGTTGCCCGAGTCCTTGAGCTCCGCTATATATCCGCAGCCCTGTCCTATATCGGCTCTCGTGTTTCCGAAGAAAATAAATGTAATACCGAGCTCCTTTGCCTTACCTACAAACTTTGAAATGGGATGGTTTTGAAAGCCGTATTCATCATAAAGGAATACAACTATATGCGGCTGCTTTGTTTTATTCTGCTCACGCAGGGTAAGCTCTTTATAAAGATATTCGAACAGGATGTTTTTACTTTCGTCATCACATACAATGTTGCGCACGCCGATCGTCTCATTGTAAACATGCGGCAGCATACGCAGCCAATAAACCTTGTCTCTGTTCTCAGCCTTTGCAACAAAGAAAAGCTTAACATCCGACTGAAAATGGCGGGCGCAAATATCAATAACGATATTTTTCATAATTCCGAAGCGATTGCTTTCCGTGCCGACAATTCCGAATGCGTTTATTTCTTTCAAATCGCAGAAAATCGGTGCATTGTGAACATACTTAAATTCCTTACTGATTTCCTCCGGCTTCGTCTGTAGGTCATCCTCGACCTCAAGTCTCTCCTGTTTTTTGAAGTTTACGGCTTTTTTTGCCTCTGTATCGCCCGTTCCGAGTCTTACGCACAAGAAATCGCCGTCCTCGGGAGAACGCTCAAACAAATGACTTGAAAAATGTGCAAAATACTGATTTTCCACATTTGAATCTATATATATTTCCTCCAACGCCGCCTGCTCTTTCAGACGCTCCTCGGTAATTTCCCTTCTTTTGTTATCAATATATGCGTTATATTTTTCTATTCTTTCGGCAGCGTTGTCTTTGAATTCTTTCTTAGCCTGAATGTAATTGACAATTCCCACAACAACGCCGATACCGCTTGAAATCAACATAAACGGGCTGAATGCGATGCCGCCGCCTATACCGACCGCAACCAATCCTAATGAGGGCAAAAGCTTTGTAATTATATTATTCTTTTGCTTTTTCGGCTTTGCGGGAGGGTCGAGAACTTCGATTTTTTCGTCGTTTATTACTGTCATTACCCTTGTATTGCGGTTGAATTTCGGATAACCGTTCTTTTGTAACACATCGACAAAAGCCAATCCGTTAATCCTTGTGTTTACAGAGGTGTAAAGCTGCATATCCTTAATATAGAAGCTGTAATCCGCAACAGAAAAGAAATCATAATTTTTAATTACCGCACCGTTGGCAGACTTACTTCCGTTTACATACACACCGTACTCGGACGCCTTAATCAAAAGCTTGAAGCCGTCATTACACTTGACAAGCTCAATATAATCCTTTGACGAATATTTGCTTTCAAGAATAATATCCGCAGACGGATTTCCCGAAAAAACAATATTACTTCTGCCGGATATATCAACGACCCTGCTGTAATCCTTTTTTTCATTGTCAAAATCGTAAAGGAATTCTATTTCAAAAAGCAAAGCATCAGAGCTCTGATACTTCACGGAAAATCTGTCGCCGTGAAAAAGCTCCTTTGTAACAAGCTTTCTGACATCGCCGACATCCGCAAAAACATTGTCGGAGCACATAAGCTGCCACTTGTTATTCTTTTTTATAAATGTAAGTGAAAAGTTTTCAAAAAACTGCTCTTTATAAAAACGGACATCGCAATCTGTGTCGAGACCTATTTTGATATACTTGTCCTCTGCAGAAAGCTGGATTTCCCTATAAAGATTTTTATTGCTTATCTTCAAAACATACCCATATTCCATAATTACAACCTCACTCGGTAAAATAAATCTCCGTTCCGTTTCTGACTCCGAAGTCCGAAAGCTCCTTGTTGCCTTTAAGAAGTGAAATCGGTCTTTCCGCTTTCAAATAGCAATTTTTTATATCTGCGGTATCAATGCCAAGATCATATGCCGCATTGAGTGCATTCACCAAATCGTTAGCAGAAATATCAAGCGGTATATCAAGGTCAACCGAAAATCTGCGTTTTGGAATATTAAAAACAACTATTGCCCTGTTTTCCATCTTCATCCTCCTATATCAATAAATACGAAACCTTTTGTACTCCCTGAAGCTTTGAAAACCCTTCTATGCCGTCTTTTGAAAATTCATTAAAATACTTTATGTGCTCATCGACAACAAAATTGGGCTTTACATCGCCGTCAACCAAAGCATTGAAAGCATTTTCATCAAAGCCGTTGCAAATAAAATGGTACTTCTCGCTGTCATTGCAGGTTATATTTTTCAAAAGCATATTTGTTGCAAAAACCGAATTTGTATTCTGCGACGTGATTATCAACACCTTGTTGGCATAGGTCAACAAATCGGTTTTGAATTTATCAAAGGAAGTATCTGTATCAACAACAATCACATCATATTTTTTAGTTGCCTTAGCCGATTTTATAAGGTTAAGATATACCGAGCAATCCAATCCAAACGAAGAAAGCGACATCGAAAAAGGAGGCAGATAGTCAAAGCCTTCATTCCTTACAGTATGGCTGATACGTGTAAACAACGATAAGTCGGGATTGAGAAGCTCCGACATCGCATTATTCGGCAACGGCAGGTTATTTTTCACGTTGCACTGAAAATCGTTTATAACCTGTGCATTGATGTACAACACCTTGTTATATCCTTTTGCCAGTGCCGAGCAGACTCCGAGTGCTATGGAGGTCTTTCCGACTCCGCCTGCCGCAGAGCATACGACCGCAACCGTTGTTTCTCTGTCCTTCTGCGCAAAAGGTGAAAGCTTGCTTTTAGCAACAATTTGTTTGTATATATCCTCGGCGTTTGAATATTTGAATATTCTTTCTACCGATAAATCCTCTGTTCCGCCTACCTCAGCGTCCTCGGTAAGAACAAAAACATTATCAATATTATGCCGCTGCAGCTCGGAAGTGTATAATTCCTCGCTCACGACAAGAACATTTACCGTCCTCGGAATTGAAAAGTACGAATTGAAGTATTCCGCTTGCGAGATAATCTCAAGCTCAATTTCATCGCCCAACTGTTCAAGGAACTTTATTTCTAACGAGGATAAATACTTTTCATCCGAATCGGCAATTATTATTGTAGATTTCGCCATTTTATCACTCCTTAGAACTCAACCTTGAATAAGCTGTTAGCAAGCTTTACCGTGTCGCCGCTGTTAAGTGGATAAGCACATCCCTTTGTAAGTACGGAATCATTGATATATGTTCCGTTTGCGCTTCCCAAATCAATCAAATAATAAGAGCCGTTTTGGAAGGTAATTTTACAATGCTTACGGCTTATTGCCTTATTAAATGAAATTACACCGTTCACAGCCGATGGATTTTTACCGATAACGAACTCCGCCGTGCTTATATTAAACATAACGTTGTCCGCAGGAGAGAGAGAATAAAATCTCATAACAGGCTGTGAGGAAAATTTATGTACCTCGGGCTTCGGCTGCACTCTTATCTTGCCGCTTCCGCCCATTTCGGAGCAAATAGCATCATATACCTGATTAAGCCCTATTGTTCCGTTTGAAAGATATCCGCAAATTCTCGGAATACGCTCATCGGAAAAAGGCATTGAGGTCAACAGTTTAATTGTATTTGCCCTTAAATCATTTTCGAATGCAAGAGAGCTGCTCTCGTCATTGCTTATAGGCAAATATATAAAATCAATCTCGTATGTTTTTGTATCAACAAAGATTTTATCAAATGACAGGTCAAGATTATTGCAATTCAAAAAACCGTTTTGACGGATATCGATTATCGCATTTATTAAATTTGCAATAAGCATCAAAAATGTATCGACATCAATCGAGACCATCATATTTTTAAGCGATTTGTAATTTGAAGAAAAATACAAGAGCTTTATTTTTCCGTTGTATAGAAGCTTTGAGCATTTGACAAAGTTCTTGCTTTGGTTTTTAAGCACCTTGTATTCCGTGAGCGAAAACATTCCGTTATCTTCGAGGACATAGTAAGCGTTTGCGCTGTCAAAGCCCTCTGTAAAAAGGTCCTGTCCGAAAATTCCCATTTTAATTCCCCTACTGCATTAAAATCATAAGCAAAAGCTCATAAGACTGAGCATTTGTTTATAAGCTTAACAAAGACGGGCACGGCACAGACCGTGCCCGTCAGCTGTTTAATTATTTATTGTTTTTCTTTGAGTTCTTGTAGTCCTCGGTTTCCTTTTCTTCTTTTTTACGAAGCTTAACAGCTACAAGATAGCCGCCGGCTCCCAAAGCAACTGCGATAACCGCAATGCTTACCCAGAAGAATACTGTATGTGAGTACCAACGAACAAACGGGTTTGTTGATACCGTTATCATGCTGTTGAACGCAAGAACAGAAGCGTCAAAATTGATTGCCGAATTTTCAACATTCGGGTCGCCTGTATCCATTACATTACCTGCAAGGTCTTTTGCGACAATTCTGACAATGTTGTTCATTCCCTCGCCCATAGTGAAGCTGCCGTCATACTTTGTGATGTCGGGCTTTTCAGCCTGGGTTGCAGGGTCATACGATTTAAGCAAATCGCTGATGTTATATGTCTCGGTTGTCTTTCCGTTCACGCCGACATATGTAACCTCGACCGTATCAAGACCGATAGCGTCGAATATCTCAAAAGTAACATCCTTTGTAACATCGTTTACGGTTTTCTTTTCCAAGCCGGTAATGCTTGCAATCATCGGAGCAGTGGAGTCGAGTGAGAAGCTCATATCCGCACCTGCACTGATATTTTCAGAATCGTTGTTTGCGATATCCTTTGACGCTACATAGAGCTTGTAAATACCGTCAAGATATTTCATATTACCTTGTGCATCAACGGTTGAGAATACGTTTTTGCTGATTTCGTATTTGTACTCATACCAGCCGCTTGCACCTGCCGCACTTTCGGTATAAACAGGCGTAATCATCAAATTGCTGTCGCCTATTTCAACGGGTGCGCCGTCTCTTGTAAGAGATATTACAGCGTTTTCGGAAAGCGGAGACGGGTTATATTCGGTAATTACTATGTTATCGGTAATTGCCTGAACATATTTTCCGTTAAGGGTTTCGGTTGTGTACTGATTGTAATCATATACCGAGCCGAATCTGTTTACGGTAAATGTAACTGTCTCGGACTGTGTGTTTCCTGCCTTGTCGGCAACATCAATCTTAAGAGTATAAATACCGTCGTTGAGTCTTTCATGCTCAAAGAGGTCATTTATGCTAAACGAGCTTGTCTGACCGTTATTTGAGAGATTTATAACATTATCAACTCTGAAGTCCTTAACCCATTTCCAGCTATCGTTTTCGTCCTTTTCTCTACCTGTCTTGAGCAAGGTCGCTACGCAATTTTCAAGGTTTACGTCCGTTGAAGAAATGCTTACCGGTACCTCCTGCTGATAAGGCTTGCCGTTTGTGGGATTGCTGATTACGGGCTTTGCAATTTCAGTATCAACAGTAAATTCCTTTGCTGCCACAGATGTACCGTAGCTTACGGAAGCGTCTGTTATTGCGTTGCCTGCCATATCGTCCATTGAAATTGAGAATGTATAATCGGCATCCTCATTGTAGGAAATTATTGCGGTATGAATATCTCCGTCGCTTGTCCAAGCTGCTGCGGGGAATGCCTTAGCCACACCGTTCAATGAAGCTGTACCGTTAATAACTACACGGTTAACATCAAAGTTATGCTCTTTTACAACGATTGTTGCAGTTCTGTGAGCATTGAAGAATTTGCCGTTTGCAGCAGAGTTGTTGTCATACGAAACGGAAATTGTCGGAGCAGTCTTATCGAGTACAAATGCCTTCGGAGCAACAGACTCGCCGTACTTAACTTCGCCATTAGCGTTATCTGCTCTGTCGGTGCAGCTTACATCAAATGTGTAAACGCCCTCGCCCGAATATGTAATCTTATAGGTATGCTGTGTTTCGTCTGTGCTCTCGATGCTGTCGTTGATTTCATCAATACGAACAGCCTCGGGTGCGTTACCCTCTGCATTTGCAATTGTAAATACAACCTTTGAGGGGTCAAAGTTACGCTCTGAAATTGTAACCGTTGCAGTTCTGTCAGCATTGAAATATGTGCTGCCGTTGTTCGACTTTACATCGCCGTTATTGTTGTCATATGCTACAGCAATATCGGGATTAGTCTTATCGATACCGAACATCACATAATCGTAGCTGACATTGCCTGCGTTGTCGGTAAGAATTACTTCAAGCACCATATCGTTATGGTTGCCGTCAATTTTAATTGCTTTTGATACTTCTGTTACAAGGTTTTTATCTATTGTTTCCTTGTTCACAGTCCAACCATTTACTTTATCGCTCGAATAGGAATCAACGGGAGTGTCGTTTTCTTTTTCTTTTTCTTTTTCTTTTTCTTTCAATACACATTCAACGCTCTTGATACCAGAATATGTATCCTTGACAGTTACATTCACATTAAAGCCGTCATTATCATTATCATTATAAAGCGGAACATTCTTTGCGGTATCATAATCAGGAGTGGCATCAAGCTGTCTGTTTTCGTCTGCGTCCGTAAAGCTGTTTGAATATGCCTGCGAATATGAAGTTTCGGGCATTGTGATTTCAATGCTTGAAGTTTCCTTATGCTTGTCGGCATTTTCAATAACGGCGCCGTTGGGATGGACTTCATTGCCTTTATTTTCAACATTGTCTATTGCATAGGCATAAATCTGACCCTTGAAGTTTGCGGGAATGTCAAATGAAATCTGATTATCTCCATCAACAGGAATAAGGCAATTTTCCTTATCAAATATTTCCTCATGCTTTTCATTAATTATCGGGAGTTGATAATTTTCAGAGTTACGAACATAGTAAACATTTCCGTTGATGTCTTTAGCATAAGCTACAATAGCTTTTACGCCGGAAGCAACTTCTTTTTTACCTGCAACGTCCTGAGCCTTGACTTTAACAGTAGCCGTTTCCTTAAAGAAGAAGCCGTAATCTGTTTTTTCAATGTTTTTAACCGGATCTACTCCAAAATCAAATCCGCTTATTACCGGTGCGGTGGTGTCCTTATATACGGTTCTTGTTTGTGTTGAAACATTGCCTGCGTTATCACAAACGGTAACAACAACTTTGTAACCGAATTTGGTTTCTATCACTTCGTCGTTTTCATTTTTGATTTCAATTTCAGTCGGGACTATACCCTCTGTATTAAATGTCAATGTGTGAGAAGAAAGGTCTGCTTCACTTTGATTGAAAACATGCACACTTTCTTTATATTCATCTGTTTTTTCTGTGTCATTATCTGTGTAGGTATCGGAAACATTACAGTTGTTATCGTTAATTTTTACCTCAACCGAGTACAAACCCGATTCGGTATCTTGAATGCCGACAGTAAATTTAATCTCGCCGTTATATATATCGTCATTAGACTTTCCTGTTTCTGCATTCAAAGGAGAAGCGGAAATGCAAACCGGTTTTTCTTCTGTATTGTAATTTGTGAATTTCGGCGCATTGTTTTCAATCATAATGCTACTAAATTCAGTATCAATATTTGAAATTTCCGTAGTTACTAAAGCATATTCTGTCTCATTGCCTAATGAATCGGAAAGTTTGTATTTAATAACGCCCTGATATGCAAAATTCTGCAAATCATCCAAATTAACCGATACCGTTGCTCTGCCGTTTTTTGCTTCACCACTTGCAACTATTTCCTTATCAGCTGTTTCTGCTAAATTATCCTTGAAAAAGCCAAGCGTAACTGTGATATTTTGTTTTTCTAAAAGTGTATTGTCTATTACACTGATTTCCGCTTTTTTCTTGGTCTCATTCCAATTACCGTAAAGAACTGCATTGATTACACGCTTAAAGAAATTGGCTTTATCAGCACTGAATTTAATTGGCGGATTTGCTCCATCTTTATCCAATTTCGGTGCTTGAGTATCGGTTTTAATCGTTATTGTCTCTTCGCTGCTATTGCCGACATTATCCGTAGCAACTATTGTATATACATCATCATATTGTCTGTTTGCTTCCGGAGTTGTTTCAAATGTATATTTTCCGTCAACCGGCGTAATCTCATTACCGTTTACCGTAACAGATTTAATACCCGAAGCGTATTCTTCGTTGTTATATTTCTCTGTCAGTTCTGCTACCGAGAAGGTAATTGTCTGACTTGCGTTTGTCCAACCCGAGGGAGCACTAATATCTTTTATTTCAGGGTTTTGCTTATCAAATCTAATATTCAAATCAGCATTGATCTGATATGCTTTTCCATCTTTGCCATTAAACTGTACCTTTGTTATGTTATCGTTTTCGGTAATTTCAATTCCCTTTTTTTTATTTTCTACTTTCTTAAAGGTATTATTTTTATTATTCGAATCACGATAACACTTAATATTATTGTCATCCGGAGTAATTGAAGTTCCGTTTTTTAATGTGATAGTACCATTCAATTTAATGGAAACCGAAGAAGATGACGTATAATAAATTTCATCCATCAAAACGGAATTATTAACATTAAAGTAACCCTTAACATTTTCAATTTCATCGGGAGGTAAAACAATTACTTCTGAAAAATCCGCTTCAATCTCCACATTTTGTTCAACATTAAAGCTATAACTATACGAGAGTGTTTCCTCGCCTTCAATTTTGCCCAAGTTATCATAAGCAATTTCTGTACCGTTGAAAGTAGCATTTATAAATGAGTATTTAGATTTTGGAATAAACTTTACGGTAACAGTTTTATTTGCTGCAACTTCAACCTTTTTCGTTTTTGGGTCGATAGTTATTTCGTTATCTCCGTCAAATAATTTTATTTCGCCCCTATCAGATTGATTGGTTTTGACATAATCAAGAGTAACTTCATATACATCTTTTTCAAAAGTTACAGACAACTTTCCATCGCCATCAATAGCATTATTACTGATTGTCAATTTGTTATCTAAAACTGAATCCGTCACATCGTTACCGTTTAATGTTACATTAGCTATACGATAATCTTTATCGGGTGTAATAGTTACAACAGTCTCTGTTTTTGTCTTGTCAATGCTAATAGTTGGAGACGGAGCAACATTGCCATTTTCGCCAATTTCAACTTCAATCGTATAAACCAACGGCTGATATTCAACGCTGATATTCAAGCCATCTTTATCAAGTGTATATTCATATACACCGCCTGTTATAACTTTCGCACCCTCGCTTACTTTAAGGGTGTAATTTTCTACATTTCCTGCTCTAACATAAACCTTTGTGCCGATAGGCAAAGAAGTTCCGCTTGTAATGTCAACTTCACTGTTTGCTGCATCAAGGTAATATACTTTAACTTTGCTTTCAAAATCCTTAGTAACCGTATAGTTTACTGTCGGATTTGCAAGCATTGATACAAGTATATTTTCCTTTACATTTTCGGCTGTAACGGTAGCATTGCGTGAGCTTTCCGCATCATAATAGCCGTCTGCCGATACGGAAAATACCATTTTAATTTCTGCATCGACGTTGTTGGCAAGATATTCGTCGATTTCAGGCACTCTTACCAAGCCGTCCTTGGCGGAAGTGTATTCCGCATTTTCAATAATTTGGTTTTCTCCCGAGGTCGCCGATACGGTTACTTTTGCGTTTTCAATCGCCGCTTCGCCGCATTTTACCTCGAAAGCAAAACCGTCGTTCGCCGCAAAGGCGAACATTACACCGCTTAACGGGAAACTTACAATCATAAGTACCGCCGTTAAAAGCAATGCAATAATTCTTTTGCTTAATGAATTTTTGCTTACCATAAATTCTTCTCCTCTTATATTTGAATTTTAATTTATGACTGAAATTATTTTTCGGCAATAGTGTTTATCTTTTGCCAATTTGACGTCAGGGTTTTCTCAAGCTTTTCAACAGATTCAAAGGAATTTGTTATTGACGGGTCAAGCGTGTTATACGCCTCTGCTCAAAATCTCCAGCTTGTAAAATCGTGATAGCAGTCCTTGCACATATACTCTGTTTCGCTCCAGAAGGAAACCTTATACTTTTTTCCGAAATATGTGTCGCCGCATTCGTCGCAGGTATGAATATTGAAAACAATAATCAACACAAGCAACAGCACCGCCGCAACCGAAGAAGCGATAATTATAATTTTCTTTTTATCGCTGCCGATGCCTCCTGCCTTATTCGCCGCAGTCTTTACCCTGTTCTTGACATAGCTTATCGACTGACTGTTGCCGACATCATGCCGCACGCTGCTTATGAACTCACTGTTTTTAACCTTGTTCACCGCACCGCCTACCGTGTTGCCCATTGACGAAAACGCATTAAAGCCTCCGTTGCCGAGCTGTGTGCCGCACTTAGGACAAAATGCTGCTCCCTGTGTTGTCGGAGTTCCGCATTTCGGGCAAAATGCCGCAGCTGACTGATTCGGTGTATTCGGTATGTTAGCTGTGTTTATTACAGGATTTTGACTGACGGGGGCTTCCTCTTCTATTCTTGCGCCGCAATAAGGGCAAAAACCGCTGCATCCGTCAATAACCTGATTACATGAACTGCATCTTTTCATTTTCGTACCCCTAAATCATTTCATTCGTATGAATTAAAACTATACTTTTAACCGTCTTAAAGCCTTTTTGCGATACCTCCGGCTGCAAAACGGTTGTCTGATTATCAAGCAGCTGTGTTTCTCCGCTCTCGTAAGAATCAATCGAGCTTGCAAGAAGCTCTGTTCCGACGTTGGGCGTTAAGACCTCCGTACCGACAGACGCCGTATTATCGGCAAGGACTTCGGTAGCATTATCCAACATTTCAGTCGGGAGGCTTCCGACTGCATTGCCCTCGTTTCCGGGCAAAATATCCGTTCTGCCCGACTGCTGCGGCATAGGAGCTGCTTTAGGAGGCAAATTCACAGAATTATTACCTTGCCTTTGCAAGCTTTTACTGTGCTCAATCTCATCTGTCAGCCTGCCTCGTTCAACAGCATTCGGAGAAGGACGATGTGATTTTTTACTGCCTGATTTAGCATTATCGTTTCTCATCTGTTCTATTGATTTCCTTGCGGTTTTTCCGCTTAGCTCGCCGAAAACCTGTGGTATGTTAAATCGAATAAACATATATACAGCGGCGATAAAGAAAACACCGGCTAAAATAAAGAACACTATGGATACAGGATTTATTGTCATATCACTGTCCCCCTTCCGCACTCTGAGAACCCGTCTTTGCCTTAGCGGTATTTTCATAGGCTCTGTTAAGATTAGCTTTATAAGTCTCACTCTGAGCAATTACCTTGTCTCTCAATTCGGTATTGACATCATTTGTGGTTACGGTTTCGTCCGCCTTTTTCGAAATTCGGTCAAAAATGTTTTCCACGCTTGACTTGTCTATACCGTTATTCGCAAACGCCTTTCGATAATCATTGAGAAGATTTTCGAACTGATAGAAAAGAGTGAGCTCAACATATTCACGGTTATGCTCAAAAAGCTTTCCGTTATCGAGTGTATTGTCCTCAAGAAATTTTGTAATATTATTAACAAGCTGTTCGCAATCAGCCTTGCTCGCCTGATTTCCATTGGCATTGTTTACGAAATTTCCGTAGAACTCACATATTTGGCTGAAGCTCTGTGCAACGCCGTAATATTCCGACGTCTCCGGCACCTTAGCGAAAAACTCCTTTGCCGCAAGCGCAGCCTCTCTTTTGCTTGTGCTGTCGTCGCCGTACAAATTGAAAATTATATATCCCGCTTCGTAACAAAGCTTGTCATAATCGCTGCTTGAAGCAAGCTTTGAGCTGTTGTCGGGATTCAGGAATTCCTGCTTAAAGGTATTTATGTCGTATGTCGTCCTTGAATTGTCGGCATCCTTTGAATTTTCAACCGTATATGACAAAAGCTTCCTGAAGTCTGCGCTTTTATCAATATATCTTTGATAAGCCTCGGATCTTGTCGGGTCAAGCTCTATTGCCAAAAAGCAATTTTTTGCCGCCTCCTGCTCGTTGACCGAGTTATCGATATAGGTTATGTATTTGTCATAGTTTTTGCTGTCGGTTGCGTGCTTTACAGCCATTCCCGCAAGACCTGCAACAAGCATTACAACCGTCATTGCGACAGAAGCGAAGAACAAACCGAGTTTATTTTTCTGCTTGCGCTTATAGTCAAGTCCGATAAGCTCATAGTGCTCCAAATCGTACATAAGCTCGTTACAATTCTGGTAACGATCCTCGGGGGATATCTGAACGCATTTATTGATTATGTATTCAAGACCCTCCGAAAGCTGTGGATTCCACTGCCTTATCGGAACATAGTCGTTCTTCCTCGGGTCAACGCCCGTAACAAGATGATATAAGGTCATACCGAGTGCAAAAATATCACTTCTTGCGTCGGTCTGCCTTGAGCCAAACTGCTCCGGCGGAGCGTATCCCTTTGTGCCCAGCACCGTTGTATCGGCAAGGTTTTGCTCCTTATACTCACGGGAGATACCGAAATCTATAATTTTCAGGTTGCCCTCGGGCTTTAGCATAAGGTTGGCAGGCTTCATATCACGGTAAATAATCGGAGGCTTCTGACTGTGAAGATAATTGAGCGTGTCGCAAATCTGCTTTGCCCAATCGATTACAATCTCCTCTGACTGTGCACCGTATTCCGATACTATCTTGTCAAGCGGATCGCCCTCGACATAGTCCATTACGATATAAATCTGTGGGTCATCTTTCCTGTCGATAATATCTACAATTCTCGGAATTGCAGGGTGGTCAAGCTTTTTCATAAGCTCGGTATCATCGGGGACTTTATTGAGAACAGTTTCGTTGTTCTTTCCGATGCCTTTGCGCTGTATTACCTTGATTGCCCACTGCTTGTTAAGACGTAAGTCCATTGCAAGATATACAACGGACATACCGCCTTTTCCTATTTGTTTAAGTATTTCATATTTTCCGTCAATGACGGCTCCTCGTTCTAACGCCACTGATTACACCGCCTTATTGTGAACATTTGATAAGAGCAACCGTAATGTTGTCCTTTTCATTCCTGCTCTTAACAAGATTTATTAAATATTTGCTGTTTGCCTCCATTGCGGCAATTCCTTTAAGCCTGTCGGGATTGAAGCAGTCGTAAATTTCCGCATCGGAAATGACATGCCTGAAGCCGTCCGAGCAAAGCATATATACGGACTCCTTTTCCGCTTTTCCGAGAATTACCTGCGGCTCAACGTTTCTTGACGCTCCGCAGCATTGCAAAAGCATATTTTTTCTCGGGTCTGCCGCCGCCTGCTCGGGTGTCATTCTGCCGAGCTTTATCTCTCTTGCTATAAAGGTCTGATCCTCTGTCAGCTGTGAAACCGATTTTTTCAGATTATATACTCGTGAATCGCCTACATGAACAATAAGATACCTTTCGCCGACAAAAAGCATTGCCGTAACCGTAGTTCCGAGCGAAACATCAATCGTCTTTCCGTACTGCGAAATGCGGTAATTCTGCTCCTTGACTATTCTTGTCCACTCCGAAGCTACCTCATCCCACGAAAAGCTGTTTAGCATATTCGGGAAATCCCTGTCATACCAATCGCAAAAGGCTCTTATAACTGTCGCACTTGCGAGCTCGCCCTTGTCAAGTCCGCCCATACCGTCGCAAAGCACCGCCATAGCAACCTGTCCGTACTTTTCGGTTTCCGCAATTTTCACACAAACGCTGTCTTGATTTGTTTTTTTGCTGATTCCTATATCGGTTACAGCAGAAGCTAAAAATCGCATAGTTTTCTCCTTATTTCAATCAGCGATACATTCCCTGCTGAGCATATGCGTTGTTCTGCTGAAGCTGGGGATACTTTTCGCTTGTTCCGTACTGATTGATACCGGGCTGACTGTCTGTGCAGCAAAATACAAGTATGATAATGCTGCCTACGGTGGGAATTAAACCGAGAAGCAAATAAACACCGCCCTTGCCGATATCGTGCAATCTGCGTACTGACAAGGAAAGATGGGGAACTATTGTTGCCAATGAATAAAGACTTATAATACCGACTGCAATCGCTCCGACTGCAGCCATTGCTTCATCGTCCCAGGTGGCGTTATATACAACAGTCATTATTATTCCTGCCAAAATTCCGAATACCGTTCCGACTACTGCCTCAGCAAGCACTACATACCAATAATCCGAACGTCTTGCTCTGCCGCTGAAATTGGCATAATTCTTCCAAAAGTCCGCATAAGCCTTAATCGGATTTTTCTTTGCGTTCGGAACATATCCCATTGCAGGCTGATTCGCCTGCTGATAGGGATTCGTATTTGCCTGCTGATACGGATTCGTATTCGGCTGCTGATAGGGAGCCTTATTTGCCTGCTGATACGGATTCTGATACTGCTGCTGCGGTGCGGAATTTCCGTATGCCTGTCCGCCCTGAGCGTAATTTACAGGCGGCTGCTGCGGTGCGGGATTGCGATAATTATTCGGATTTTGTTGATAATAATTTGAGCTCGGCTGAGGAGTATATACCGTTGACTCGTTCTTTATCGGCTGTGACTGTGCATAAGGATTGTCATTAAGCACGGTTGTTGCACCCGAATCAAAATCGTCCTCTACACCGGGCATTTCGCTGACAGTGTTGTTCTCTACGCCGGGCATTTTGGCGGCAACGTCGTCATTTGCCGAAAGACGGCAGCCGCAAACTGTGCAAAATACCGCACTGTCATTTACTGCTGCTCCACACTGATTACATTTTTTCATTTAGTTTTTCCTCTTTTCTTTACTGAATTATTTTTTATATAAGCTAAATTTTCATTGGTATATCCTACAACCGCCCTCGGACATAACGGGGCGAGCACCGATATTGTATTGAGTAATCTTTCCTGTTGGCTGGCAGGGTACTTGTATTGCAATTTCATTCCATATTTGTTTATGACAATAAAGCACCTTTCATTTATGGCGCCAACCTTTAAGAATCGAAACACAATTCTAACTTTCATCTTTTGATACATACATAATATTTCGTCAAGCCTTACTGCATCCGCACTCTTCGAAGACGACAGCAAATAATATCCGTCGGTAAAAACGACTCCGTCAGAATATTTGCAGTTTTCAGTTGCTTGCTTCTTTATCTTGTTGTAATTTCCGTGGTCATCAAAGAACGTCTTTCTTTTCCTATACTCAAGAATACAGCGATACCCCACCGCAATTACAATTGCACTTGTGATAAACAAAGAAAATGCATTGGATTTTTCTTCGTCGGTATTATATTTCAAAGAATCTTCTAAAATATCAATTTCGACAATATCCTTTGGAAGCTCATCTGCTTTCTCTCGATAGAGTTCACTATCAATAACATTTACTATACCAACCGCACTGTGTTCAACCGGAAATTCGGGAGCTTTCCCGTCCTGATACATTTCTATTGCGTCGGGCAATTCCGTTAAAAGCGCATTATAATAATCACACGGTACTTTTAACAACACCAAGTTACCGTTGGAATCATACGCCAAACAAAATGTATCGATTTCTTCGACTGTTCCGTCTTCATACTCAAAATATGAGACATAGCACTTCGTTGCGGCAATTATATTCAAATTTACATAGTCTCCGATAACGCTGTTTTCCGAATACTCTGTCGGTTCTATGTATTTATTTGAATGTGTTACTACTTCAATTGCATTTTTGAATGCCGTAACCAATAACACCAATGCTAAGACTATCGATAATGCGGAAAGCGTTCCGTACACATAAATCCCCATCGGCTTTTTATTTGACACACCCGAAGCGACGGTCGGCTTAACGGCAGCGTCCGCCCGCTTACCGCACCTGCCGCAGCACACGGCTGTATCGTCCATAGCATTTCCGCAATTCTGACAGTATTTCATATTCCTCTCCTCACAAAACACATCATCTTATATGAAACTCAAACGGCTCATTTGCCAAAACTATTTCATCGCCCTCATGTATTTCAACCTCTACCATCGGCTGCAAGGGCATGCCGTTAACATATGTCTTGTTGGTTGAATTGTTATCCTTGATAAAATATCTGTCATTCTTAGTTATAATGTCTGCGTGCAGCCTGCTGACCGCATTGTTATTGGCTACAAAGCAATCGACATAGCTGCGTTCCTTGCCTATCCTGAACACAGGCTTGTTTATCTCGATTTTATCGTAATTGCTTTTTCTTATCATATACGGGAAGGTTTTTACGGGAGCTTCGTCAAGAACGGTTGTTTCGTCCGAAGCGTCAAGCAGGGTTGTTTCGCCTGCATCATCAAGACCCAGCACAGATGTATCTTCCCCGTCATCTGTATCTGCCGGCGTCGGATAAATCGGAGCGCTCACAGGTGCTTGTACGCCGCCCGCAGTCTGATTTTTTGCCTGCGAATGAACATTCTCACGGTAATAGAACTCTCTGCCGTTTCCGATATATTCGCTCTTTCCGAAATTCTGACGTTTTATCTGATGATAAACCTGAGGATAAGCCTCTAATATATACTTTTCCATTGCCATCACGGATACGACCGGCAAGCCTCGCATATAGTTTGCAAGCTGATTTACGCAGCCGTAGTCATCATTAAGTCCGAGATTTACCGAATACACAATATCAAACAGGAAATTGGCGATATTGCACACAGCGTTTACGGACACTATGGGCTGATATATAAAATGCAGTTCCTTTGTATATTCGTTTACAAACACCTTGTCGGTATCAAGAATTAAGTTACTTATATTAAAGGAGTTTCTGCCTACCGACTTTACTACCTCGAGACTTTGAGCGAGAACAAGGAAAAAGTCATTAAGTGAAATTCCTCTTCTGAGATATTCCGAAAGCTTTACTCCCGAGGGAGAAATATATATAAGCTTTTTTTCCGTTTCCGCAGTAGGACGCATTATTCCCCTTATAATCTTTGTAGAAAGAACCTGCATTTCTCTTTCGTTTATATACTCCTCCTTATCGAGCTTACTCCTTACCTCGATAATGCCGTCTTTTGACTTAATTTTTACCTTCGCCATAATTCCCTCTCCCATAATAAGCGGCTTTTTTGCATAATAAGCCCATACTGATAATAATACGATTAAATTCTACTTATTTCGCCATTTGTTTTCAATATGTTCGTGGTGAAAAGCATAGTTTGCGTGGTATAAAACATAGTTGGAGACCTTTTGAAAAAATTATTTTCAACTGTACACTGACAGCCTATTGTTTTTGTGTTATTTTGCATATATAATCGAATAAATGTAGATTCATTGAGTCTCCAAAACAAAAATCAAATATAGAAAACACCGGCTGCGTTAGGAGTTCGCAGTCGGTGTTTTCTATACTATATGGGAAAAAGGGAAATTATCGGATTTTAAGTCGTGAGAACAAGCCCCTTTTCGGCGGAAGCTCATTGTATCTGACTAAATCATTGAGCAGCTCGTCGCACGAATTATATCGTTCTCTCGGGTTGAACTGAGTGCATTTATTTATTATGTATGCCAATCCCGACGGTATTCCCGGCTCGTCAAGCGTTATGGGGTTTAAGATTATATTGCGTTCCTGTACGTCGGCTCCCGTCAAAAGGCGATACATTGTAACTCCGATTCCGTACACATCGGTACGGGGGTCTGTCTGTCCCCTGCCTCCGAACTGCTCGGGTGCCGCATAGCCCTTTGTTCCGAGATTGGCTGTATCCTCTGTCCTGCCCGGCTTATAGGAACGAATAATGTCGAAATCAACGACCCTTATTCTGCCGCTCGGCTCTAAAATGAAATTGGCAGGCTTAACATCTCTGTAAATAAACATCGGCGACTGCATATGCAAATAGCCCATAACATTACATATCTGTCCTATCCAATCCACAACATGCTCGACGGACTGACCTCCGTATTCGTTGACAACATCCTCAAGCGTTGTGCCTGCGACATATTCCTGAACTATAATTGCCTTACCGTTCGTCATATATGCGTCGGCAAATCTCGGAATCATCGGATGGTCAAGCTGTTTGAGTATATTTATTTGATTTTTAATAAGCCCCATATCGTATGTTTGGTTGCTGCGTGAGACCTTTACCGCCCACGTCAAATTAAGCCTCGTATCCGTTGCAAGATAGGTGTCAAAGGCTCCGCCCCTTGCGATATGCTTTACAATTTTATATTTGTTTTCAATAATCGTGCCTACGCCGATTTCATCATTGTCGTCAGTCTCATCGTCTTCGGCGGCTAACGCCCTCGGCATTACTATATCGTTCAAAAACAATGTGGTAAACGCAAAGCCGTCATCCCCGGGATTTATGAAAAAGTAATCGCTCGAAAGCACAACGCCCTGAAGATAATCGCACGGGTATATTCTGATACACGATGTTCCGTCCGAATAAAAGTTGTTCAAATGCTCTTTTGTGGTAAACATAGGGACAATCTTTTTGATTACACCGTCCTGTACTATCGGATCGAGCTTTTTAATATGATATTTCGGAGCTTCGGAGGGCGTAATTACATCTCCCGGCTTTAATTGCGACGGGTCAATGCCGTTTAGAAACGACTCAACATCAACCTCTATCGGAAAATACATCGGAATAACCGCAAGCAAATCCGCAATCCTGCTTAAAAGTGCAGTTTTTCGTTCGTCATCCGTAGAGCTTTTATAGTATTTGTACATTCGCTCAAGATCGGAAATTTGATCGACAAATTCATCAGAGCAAATGGAATCGAGATCCTGCTCGGCTTCATCCGTTTCCTCTCTTACAACTTCGACTATCATTCCCTTTGCCAGACTTTCCATTCCGTAACAATTGGGATGAGTGCCATCAAAAGCGTCATATTCAATTTCTTTCGAAGCTATATCAATGATTTTGCAGCCTTTGTTTTGAGCTGCTGTTCTTATGATTTCGTTGTACTTATCGATATGAATTCCTGCATATGAGCAAGGAAAAACAAAATTGGGATTTGACGACATAAATGATTTGCAAAGCGTACAGCACCAAACCTCTGCCTGCGGATAGTTCTGCTTTAATTCCGACAAAACGGTTTTATATGCCGAATCAAAGCTTAACAAATCCGGCAAGCTGTTTGCCCCGTCGGTATGCGTTTCATAAAGCTTCACGGCGTTTGCCCAATCGTTTACGCCCATATTTACAATGATGACATCGGGCATAGTATTGCCGATATGCAAACCGACCGTTCTCTCGGGAGCGCATCCTGACGGGAACGCATTTCCGTCGTAAGAAAGCTTGGTTATACGGCTGCCCGACCACGAATTGTTTACAAGCAACTCGCCGCCAAAGAAATCAATAACCTTGCCCCACCAAGTGTGTCTTATTTCTTTTACACCCGATTTTTCACAAATATCATTTTCATAGAAAACCTTATAGCCTTTAGGGTTGTAGCCGGCAAGCGTGCTTATTGAATCGCCTAAGATTGAAAAATGCTTTTTGTAATATTTGTTACTCTTTTTCCAATCAAGATAATTCTCAAATTCTTCAGGGTTGTTTTCAAATCTTTCACGCAAATCGTCAAGCCACGGCAGCTCAACGCAAGCCGATTTCTCTTCATTCCTTGAAAATTCCTCTTGAAAAACATCAAAGTTTTTGGTGTTATTAGAACTGCACTTAATCGCAAACACTATTTTTTTGAAATTGTCAGCATATCCGTTTTCGTCGATAACCTCGTGAAAGGCTTCGGCGACGACCTCGGGCGGATTTTTGAACGCTCCGCAGCCGAATGCACCGAGGATAATTACCTCAACCCCGTTGTCGATTGCCGCTTCGAAAATGTTTTTAATTCTGCTCTTAAATAAGCTTTTAAGCGATGCGTTATCAATATCGATTTTCGCAATATACGGTGCTGCGCAGGTAATGACATCCACAAAGAACCACTCGTCTCTCGACAAAAGAGCAGGTACCTCGGACTCGTCCTTGAACACAACAACGTCTTTTGTGTAAATAAGCCTGTCCGAGAACAGGTGATTGGTATATTTTTTATGATAAAAATAGTAATCCTCAAAAATATTGGGGGCGCTTAGACACAAATACAAATTACTGCACCTGCACAAGCACTCTTCCTGAGCCACGGCCCCCTTAGAAGCTCCTCCGCCGGGATATTGCGGATTGGCAAAATTCAGCACCGCCGTTTTGCCGTATCGAAGGTTTTTTTGTGCCGCCGAAAAGGTAGAATCAGGCACGACAAATATTTTCTCGGCAGTGCTGTCCGCATAATTTTGCCTTCCGCAATCGGGGGATGAGAAGTTCTCCTTGTAAAGACAGTTTGAGCTTATTGCTCTTTCGGTAAATTCCTTTAATTCTCCTGTTTGTGAACGCTCGATAGTGTCGTTAAAGCAAGCAATTAAGCTCTCCGTCGTCATTTTCTTTCCCCATTTATCTTGTTATAGATAAATAATACCGACAAATTCGGAGCATTGCAATACGTTCGTTGTGAAAAGCAAAGTTTTCGTGGTATAAAGCAAAAATTTTGATTTTTTGGCAAAGTGTTCACTGTCAGGATATTGTTTTTATGATTTTATAATGATAAAATGGCTTCAATGTACATATACACTTCAAATTTAATCATATACATCGGATTTGCTGACTTTCATCAGCTTTGCGGCTCCGATTTTTGAAAATTTGAAACGATTTAATTAAAAAAAGCTTGCCAGAGGGAAAAGGCAGGCTTCGGAGGTGGGTAAATGAACATAGTAATATGCGACGACGACCGCAATTACGGCGAGCTTTTGAGTGAGAAAATCAAGCTTTGCCTGAGCGATATGTTCAATTTCAGTTATGAAATAATCTACAAGAGCAGCCTTGACGAATTATCCGAATTTCTTGAAAACGACAAGGCGGATATTTTGTTCCTTGACATAATGGTAAACGGCGTAAACTCTGTTGACTGGTCGCTTAGTAACTTAAACGGCAACAATTTTCAGCTGATTTTTATGACGTTTTATCCTATCGAGGCGTATAATATTTTTGAGACTAAATGCTCATATTTTCTCATTAAATCAAAGATAACCGACGAGCAGCTCAAAAACGCTCTCAAAAAGTGTATAGGCAACATAACGCAGAAAAAGGCGGATTTGCTTATCGTAAAAATCGGCGCAAAAAGCGTGACGCTGAACTTACAGGACATTGAATACATAGAGTCGCTCAACAATAACATTTCCATTTATTTCAACGAGCAGCCGCCTCTCACGCTCTATATGAAGCTGAAGGATTTTGAAAAGCTCCTGCCGTTGTATTTTATGAAATGCCATAAATCTTTTATAATCAATATGAATGCCGTCACAGGCTGCGAGCCGTATGAATTTATGCTTCATCACAGCGTGAAAATCCCGATTCCGTCAAGGAAATACAAGGACACGGTAAAAATGTACAACGATTATATTACTAATTTATAAGGAGACAGTGTGAAAATCACACTAATCACATTATGACACAGGTTGACTTAACTCAATTTTTTCCGTGGACGTTCCTTTTGCACCTTGCAAGAAGTCTGCTGACCTTCAACGTAATAAACGCAATGCTCAAGCCTAAAAAGAGCCTTGCTTTGACATTTTTCGGCTTTGTGGGAATTACAATGCTGTATTCCTATCTGTCGCTTGAGCTGATAGACTATAGCGTAAACATTATGGAATACCTTGCGGTTATCGGCTATTATGTAACGGTGTTTTTGCTTGCATTTTTTATGTACGGGGGCAAAACGAGCAGGAAAACGTTTTCGGTTTTCATAAGCTTTGCGGCATATTTCGTGTCTGTTATGCTCTTTACCATGCTTGAGGGCTTGTTTTACGGCTTCGATCTCGGCTCGGTTTCATACAGCACCGTTACGGTTACGGACGTATTCACACAATCGATATTTATGTTCTCATTTTCGTTTGTGTTCGCTGCGCTGCTGAAATATCTTACCAACCGCAAAAAGACAAGGTCAACCGAAAGCAAGCTGTTTTTAATCTACCTTTTCCCTGTAACGCATATAATAAACGTGTTTGTTTTGTTTATGGCGTTCAAGATCTACAACATAAACCGCACCGAGTTTGATGCGGTTGCGCTCGATATGGGCGTGTTCGGCTTTATTTCGTTTATACTCTGCTTTGCGATTGATATTCTTATCATCTTTGCGATTGATTACATCGAAAAGGTGCAGGAGGAAAATCTCAAATACGAAAAAGCCTTAATGCAAAACCAAATCGATTACAACCGCATACAACAGCTCAAGGAAGAAAAGACCGCAATCAGTAAAATTCGCCACGATTTTACGGGGATTATCTCCACGGCGGCAGGATTTATCGAATTGGGCAATTACGAAAAGGCTCTGTCTATTCTCACAAATGCGGGAAGCGACGTTTTCGGAAGCAATGAAAAATTCTGCCACAACGAGCTTATAAATATCATTCTCCAGCTTAAAAAGAACGCCGCAAAGCAGGCGGATACAGAGCTTTCGTTCGATATAACCGAAAGCAGCAAGCTCAACATTGACGATTACGACACCTGCAGGCTTCTCAACAACCTGATTGACAACTCAATAAACGCCGCACAGCTCACGAGCGAAAAAAAGTCGTTTGTCTCGATTGCCATTGACCGAGACAATGTGGTTGTCAAAACAAAAAACAGGTTTAACAGCACAGCAAAAAGACCGAAGCGTGACGAGTCAAAGCACGGCTTCGGTACAAAGATAATCAAGGATATTGCCAAGAAATACGGCGGTAAATATTCGGTCGAAATATCGGGCGACGAATATGTTACGGTTACGACGTTGAGGAATTACGGGTTATCTGTAAATTGAATATCCGACGAAAGCTCCCTTGTAAAGGGAGCTTTCGTTTTTTTGGAAGAAAAAATGACTGAGGGATTTTTATAAAATCACATAAAATCAACCTTACAATCCCTCCGAGTTGCCTACGGCAACCCACCGTCTCACCTGCCGGTTCGGTCGGTGCTTCTGCATTAAATGCAGAGGTCTCCACAGGAGACCCGCACCCCTTTACACAAGGGAGGCTGAATATGCGGCTGTCCGTGAATTTGATTTTATATGAAATTTGTTGCGGACAGGAGCAAGCCCCTGCCCTACCGTGTTGGATATTAAATTCACATTCACGGACAACCGCATTTTCATTATTTTTTAATGATATACCTCACTTCGTTCGGCGTGATATTTTTACCTTTGGTAAAAGTGATATTGCGACTTCGTCGCAGTGATATTCTATTCGCCTCTTCAACTGCCGTAAGGCAATATCACTCGGCTGAAAGCCGTATATCACTGCGAAACAATAGAACTCGCCGTAAGGCGAATAGAACAAAAAAGACGATTACAATGTAATCGTCAAATAAACAAACACAAATCAAATTCACTTATACCACCTCTACCGAAACAGGGTGGTAGCGAAACAAAGCCGTCGTGAGAAAAACACGATTATAGGAGATTATTTTTTCCATTTTTAGTGATATACCTCACTTCGTTCGGCGTGATATTTTTACCTTTGGTAAAAGTGATATTGCGACTTCGTCGCAGTGATATTCTATTCACCTCTTCAACTGCCGCAAGGCAATATCACTCGGCTGAAAGCCGTATATCACTGCGTAGCAATAGAACTCGCCGTAAGGCGAATAGAACAAAAAAGACGATTACTAATGTAATCGTCAAATAAACAAACATAAATCAAATTTACTTGTACCACCTCAACCGAAACAGGGTGGTAGCGAAACAAAGCCGTCGTGAGGGCGTTTACAACCGAACAGGCGACTTGAGCGTGACCTGTTTCGGAAAGGAGGAGCAGCGGAATGAGTGCGAGGCGATAAAAAATCGCCGCAAGCGATATGTAGCTTGCGACGACGTGGTGGACGTTAACGGACTCGAACCGCTGACCCTTCGCACGTCAAGCGAATGCTCTACCAACTGAGCTAAACGTCCCTGTTGCAGTACCGCTATTATACAGTAATATTTCAACTTTTGCAACACTCATTTGAAAATTGTTGCGGCGATAAATAAAAATATCACGCCGGGTATTCCGCCGATTGCCGAAAGCGTCAGCGTGTGTGCGTTGATATTAGGACCTATGCCGAAAAAGCCGCCGACATATTTTGCCGCAAACAGCGTGATTATCCCCTGTGCCGCCGTCAGAAAAAGCACGGAGAAAAAGCGTTTTGTCCTTATCATCGAAGCGATTATTGCAAGTCCCGCAACCGCAAATAAGCAGTATATTGCCGTGTTCATATTTGTCACTCCTTTAGTGAATTTTATGCTCACGGCGGCGTAAAATATGACAGGCGGAAATATAGTTTATTAAATTTTGCTGATTTTGTCGATTTACGGTTGACCTATTATGCAAAATAAAGTAAAATAATGTAATACGATTATAACTTTTTTAATATAGATACGGTGCAGATAAATGAAAAAAATATTTCCCTTTGAAGTATTTGACATTATACCTTGTCCCGACGGAATTATCCTCTCACAAAAAGAATTGTTCAACGGAACAAGCTACAAGGTCAGCTTTCTTCAATACAGCGTTGTAACGGGTAAGCTTTCTCCCGTTACAAAGGACTTCTATCAACTTAATAAATTCGGCGAAAACTACGCAAAGATTTGCGAGGAAATCGGCGACTATATATCCTGTGAGGCTACTGTTTTCAAAAACGGCAGCGTTGCGGTCGTGTATTCAAGCGGCGAAACGGGAATTTTTGACGCAAGCGGCAAGCCCGTATGGACGGGAGATTTGATTTACAAGGATTGCCCTATAAACGGTGCTGTTGCCGACGGTGCTTATTTTTGGACTACCGTTCCGCTTCAAAACTCGATAATCAATTACTCCATTCCGCACAAGAAATTCAGTATGCGAATCGGGTCCGAGAATTCCGCAACCTTCAGCGAGCCTGTTTCCCTGAGCATTTACAGGAAAGAGATGTTCGTATGCAACGCAGGGTCGAATAAGATACGCAAGGTAAGCCTCTCGAACTATCTTGTCAGCGATTACAAGCGGTTTGACGAGCCTGTTTACAAATACATTCGCTCGGCGCTGAAGGAATTTGTTATTTTAAGCTCGGGTGTATATGTTCTTTAATTAAATAAACCTAAAAAACGCTCTTACTAAGCTTTAGTAAGAGCGTTAATTTTATGCCTTTTTGAAAGCTTATTTTGCTTCCTTTTCAGCCTTTTCCTCAGCCTTGTTTTTGTCTTTTCCGCCGAGAACAAGGTTTGCTACGATACCGAGGATAAGCGCACAGGCAACCTCTGTAAGAGTAACCTTACCGAATGAAAGTGTAAGTCCGCCGATACCGCAGATAAGGATGATTGCGACAACGAAGAGGTTTCTGTTATCGCCGAGGTCAACGTCCTGAATCATTTTAAGACCGCTTACTGCGATAAAGCCGTAAAGAGTGATGCAAACGCCGCCCATTACGCAGTTGGGGATCGTCGAAAGGAAGGTTACGAACGGTCCGAAGAATGAAATTACGATTGACATAATTGCTGTTGCAAGGATTGTAACTACCGAAGCGTTACCTGTGATAGCAACGCAGCCTACTGACTCGCCGTAGGTTGTGTTCGGGCAGCCGCCGAAGAAAGCACCTGCGATTGAGCCTACGCCGTCGCCGAGAAGAGTTCTGTGGAGACCGGGATCTTCAAGAAGGTCCTTGTCGATAACAGATGAAAGGTTCTTGTGGTCAGCGATATGCTCTGCGAATACAACGAATGCAACGGGAACATATGCAACCGCAACTGTAAGGATATACTTTCCGTCAACTGCGCTCAAGCCCTTTGCGGCTGTGAGGAAAGAGAAGTCGGGAACTGCAAAAAGCTTCATACCCGAGAATACCGAGAAGTCGATAACTCTCAAAGCGTCATTGCCTGTCTTGATACCGATAGCGGTAAAGATAGCAGCCACAACATAGCCTGCAAGGATACCGATAATGAACGGGATAAGCTTTGCCATTTTCTTGCCGTAAACAGAGCAGATGATAACAGTAAAGAGTGTTACAAGTCCGCAAACAAGCGCTACATAAGGGCTTGCTACGCTTGCGCCCTCAAGGTCAACAACCTTGCCCTTCATAAGGTCGCTTATTGCGTTGCCTGCAAGTGAAAGACCGATAATCGAAACTGTGGGTCCGATAACAACTGCCGGCATAAGCTTGTTAATCCAATTTACGCCTGCGAACTTAACTACGATTGCGATGATTACATATACAAGTCCTGCGAAAAGTGCGCCGAAGATGATACCTGCATATCCTGCCTCAACCGAAACAGCACCTGCAAAAGCGGCAAGCATTGAGCCGATAAAAGCGAATGATGAGCCGAGGAATACGGGGCTGTTAAACTTTGTGAAAAGAAGATAAACGATTGTGCCTACGCCTGCGCCGAAAAGTGCTGCGGACTGGCTCATTCCGTTACCTACGATGGTGGGAACTGCGATTGTTGCCGCAAGAATTGCAAGCAACTGCTGAAAAGCGAACACGATAAGCTGTCCGAATTTCGGCTTGTCTTTGATGTTGTAAACGAGATTCATTTCTTTTTCCTCCTAATATTTTACGGCTTACGCCTTATTGCCTTTTTTTGACAGCACAACCTCGGTAGTACCGTCCGTTTCATCAACCTTTACGTTGATAAATTCATCCTTTGAGGTCGGGATATTCTTGCCGACGTAGTTTGCGCATATCGGCAGCTCCCTGTGCCCTCTGTCAACCATTACCGCAAGCTGAATTACGGCAGGTCTGCCAAGTCCGATTATAGCCTCCATTGCGGCTCTCGCCGTCCTGCCCGTGTACAAAACGTCGTCCACCAAAATCACGGATTTATCGTTGACGTCAAAGTCAATAACCGACGAATTGAGGTGCGGCGTCTGATATTTCGGCGTTAAATCGTCCCTATATAATGTAATATCAAGCTCGCCGAGCTCAACCTTGAGGTCGGAGAACTTTTCAATATTAGCCTTTAACATTTTTGCAAGCGGCACTCCACGCTTTTTGATACCAATTAAGCAAACGGTGTCAACATGAGTGTTCTGCTCGATTATTTCGTGCGAGATACGAGCCAAAGCCCTGAGCATCGCCTGTCTGTCAATAATAATCTTGTTTTCCATTTTCTTACTCCGTTTTCACAAAAGAAAAAAGCCTTGTCAAAGCTCGACAAGGCACAAAATTTGATATTGCGTTTTGCGTTCTCCTTGTCGGCATCTCGTACCGAATTAAAGGTAAACATTTTTATTGCGATTATAATAGCACAACGCACGGCGCTTGTAAACCGTTTTCGACAAAAAAATTCACAATTTTTTCATATTCGTAGATTTACACAAAGCACATTTGACAAACGCATACTACACGGCTATAATAACTAAAAAAAGCACATACAAGCGATATTTACGGAGTTTATATAATGCTCAGATATTTCATCAGTGCGGTTGTCGGCTATTTGCTCGGTTCGTTGAGCTTTGCCGTCATCGTCTCAAAAACAAAATTCAAAAAAGATATAAGGGATTACGGCTCGAACAACGCAGGTATGACGAATACCGCAAGGACGTTCGGCAAAAAGGCGGCGGCTGTCGTTTTCCTCGGCGATTTCATAAAGCCTATGATAGCGGCGTTGATTGCCCTGTTCTTGATTTCGGGCAAGGAAAATCCCGTCGGCTGTGCTTACATTGCAGGCACGGCGGCGGTTATCGGTCATATCTTCCCCGTTTTCTTCGGCTTCAAGGGCGGCAAGGGAGTCGCTTCAATGTTCGGCGTTACAACGGCTATGTCCCCTATCTCCGTTCCGATTTTGGCAGTACCGTTTTTCGTTACGCTGTCAGCCTCAAAAATGGTTTCGCTCTCGTCGATTATCTCGGCTGCGTGCGTTCCCGTCGTAACATTTGTAATTTATAGGTTTCTTCCGTTTCTCAATCCTCCGCTTTTGCGTGGAGACTGGAAAATACCGACCGTCTGCACGGCGATTATTGCTGCACTTGTAATCTTTATGCACCGTTCAAACATTGAGCGTATCAAAAAGGGCGAGGAAAGAAAAATCGGCTCTAAAAAAGGCTGAGTGTTAATAAGGCTTGATAATTCAACAAAAGACCTCTTCGGCGGATATGGATTGTTCCCTTATCTGCCGAATTTTTTAATCTGTCAAAGAATATTTACAATTTATCTGTTGACGGAAATCGGTTTACATTGTAAAATATAGATAGACGTTAGGAGGTGTTTCCGATGAACGAAGAATACGGTAACGATATTGTTTCCGTTGTTGACGAGGACGGCGTTGAGCACGTTTTCGAGGAGCTTGACAGAATCGAGACCGATAAGGGTCGCTATGTTGCTCTTACCCCCGTTTTTGATGATGCGGAGGAAATTATTGAGGACGACGGAGAGCTTATTATTTTGAAGGTTGTCGAAGAGGACGACGGCGAAACCTACCTTGAGCCTATCGAGGACGACGCTGAATTTGATGAGATTGGAAATCTTTTTGAACAGAGAATTGCCGAGCTTTACGATTTTGACGACGAAGAAGAATAAAAAAGCAATAACGGTATAAAATATTATTCCTGCCCGATGCGACAAACAGCTCGGTTGATATTAACCCAACACTTTCTTATAGGGAACTTAAAATGTCAACGCCGGGAGCAGACCTCCCGTTTTTACGGACGCTGGGAGCATACAAAGGTCGAGACTTAGTGCCCACCTGCTTTTTTGCAGGTTATTATTCACCGACTGCGGTCGGGCGGGGGATTAGAGGCGTACTTCCTTGTGAAGTACGCCTCAGTTATATTCGCCTGCGGCGAGTTGTATTGTTCTTTGAACAGTGATATTATGCTTCGCATAGTTATATTGCCTGCGGCAGTTTAACCGACGAATATAATATCACGGAAGCCGATAGGCTTTCATATCACTTCCCGAAGGGAAAATATCACTCCGAGCAAAGCTCGAAATATCACTTTTGCCCATAGATACAGAAGCATTATATTTTGTTGCAGAAACCCATTTCTGAATTCACTAACGACGGTCGGGCGGGAGATTAGAGGCGTACTTCCTTGTGAAGTACGCCTCAGTTATATTCGCCTGCGGCGAGTTGTATTGTTCTTTGAACAGTGATATTATGCTTCGCATAGTTATATTGCCTGCGGCAGTTTAATGAGATAGAACAAAAATAAGGCAATACAAAATTTGTACTGCCTTTTTCATTACGAGCACTCTTTTCCGGAGTGTTCTTTTTTTATGCTTATTTAACTACTGAATATACTGCTTTATTTTTTCAAGATACTGAATGTTAACGGTTGCGTCAATGAGCGTTCCGTTTTCGGTGTAATCCTCCGAATGAATAACGCCGTCTTTTCTTATCTCGGCAATTATCGAGCCCTTGTCGAACGGAATTAACAGCTTTTTCCTTACCCTGTTTTTGGGCAATGCCTCCTCAATAGCCGAAAGCAATTCGTCTATGCCATCGCCGTTTAATGCGCTTATCATAACCGCCCTGCCGAGAGTCGGCAAACCGTAAATGTCGGGTACAAGGTCGCACTTGTTCATAACGGAAATAACGGGCGTTTGCTCACATTCAAGCTCTCGCAAAAGGTTTGCGGTAACTTCCAAATGCTCCGAGCACTCATCACTTGAAGCGTCGCACACATTGAGTATCAAATCGGCATTTTTAGCCTCCTCAAGCGTTGACTTGAACGCCTCGACTAATTTATGCGGAAGCCGTCTGACAAGACCTACCGTGTCAATGAGCATTACGTCCTGACCGTTTGGAAGCGTGAGTTTTCTCGCTGTCGGGTCAAGCGTTGCAAACAGCTTATCCTCCGCAAGCACGCCTGCATCCGTGAGCCTGTTCATAAGAGTTGACTTGCCTGCATTTGTGTAGCCGACAATCGCAACCGAAATTATGCCGTCCTTTTTTCTGCGGCTTCGCATTGTGTTACGGCGCTTTTCAATCTGCTTTAATTCCTCTTCAAGAGCATAGATTTTGCGGCGCATATGCCTTTTATCGCTCTCAAGCTTGCTCTCGCCGGGACCTCTTGTGCCGATACCGCCGCCGAGTCTGGAAAGGCTTTTACCTTTACCCGTCAAAAAGGGTAAGGAATATTTAAGCTGTGCCAATTCGACCTGCAATTTACCCTCGCTGCTTCTCGCTCTGAGTGCGAAAATATCAAGAATGAGCATTGTGCGGTCAATGACCCTTGTGTCCGTCAAATCCTCGATATTTTTAAGCTGCGCAGGCGACAGTTCGTCGTCGGCAACAATGAGGTCTATTTCATTTGTACGGCAAATTTCCGCAATTTCCTGTATTCGTCCGCTTCCGACATAGGTCGCAGGATTTACGGACGGCAGCTTCTGCGTTGAGGTTACAACCGCCTCGCCCCCTGCCGTTTCGACAAGCAAGGCAAGTTCTTCGATTGACTCCTCGGCATTAAAATCGCCCGTGTCAACCGAAATGAGCAGCACTCTCTCGGGTGAATCCGTATTTTCGTAAAAAGTCATATATTCTCCTTAATAAACCGCAAACTGACTGTTATAAAGCTCGGAATAGAAGCCGCCCTTTTCGAGCAACTCCCCATGCGTACCGCTTTCGATGATAGCACCGTCTTTCATAACAAGTATCTTGTCTGCATTCTTTATTGTCGAAAGCCTGTGTGCGACAATGAAAGCCGTTCTGCCGTCCATAAGCTCCAAAAATGCCTTTTGTATTCTCAATTCCGTTCTCGTATCAATGCTCGACGTTGCCTCGTCAAGTATGAGCATAGGCGGATCGGAGAGCATTACTCTTGCAATGGAAATCAACTGTCTTTGACCCTGCGAAAGATTGTCGCCGTTACCCGTTATAATCGTATTATAGCCGTCGGGCAAGCGTTTGATAAAGCTGTGTGCGTGAGCCTTCTTAGCCGCTTCGATAACCTCCTGCTCGGTGGCGTTCGGCTTTCCGTAAGCGATATTTTCATAAATCGTGCCCGAGAACAGCCAAGTGTCCTGAAGCACCATTCCGAACTGACTGCGCAGGCTCTCACGGGTAACCTCGGTTATATCGTTTCCGTCAACCGAAATCTTGCCCGAGCTTATCTCATAGAAACGCATCAAAAGGTTGATAAGCGTTGTCTTTCCGCATCCCGTAGGACCTACAAGCGCAACCGTCTGTCCGCTTTTTGCCGAAAGGTTAAGGTTTTCAATGAATTTTTTAGCGTCCGTATATGAGAACTCGACATTTTGAAGCTCGACATCGCCCTTGACGCTTTCAAGGACACGGTTGCCCTCGTCGCTTATCTGCTCGGGTGCGTCAAGTACGGAGAAAATACGTTCAGCCGAGCTTACGGCGTTTTGGAACTCTGCGATAACAGCCGAAATTTCATTAAACGGCTTTGTGTACTGCGAGCAGTAAGCAAGGAATGACGCCAACGCACCGACGGTAATTGCGTGAGTGTCGCCGCATACATAAATTCCGCCGATAACGGCAACCGCAGCATATACAAGCGCATTTACAAATCTTGTAAGCGGATTGGTAAGAGCCGAATAGAAATGTGCGATAACTCCGACCTTTTCCCACTTGTTGTTCATATCCCTGAAGGCCTCTGTCGTGGTCTGCTGCATATTAAATGCCTTTACGACCTGCGCCGAGTCAATCATTTCCGAAGCATAGCCAGTAAGCTTGCCCCTGAGCCTTGCCTGCTCGGTGTATTTTGAGTGCGCTCTCTTTGCGATAAACGAAGCCATAAAGAATGAAACGGGCGTGAGTATCACAACAACAAGCGTTATATACGGGTTTATCATAAACATAAACACAAGCGTTGCGACTATCGTTACAATACCCGAAAGCACCTGCGTAAAGCCCTGCAAAAGTCCCGTCGAAACTATATCGACGTCGGTTATTACAGAGTTTATAAGGTCGCCGTGCGGCACGGAGTCAATGTATTTGAGCTCTACCCTGTTGAGCTTTGCGATTGTCTCACGGCGTAAGAGCTTAACGGTTTTGTATGAGAGCTTGTTCGAGTTATAGGTCATTATCCACTGCAAAATTGCCGAGGCGATAACGATTACAAACAGCTCAATGCAAACCCTTGAAAGTGCCGAAAAATCAACGTTATCCTTGCCGATTATACAGTCAATGCCCTCGCCTATCATAATCGGAACAAACAGCGAAAGCAAAATTCCGCCGATTGCGGAGATGACGGCAAAAACGATATTTGCGGTAAAGGGTTTAACGTATTTGAAAAGTCTTTTTACCGTTTTCACTGTGCGTTCACCTCTCTTTCCGAAAGCTGAGAAAGGCAAATTTCATTATATACCTCGTTCGTCTTGTAAAGCTCCGAGTGCGTTCCGATAGCGGAAATTCCGCCCTCGTTCATTACGATTATTCGGTCACAGCTCTTGACGGTGTTTACCCTCTGCGAAACTATGATAACGGTAGTGTCCGAAAGCTCGTCGTGAATTGCTTTACGAAGCCTTGAGTCCGTCGCAAAGTCAAGTGCAGATGATGAGTCGTCGAAAATTACGATTTTCGGATTTCCGAGCAACGCCCTTGCAATGCAAAGCCTCTGCCTTTGACCGCCAGAAAGGTTTTTACTGTTTTCGTTTATCTCGGTATCAAGTCCGTTGGGCAGTTTTTTGACAAATTCCTCGGACTGTGAAATTCTAAGTGCTCTTTCAATATCCTCATCGGTTGCGTTTTGGTCGCCGTAAAGCAAATTTTTACGCACCGAGCCTGAAAAGAGCCTGTTTTCCTGCGGAACGATATGAGCAATGCTCCTCAATGCCGAGAATTTATAATCACGGACATCATGACCGAAAACGTCAATTTCGCCGCTGTCAACATCATAAAAACGCATAATAAGGCTGACAAGCGTTGTTTTACCGCTGCCCGTACCGCCGATTATTCCGACGGTTTCGCCCTTGTTTATTGAAAAATCAACGTCGGTAAGCACATTTTCGTCCGCTTCGCCGTATGAATAGCAAACGCTCTTGAATTCAACCGCAGGCTTTGTCTCGTCAGCCTGTGTAAAACGTGCGTTGTCGTCTGACATACTCGGCTCAAAGTCAAGCACCTCTTTAATTCGCTGATAGCTTGCGCCCGCCTTTGTAAAAATTACGATTACGTTTGAAAATACGATAATCGAAAGCAAAATCTGCGTCATATAGTTTGTAAAGGCAAGCACCTCGCCCTGTGTGAGCTTGCCCGTGTTGACCTTAATTCCGCCGAAATAAAGGATTAAAACAATAGCCGTGTTCATAACCGCAAAGGTCAGCGGATTAAGAAGTGCCGAAAGCCTGCCGACTTTAACGCTTCGCTCGGTCAATTCCTCGTTCGCCTTTTCGAATTTATCCTTTTCATATTCCGTTCTTGAAAACGCACGGATTACACGCACGCCCGAAAGGCTGTCCTTTACGATTGAAGCGGCTCTGTCGAGCTTTCTCTGAATTTGAGAGTAAAGCGGCAGCGAACGGCTTAAAATGTAATATAAAATTACGCTTACAAGCAACGCCGACACGAAGAAAATTATTGACATTTTCGCATCAAGTCCGACAGCGGCGATAAGCGAGCCGACAATCAAAAACGGCGAACGGAAAACAAGGCGTATAAGCATTGCAACCGCCGACTGAATTTGAGTAATATCGTTGGTTATCCTCGTTGTGAGCGATGCGCTTGTAAATGTGTCAATATCCTCTCTCGACATAAGGTTTATCTTGTCGAACACATCATTTCTCAAATGAGTTCCGACACCCTGCTGTGCGACCGCCGCCGAATACTGACAGACAATGGCAAACAGAACGCCGAAAAGAGCCAGCAGGAAAAGCACTATACCCATTTTGAAAATGTATGCCGTGTCCCCTACCGCAATTCCCTTGTCAATCATACTTGCGACGGTAATCGGAACAAAAAGCTCAAGTATAGCCTCCGCAAGTTTGAACGCAGGGCCTAAAATGAACTGCTTTTTATAAAGATTAAAATACTTTTTCATTTCATCTCTCCAACGATTGCTTTTTAACATTATAATTATACTCTTTTTTTGCAATTTTTCAATATTCAGTCTCTACATAGCCCCGATTTTATATAATGTTACAAAAATAGCTTTTTTATTTGCTTTTAGCTTATGCTTAGAGTATAATGGGCTACGGGAAAATAAAGAAAGGATATGTGTTTTATGGAAGCTTATTCGGTATTCAAAAGCTTATGCATAATTATAATCGCCGCAAAGATTTTCGGCATAATCGCACGAAAGCTCAAAGCACCGCAGGTTGTCGGCGAAATTATCGCAGGTCTTATCATAGGCCCGAGCGTTTTGCACCTCGTTGACCAGACGGATTTCATAGCTCAGCTTGCTGAAATCGGCGTTGTGCTTCTTATGTTCTCGGCAGGACTCGGTACTAACCTCAAAGACCTTGCAAGGACAGGCTTCAAGGCATTTTTAATCGCTTGCGCCGGAGTGTTCGTTCCCCTTGTCGGCGGTACATTGCTCTATTTCGCATTTTACGGCGCTTCCCCTTGGGGTTCACCCGATTTTTACAAGGCTGTGTTTATCGGTGTAATTTTGACGGCTACCTCCGTCAGCATTACCGTTCAAACGCTCAAGGAGTTGGGCAAGCTCTCGACCGAGGTCGGCACAACAATTATGAGTGCTGCGATTATTGATGATGTTATCGGTATTATCGTGCTCACATTTGTAATCGGTATGAACGGAGGAGAGGCAAAGCCCATTACGGTTATTATTAAGACTGTTTTGTTCTTCCTGTTCGCATTCGTGCTCGGCTATATCATCTACAAGATTTTCAGATTTTCGGACAAGCTGTGGCCTCACACAAGACGTATTCCGATTATGGGACTTGCGCTTTGCTTGGGTATGGCTTATGTTGCGGAAAAATATTTCGGAATTGCCGACATTACAGGCGCATACGTTGCAGGTATTATTCTTTGCAGTATTCACGACTCGAACTACATTGCGGAAAAAATGGACATCAGCTCATATATGCTCTTCGGTCCTGTTTTCTTCGCAAGTATCGGTCTTAAAACCTCGATTGACGGCATAACGGGAGAAATGCTGCTGTTTGCGATTTGCTTTGTTATCATCGGTCTTATCTGCAAGGTTATCGGCTGCTCGCTTATGAGCAAGGCTTGCAAATTCAACTTCGGCGACTCGCTGAAAATCGGCGTCGGTATGATGACAAGAGGCGAGGTTGCGTTGATTGTCGCTCAAAAGGGACTTTCCTGCGGCATAATTTCAAACGAATACTTTACGCCCGTTATCGTGCTTATTATGGTATCGTCGATTATAACGCCCATCATCCTCAAGGCACTCTATTCAAAGGATGAAAAGAAAGCCTTAAAGGAAGCGTAAAACAACATAATATGCTTAAATCCCTCTGTAATATTGCAGAGGGATTTTTTATGTTCTGTAAAAGTCTTAAAGCAGCCGCAAAGCCGTCAAATAGGGCTTTCGAGGCGGTCGGCAGGTAAACACAGCTACATGCCTTTAAGACGCACAAAAGCTCCCTTACCGTTGCCGATAAGGGAGCTTAAATTAGATGTTATTATTGAATAATCAGATTATTCGTTAATAGCTGTAACAACACCTGAACCTACTGTTCTACCACCCTCACGGATAGCGAAACGAAGGCCTTCCTCGATAGCGATAGGAGTGATGAGCTCAACGTCCATCTCTACGTTGTCGCCGGGCATGCACATTTCTGTACCTGCGGGAAGAGTGATGATACCTGTAACGTCAGTTGTTCTGAAATAGAACTGAGGACGATAGTTGTTGAAGAACGGTGTATGACGGCCGCCCTCGTCCTTATTAAGAACGTAAACCTGTCCCTTGAACTTTGTGTGGGGGTGAATTGTACCGGGCTTAGAAAGAACCTGTCCACGCTCGATACCCTTTCTGTCAACACCACGAAGAAGAGCACCGATGTTGTCGCCTGCCTCAGCGTAATCAAGAGTTTTTCTGAACATCTCGATACCTGTAACAACTGACTTTGTCTTTTCATCCTTAAGACCAACGATTTCAACTTCCTCGCCTGTCTTAAGCTGTCCACGCTCAACTCTACCTGTAGCAACTGTACCACGGCCTGTGATTGTCATAACGTCCTCGACAGGCATAAGGAACGGCTGGTCAGCCTTACGGTCGGGTGTGGGGATGTAGTTATCAACTGCATCCATAAGCTCCCAGATGCACTGAACTTCAGGAGCATCGGGGTCTGTAGCCTCAAGAGCCTTAAGAGCCGAACCCTTGATGATCGGGCAGTTCTCATCGAAATCGTACTCAGCAAGAGTTTCACGGATTTCCATCTCAACAAGCTCAAGAAGCTCGGGATCGTCAACCTGATCGCACTTGTTCATGAATACAACGATTGCCGGAACGCCAACCTGACGAGCAAGAAGAAGGTGCTCTTTTGTCTGAGCCATAGGACCGTCTGTTGCTGCGATAACAAGGATAGCGCCGTCCATCTGAGCTGCACCTGTGATCATGTTCTTGATGTAGTCAGCATGGCCGGGGCAGTCAACGTGAGCATAGTGACGCTTAGCTGTCTCATACTCAACGTGAGCTGTGTTGATTGTGATACCACGCTCTCTCTCTTCGGGAGCCTTATCGATGTTTGCATAATCAACGAAGTCAGCCTGACCCTTAGATGCGAGTGTCTTTGTAATAGCTGCTGTTAATGTTGTCTTACCGTGGTCAACGTGACCGATAGTACCAATATTAACATGGGGTTTAGTTCTTTCGAATTTTGCCTTTGCCATTGGAATTTCCTCCTTTTATTAACGGAAAATATTTTGTATTTGTCTGTGCTTGATATTTTACCAATAATTCGGCAAAATATCAAGCCTTTTTAATGAAATAATCAGTCTTTCTTAGTTCTTTCACTGATAATCTTCTCAGCTACGCTCTTCGGAACCGGCTTATAACCGTCGGGCTCCATAACATACTGTCCACGGCCCTGAGTCTGTGAACGGAGGTCTGTTGCGTAACCGAACATCTCTGCAAGCGGAACTCTTGCAGTGATCTGCTTGAGGCCTGAACGGTCCTCGAAGCCCTGAATTTCACCACGGCGAGCGATAAGGTTGCCCTGTACGGTGCCGAAGTAGTCATCGGGAACGATAACAACAACCTTCATGATGGGCTCAAGAAGAATCGGGTCTGCAAGTCTTGCAGCTTCCTTGAATGCCATTGAACCGGCAATCTTAAACGCCATTTCCGAAGAGTCGACTTCGTGGTAAGAACCGTCGTAAAGAGTAACTTTAACGTCAACAACGGGGTAGTTTGCAAGTACACCTGAGTTCAATGCGCCCTGGATACCCTGATCAACAGGTCCGATAAATTCCTTCGGAATCTTACCGCCGACAACAGCGTTAACGAACTCATAGCCCTTACCGGGTTCGTTGGGCTCAAGTATAATCTTAACGTGACCGTACTGACCCGAACCGCCCGACTGGCGCTTGTACTTGGTTTCGTGGTCAACCTTCTTGCGGATGGTTTCCTTGTAAGCAACCTGCGGCTTACCTACGTTAGCCTCAACCTTAAACTCACGAAGAAGTCTGTCAACGATAATTTCAAGGTGAAGCTCGCCCATACCTGCGATAATGGTCTGACCTGTTTCTTCATCTGTATAGCACTTGAAGGTGGGGTCCTCTTCAGCAAGCTTCTGAAGTCCGATACCCATCTTCTCCTGTCCTGCCTTAGTCTTGGGCTCGATAGCTACACGGATAACCGGATCCGGGAAGTCCATTGACTCAAGAACAATCGGGTTCTTCTCGTCGCAGAGTGTGTCACCTGTTGTTGTGTTCTTGAGGCCTACGACAGCGGCAATGTCGCCTGCGTAAACTGTCTCAATGTCCTCTCTGTGGTTAGCGTGCATCTGAAGGATACGACCCATTCTCTCTCTGCAGTTCTTAACAGAGTTGTAAACGGTTGTACCTGCGTTTACAGTACCCGAGTAAACTCTGAAGAAGCAGAGCTTACCAACAAAGGGGTCTGTTGCTATCTTAAATGCAAGAGCTGAAAAAGGCTCTGAATCTGATGAATGTCTCTGCTCCTCTTCATCGGTATCGGGGTTTACGCCCTTGATGGACTCGATGTCTGTGGGAGCCGGCATAAAGTCAACGATAGCGTCGAGGAGAGGCTGAACACCCTTGTTACGGTAAGCTGTACCGCAGCAAATCGGAACCATCTCGTTGGCAATAGTAGCCTTACGGATAACCTTCTTAATTTCCTCAACTGTCGGCTCAACGCCTTCAAAATACTTCTCCATGAGCTCATCATCCTGCTCAACGACTGACTCGATAAGCTGTGAACGGTACTTAGCAGCAAGCTCCTTCATATCGTCCGGGATTTCCTCACGGCGAATGTCTTTACCGAGGTCATCATAATAAACCTCAGCGTCGTTATTGATAAGGTCAATAATACCCTTAAAGGTAGCCTCAGCGCCTATCGGGAGCTGAATCGGAACAGCGTTGCAGTTGAAACGCTCCTTAACCATATCAAGAACTCTGTAAAAATCAGCACCCATGATGTCCATCTTATTAACGAAAATCATTCTGGGTACTTTGTATTCGTCAGCCTGACGCCAAACGGTCTCAGACTGAGGCTCAACACCGCCCTTTGCGCACAAAACGGTAACAGAACCGTCAAGTACACGAAGCGAACGCTGAACTTCAACTGTAAAGTCAACGTGGCCGGGAGTGTCGATTATATTGATACGATGATTCTTCCAGAAGCAGGTGGTAGCAGCGGAAGTGATGGTAATACCTCTCTCCTGCTCCTGAGCCATCCAGTCCATGGTAGCGTCGCCGTCGTGTGTCTCACCTAATTTGTGGTTAACACCCGTGTAAAACAAAATTCTTTCTGTTGTAGTTGTTTTACCGGCGTCGATATGAGCCATGATACCAATATTTCTTGTTTTTTCAAGAGATACCTTTCTCGGCATAATATCCTCCATTGCCGAATTACTCGGCGTAAAAATTCTCCGGTAAAATTACCATCTGAAATGTGCAAAAGCTTTGTTAGCTTCAGCCATTCTGTGTGTTTCTTCACGCTTCTTGAATGCTGCGCCGGTCTCATTGACTGCGTCAAGGATCTCGTTAGCAAGTCTTTCCTTCATCGTTCTCTCTGAACGTGAACGTGCATAAAGCGTAATCCAACGGAGTCCCAAAGTCTGTCTTCTCTCGGGACGTACTTCCATCGGAACCTGATAAGTTGCACCGCCTACACGGCGAGCTTTAACTTCGAGAACAGGCATAACATTTTCCATTGCAGCGTCAAAAACCTCCAACGGCTCTTTACCTGTTTTCTCAGCGATAATGTCGAATGCGTCGTAAACGATCTTCTGGGCAACACCCTTCTTACCGTCGAGCATAACGCTGTTGATAAGCCTTGTTACAAGCTTTGAATTGTAAAGCGGATCCGGCAAAACGTCACGTTTTGCAATCTGGCCTCTTCTTGGCACTTCGCTTCCCTCCTTCATAGTAATGATATCATAGGTACTCTGGTGACAAAACCCGTGGTGTCAATGCAAAGAGGCATATAAATATATATATACACCAATTATAGCATTTGACTGAATTGGTAGATTCTGTCTGTTGATAATTTAAGGTCTGACTACCTTATTTTTTTGCGCCCTTGGGTCTCTTTGCGCCGTACTTGGAACGACTCTGCATTCTTCCGTTAACGCCCTGTGTATCGAGTGTACCACGGATAATATGGTAACGAACACCGGGGAGATCCTTAACACGGCCGCCTCTGATAAGAACAACTGAGTGTTCCTGAAGGTTGTGGCCTACGCCCGGGATGTAAGCAGAAACTTCGATTCCGTTAGTGAGACGAACTCTGGCAAGCTTACGAAGAGCTGAGTTAGGCTTTTTAGGTGTATCTGTCTTAACAACAGTACAAACACCTCTCTTCTGAGGAGAAGCATTATCAGTCATAACGTTCTTCTTAGAGTTAAGTCCCTTACCGAGAGCAGGAGCCTTTGACTTCTTCTCGATAGTATCTCTTCCGTTGCGTACAAGCTGGTTAAAGGTTGGCATTTTTTCACCTCCGATAAAAAATTATGACACAATGTGTCAGCAAAACAAACACTATCGATTAAAATAGTGTTTATTTTGCTCACACAACCAAAGATTTTAACATTAAAAACCTTCGGTTGTCAAGCATTATTTAATTTTTAGTCATTTATTTCTTCTTCGGACTCGGTTGAAGCGGTATAAACTCTCTCGTTTTCTACCTCGCTGTAGCAGCGCATACCTGTTCCCGAGGGAAGAAGCTTACCGATGATGACGTTCTCTTTAAGACCCATAAGGTTATCGACCTTACCCTTGATAGCTGCGTCGGTAAGAACTCTTGTCGTCTCCTGGAAGGAAGCTGCCGACATAAAGGAGTTTGTAGCCAACGAAGCCTTTGTGATACCGAGAAGCACAGGCTCACAAACAGGCTCGATGAATTCTTCGCCCTTTGCCTCACATTCCTGCTTAGCCTTTCTCAACTCGATAGTAAAGTCAACCTTTTCAACCTGCTCGCCGGGGAGGAAGTGGGTTGAGCCGGGCTCTTCTACCTTGAGCTTTCTCATCATCTGACGAACGATTACCTCGATATGCTTATCGTTGATGTCAACACCCTGCATACGGTAAGTTCTCTGAACTTCCTTGATAAGATAATCGTGAACCGCATGGACACCGTTGATAGCAAGTATGTCGTGCGGGTTGGGAGAACCCTCTGTAAGAGCTGTGCCCTTCTTAACGTAAACGGGGTTGCCGTTTTCGTCGGTCTCCACATTGAATTTCTTACGGTAGCCGTAAGGAATAAGATATGATTTTTCGTCGCCCGTCTCGTCATTTGTGATAACGATATGCTCGTTTCTCTTGATTTCTCTGAACGAAAGACGTCCGTCGATTTCGGAGAGGATAGCAAGCGTCTTGGGCTTTCTTGCCTCGAACAATTCCTCGACACGGGGAAGACCCTGTGTGATATCCTGACTCGAAGCGACACCGCCGGTGTGGAACGTACGCATTGTAAGCTGTGTACCGGGCTCACCGATTGACTGAGCTGCGATAATACCGACAGCCTCGCCGACCGTAACAGGCTTGCCTGTTGCAAGGTTTGAGCCGTAGCACTTGATACATACGCCGTGCTCGGATTCGCAGGTAAGAAGTGAACGAATCTTAATTTTTCTGTCTGCGGGATTTTCTCTTGCATTGACAATATCGGCAACGATTTTAGCGTCAGCCTCGGACATCATCTTGTCCTTCGACATAACAACTTCGCCGTTTTCGTCTGTCAAATCCTCAAGCAAGAAACGACCTGTAAGTCTCTCCTGGAGGCTCTCGATAAGCTCCTTGCCCTCCATAATATCGTAAACATCGATACCGTCGTGGCAATGACAATCCTCTTCACGAATGATAACGTCCTGTGAAACGTCAACAAGACGACGGGTAAGGTAACCCGAGTCAGCTGTACGAAGAGCTGTATCGGCAAGACCTTTACGGGCACCACGGGATGAAATGAAGTATTCAAGTACGTTAAGTCCCTCACGGTAGTTAGCACGAATCGGAACCTCGATGACCTTACCTGATGTATTGGCGATAAGACCACGCATACCTGCCAACTGACGAAGCTGTGAGTCAGAACCACGGGCACCCGAGTCAACCATCATGTAAATCGGATTGTACTTACCGAGGTTGTCTTTAAGACCGGAAGCAACGTCGTTTGTGCATTTCTCCCAAACCTTAATAACCTTCTGACTTCTCTCGCTGTTGCTGATAAGACCGAGATTGTAGTTAGCCGAAATCTTATCAATCTTTGCATCAGCCTCTTTAAGAAGCTCTGCCTTATAGGGAGGAATTACTGCGTCGCAAACAGCAACGGTAATACCTGATTTTGTCGAATATTTGTAACCCTGTGCCTTAATAGCGTCAAGCACCTGAGAAGAAACGTTTACGCCGTGAACCTTGATACATTTATCAATGATTTTACCGAGCGTTTTCTTGTTGACAAGGAAGTCAACCTCAAGCTTGAACGCATTTGCGGGATCGCTTCTGTCAACGAAGCCGAGGTCCTGCGGAATGGGCGTGTTGAAGATTATCTTACCGAGAGTTGTCTCAACAAGCTGTGAAACCGTCTCGCCGTTAATCTCCTTAGTCATTCTAACCTTTATCTTTGAGTGAAGACCGATATAGCCCTCATCATAAGCCATTGTAGCCTCATCAACGGTTGAGAATACCTTACCCTCGCCGGGCTCGCCGTCCTTTTCCATTGTAAGATAGTACGAGCCGAGGATCATATCCTGCGTGGGAACTGTTACGGGTTTACCGTCTGACGGTTTAAGGAGGTTGTTGGCAGCAAGCATAAGAAGTCTTGCCTCAGCCTGAGCCTCAGCCGAAAGCGGAACGTGAACAGCCATCTGGTCGCCGTCGAAGTCGGCGTTGAACGCTGTACAAGCAAGGGGATGAAGCTTAATTGCTCTACCCTCAACAAGAACGGGCTCAAATGCCTGAATACCGAGTCTGTGAAGTGTGGGAGCACGGTTAAGCATTACGGGGTGTCCCTTAATAACAACCTCAAGAGCGTCCCAAACCTCGGGATTAGCACGTTCAACCATCTTTCTTGCAGACTTTATGTTGCCTGTAACACCTGTCTCAACAAGACGCTTCATAACGAAGGGCTTGAACAATTCAAGAGCCATTTCCTTGGGAAGACCGCACTGATACATCTTGAGCTCGGGTCCTACGACGATAACCGAACGTCCCGAATAGTCAACACGCTTACCGAGAAGGTTCTGACGGAAACGTCCCTGCTTACCTTTAAGCATATCGGAAAGAGATTTCAACGCTCTGTTGTTCGGACCTGTAACGGGTCTGCCTCTTCTGCCGTTGTCGATAAGTGCGTCAACAGCCTCCTGAAGCATTCTCTTTTCGTTTCTGATGATAATGTCGGGAGCGCTCAACTCAAGGAGCTTTTTAAGACGGTTGTTTCTGTTGATAACTCGTCTGTAAAGGTCGTTGAGGTCGGAAGTAGCAAATCTGCCGCCGTCAAGCTGAACCATAGGACGAATATCGGGGGGGATTACCGGAATGACGTCCAAAATCATCCATTCGGGACGGTTGCCCGACTGTCTGAATGCCTCTGCAACCTCAAGGCGCTTGAGAATTCTTGTCTTTTTCTGACCGCTTGCATCCTCAAGCTCTGCACGAAGGTCGTTTGCGAGCTTTTCAACGTCTATACCCGCAAGAAGCTCTTTGATAGCCTCTGCGCCCATACCTGCCTTGAAATCGTCCTCATACTTCTCTCTCATATCGAGATATTCTTTCTCGGAGAGAATCTGATTCTTTTCAAGCTCGGTGTCGCCGGGATCGGTAACTATATATCTTGAAAAATAGAGAACTTTTTCAAGGTCTCTGGGAGATATGTCAAGGATAAGTCCCATTCTTGAGGGAATACCCTTGAAATACCATATGTGAGAAACGGGAGCAACGAGCTCAATGTGTCCCATTCTCTCTCTTCTGACTTTAGCCTTTGTTATTTCAACGCCGCAGCGTTCGCATATTTTGCCTTTATAACGGACTCTTTTATACTTTCCGCAGTAACATTCCCAGTCCTTTGTGGGTCCGAAAATCTTTTCGCAGAAAAGTCCTTCTTTTTCGGGCTTTAACGTGCGGTAGTTAATTGTTTCGGGCTTCTTGACCTCTCCGTAAGACCACTCTCTGATCTGCTCGGGTGAGGCAAGGCCGATTTTAATTGACTCAAAGGTTATATTTTCCATTAAATTTTTACCTTCTTCCTTAAAATCTGAACTGTGAGTTTACTCGGTTAAAATTCATCGTCGTTGAATTCGTCGTCGTCAAACGAATCATCGCCTGTGATATATTCGTTGAAGGCGTCCTCTCCGAGTTCTTTTTCTGCATCCTCATCCGTAACGTAGCCGTCATCGAGTGAAGCGTCGTTTACGTAGGACATATCCTCATTAGCAACAACAGGAGTATCCATCTCATCATCAAAGTTTTGTTTAAGGTCAATTTCGTTGTTGTCCTTATCGAGAACTTTGATGTCAAGTGCGAGAGCCTGAAGCTCTTTAACAAGAACCTTGAACGATTCGGGAACACCGGGCTTCGGAATGTTCTGTCCCTTAACGATGGACTCATAGGTCTTAACTCTTCCGACAAGGTCGTCCGACTTAACAGTAAGGATTTCCTGAAGAGTATAAGCAGCACCGTAAGCCTCAAGTGCCCAAACTTCCATCTCACCGAAACGCTGACCGCCGAACTGAGCTTTACCGCCCAGGGGCTGCTGAGTAACAAGTGAGTAAGGACCTGTGGAACGTGCGTGGATTTTATCGTCTACAAGGTGGTGGAGCTTCAAGTAGTACATAATGCCGACAGTAACGGGGTTATCGAATTTAAGACCTGTTCTGCCGTCTGTAAGGATTGACTTACCGTCCTCACGGTAGCCTGCCTCACGAAGTGCATCTCTGATGTCGGACTCGTGCGCACCGTCGAATACCGGTGTGGCAATCTTCTGTCCGAGCTTTCTGAATGCGAAGCCGAGGTGTACCTCAAGAACCTGTCCGATGTTCATTCGGGAAGGAACGCCCAACGGGTTAAGAACTATGTCAAGCGGAGTACCGTCATCAAGGAACGGCATATCCTCCTGCGGAAGTATTCTCGAAACAACGCCCTTGTTACCGTGACGGCCTGCCATTTTATCGCCGACGGAGAGCTTTCTCTTCTGTGCGATATAGCAGCGTACAACCTTGTTTACGCCGGGGCTTAATTCGTCCGAATTTTCTCTTGTGAAAACTTCAACGTCAACAACGATACCGTATTCGCCGTGAGGTACTTTAAGAGAAGTATCACGAACCTCTCTTGCCTTCTCGCCGAATATCGCTCTGAGAAGTCTCTCCTCGGCGGTAAGCTCTGTTTCGCCCTTAGGTGTAACCTTACCGACAAGAATGTCGCCCGAGTGAACCTCTGCACCGACACGGATAATACCGTTTTCGTCAAGGTTTGCCAAAGCATCCTCGCCGACGTTCGGAATATCTCTTGTGATTTCCTCTGCGCCGAGCTTGGTATCTCTTGCTTCGATTTCAAATTCTTCTATGTGAACAGATGTATAAACATCATCACGAACAAGCTTTTCGTTGATAAGAACAGCGTCCTCGTAGTTATAGCCTTCCCAGGTCATAAATCCGATAAGAGCGTTCTTACCGAGTGAGATTTCGCCGTTTGCGGTTGCGGGACCATCTGCGATAACCTGTCCCTCTGTAACCTCTTCGCCCTCGGAAACTATCGGGCGCTGGTTGATACATGTATCCTGGTTGGAGCGCATAAACTTAATAAGCTCATAGGTGTCAACGTCTCCGCCCTTGACTGCAATTTCAATCTTCTGAGCATCAACCTTTACAACCGTACCTGCACGCTTAGCGAGAATAACCGTACCCGAGTCAACGGCTGCCTTATATTCCATACCCGTTCCGACAATCGGAGAATCGGTTTTAAGAAGCGGAACAGCCTGCTTCTGCATGTTAGAGCCCATCAACGCACGGTTTGCGTCGTCGTTTTCAAGGAACGGAATCATTGCGGTAGCAACGGAAACAAGCATCTTGGGCGATACGTCCATATAGTCTGCGTCCGAAGCGTTGACCTCAAGGAATTCGTCTCTGTGTCTTGCAGTAACCTTTGAATTTACAAATCTGCCATTCTCGTCAAGGGGCTCGTTTGCCTGAGCAACCGTGTAGTTATCCTCGACGTCGGCGGTCATATATTCAACCTCGTTAAGTACAACGCCCGTCTCCTTATCAATCTTTCTGAAGGGAGCTTCGATAAAGCCGTACTTATTTATTTTTGCGAATGTAGCAAGGTAAGAGATAAGACCGATGTTCGGACCTTCGGGAGTCTCAATCGGGCACATACGTCCGTAGTGAGAGTAGTGAACGTCTCGAACTTCAAATCCTGCACGGTCTCTCGAAAGACCGCCGGGGCCCAATGCGGAAAGTCTTCTCTTATGAGTAAGCTCCGACAAGGGGTTTGTCTGATCCATGAACTGTGAAAGCGGAGAAGAGCCGAAGAACTCCTTGATAGCCGCCATAACAGGTCTGATATTTATAAGAGCCGAGGGAGTAACCTTATCGGGCTCCTGTGCCTGAAGAGTCATTCTCTCCTTGACAACTCTTTCCATTCTTGAGAAGCCGATTCTGAACTGGTTCTGAAGAAGCTCGCCGACAGAACGGATACGTCTGTTGCCGAGGTGGTCGATGTCGTCGGTAACGCCTACGCCGCAAGCAATGCAGTTAAGGTAGTTGATGGAAGCCATAATATCGTCAATGATAATATGCTTCGGAATAAGGTCGTCGGCACGGTTAGCCATTTCCTCACGAAGTGCGTTCTTATCGTCGCCGCACTTATTGAGAACTTCCTGAAGAACGGTAAAGCGAACTTTCTCGTTGATGCCGATTTCCTCAAGCTCGTCCTCAGTGAACATCGGAACATACTCGCCGATGTCAACCATACCGTTTGAGAATACCTTTACTTCCTCGCCCTCGGAATCAACATAAGCGACGGTAACGCCCTCCTGCTCGATTCTGTATGCAAGCTCGGGAGTAATCATCTCGCCTGCGTCTGCAAGGATTTCGCCTGTAAGCTCGCTGATAACGGGCTGTGTAACCTTAAAGCCCTCAAGTCTTGAAGAAATGCCGAGCTTTTTATTGTATTTATATCTGCCGACTCTTGAAAGGTCATAACGTCTCGGGTCGAAGAACAAGCCGTCAAGATGAGCCTGTGCCGTCTCAAGTGTGGGCGGCTCGCCGGGACGAAGTCTCTTATAAACCTCGATAAGAGCCTGCTCTGTATTGATAGTGGTATCCTTTTCAAGCGTAGCCTTAATTCTCTCGTCATAGCCGAAGAATTCAAGGATGTCGGTGTTCGAGCTGAGTCCCAACGCTCTGATAAAGGTTGTGATGTAAATCTTTCTGTTCTTGTCTATACGAACATAGAAAAGGTCGTTCTGATCTGTCTCATATTCAAGCCAAGCACCCCTGTTCGGGATAACGGTTGCGGAATAAAGCTCCTTACCGGTCTTGTCGTGAGTCATATCAAAATATACGCTGGGAGAACGAACGAGCTGTGAAATGATAACACGTTCAGCACCGTTGATAACGAAAGTTCCCGACTCGGTCATAAGCGGGAAATCGCCCATATAAACCTCGTTCTCTTTGATTTCGCCCGTTTCCTTGTTAAGAAGTCTTGCGGTTACTCTCAAGGGAGCTGCGTAAGTAGTATCTCTCTCCTTACATTCCTTTACAGTGTATTTCGGGGTGTCATCCATTCTGTAATCTACGAAACTCAGCGCAAGATTGCCGGAAAAGTCTGTAATGTCTGCAACATCACGGAATACTTCCTTCAATCCTTTGTCAAGAAACCACTTGTACGAATCCTTCTGAACCTCGATAAGGTTGGGTATCTGCATAACCTCATTGATTTTCGAGAAAGTCATACGGGTTGTTTTTCCGAATTTTTCAGGTTTGACATTCACCATAGGGCTTATCACTCTCCATCATTATTTTTATCTTAAAGGCTTTTTCACAAGCCCGGAGATTACTCTCAAAACGGTTAAATATGCTCTTGATTTTCAACACATATTATGGTAAAATACCGTTACGTTGATAAATGAAAAGGCATACATTTCCATTCTAATAGCAGTTAATTATAAACCATTCGTTCAACAATGTCAATAGATATTGTTGAAATATTTTTATTTATAATGTATTTGACTTTTTTATTATGTAAACAAAGAAAAAGGGAGTTATAAAATGGCAAAAAACAAGTATGATTGGGAAAATCCCGCCGTCATCAAAAGGAATAAAGAGGACGGTCATGTTATAGCGTTCTGCTATGACGATGAAAAATCTGCGCTTGAAAGAAAGCCGTCGGATTACAAGACTACTCTTGACGGCAAATGGAAATTCTATTGGCAGATGGGCGTTGAGGGCTGCCCCGAGAGCTTCTATAAGCCCGATTTTGACGACAGCGATTGGAAGTACATAACAGTTCCGTCTGTTTGGCAGACCGAAAAGACAGGCAGCTTCCCCTACTATTACGCAAGCACCTTCCCCCGTGCTATCAGCCGTAAAAAGTCTAAAATTCCGTCAATCGACCACGATATGCAGGAAATAGGAATTTACAGGAGAGAGTTTGACCTGCCCGAGAATTTCTCGGACAAGGAGGTTTTCCTCCATTTCGGCGCTGTTAAATCAGCAATCGAGGTCTATGTAAACGGCAGCTTTGTAGGCTATTCGCAGGGAGCTATGACCCCTCACGAATTTGATATTACAAAGTATCTTGTCCCCGGCAAGAACTCTGTTGCGGCTAAGGTTTACCGTTACAGCGACGCTCAGTACATTGAGGATCAGGATATGTGGCTGCTCTGCGGTATTTACAGAGAGGTTTACATCTTCGCAGAGCCAAAGGTTTGTCTGCGTGACTTCTTTATCACAACAGACCTTGACAAGGACTACAATAACTCGGACGTTGAGCTTGAAGTTCAGGTCAACAACTATCATTCAAAGGATAAAAAAGCAAAGGTTACAGCTTATATCGAAAGAAACGGCAAGAAAACTCCTATCGGAGAGGCAGAGCTTGTTGCCGAAAGCGGCGTAAACAAGGTGCATTTGAAAACAACGGTTGAGTCGCCCGAAAAGTGGTCGGCTGAAGTTCCGAATCTCTACAACCTTGTTATCGAGCTTGATGCCGAGAAGCATTCAAAGGTTTACAAGTCAATCCGCTTCGGCTTTAAGAAGGTTGAAATCGTAGGCGAGAAAATTCTTTTCAACGGTCAGCCTATGATGCTTCGCGGCACAAACCGTCATGACTTCGACCCCGATCACGGCTGGGCAGTTCCTAAGGAAAGATTTTTGCAGGATATGAGCCTTATGAAAAAGGCAAATATCAACTCGATCCGTACCTCTCACTATCCCGACGACCCGTATTTCTATGAATTGGCAGACGAATACGGCTTCTATGTTATGGACGAGTGCGATATGGAGAGCCACGGCGTTAGACGTAAGGGCGTACCGGGCAGCAATCCCGTTTGGACTCCTGCGGTTGTCGATAAGATGGAGAGAATGGTGCTTCGTGACAGAAACCATGCTTGCGTATTTATGTGGTCGCTCGGTAACGAGGCAGGCGACGGCGAAAACTTCGTTAAGATGAAAGAAGCTGCGTTGAAGCTTGACACCACACGTCAGTTCCACTATGAGGGCGACTTTGACTTTACAAAGAGCGACGTTATTTCGAGAATGTATCCGCTTGAGGACACAATGAAGAAGCTCGGTAACCGTGAGCCCATCACAATCACTCTTTATGATAACATTGCAAACCAGCTTGCAGCCGATTCAAAGCCCATTCCGAAAGAGGCTTATACCCGCCCCGTAATTCTCTGCGAATATGCTCACGCTATGGAAAACAGCTTGGGTAACTTCCAGGAATATATGGACGATTTTGAAAAGTACGAGAATATGTGCGGCGGCTTTATCTGGGACTTCGTTGACCAGTCCATTCGCTACAAGGCAGAGGACGGCGACCATTGGCTTTACGGTACAGACTTTGAGAAAAAAGAGCCGAGAAAGCCCTTGCAGCTTCCGAACACAACCGCAATGACAGGCTCAAACACATATTTCTGCGCTAACGGTATCGTTGCTGCCGACAGAAAGCCCCACCCCTCATATTACGAGGTTAAAAAGGTTTATGCCGAGATGAAAATCAAGGAAAAAGACCTTGAAAATAAGAAATTCACTCTTATCAACAAGCATCTTTTCACAGACCTTTCCGAGTTTGAAATCAAGTGGGTTGTCAATGCAGACGGCGTTGAAGTTCAGTCGGGCTCACTCGGTACTGTCAAGGTTGCACCGCTGAGCGAAACCGAAATCACAGTTCCGTATGATATAAAGGAATATGAAAACAAGGAATATGTGCTTATTCTTTCGTTCATCACAAAAGAGGATAAGCCTTATTGCGAAAAGGGCTATGAGCAGGCATTCGATCAGTTCATTATAAAGGAAAAGACAGACGTTGAGGAAACATATGAGCCGAAAGAGGTTTCGTTCTCAAAGCATGAGGGAAAAATCGTTGTAAACGGCGACGGCTTCTCGCTTGTTATCAAGCACGGCAAAATCGTTTCTCTTAAATATAATGAAAAGGAATATGTCAAGACGGAAATCAAGCCCAACTTCTTCCGTCCGATTACCGACAACGACCTTTCAAACACAAACTTCGTTCCGTTCCTTATTCCGCTTCATCCCTATTACAGATGGCAGAAGGCTACTGACAAGTTAAGCGGTATCCTTTCGGGCGTTGACAAAAATGCAGACGGCACACTTGAATTGAGCTTCGAGTGGGATGTTCTTTCAATGTCGGGCGTTCGTTCAAAGCTCACTATCTATCCGAACGGCAAAATCAAGTTCTACTTAAAGGGTACACCGAAGGGCGGCGCACTTCTCCGCTTCGGCACTCAGTTCGGACTTGTTGAGGAATTGGACAACGTTAAATGGTACGGCAGAGGTCCGCAGGAAACTTATCCCGACAGAAAAACCGGCGGTAAAATCGGCATTTGGGAAAAGACCGTCAATGACCTTGAGCACCACTATATGCGTCCGCAGGAAAACGGCAACAGAGTTGACGTAAGATATGTTGAGCTTACCTCTCACGACGGAGAAAAGGGACTCAAATTCACCTCTCCCTGTGCTACTCCCCTTGCGTTCAGTGCTTGGCACTACACACAGAATGCGCTTGAAAAGGCAACGCATATCCACAACCTCAAGCACACCGACATTACAACCTTTAACTATGACCTCGCTCAAATGGGCGTAGGCGGCGATATGCCGGGCGACGCACACGTTCGTGAGCCGTACATTCTTCATTCCAATAAAGAGTACGAATACAGCTTCACAGTTGAACCGTTGGAATAATAAATTTATAAACTAAACAAAGCAGGAACGAATTGTTAATTTGTTCCTGCTTTTTTATTGACATTTAAGTAACTTTTTTGTAAAATTATACGGCATTATTCAAAGAAAGGTTTTAGAAAATTATGTGGTTTTGGTTTTCATTGATTGCATTGTTCTGCTGGAGTGGCTCGGACTTGTTCTCAAAGCTCGGTTGCGCCGATAAGTCGGACAAATACAGTCACTACAAAATGGTTACTGCCGTTGGCGTTGTTATGGGCTTGCACGCTCTGTATTCGATTTTCGTCGGCGGTGTTGAGGTTACGGGAAGCGCAATTCTTCGCTATCTCCCCGTTTCCGCTTTGTATATCGTTTCAATGGCGATCGGATATATCGGCTTGCGCTATATCGAGCTTTCGATTTCCTCGCCTATATGCAATTCCTCCGGTGCGCTTGTTGCGGTTATCTGCCTTATCACAGGTCAGACGCTCGCAGTTCCGCAGTACATTGCGGTTGCACTTGTTTGTATCGCCGTTATCGCACTCGGCTTTGTCGAGGCTAACGAGGACGACGAATTGAGAGCACTCAGACAGGAAAAGTCGAATTATAAGTATTCAAAATCGGCTCTTGCCATCGTTCTTCCGCTTATCTACTGCCTGCTTGACGCACTCGGAACATTTGCGGACAGCATTGTGCTTGAAACTCTTGACGAGGACGTTGCAAACACCGCTTATGAGCTTACATTCCTTGTCTGCGGTATCGTGGCGTTCATCTATGTTAAGCTTATCAAAAAGCAGAAGTATTTCCCGAAAAAGGAAGCTCCGAAGTATGCAGGTGCGATTTTCGAGACGGCAGGTCAGTTCGCATATATCTATGCTCTCGCCGATTCCGAGCACGTTGCAATGGCTGCACCGATTATCTCGGCTTACTGCCTGCTTTCGGTTGTATGGGGCAGAATTTTCATCAAGGAAAAGCTTTCGTGGAAGCATTATCTTACAATCGCAATCGCAATAGTGGGTATTGTAATCCTCGGTCTTTATGATGCATAAAAGCAAATCCAATTAAAATCATATTTCAGATTTTGGGGGCGAACACAGTTCGCCTCATTTTTTATTTGCTATGAATTGGCGGGCAACGGCATATTCAGCCTCCCTTGTGTAAAGGGAGGTGGGTTGCCGTAGGCAACTCGGAGGGATTGTAAGGTCAATTTTATATGATTTTATAAAAATCCCTCAGTCATTTTTTTGTTCCAAAAAAACGACAGCTCCCTTTACAAGGGAGCCTTTGCCGGACAGCCGTACAATAGCCCCAAAATGAAAACAGGTGCACGGAAAATGAATAAACCGTACACCTGTTTTCGTTATATGAAGTGTGTTTGAGGGGGCTTGTTAATCCTTGAAAAGGTCAGTTGACAAGTATCTCTCGCCTGTATCGGGGAGAAGCGCAACTATCGTCTTGCCCTTGTTTTCGGGGCGTTTTGCAAGCTCTGTTGCGGCATAAATCGCAGCACCCGAGGAAATACCTACCAAAAGTCCGTCAGACTTTGTAACGGCTCTGCTCGAAGCAAATGCCGCCTCATTCGGAACGTCGATTATCTCGTCATAAATGCTTGTGTCAAGGGTTTTCGGAACAAAGCCTGCGCCGATACCCTGAATTTTATGAGCACCGCCGTGACCCTGTGAAAGCACGGGAGAGGTTTCAGGCTCAACCGCAACGATTTTTACGTTCGGATTTTTCTCTTTAAGATATTTGCCGACACCCGAAAGCGTACCGCCTGTGCCAACGCCTGCAACGAAAATATCAACCTTGCCGTCGGTATCCTCGTAAATTTCGGGACCTGTCGTGTTGTAATGCGTTCTCGGATTAGCTTCGTTGACGAACTGTCCTGCAATTATACTGCCGGGGATTTCCTTTTGAAGCTCCTCCGCCTTTTGAATAGCGCCTGTCATACCCTTTGAGCCGTCTGTCAGGACAAGCTCTGCGCCGTACGCCTTCATAAGCAAACGTCTTTCAACCGACATCGTTTCGGGCATTGTGATTATAACCTTATAGCCTCTTGCCGCAGCAACCGAGGAAATTCCGATACCCGTATTTCCGCTTGTGGGCTCGATTATCGTGCCGCCCTTTTTGAGAACGCCCTTTTTCTCGGCGTCCTCGATAATTCCTTTGGCAATTCTGTCCTTTACGCTTCCCGCAGGATTGAAATATTCAAGCTTTGCGAGAATTGTCGCCGAAAGCTCGTTCTCCTTTTCGTAGTTTGTAAGCTCAAGCAGCGGTGTTTTGCCGATAAGCTCGGATAAGCTCTTATAAATCTTTGACATAGTGTTCTCCTCTTATTCTTCAATTGCTTTGAAGGCATTTTCAAGGTCGGCGATAATATCGTCGATATGCTCCGTGCCTACCGAAAGTCTGATTGTATTCTGCTTAATTCCCTGATCCTCAAGCTCCTGCTCGGTAAGCTGTGAATGTGTCGTGGTCGCAGGGTGAATTACAAGCGATTTCACATCCGCAACATTTGCAAGAAGCGAGAAAATTTCAAGGTTATCAATGAATTTGTGAGCTTCCTTCTGTCCGCCCTTTATTTCAAATGTGAAAATGCTTGCGCCGCCGTTCGGGAAGTATTTTTCATAAAGTGCGTGGTCGGGATGGTCGGGCAAGGACGGATGATTTACCTTTTCGACAAGCGGATGCTTTGAAAGGTATTCAACAACCTTTTTCGTGTTCTCTGCGTGGCGTTCAAGCCTCAAAGAGAGGGTTTCGGTGCCCTGCAAGAGCAGGAATGCCGCAAACGGCGAGATTGTTGCTCCCTCATCTCGAAGAAGTATTGCCCTGATATATGTTACAAACGCAGCAGGACCTACCGCATCGGCAAAGGAAATTCCGTGATAGCTCGGATTCGGCTCTGCAATGGGAGCATATTTTCCGCTTTTTTTCCAATCGAACTTGCCCGAGTCAACGATTACGCCGCCGAGCGTAGTGCCGTGTCCGCCGATAAACTTTGTAGCCGAATGAACGACAATATCCGCACCGTGCTCAATGGGTCTTATGAAATACGGAGTGCCGAAGGTGTTGTCAACGACAAGCGGAAGTCCGTGCTTGTGTGCGATTTCGGCGATTTTGTCAATGTCGGGAATATCGCTGTTCGGATTGCCTAAAGTTTCGATATAAACCGCTTTGGTTTCGGGCTTTATGGCACTTTCAAGCTCGTCAAGGTTGTGTGCGTTGACAAAGCTTGTGCTGACGCCGAACTGGCTCAAGGTGTGGGCGAGAAGATTGTATGTTCCGCCGTAAATTGTTTTCTGTGCGACAATGTGGTCGCCTGCCTGTGCAAGTGCCTGAAGCGTATAAGTGATAGCCGCCGCACCCGAAGCTACCGCAAGTGCCGCAACTCCGCCCTCAAGAGCAGCTATTCTCTTTTCAAAAACGTCCTGCGTTGAGTTTGTGAGTCTGCCGTAAATGTTGCCTGCGTCCGCAAGTCCGAAGCGTGCCGCTGCGTGCGCCGAATCGTGAAAAACATAAGATGTTGTGGCATATATCGGAACGGCTCTTGAATCGGTTGCCGGATCGGGCTGTTCCTGTCCTACGTGAAGCTGTAATGTTTCAAATTTATAGTTTTTGCTCATTGTAATTACCTCTTTATAAATAAATTTTTAGTATCGTTTTCATTATAAAGAGCAACACATTCGGCTGTTACGCCAGTTACATTGTTGAACTTTTATTCTTTTAAGTTTGTTCATTTTCATACCTCCGAAGCGTTTTTATATATTTCCTATCGGTTAAGTATGGAATTACTATATCACGTTTTATTTTATATGTCAACACTTTTTTATAATTTTTTTTCGGATTGTTTTTTGGTTGCCCGTGCGGCTGTGCGACAAAGGCTCCCTTGTAAAGGGAGCTGTCGTTTTTTTGGAAACAAAAAAACGACTGAGGGATTTTTATAAATTCATATAAAATCAACCTTACAATCCCTCCGCCTCACGTTCGTTCGGCACCTCCCTTTACACAAGGGAGGCTGAAATTCAACAATTTTTTCAAATTAGATTAAACATTACGCTCCCTCGGGGAGGGAGCTGTTGAGCGTAGCGAAACTGAGGGAGTTAAAAAGGTTATTTCAAATTATTAAAACTCCCCCAGTCATTTTTTCTGCGAAAAAACGACAGCCCCCTCAAAGATGGGGCGGAAGTAGAAATTGAATTTGATATAAATTGCGGACAGGGGCGAGCCCTGTCCCTACGGATTGTAGGTATATTTCACTCCGTGCGAAGCACCCACTTCTTTTCACTCTTCACTCTTCACTTTTCACTCAACAAAAAAGCACCCTTAAAGAGTGCTTTTCGTTACTTATTTGATAACTTTTCAATTACCTTTTCATAGTTTTCCGCCTTATGAGGAAAGAGGCAGTTTGAGCAATCCTTTACTCCGTTTTCGAGGATTTTGAAATTGCCGCCGCAGTCCTCTTTAAAGTAAAGCGGACAATAGCAGAAAAGACAGTTGAGCTTTTCAAGTCCTTTATGGCAGGGATAAAACTCGCACTCCCTGTTTTCAAAAAATTTATAGCTCATATCAGTCTGCCGTATAATTTCTGACTCTTAACGGAATACCCATTTTATCCGCAAGCGCCTGACAAGCGTCTATATCTTCCTTTGAAATAACGTCAACAACAGAGAATTTGAGGTTTACTCCGCAAGCCTTACACTCCTCGGCGAATTTGAGGATTGCAGGGAAAGCCTTTTCCTTAAAGCTCGGATGGCAAAGTGCCTCGTACTTTTCGGAATTGCACTCATTAAGAGAAATTGAAACCGTGTCCATAAGCTCGCAGATTTCCTTTGCCGTCGGACGCTTGTTGAGAAGGTCGGAAAGTCCGTTCGTGTTAATTCTCAGCTTACATTCGGGCAGCTTTTCCCTTAAATATTTTGCGGTTTTAACCAATACATCGTAAGCGCAGGTAGGCTCGCCGTAGCCGCAGAAGATAATCTCCCCTGTATAACCCGAGAAATCGAACTCGTCAATTTCCTTTTTGACCTGCTCAAACGACGGACTGTGCCCCGAAAACCAAAGCGTATCGGCATCTCCGACGCTGTCGCCGTTATTTCTTATGCAAAATTCGCATTTGCACGGACACGCATTTGTTATGTTCAAATAAACGTGTCCCTCAAAGGTATAGACAATATTTGCCATATTTATCGCTCCTATTATTTGATAACTTTAGATTTGAAATTCATCTTATCAAGAGCAGCGGCAACAATGTAATAGATAATTGCGCTTCCGACAGCCTGAATAATGCTGAACGGAACGGAAGTCCATGCCGACGGGAAGGAATAGAGTATTCCCTCGGCAAGAAGATAACCGAAAACGGTTATAAGTCCCGAAAGCACGGGCATACCTGCGGTTGCCTTGTTAAGTATTCTGTTCGGCTGCTTTGTAACCTTGAGAGTGTACATAAGAGCGAACGGAACAGTGTTCAATGCCTTGATTACCGCCGTGAACGGTGCCCAAACAGCCGCACCTGCGAGAATATCCGCAAGAGCGCCGCCGATTGCAGCCGCTACCATTGCATAGGGAAGCGGAAGTATGCACGCCGAAAGGTATATCATACTGTCGCCGAAATGCAAATAGCCGTCGTTGATACCGGTGTTGAACTTGACGAAAGCCGTCATAACCGCAATAAGTGCCGCACAAAGTGCTGCCGTTACTATAAGATAAAGATGTTTCGTTTGAACCTTTTTAGTTGTTTTTTTAGCTTCATTACTCATTTGTAAGCATCTCCAAATATTTCTGAAAATTAACTCCGTCGTTTCGGTCTGTACCCTCACGGTAGGAGTCTTTTATGGATTTTTCTAAAAATCTTGTTGCGGACTCAACCGCATAGACCATACTCGTACCCTTTACGGCATGAGCGCAGACGATACTTGAAAAAATATCCCCTGTTCCGGAATAACTTCCGCCGAATATCTCCGATTTTGAAACAGACACCTTGTCCTTTTCGACAAGAATATTGCAAATACAGCTCGAGCTGCGCACACCCGTAACTATAACGCACTTGACGTTTCCGACAAGCAGCGTTCTTGCAATTTTTTCAACGGTTTCAAGATAATCCGAGCGAGAGCTTTGCATAATAAGGTCTTTGTAACTGTGCCTTGCCAATATACATAGCTCCGTAAGATTAGGCGTGATTATATCCGCTTTTTTCGCAAGCTGTGCAACCTTTGCACAAAGTGACCTTGAATAAGTGCCGTAAACCTGACCGTCGTCAGCCATAACGGGATCGACAACAACAACCGTGTCCTCGGTCGCAAATTCGTCGATGAATGTCGAGATAAGCTCCGCCTGTGTAGCAGAGGCAATGTAGCCTGTAAGTATGCCGTCAAATTTCGTGCCGAGCTTCTTCCACTCGCCGAGAAATTTTGAAAGCTCCGCAGTCAAATCAATGCAATGAAACGAGTCATAGCCTGTCTGATTTGACAAAACGGCAGTCGGCAACGGACAACATTCAATTCCGAGGGCAGATATGACGGGCAACGCCGCCGTAAGAGAACATCTGCCAAAGCCCGATATATCGTTTACAGCCGCAATTCTCTTCAAATAATCACCTACTTGCATTTCTCTCTTATAGCATATATAATATAACTGATTTGTCATTATTAAAATAGCCAAAAATTAAAAAAGTTAAGGGGTCAGTTATGGAGCTTTCAGGCAGAGAACACACATTATATATGGAGGTTTACGATTATTATAAATCGCTTATCCTGACGGGGAAATTACCTAAAATGTCAAGGCTTCCGTCCATCCGCCGTTGTGCCGTCGAACTCGGAGTCAGCCGCACAACCGTTGAGAATGCATATTTACAGCTTGCCGCCGACGGCTATATCCTCTCAAAGCCCCAAAGCGGATATTATGTTACCGATATAGCCTCGCACTCTCAAAAAAAGAGCGAAAATATTAAAAAGAGCGACACTAAAAAGAAAGAGATTATATATGACTTTGCTTCGCTCAAAGCCGACAGGGAAAGCTTTGACTTCGATTTGTGGCGAAGATACTTAAAAAGTGCGTTGAGGCAGGACGACAGACTTCTTTCCTACGGCGAGGTGCAGGGCGAGGCGGAGCTTCGTCAGGTGCTTTCAAAATATATTACCGAAAACAGAAATGTTATGTGCAACGAGGACGATATTGTTATCGGTGCGGGCGTGCAAAGTCTTTTGAACATACTCTGCGGAATAATCGGCGACAGAAAAAGCGTATTTTTCAGAGACCCCTCATTCCTGCAGGGTATTGCGATATTCGACGACCACAAATTTACCGTTACAAAATCCGAAAGCAATGCGGACGTCATATACATTTCCCCCTCGCACATAAACAGCTGGGGCGACGTTATGCCCACACAGGAGCGTTTGGAGCTTCTAAAGCAGGCTCACGAAAACGGAACGCTGATAATCGAGGACGACTATGACAGCGAGTTCGGATATTTCAACCGCCCCACGCCCTCCCTGCAAGGTCTTGACGGCGGAGAAAACGTCGTATATATAGGTACATTTTCAAAGCTGCTTGTTCCGTCAATTCGTATCAGCTTTATGATACTTCCAGAAAAGCTGAAATCTGCGTACAAAAAAAGGGCGAACGCTTACAGTCAGACGGTTTCGACAACGGATCAGATAGCGCTCTGCCAATTTATCAGAGACGGTCATATGTCAAGGCGTATTAAAAAGGTCAGAAAATTATATTCGCAAAAGGCGGTTGAGCTGAACAACGCAATTCACTCGGTATTCGGCAAAAAGGCAAAGACGCATATCGGACAGACGGGATTTATAATTAAGCTCCGACTTGACTGCGAGCTTTCTGCCGACGAAATAATCAAGCGTGCCGAGAAAAGCGGAATTTCTCTGAGAACGGTAGAGCAATCCGAAAAGCCGCAGCTTCTTTTGTCGTGCTCATCTGTCAAAACGGAGGATTTTCTTCCTGCAATGCAGCTGCTCAAAGCGGCGATTGAGGATTAAAGGGTAAAAATTGCGATTTTTCCGCTTTATTAAATTATGCAAAAAATCTTGCAAATAGAATTTTTTCTAATAGGCTAAATGTATAGTTAAAAATCAGGTAAAAATCAATGTAAAGTAAATTACTTTACAAAAATGTCGAAAACAAACCTTGATTTATCAAGTTTTTAACATTTTGAACAGAGTTTTGAACCGTTTTTATGATTAAAAGTTGTTTTGGTAAAAATTGGGAAAAGTGCATATCCCTTTACAGAATTCGACCGAAATGTGCATATTCCGAGCCGAAATCACGAAATTTTCAGACGGAAATCTTGCATTTTTAATTAAAATAAGACGCCCTATCTGCTTAATCGACAGACAAGGCGTCTTGAATTTTTTATAAATTTATTGTAATCAGTTTTTAAGGCTCTGCAACGGAGCAGGAATTCTGCCGCCTCTTGAAATGAACTTAGCAGGAGAAGCGGTGCTGACCTTCATAATCGGAGAAACTCCGAACAGGCCGCCGAACTCGACCTCCTCGCCGTCTTTCTTGCCGATAGCAGGGATAACTCTGACTGCGGTGGTCTTGGAGTTTACCATACCGATAGCCGCTTCGTCGGCAATGATAGCCGAAATGACCTCTGCCGAGGTGTCGCCGGGAATCGCAATCATATCAAGACCGACAGAGCAAACCGCCGTCATAGCCTCAAGCTTTTCAATCGAAAGCACCTTGCTTCTTGCGGCGTCAATCATACCTGCGTCCTCGGAAACGGGGATAAATGCGCCAGAAAGTCCGCCAACGTGTGAGGAAGCCATTACTCCGCCCTTTTTAACTGCGTCATTGAGAAGTGCCAAGCAAGCAGTCGTACCGCAAGCACCGCACTGCTCAAGTCCCATTTCTTCAAGTATATGGGCAACGGAGTCGCCGACAGCAGGTGTGGGAGCTAACGACAGGTCAACAATTCCGAACGGAACATTGAGCCTTTCCGAAGCGACCTTTGCAACGAGCTGACCGACTCTTGTGATTTTGAAAGCAGTCTTTTTAACCGTGTCCGCAACCTCTGTAATATCGGCATCGGGTATCTTTGAAAGAGCCGCACGCACAACGCCCGGACCTGAAACGCCGACATTTATAACGCTGTCGGGCTCGCCTGCGCCGTGGAATGCGCCTGCCATAAAGGGATTATCGTCGGGAGCGTTACAGAAAATTACAAGCTTTGACGGGCCTACAAGTCCCTTGTCAATCGTTTTCTCCGCCGACTCCTTGACAATCTGCCCCATAAGTCTAACGGCGTCCATATTGATACCTGCTTTTGTCGAGCCTATATTTACGCTTGAACAAATTCTGTCTGTTACGGCAAGAGCCTCGGGGATACTTCTGATAAGTCTTTCGTCGCCTGCGGCAAAGCCCTTTTGAACAAGAGCCGAATAACCGCCGAGGAAGTTTACGCCGACCTCTTTAGCAGCTTTATCGAGCACTTTTGCATATTTTACGGGGTCGCCGCCGCTTGCTGCGCTTACCATTGCTATCGGAGTAACGGAAATTCTCTTGTTGATAATCGGAATACCGTACTCTCTTTCGATATTTTCGCCTGTCTTAACGAGGTTTTCGGCTCTTTTGCAAATCTTGTCATAAATCTTATCACAAGCCCTGTCAATATCAGAGTCTGCACAGTCAAGAAGCGAAATACCCATTGTGATAGTACGAATATCGAGGTTTTCCTCTTGAATCATATTTATAGTTTCGAGTATATCGTGAGTATTTATCATTATGTAATATGTCCTTTCCGCTTAATAAGGATTATATTCTGTGCATGGAGTTAAAAATATCCTCATGCATAACGTTGATTTTAAGCGCCTTATTCTCGCCGAGCTTTTCAGCCTCATCTGCGAAAGCGGTAAACTCAACATTACACTTTGAAACGTCAACGAGCATAATCATACAGAACATTTCCTGCAAAATTGACTGCGAAACCTCGATTATATTGACCTCATGCTTTGCACAAAGCTCCGAAACGCTTGCGAGTATTCCTACGGTGTCTTTTCCGACAACTGTTATAATAGAACGCATAAAAAGTTACCTCCAAAATTATATGTAAACATTTTATCACATTTTGGCGATAAATAGTATATAAAATTCACTTTTTTTCAAAAAATGATGTAATATCCTCAAAAATATGGTATATTAGGTAATATATTAAAAAGGAAGAGCCGATATATGAAAGTTAAAGCCGCAGCAAAAATAAATCTTATGCTTGATGTCGTCGGAGTTTTACCCAACGGCTATCACAGTCTCTATATGATTATGCAGTCGGTTGACTGCTATGACTATGTCAGAGTTGACAGGACTGAAAATTCAGGCATAAAAATAATAACCGCCGACCCCCGTGTGCCGACGGACGAAAAGAATATTGCATACAAGGCGGCGAAGGCTTTTTTCGATAAAACGGGTATTTGCGAGAATAACGGCATTGAAATTGAAATTGAAAAGCATATTCCGATGGCGGCAGGTCTTGCAGGCGGAAGTGCCGACGGCGCAGGAGTTATTTTTGCGCTCGACAAGCTGTTTGACACAAATCTTTCCACCTTTGAGCTGTGTGAAATAGGTGAAAAAGTGGGTGCCGATGTTCCGTTTTCAATTCACGGCGGAACGGCACTGTGCACCGATATAGGCTCGGTTATCGCACCGCTTCCCGATTTAGATAACTGCTATGTTTTAATCTGCAAGCCGCCCGTTGACGTATCAACGCTCGGTGCATATAAGCTGATTGACGAGGCAAAGCGGCTTCGTCACGGCGACAAGTGCGGTATGCTCTACGCTATGAAGCACAACGACAGAGAGCTTATGTACAAAAAGGCTATGAACGTGTTTGAGCAGGTAATCGAAGTGCCGCAAAGGCCGTATCTTAAAGCGTTTATGAAAAAGCACGGCGCAAAGCTCTCCCTGATGAGTGGCTCGGGTGCTGCAATTTACGGTGTATTCGAGGACAGGGAAAGTGCCGAAAAGTGCTTTGAGGAATTGAAGAAAAAATATGACGAGGTATTTTTGACAGTACCGTGTAAGAAATCGGTCGAGGAGGTTTTTGACAGATGAAATATTCAACAAAAAGCAGATATGCCCTGCGATTGATGGTCGATTTAACCCTCCACGCCAACGGCGACTACATTGCGTTAAAGGATATATCGGAAAGGCAGAATATCTCGGTTAAATATCTTGAACAGATCGTGTCGGTGCTCGGCAAGGCAGGAATGTTGAAAAGCGTCAGAGGACCGCAGGGCGGCTACAAGCTGGCAAAAGACCCGTCGGAGTACACGGCAGGCGATATTTTGAGGATAACCGAGGGTAATCTTGCCCCCATCCCCTGCCTCGAAAACGAGGAAAACGACTGCGACAGAATTTCACAATGCGCAACCCTCGATTTTTGGAAAGGGCTTTATGATGCGGTCAACAGCTACGTTGACGGCGTAACCCTCCAAGAGCTCGCTGAAAGGTTTAAGCTGAAAAGCTCAGTAGATTTTATTATATGACAAAAGCTCCTCTGCTTAGAGGAGCTTTATTATATGTGCGGCTGTTCCTACGGTCGCAAATGTTTTCAAATTTGATGAAACACAGGCTCCCTCTGACGAGGGAGCTGTTGAGCGTAGCGAAACTGAGGGAGAGAAAGCAATAAATATCAAACTTTCGTTATCTCTCCCTCAGTCATTTTTCTTCGAAAAACGACAGCTCCCTCGTCAGAGGGAGCCTATGTCGGACAACCGCAAGGGTTGTCCCTACGGGTTGTTCAGATATTCAATTATTCCGTGCAAAACAAAAAAGCTAAGTCAAACGACTTAGCTTTTTTGGAGCTGCTAGGCAGACTCGAACTGCCGACCTCATCCTTACCAAGGATGTGCTCTACCACCTGAGCCATAGCAGCGTATTTAACAACGCTAAAGTATTATACACATTTTACCCTATGTTTGTCAACTGTTATTTTATAAAAGGCGGTATGAATTGCGTTTTTTGTTCATACCGCCTCATTTTATCAAAGCTCGCCTTTGGCTTTTCTTTCAAGGTAATCCGAGGTTGTGGGGATTACAAGATTTGCCGCACCCTCAAGTATCTCAAAGGTTGCCTCGGTAACATACTGACATTCGCCGTCAACATTTACAGCCGCAGGCTCCTTGCTTTCGATGTGCATCTTCTTGCCTCTTAAAAAGTTTGTGAAATCCCAGCCCAAATGCTGACCGTTCTTGTACGCATTTACAAGCCCTGCAAGCTTTAATCGGCTGACTGTATTCTTAACTACAATGAAATCAAGCAAGCCGTCGTCGGGGATAGCCTTAGGTGCGCCCATATATCCGCCGCCGTACCAACGTGAATTGGCACAGAGTGAAAAGAGCATTTTGCCCTCAAAGGTCTTATCGTCGTCAATTGTAACCTTAAAATACGAATTAAGGCGTTTTGCAAGGCAATAAAAAAGAGCCACGGTGTATGCCGCTTCGCCGTTTACGCCCGGTATTTTCTTCATATCAGCCTGTTTTGCGCATATTTCGGCATCAAGACCCATAGAGCACTGGTTGATTGCAACCCTGTTCCCTGCTTTTATAAGGTCGAATTTTGTAACTGTGCCGTTTACCTGTGCGTCAATATCGATAAGCTTTTCTTTGTTGCCCAGAATTCTGACAAAATCGTTGCCCGAGCCAAGCGGAATTACGGCAACCTGCGTGTTCGGATACTCATAAGAGCCGTTTACGACCTCATAGAGCGTACCGTCGCCGCCGCAGGCATAAAATCTTATCTCCTCGCCCGTCTGAGCCATCTTTTTGACATAGCTCATACCGTCGCCGCAGGCTTTAGTAACATAAACCTCTGCGTCAAGCTCGGGATGATTTTTTATATACTGTTCAACCGTTGGAATGAATTTTTTTACCTTAACGCCCTTACCGCAGGTAGGGTTTACAATAAAAATATGCTTCATTTTACGCCTCCGCTTATTTGAAATACATATACATTTGACATTTTATCATACCATTGTAAAGCTTTCTGCGCTTATCGGCCTTCCTTGCAAACAAATCCTCAAAGTCCTCCGACGGACTGATAATCGAATAGCTGAATCCGTGCTTTTTCGGGAATACCCTTCCCATTGTTTTAATGATTTCGCTGACCTGACCCTGCGACAGCATTCTCTCGCCGTAAGGGGGATTGCAAATTACCGTTCCCCTCTCGGTAACGGGCTTGAAATCCTTTAGGTCGGCACGGCGAAGCTCGATATAATCGGAAACGCCTGCCCTCATTGCGTTCTGACGGGCAATTTCAAGTGCGTTGCGGTCAATATCCGAGCCGTATGCCTTAAAGTCGCTTTCGTGAATTTCAAGGCTTCTTGCAAGCTCTCTCTCCTTATCCCAAACGGAAAAGTCAATCTGCTCAAAGCGTTCGGCAGAGAAATGCCTTTTTACGCCCGGCGCTATGTTGTGAACAAGCATTGCGCCCTCGATAAGAATTGTTCCCGAGCCGCACATCGGGTCATAGAGCGTGTGATACGGACGAAGCCTCGAAAGACTGCACATTGCCGCCGCAAGCGTTTCTTTAAGCGGTGCGTCGTTTGCAACGGGTCGGTAGCCTCTCTTATGAAGTCCTGCGCCCGTGGTGTCTATCAACAAATTGACCTTATTTTTGATTATGGAAAACTCGATTTGATGCCTTGCGCCCGTTTCCTCAAACCAATCAATATTGTAAACGCCCTTGAGCCTCTCGACAACAGCCTTTTTGACAATAGACTGACAGTCGCTCACGCTGAAAAGGTCGGAATTGACGGAAAAGCCCTTTACGGGGAACTCGTCATATTCGGAAATCCACTGCTCCCACGGCAGCTTTTTCGTTCCCTGAAACAAGTCCTCAAAGCTGTGCGCCTCAAAAGAGCCGACGTTTATGTAAATACGCTCGGAAAATCTTGAACGTATATTTGCCCTTGCCAATATATTTTCGTCGCCTGAAAAAAAGACCCTGCCGTTTTCGGCAGTTACATTTTGGGCATCCATTTTTTTAAGCTCGTCTGCAACAAGGCTTTCCAAGCCGAAGATACAGGGAGCAACCATATTTATCTGCATAAAATTGTTTCCTTTGACAGTTTTATATATTATATAATTTTATTTGATAAAAATCAACAATATTCTATTAGAAATCTTTTTCGTTTTCACTAAGGAATGTTCAAAACTTGAACAAGCTTTATATTTTAATCGGCGAAAACTCAAATTTTGCGTACTATTAAAAATAAAATAAATAAATTAAAAATATATATCCTTCTAACATAAGAATATATGTTTAATTGCAGTCAAAAGCTGATTATAAAAATTTATTTTTTGATTTTTGCGAAAATGTAACGCTTTTTGGTTTACATCATCCCCTTGTTATAACTATTTATAGAAGGGAGATGATCGGTTGAAAAAAAGTGAAGTTTGGTATCCGTATTTGAATTTTGCCGTTTGCCCGAAGTGCTTTTTTACCGACAGAAAATTTTTAGCACTTTCCTCAAACGCAAGACTGCTTTATATTTTCCTGTTTGACAGGACAAGGCTTTCTGCTAAAAACGGGCTTTGCGATACGGATGACGAGGTGTTTGTCTTTTGCACGGTTGAAACGGCTTGTGAGATATTAAATTGCAGCCAAAACACGGCGATTAAGGCGTTCAAGGAGCTTGAAAACGCACAGCTTTTGCACCGAGCTCGCACGGGCGTTATGAGAACGTACAAAATATATCTTACAAATCCATACGATTTTTAGAAAATTTCAGAAAAAGAAAAAAGGCAAGAATTACTTCTTGCCTTGACTCCATAGGATAAAAATTACTGCTCAACAGCGTAAACGCTAACCTTTTTGCGGTTCTTATCCATTCTCTCAAATCTAACTGTACCGTCGATTTTTGCGTAAAGGGTATCATCAGAGCCCTTACCTACATTCTCGCCGGGATGGATGTGAGTACCACGCTGTCTTACAAGGATGTTGCCTGCAAGAACGAACTGACCGTCTGCACGCTTAACGCCAAGACGCTTTGACTCTGAGTCTCTGCCGTTCTTTGTAGAACCCATACCTTTTTTATGAGCGAACAACTGAATGTTTATTTTAAGCATTATTTAGCACCTCTTTCGATTTTAATAAAATTCGGATACATTTTTTCAAGCTCTGTCATATGAAGCAGAAAGCCCGATAAAATGTCTTTTGATTTTTCGGCGTCGGCGTCGTTCAAGCGAAGCTCAATTAAACCGTCGCTTTCGGAAAGTGTGTCGGGGGTTACTTTTATAATTTCCGTTATGGTGTTAGCCGTCATATAAACGGCGGAAGAAACACTTGCGCAAACTATATCCTTGCCCTGACTTGCATATCCCGAATGACCTTTAACAGAGAAGCCTGTAACACAGTCGTCTGCACCGAAAGTGAATTTTGCTCTTATCATAGAACGAAATTAAGCGTTGATACCGGTAATCTCAACCTTAGTATAGGGCTGACGATGACCTTTCTTGCGTTTTTCATTCTTCTTGCACTTGTAAGTAAATACTGTGATTTTCTTACCCTTGCCTGTCTTGAGTGCTTTGCCTGATACAGTTGCGCCCTCTACATACGGAGCACCTACCTTGATACCGTCGTCAGCACCAACTGCAAGAACCTTGTCGAAGGTTACTTCAGCATTGTCTTCTGCGTCAAGCTTTTCAACATAGATAACGTCGCCGTTCTCTACCTTGTACTGCTTACCGCCGGTTACGATGATTGCGTACATTTTTTTACCTACCTTAATATAGTCTCGCTATCGAGGGCGGAAAAATCGCTTTATAGTGCGTTTAGGCGCACTGCCCCCTAATATGCGGCAATAGTATTTTAACAGCGTTGTACGGTTTTGTCAAGAGAAAAATGAGTTTTTCAATCTTTATCAAATGATTGTCTGCTCCGCAGCCTCCGTTAAAGGCTCGTTGGTCTGCATTTCGGTTGTTTCCTCAACTGTTGTGCTCTCTGCCTTTTCCTTTATTGCGGCAAGCTTTTTATTGAGCGCCGAAACAACTTTTTGGTCGGACAGCGAATTTACAGCCGAAAAAGCCGAATTATAATTATCGTCGGTCGGATTTTCCGAATAGGCATTTACAAGTGCCTCCGCCCCCGTATATTTTGCAAGCTCAAGGCTGTCGGGCACAAAGATAACTTTTGAGCCTGCCTCCGCCATATCATTGCCCTTTGCGTAATCGTAAAATGAAATGTCGAGGTCGACTTTATATTTTATTCCGCTGATTTTTCCTTTTTCGGAATACTGCCACATCTCGTAACGGTGAGAAAAATCGGTTACGGACTTCGTGTAATGCGCCACCCAGATATTATAGCCGGAGATACGGGAAAATGTGAGCTCGTCATCATAAAATGCCTTGCTTGCGTAAATTCCCGCCTTATAGCCGGAGCTTCTAACCGTCTCACAAAATGCAACGGCACAGTCGGTTCTCACACGCTTTGAAATTCTGTCCGCCCTGCCGCTTCGTTTGGCATTGGCATATTCCATATCGATATAGACGGGATATTGAAGCTTTCTTCCGTTGAGGGTGTTTAAGACAAGACTTGCTTCCTCGACAGCTTCGTCAACATTTACCGCCTGACTGAAAAAGTACACTCCGACATCAATACCGTTTGCCCGTGCGCCGCTGATATTGGCTTCAAACTGCGGATCTATTCTCATTTTGCCGTCGCTTCCGTAGCCCCTGTACGCTATTCTTATAATTGCGTAATCAACGCCTGCCGCCTTGACCTGCGCCCAGTCGATAGTGCCCTGATGCTTGGAAACGTCTATCCCCGTCCTTGACGCCTTTGCGCCGTAATTGTTGAAATAATATCTAAATCCGCCGATTGTGGCATGACCTCTGATATGCTCGGACGAATTGCCGAACAGGAATATATCGTTATTTATCCTCACGGGACCCTGAAGTCCGCCCGAGACTGCATAGGTATAATCCGTAAGCAAGGATTTGTCCGCCTTTGCTGTACCGATTGAAGCTGCCGAAATGATAACATCCGAATTGTTACCGTTTGTTGAGGAGTCAACTACCCTGTTGCCGCCCGAGTCCTCGTCAACCCTGTCGTCGCCCGTAGCAACCGCCGCCTTGACGGTTTTATCACGCTTAAACTTTGACTTGTTCAAGGTTTCCGCCTCGGTCGCAGTCTCCGAAGAAGTTTCCTCCTGCGTTTCGGGCTCCGTTGTCGTCTGCGTTACCGTTTCATATTCCTCGGGCAGATTTTCCGACACGGGAGAAGCGGTCATATGCGGCAAAAACGAGGTTGCAAAAAGCACCGCCGCAAAGGTCAGCACGAAAAGCACGACGGAGCAAGCTATTCTTGCCTTACCGTTATATAAAAGACGTTCAAAATCAACGCTTGTAATTTTCTCTTTTAATTTTGATAATACTTGCCTGTTGTTCTCTTTCATTTTCCACACTCCAACGCTGAAATTATACTACAAACAGGCACTTATTGCAATAACAATAAAAAACAAGGCACATCCTTTTGGGAATGTGCCCTGTAAACTGTTTTGAATATTCGTTATGCTACAAACACATATAAAAACAACGAGAAGAAATGAAGTATCGAGCCTGCAAGCACAAAGAAGTGGAACACGCTGTGGAAATACTTTTTCTTCGCACCGATACCGTAGAGTATAGCACCGAGCGTATAAGCTATACCGCCCGCAACGAGCAAATAAACTGCTCTGTGGTCAATGCAGTTCCAGAGTATCCTCACGCAGACGATAATCATCCAGCCGAGCGCAAGATACAGTATCATCTGAATTGTTTTCGTTGTGTTGAACAAAAAGAAGGTCATAAACATTGCAATAATGACCGTTACCCACGCAACAGCCAAGACCGCTACGCCTGCCTTAAAGTTCACGGGCATTATGACGAGCCACGCAAACGGGGTTATCGTTCCGGCTATCATAAGGTATATCATTGAATGGTCAACCATTCTCATTGCCTTTTTTCCGTTGTTGGGACGAAGTGCGTGATAAACCGCCGAGCAGGTGTACATGGCAATCATTGTAAGTCCGTAGATTAAAGCCGCTATAAGATACTGCCACGACCAAGCCTTAAACGCCTTGTAAATGCACAGGAGGGTTGCGAGAACGGAAAGTCCGCCTCCGACCATATGGCTTATCGAGTTTATCCAATCCTCGGTTCGGGTGTAATCTGCAAGTTTAATTGAGTCAAGCTTTGACATTGTAATTCTCCTTTTTCTCTGCAAATTTTCGGCTGTTACGCCTTAAATTACCCTTACCTATCTTTTTAATTACCTTAGTTGCAATTATATCAAAGCCGCCGTGCTTTTTCAAGCCTGCACATTGATTATTGTCAATTACCGTTATTGTGTCGATTATCTTTTTACCGTGAGCGTTTCATTGTCCAAATCGCCGCCCGTCAGAATTTCCCTTATCGCCGTGTTGAGCGAGGAGGTAAGCCTGTTTACTTTTTCGTCCTTGATTTTAAGCCTCTTTACCGCCCTGTCGGGAAGTCCGACGAAGCCCGTTACCGCATTGTAATACGCCGAGCCCTCGGGGTGCTTAACGCAAGCGCCGTCGAGCACCGATAAAAGCTGTTCGTTTACTATGTCGATTATCCTCTTATCAGCCAATTCGTCAAGGTCGGAATTTGAAAAGGTCGTGCCGAGCGTTACGGCATTTATGATTTTGCCGAGAGTCTTGACGGACATTTTATCGGCTGTACACGCAAGAGCCTTTAGCACGGGGCGCAGCTTGAGAGCCGTTTTCCTGCCCATACCGTACTCCCTCATATCCTTTATGTAAAACTCCTTATCGGAGCTTTTTGCTGAGGATAACATTCTGCCGACAAGATTTTGTGCGTGAATTTCAAAGTAGCGTGAGGTGTATTTTTCGCCGTTATAGGTAAAGCCCGAGAGCTTTCGGGTTTCGATTTTAACCGTGTCCTCATCAGCCGTCAGGGTTACAATGGGTGCAGGATAGCCTACAAGTGAGCCGACGTTTATCTCATAAAGCTCCTTGCCCGTAGGAGACACATATTTATCTATACGCTGAATATGGCTGTGACCGACGAACAGAAAGCGCATACCCGCTTCGGCAAATTTTTCGATATACATCTCGTGCTTTTTGCAGCAGGTGCCGTTATCCGTTATAAGCGGCGAAATATGCGGATAGAGCAGATGGTGCTCCATACCGATAACCAATTTGCCGCTGTCAGCCTCTTTTTTAATCCTGTCCGTTATCCATTCGAGGTGCTCGGGCATAAAGCCGGAATTGCCCTCGCCGTCCTGATCGTCAATAAGCGAAAACAGCACGACGTCGTTCGGGAACTCGACAATATACGACGAGGTTCCGAGGTGGGTTATATATTCCTCCTTCGCCCTGTTCGGTCCGAAGTTGAAATACATTTCGTGCAATTCCTCGCTTGTAACAGTCTCGACGTCGTGGTAGACCCTGTCGCCGACATACCGCCTTGCGTTGCCGTCACAGCACCAATCGTGGGTTGCAAGGGTAACGCAGACGGGTATTTTTTGGGAAAATTTATTAAGCTTTTCAATCATCTCAAGGTGGCTTGCTTTTTCGCCGTCGTCGGATATATCGCCGATTATCATAAGAGCGTCGGGATTTATCCCTTTAATCTCTTCGAGTGCGGCGTCGATAATCGCTCCCGTTTCCCTCAAGCATTTCTGATCTGTTCCGCTTCGCCTTTCATATGCCTCGCCGCTTGTTCCGAGCGTTTCGGAATAGTGGTGCGTGTCGGCAATGAAAGTAAGCGTTGTTTTATTACTGCTTTGCATTTGCTTTTTTAAGAGCTTCCTTTTCGTGTCTTGCCTTGAGCTCCTCAATCATCATATGATGGCTCTTGCCCGAAATATTATAGAATGCCATCGGGATAAGCATAAGAGCATAGCCGATTGCAGGCAAAAGCGTGGTCATAAAGAACAACGCCTTGTTCGTTGCCGCATTCTGTATCATCGAGCCCTCTGTGTGAGAAATATAGCCCGTGTATGAAAGGATTGCGAGTCCGATAGCAGATGAAACAGAGTTTTCAATCTTGCCCGTAAAGGACATAAGAGAAAGCATAACGCCCTCAACTCTTGTGCCCGTTTTCCACTCAACGTAGTCAACGGTCTCAGCCTCCATCTCCTTCTGCATAAGGTTTTTACACTCAAGCGGAACAGCGGTAAGACCCGTGAAGATAACCGTGAGAATACCTATCGGGAGCGAAACTATTTCGCCTGCATCCTTGCCGAGATAGCCGTTGCGGCAGGTAACATAGAACAAAACGTGGAACACGATTGCTATGATACAGCAAGCTCTGAAGAACTTTCTCGGGTCTGATTTTGTGCCGAGCTTTTCAACAAGCTTCGGAACACCGACACCTGCGATAAGGAAGCCCGGGAATGTGATAATGTCGATGAAAACATTGTATTTTGTTGTAAACATAAGGTCCGCTACGAAGTAGAAGGAAACCTGATTTGTTACCTTTACGATAAGGAAGAAAATGTTTGCAAGGAAGAGCATAAGAAGCGGTCTGTTTGAGAAAAGAAGCGAAAAGCACTCCGCAACAGACGGCGACTCCTCGTGATGAACAGTCCTCTCCGTCGTGTTCTTAAACGTAAAGCGTGTGAATACAAGTATGCCGATTGCCGAAACACAGCCGCCCGTAAGGTAAGCCTTTGCTGTGTGAGTGTTGAAGTAAGGCAGCCAGCCTGCGCACGCAACGAAAAGACCGGGCAAAACACCCGAAACCGAACGCACGATAGACGACACGCCGTAAAGCTTTGTTCGTTCAATTCCGTTCGGAGTGATAGCAAACGCCAATGCACCCATAGGAATATCGAACGCCGTATATGTAACGTCAAGTCCTACAAAAAGCAGGGTTGTCCACGCAATGCACATCCAATCGGGCATCTGTGAGGGAATACCCACGAAGAACAAAATCATTACTGCGGCGATAAACCACGGAGCACGGCGGATATACGGTCTCATCTGACCTTCCTTAGTACGTGTCTTATCGACAATAATGCCCATCATCGGGTCATTGATAGCGTCGAATATTCCGCAGTAAAGTCTGATTTTCGAGGCAATTCCCATCGGGTTTGAAAACCTTGAAAACAATACGTTTGTCAAGAAGTAGTTGAGGTATTTCGAGCCTGTCATTGAGGTAAACATACCCTGTGCGCCTCTGCCGAGAGCGTAAGAAATCGTTTCTCTCCATGTGAGATAGGTCTCCTCGCCCACGTCCTTTTTGACGATTTTCGAGTCTAAAAATTCTTTTAACTTTGCCATTGGCTTCCCCCTCGGGTTATTAAATTTTATTTATTTCACAGGCAGAGAACACGCCTTTGTCTGTAATAAATGCTGTTATTAAATCGGCGTCGGTTACGTCGAACGCAGGGTTGAGCGCAGAAACGCCGTCGGGTGCCATACGCCTTTGATAGTGCATTTCGGTTACTTCGTCGGGCGAACGCATTTCAATTTTTATGTCCTTACCCGTAAGGGTATTTTTGTCAAAGGTTGATACGGGCGCACAAACATAGAACGGTACCCCGTAGTGCTTTGCCAAAATCGCAACGCCCGAAGTGCCGATTTTGTTTGCGGTATCGCCGTTTGCGGCAATCCTGTCAGCACCGACAAGCACGGCGTCAACAAGCCTGTTTTTCATAACGTAGGAAGCCATATTGTCGCAGATAAGCGTTGTGTCTATCCCTGCTTCATTGAGCTCATAGCATGTAAGCCTTGCCCCCTGCAAAAGCGGACGTGTTTCGTCTGCATAGACTTTTAGGCTATGACCGTTTTCTTTTGCGATATATATCGGCGCTAAAGCCGTACCGTACTTCACGCAAGCGAGTCTGCCTGCGTTACAATGAGTTAAAACGGCACTTTTATTTTCCAAGAGCCTCGCTCCGTACTCTCCGATTCGTTTACAACACTCAATGTCGTCACTGTGTATCTGCAAAGCCTTGACCTGTAAGGCTTTTTTGATGTTGTCAAGGTTTTCGCCTTTACAGGAGAAAAGCACTTTTTTCATCTCCTCGGCAGCCCAAAAAAGGTTGACTGCGGTGGGTCTTGAGGACAAAAGGTACTCGCAATTCTCCAAAAATTCCGAAATAAAGCTGTTCTTGTCGGTTTGCTTGCTCTCGTTTGCAAGAACTGACAATGCAATCGCCGCAGAAACGCCGATACAGGGTGCTCCCCTCAGCTTCAACTCCTTAATTGCGGTGTAAATCTCCTCTTTTTTGCCGAGCGAAAGTATAACCGTCTCATTGGGCAGCTTTGTTTGGTCGATTATTACAAGCTTATTGTTTTCGGTATCGTAGGCGACGGTTTCGCCGTGTAAATCAAACATTCGGCAGCTCTCCGATTATTTTCATAATTAGCTTTTGCATTTCCTCTGCCTTTTTCCTGCCTGCCTCGAGGACTTCCTCTTCTGTCAGCGGTTGGTCGAGAATACCCGAAGCCATATTTGAAATAAGAGAAAACGCAAGCACACGCATTTTACAATGATTAGCCGCTATAACCTCGGGAACGGTTGACATTCCGACAGCGTCCGCACCCAAAACACGAAAGGCTCTGATTTCAGCCGGAGTTTCGTATGACGGACCTGTGCAGCCGATATAAACGCCGTCCTTGACCTCAACGCCGACAGCCTCTGCGCATTTTTTCGCAAGTGTACGCAAATCGGGGTTGTAGGCGTAGCTCATATCGGGAAATCTGACGCCGAAACGTTCATCATTCTTGCCTATGAGCACATTAGTACCCATAAAATTGATGTGGTCGTTGATAAGCATAAGGTCGCCGACGTTAAATTCCTTATTTATACCGCCTGCGGCATTGGTTACAATCAAATTTTTAACGCCGAGCAGGTGCATAAGCCTTACGGGGAGCACAATATCCTTCATATCGTAGCCCTCGTAGAAATGAAATCTGCCCTGCATACAAATAACGGGTCTGCCCGAAAGTGTACCCACGATAAACCTGCCCTTATGACCGGGTGCTGTGGATACGGGGAAACCGTCGATGTCCTTATAGTCAATATAGGTGGGATTTTCGATTTTCTCGCCGAGCGAGCCGAGTCCCGAGCCTAAAATTATGCCTGTTTCGGGGGAAATATCGATTTTTGATTTAAGAAAATCAAGCATTTTTTCGATTTTATCCATTTTGAACCTCCGAGACTACCTCTGCCACGATTTTATTTACCTTGTAGCCGAGCTTCTCAATATCAACGGTCGTATATTCGCCGTTTTTATATAAAACCTTGCCGTCAACCATAGTCAAAACGACGTCCGATTTTTCGGCTGAATAGACAATGTTGCTCACAACGTCAAACGAGGGGTACATATTCGGCTTATCGGTATCAATTACCGTAATATCAGCCTTGAAACCCTCCTTGATAAGTCCTGTGTCAAGCCTCTGCTGTGCCTGTGCACCGTTATAGGTTGCCATTTTAAGCACTGCTTTCGGCGAAACAACGTCGGGTCTGCCCGTAATTCCCTTTGGAAGAATAGCCGCAAGGTACATTTCACGGAGCATATCAAGTCCGTTGTTACTTGATGCGGAGTCCGTGCCGATTGCAACGTTTATGCCGCTTTCAAGTAAGGTATTTGTATCGCAAACGCCGCTGCCGAGCTTCAAATTGCTTGCAGGACAATGTGCAACGCTGACGCCGTTTTCCTTGATAATCTCCCTGTCCTCGTCGCTAATATATACGCAATGAGCGAAAACCGTCGGTCTTTCAAGCACGCCTGCATCATAGAAAAGCCTTGTGGGAGTTTTGCCGTATTTCTTTATGCAATTCTCGTGCTCCGCCCTTGTCTCCGAAACGTGAATATGATTGACCTGTCCGAAGTCGTTTTCCCTTGCAAACTCGCCGAACTGCTCAATCATAGAAAGCATATTTGTATATTCCGAATGAAGCGACATATCGATTTTTATCCTGCCGTTCTCGGTGTTATGGTACTGCCTTACGCCGTCGAGAGCCTCTTTAACACGGTAGCTGTCGAGGAAGCTTTTTTCGTCGGAAAAGGAGGAAATCGAACGTCCGAAATTGATTTTCATTCCGCTTTCACGGACAGCCTTGATAACTCCGTCCTGGAAAAAGTACATATCGGAAAACGAGGTTGTTCCGCAGGCGAGCATTTCTGCCGCCGAAAGCAGCGTGCCGTAATAGGCTCTGTCAATATTCAGCCTGTCCTCAAACGGAAAAACCTTTTCATTGAGCCAACGCTCAAGCGGCAAATTCTCCGCATATCCCCTCAAAAGCGTCATGGTCGAATGGGTGTGAGCGTTGACAAAGCCGGGCAGCAAAACCTTGTTTTTTCCGTCGTAAATATCAGAAAAGTCGCCGTCGGGTCTTGTTTTTCCGACATAGGTTATCCTGTCGCCCTGCGTTAAAACATACATATCGCTTTGGTAATCGAAATTTTCATCGATTACGCCGATTTTTTCAAATAACATAAGTGCCTCTTATACCGTTTCAAGCTCGATTTTTTCAATAACTACGTCCTTTGACGGCTTGTTTGCAAAGTAGTCAACCTTGACGTCTGCGATTTTATCGACAACGTCCATACCCTCGATTACCTGACCGAAAACGGTGTGATGATAGTCGAGCCACGGTGTGCCGCCCTCTTTTTCGTACATTTCAATACACTCTGTGGGGAAATATCTCTCGTCTGCGCAACGAAGCTGATCGAGCATATCGTCGGAAACCTCTTTCGCCTGAACGATAAAGAACTGACTGCCATTTGTCGAAGGACCTGCGTTAGCCATACAAAGAGCACCTCTGAAATTGTGAAGCTCGGGGGTGAATTCGTCCTCAAAGGGATGTCCCCAAATGCTCTCTCCGCCTGTGCCCGTGCCGTTGGGATCTCCGCCCTGAATCATAAAATCCTTGATTACACGGTGGAAAATCAAGCCGTCATAATATCCGTTCTTTGCGTGAGTGAGGAAGTTTTCAACCGCTTTGGGTGCGTCCTCTTTGAAAAATTTAATTTTAATGTCGCCCATATTTGTTTTCATTGTGGCAACCGTTTCGCCCTCTTTAACTGCCGTAAACTGCTTTAACATTGTATTTCTCCTTTGTTATTCTGTACTCTTGAGTGATTCTATCATATCGATTTTTCTCAGCTTTATCGACATCAAGGCATTGACCAAAATCGTGAAAGCGACAGTCAGCACAATGCTGAAAATGTAGCTGTACCACTTAATCTGCCTGCCGAACATCATCGTATCGGTCTCAACGCTTCGCATTATAAAGAAGTGAAGCACCACGCCGATTATTATGCCGAGTATCATACCGATAACCGTAAGAATGATATTCTCCCTGAAAACATATCTTTCAAGCTCGCCGTCATAGAAGCCCAAAACCTTTAAGGTCGCAAGCTCACGTCTGCGCTCTGTGATATTGATATTGTTAAGGTTATAAAGCACGACAACCGCCAAAAGTCCTGCCGATATAATCATCAGTGCGACGATTATATTGAGGTTTTTCATAGCCTCGTCAACCTGCTTTTGAGTGTCGATATTCATTGTAACCGAGGTTATGCCGTCAATTTTCAAAAGCTGCTTTGAAAGCTCGCTGTTGTCCTGTGCACTGCTGCGAAGAAGAAGCGTGTTGAGTGCCGCCGAGTCTCCGAACAGATTTTTATATGCCGTCGGGGTCATATATATATAATGGTATATGTAGTTTTCAACAACCGCAAGTACCTTTGTTTCGGCTGTCGAGTTTCCGTCCTTTTCAGTCTTAAAGGAAATGGTGTCGCCCTCTTTTACGCCGAGCATTTTCGCAAGCTTTTCGGTTATGATAACGCCGTCGTCGGTAATATTTACCTGCTTGTGTCCGATTCTCGTTTTAAGAGTTATGTACTCCGAAAGGAAATCGACATTCTGCGGAACAAGGATATATGCGTTCTGCTGTTTTCCGTTTGCGTTTGCGTAGGTAAGGGTTCTGAAGGTCTGAAGATAATCGTCAACGCCGTCTACTTTCTGAACCTCGGAAAGCAGGTGGCGGCGTTCTGTTCTCGTAAGGCTCTCGTCAACAGTAATTGTGCCCTGATAGTTCCAAATCTTGTTGAACTGATTTCTTGTCATTGAAGAAACGGAGTCTCGAATACCGAAGCCGACAAGCAGTAATGCCATACAGCCTGCAACGCCGAAGAGCGTCATATAAAGTCGCTTTTTGTATCTCAAAAGGTTTCTGAGAGCCGCCTTTTGCGAAAAGCTGAGCCTTGCCCAGAAGCCCTTGAATTTTTCAAGGAATATCTTTTTGCCCGTCTTGGGAGCTTCCGGTCGCATAAGTGAAGCAGGATTTTCTCTCAAGGAGCGACGGCAAGCAATCAATGCCGCACCCGTTGTGCAAAGCACCGCAATTACAACTGCCGTTACCGCATACGGAATGTTTATAAAGCTTGCTATCTTTGTAAGGTTTACGTACATAATCTTATACGTTCTGACAACAAGCTCGGGAATCAGAGCCTCGCCCAAAACAACGCCCAAAAGTCCGCCTGCAAGCGTTGCTATGAAAGCGTAAAGCACATATTTTGAGACGATAGCTTCCTTTGAATAGCCGAGTGCCTTGAACATACCTATCTGCGTTCTTCTCTCCTCAACCATTCTTGTCATTGTCGTAAGGCTTACCAATGCGGCAACAAGGAAGAAGATTATCGGGAACACCGTACCGATTGCGTTTATGCCCTTTGCGTCGCTCTCAAACGAAGCAAAAGACGCTACCGCTTCCCTGTCCGTTACATACCAAACGGGGACTTCCGTGGTTGCGATTTTCTCTTTATATTTATCAAGCTTTGCCTGTGCCGAATCGAACTCCGCAACAAGCTCTTCCTTTGAAAGATTGTACTCCTCGGTAGCTGCGTCAAGCTGCTCCTTTTTGTCGGAAACGATATTTTGAGCTTCCCTGACAGCCTCGTCGCCCTGTGCAAGCTTCTCCCTTGCCTCTGCGATTGCCTCGGGACTGCCGTTTAATATCTGCTCTGCGGTCGCTATCTGAGCCTCAGCCTGCTCTATGCCCGATTTCAACGCTGCAAGCTGACCCTGATAAAGCTGTGCCATAGCCTTATAGCTGTACACCTGAAATGCTGCGTCGGCATATTCCTCGGTGGTCATATTGCCTGCGTTTTTACGAAGCTCCTCCTCCATATTGGAGATTGCGCCCGAAACCTGATCCAACTGTGCCGAGGTGGTTTTGTATTGAGCACGAAGCGTGGCTAAGGTCTTTTTAGCCTCCTCGACCTTTTGCCTGTTCTCGTCAAGGCTACCCTCCTGCAAGTCAAGAAGCTCCTGCGCATCCTCGATTTCCTGCTTGCGTGAGTCGATTTCAGCCTGTGCGGAATTAAGCTCCGCCGTTGCATCGGAAAGCTGCTGATATGCGCTCTCAAGCTGTTTCATAGCCTTTTGCTTCTTTTCCTCAAAGCGTGTTTCAGCCTTGTCTATCAACTCGCCCGACTCATTTTTGAACTCGTCGTATCTTACGTTACAGCGTGTTTCCGCTATTGTATTGATGTTTGAAGCAACGCTGTCAACAAGCTTTTCGTACTTACCCGAGAAGCAGTTAAGTGCCGAAGCGCCGTTGACCGTTACGAATATTTTTGTGAAAGCAGTGAGTGTAAACGCCTCTTTCGGAATGATAAGGAAAGCGTCAACAGTACCGTTACCGATAGAAGCCGTGCCCCTGTCATCGCTCAAATAATAAGAGGTATTACCCACGCCGACGATTGTAAATTCATCGGTCGCAAGCGTGTCCGAAAGCTCGTCGTCCGTACCCATTGTGAGCTTTATTGTGTCGCCTATCTGATAGCCCGACTTTTCAAGAAAGAGCTTATCTGCGATACACTCATTGTATTTTTCGGGGTATCTGCCCTCAGTTACCTTGACAAGATTTATCCTGTCGGTCAGCGAAAGCACGGTGGTTACAAGCTCGCTGTCGTGTCCCGAGCAAAGAAAATCGCCGCTGTACGCACCCTCTGCATCCGCAACACCTGCAATTTTAAGTATCTCGACAATGTCCTTTGCCGTTACGCCCAACGTGCCCTGAACGCAAATATCCATCATATTTTCAGAGTCGTAGGTCTTGTCGGCTGAAGATTTCATAGCCGGCGTTGCCGATTTAATTCCCGAAAAGAAAGCCGTTCCGAGAGCCACTATCAAAAAGATAGAAAGAAATCTCGCAAAACTGCTTTTGACTTCACGACCGAAGTCTTTTTTTAACGATTTTGTCATTTCTTTCTTCCTTTACCATTCAATGTATTCAACGGGGGTCGGCTTTTCATTGAGCAAAAGCTTGTCAACCCTGCCGTTTTTAACCTTGATTACCTTATCCGCCATAGGCGCAAGTGCCGAGTTATGAGTGATTACGACAACCGTAACGCCTTTTTCACGGCAAGTGTCCTGCAAAAGCTTCAAAATCGATTTACCCGTTATGTAGTCAAGCGCACCCGTCGGCTCGTCGCACAAAAGAAGCTTCGGATTTTTAGCAAGCGCACGGGCAATCGACACTCTCTGCTGCTCACCGCCCGAAAGCTGTGAGGGGAAGTTGTCAAGCCTGTTGGAAAGACCGACCTCTTTGAGCACGTCGGAAGCGTCAAGCGGATTTTTTGAAATTTGCAACGCAAGCTCGACATTTTCAAGTGCCGTGAGGTTGCCCACAAGATTGTAGAACTGGAAAACGAAGCCGACATCATCACGTCTGTAAGCGGTGAGCTGCGACTCGTTGTATTTTGTAATATCGGCGTTATCGACGAAAATAGTACCCGAAGTTGCCGTGTCCATACCACCCAAAATGTTAAGAATTGTGGTTTTGCCTGCGCCCGACGGGCCGACGATTACGACAAATTCGCCCTTGTCGATACCAAAGCCGATTTCATCAACCGCTTTAATCTCAACCTCGCCTGTTTTATATGTTTTTGTTACATTACGGACCTCAATAAATGCCATATTGCAAACCTCTCTTGCCATAAAAATATATACTTAATTATTGTATCACAACAAGCTAAAAATTTCCATAAAAATATAATAATTAAAAGTTTGTTCACAGAAAAATTTTGGGCACAATTGCAAAGGCAGATTTGTACGGCTTGGGATTTTTACAAAAACATATAAAATTGACCTTACAATCCCTCCGCCTCACGTTCGTTCGGCACCTCCCTTTACACAAGGGAGGCTGAAAAGCGGTTGTGCGTCAAAGGCTCCCTTGTAAAGGGAGGCTGAAATGCGGTTATGCTTTTTATTATACAGCTTTCATTTTCCCATTTATAAAAACAAAAGACGCACTCAATGAGTGCGTCATAATTTGCTATGTAATTTTATAAAACAGTTTTACTATGTATTTCACAAAACGGTTTTAATTATTCGTCGTCATGCTTTTTTCTTGTAAGGACAAGAGCAACGCCTGCTGCGAGTGCTACCGCTGCGACTGCAGGGATTGCATAGTCGCCTGTTGCAGGGATGTCGGTCGGGTTAGATGTGCTGCCGCTTCCGCTGCCGTTGCCGCCGTTACCGCCGCCGCTGTTGCCCTTGAGGAGACCTGCGAGAGCAGAGGTAATTGTGCTGATAGCGTCGCCGAAGCCTCTGAACAGCTGTGCGAGGTCAGACGGTGTGTAGCCCTTGAAAATTTCGTCAAGCACGCCTGTCGAAGCCTCGTCCGAAGTAATAGCCTTCAAAATTGTTTCTTTTTCTTCAGCATTGATTGTCTTATTTTTATAAAGCGCATTGACGATAGCCTTGCCGTCGTCAACGGTGATAACCTTATTACCTATAAGGGAAACGAGCACGCTTTCAATCTGCTTAGCGTTAAGCTTTGAAAGAACGTCAACATATTTTTGGAGATCCTCGCTGAGCTCAGGATCGGGAGTTGAGGGCGTTGTAGTGCCGCCTGTTGTTTCTGTCGGGTTAATAACGTCGATTATTCCACCTGTAAGGAGTGTTGTAAGGGAAGCGGCTGCGCTCTGTGAAAAGCCTGTGTCGTCCTTAACTGCCGTAACAGCCGCCGAAACGATTGCCTTGATTGACTCGGCGTTGCTCTCATAAGCTGTTTTATATGCCGAATAATCGGTAATGCCTGCAATTACGCTGCTCTTAATCAAATTTCTACCGCCGATTGTTTCAGGATCGTTGCCCTTTTCAACAGCAGCCAAAACAAGACCTGCAATCTCCTTCTGCTGAGCGTCGGTCAACGCATCAACATTAGCACCTGCAAATGCCGGAACGCAAACCGTGAACAACAATGACAAAACAACCAAAACTGACATTACTTTTTTCATATCACGCTATTTCCCTTCTACATTAACGCCTCGATAGGCATAATCTCTTTTATACAAATTGAATTATAACAGTTTGGCAATTCAATGTCAACAGAATTGTGGAATAATTTATCAAAAAACAGTATAAATTTTATCAATTTTTTTGCCAATACTAATAAAGCAGACGCTATTTAAGGGGATTTAATTATGAGTAAAAAGAACAAAAAATCACGCAAAGAGGTCGCCCAAAAGGTCGATAAGCTGACTGCGGAATTCGCTGAAATTTGGGACGGCTCGGACGACGGAATACCCTCCGACGTGCTCGGAAGCTATACGGGAAATCCGACGGAGGTTGACAGACCGATACAGGATGCAGACGACTTATAATATATATACTATTAAAATATGCAAAAAACACTTGCAAAATAATATGATATGTGTTATTATGTCAAGGTACGAATATGATTAAGCTGAGAGTGGGTTTCAAACCCGCTCTCTTAATTTTATAGGAGGAATTATGGCAGAAAAGAAAAAGAACACCGTTTCTGTTGTGTGGGACATTGCAAAGCCGCTTGCCGACGAGCTCGGTTTGGTGCTTTGGGACGTTCGCTTTCAGAAGGAGGGCGTCAACTGGTATCTTCGCATTATCGTTGACAGAGAGGACAGACCCGTTGACATTGACGACTGCGTTAATATGAGCCACGCTATCGACGAGCCGCTTGACAGGCTTGACCCGATTGAGCAGAGCTATTCTTTGCAGGTTCAGTCGCCCGGTATCGAAAGAGAATTGACAAGGGATTTTCATTTTGAAAAGTATCTCAGCGAAAAAATTATGGTTAAATTCATTCACGCATTAAACGGCAAGCGTGAGTACAAGGGCACTCTCGCCTCTTATGACAACGGCAATATTTCAATGACTCTCGAAAACGGAGAGACGGTTGAATTTAATAAAAAAGAAGCATCGTGGGTAAAGCTCGATGATTTTGGAGGTTTTGAAAAAGATGAATAAGGAATTTTTTGAAGCAGTTGCGATTATGGAAAAGGAAAAGGGTATTCCTGCTGAATATCTCTATGAGAAAATTCAGAATGCTATTGTCGTAGCAGTCAAAAAGGAGTACAACGGCAAGGATGTTATCACTTGTGAAATTGACCCCGAGAAAAGCGAAATGAACGTATATTACTGCCGCACGGTAGTTGACGAGGTTGTTGACCCCGATATGGAAATTTCACTTGAGGACGCACAGGAAATCAAGAAAAAATACAAGGTCGGCGACGTTGTTAAGGTTAAGCTCAGCAAAAAGGATTTCGGCAGAATTGCGGCTCAGACTGCAAAGCACGTTATCCGTCAGGGTATCAGAGACGCTGAAAAGGGTATGATTCTCGAAGAGTTCCAGTCGAAAAATCAGGAGCTTGTTACAGCTAAGGTTCAGCGTGTCGATCCTGTTACGGGCAACGCTACGCTTGAAATCGGCAAGGCTGAGGCTATTCTTCCGAAATCGGAGCAGGTTCCCGACGAGGTGCTTCATGAGGATCAGCTTATAAAGGTATTTATCGTTGACGTTAAGAACACGGATAAAGGTCCTAAGGCTATGATTTCAAGAAGACATCCCGGTCTTGTAAGACGTCTTTTCGAGCTTGAAGTTCCCGAAATCTACGAGGGTACGGTTATCATTGACTCGGTTGCACGTGAGGCAGGCGCAAGAACAAAGATTGCCGTTCATTCAAAGGATGAAAATGTTGACGCTATCGGCGCTTGCATAGGTCCTAAGGGCTCAAGAGTAAATCAAATCGTTGACATTCTCGGCGGCGAGAAGATTGACATTATAAATTACAGCGAAAATCCCGAGGAGTTCATTGCGGCGGCTCTTGCTCCGGCAAATGTTCTCAAGGTTGAAATCGAGGATGCGGAAAACAAGGTTTGCCACGTTACCGTTCCCGATCATCAGCTTTCGCTTGCTATCGGCAACAAGGGTCAGAACGCTCGTCTTGCGGCTCATCTTACGGGTTGGAAAATCGACATTAAGCCCGAAAGCGGTTTCTACGAGGGTTAATCTTAAAGCAGTTTACTTATTATATCGGCAGGAGATGATATTATGGCAGTTAAAAAAATCCCGATGCGAAAATGCTTAGGCTGTATGGAGCAGAAGCCCAAAAAGGAGCTTGTTCGTGTCGTTAAAAGCGCTGACGGCGATATAAGCCTTGACCTTACGGGAAAGAAAAACGGCAGAGGCGCATATATTTGCCCCGAGGTCTCCTGTCTTGAAAAGGCTAAAAAGGCAAAGAGACTCGAACGTGCGTTTGAATGTGCAATTCCCGCAGAGGTCTATGAGGCTATGGAAAGCGAGCTTAAAAATGAATAACAAAGCATTGAATTTGCTCGGAATGGCAAGACGGGCAGACAAGATAAGCCTCGGACACGACGCAAGCGTTACTTCGATTAAGGAAAAGAAAGCGTGGCTTTGTGTTTTAAGTCAAGACGCTTCCGAAAGGCTCAAAAATGAAATGAGCAGGCTTTGCGAAAACGGCAAAGCGGAGTGTACGGTTGTCGATTGCACAATGAATGAGCTCGGTGCGTCGCTCGGCTACAAGACGACGGCGGTTTTGACGCTCAATGACAGAGGCTTTGCCGAAAGATTAACACAACTCATAAGGGAGGAATAATACATGGCGATTAAAAAGAATAAATTGAACGAAGTCGCAAAGGACTTCAATATGCAGAGCAAGGCTCTTATCGAGCTTTTAGGAAAATATTTTGACGGCGAAAAGAAGTCGCAGGCAACGCTTGAAGATAAGGAAATGGACGTTATCTTCGACGTTTTGACAAAGCAGCATTCGGTTGAAAGCTTTGACGATTATTTTGCAATGCAGAAGGAAAACAAAGAGCCTGCACCGAAGAAGGAAACTGCTAAAAAGGCTTCGGATAAGAAGCCGACGGACAAAAAGCCTGCTGCCAAAGCAAATGAAAAGTCAGATAATAAGGCTTCAAATCAGGAGCTTCCCAAGAAAAAGGTTAAAGACCCCAACAAGCCTATGCAGTCAAGAACAAAGGGCGAGGTTCGTCACATTGACACAAGAGCAGGCTCGGTTGACCTTGACAAGTACAATGAGAGATACGAGAACATTGCTCCTGCTAACGACAGAAACTCGGACAATGTTGTAAGAAAGCAGAAGCTCAATCAGAAGTCGAAGCAGTATCGCAAGCAGGGTATGAGAAGCCACAAGCACGAGAGCGAGGCTGAAAGGCTCAAGAGAATTGCGGCTGAAAGAGCTAAAAAGCAGATTAAAATTACAGTTCCCGAGGAAATTACAGTCGGCGAGCTTGCCGCTTTGCTTAAAATGACGGCGGCAGAGGTTATCAAAAAGCTCTTCGCACTCGGTATGATGGCAACCGTTAACGAGGTTATCGATTACGATACGGCTGAAATCGTTGCAACAGAGCTCGGCGCAAAGGTTGAAAAAGAGGTCGTTGTTACAATCGAGGAGAGAATTATCGACGATACGGTTGATGCGGAAGAGGATCTTCAGCCCCGTGACCCCGTCGTTGTTGTTATGGGACACGTTGACCACGGTAAGACCTCATTGCTCGACGCTATCCGCAACACCTCGGTTACAAGCACAGAGGCAGGCGGTATCACACAGCATATCGGCGCATACAGAGTTCAGACTCCCGAGGGTAAAATCACATTCCTTGACACCCCCGGTCACGCTGCGTTTACTTCAATGCGTGCAAGAGGTGCAATGGCTACGGATATTGCAATCCTTGTTGTTGCCGCTGACGACGGTATTATGCCCCAGACAATCGAGGCTATAAACCACGCAAAGGCAGCTAACGTTTCAATTATCGTTGCAATCAATAAGATGGATAAGCCCGGCGCTTCTCCCGACAGAATTATGCAGCAGCTCACAGAGCATGACCTTGTTCCCGAGGAATGGGGCGGCGACGTTATCTGTATCCCCGTTTCAGCTAAAACTCATCAGGGCATTGACAAGGTGCTTGAATCAATCAACCTTGTTGCTGAAATGCTCGAATTAAAGGCTAACCCGAACCGTGCCGCAAAGGGTATCGTTATCGAGGCTAAGCTTGATAAGGGCAGAGGTCCTGTTGCTACCGTGCTTGTTCAGAACGGTACGCTTAAAACGGGCGACACAATAGTTGCAGGCTCATCGGTCGGCAGAGTAAGAGTTATGACAAACGAAAACGGCAAGGTGCTCGATTCGGCAGGTCCGTCCGTTCCCGTTGAGATTATGGGACTTGCGGAAGTTCCGCAGGCAGGCGACACATTCGACGCTGTTTCTGATGAAAGACTTGCACGTGAGCTTGTTGAGCAGAGAAAGAGAGAAGCTAAGGAAGAGGAATTCAAGCAGTATCAGAAAGTTACTCTCGACAACCTTTTCTCCTCAATTTCTCAGGGCGATATGAAAGAGCTCAACATTATCGTTAAGGCTGACGTTCAGGGCTCGGTTGAGGCTGTTAAGCAGAACGTTGAAAAGCTCTCAAATGACGAGGTCAAGGTCAAGGTTATCCACGGAAGCGTCGGTGCAATTAACGAGTCAGACGTTATGCTCGCAAACGCATCTAACGCAATTATCGTAGGCTTCAACGTTCGTCCCGACCCCGTTGCGGCTGAAATTGCCGAGAGAGACGGCGTTGATATGAGAATGTACAGGGTTATTTACGACTGTATCGAAGAGCTCGAAGCGGCTATCAAGGGTATGCTCGCACCGAAGTTCCGTGAGGTCGTTCTCGGCAGAGCAGAAGTTCGTAACGTATTCAAGCTCTCCTCTGCTGGTATGATTGCAGGCTCGTATGTTCTTGACGGTAAAATCACAAGAAATTCACAGATTAGAGTTGTAAGAGACGGTATTGTTATCTTTGAGGACGCTATCGCTTCTCTTAAACGCTTCAAGGAGGACGCAAAAGAGGTTGCCTCAGGCTATGAGTGCGGCGTGGGACTTGAAAAGTTCAACGACATCAAGGAGGGCGACATTCTCGAAGCGTTCATAATGGAAGAGGTTAAGGCTTAAGCCTTTTTCGGAGGTAGAAATGGCAGGTTACAGACAGGACAGAGTGTCCGAGGATATTAAGCGTGAAATCATCGCCGTAATCAGAGAGCTTAAAGACCCGAGAGTTAAGGATAAAATGCTCACTGTTGTAAGGGTCGATGTAAGTCACGACCTTTCATTCGCAAAGGTATATATCAGTGCTCTTGACGGAATTGACTCGGCAAAAGAGGCTGTAAAGGGTCTTGTCAGCGCAACGGGCAGAATAAGACACGAGGTCGGTGCAAGGCTCCGACTTCGTAAAACGCCCGAAATGAAATTTGTGGCAGACGACTCCGTTGAGCACGGTATGGAAATTTTCAAAAAAATTGAGGATCTTACGAGGGATAAAGATGAATAAAATCGACGAAAAATCGGCGGCTCGCCTGCTGAGAGAAAACGATAATATTCTTATACTCACGCACAGAAATCCCGACGGCGACACGATAGGAAGCGGCTTTGCTCTCCTGCACGCTTTGAAAAAACTCGGCAAGACGGTAAAGGTTGTATGCACCGACCCGTTCCCCGAAAAGTACGGATATATCGCCCACTCGAACGATGACGACGTTGGGGAAAATCCGTATGTTGTGGCGGTTGACGTTGCGGATATGGAGCTTATCGGAGCACAGTACCGTGCGAAATATGAGCACAGCGTAAATCTCTGCATTGACCACCATATTTCAAACAAGGAATTTGCGGAAAATCTCTGCTTGAGAAGCTGCTCTGCGACGTGCGAGATTATATATGACGTAATCAAGGCAATGGACGTTGAAATTGACAAGTCTGTTGCCGACAGCCTTTACACGGGCATTGCGACCGATACGGGCTGCTTCCTTTTTTCAAGCGTTACGGCAATAACGCATATTATCGCTGCGGATTTGATTGAGCACGGTGCGGATTTCTTTGAAATTAACAGAATTATGTTTGAAACAAAGTCGCTCGGCTATTTCAAGCTTGAAGCGGCGGCTCTCAACACGGTTGAAATGCACTGCGGCGGAAAATGTGCGTTTATGACCGTTACAATGGATATGCAGAAGCAGGCAGGCACAAAGGACGGCGATTTTGACGGAATTGCGGGACTTCCGAGGAAGATTGAGGGCGTTTTGGTTGCCGCTACCTTCCGTGAGACAAAGGACGGCAATTTCAAGGTGTCTATGCGTTCGCACGAGCCTGTTGATTCGTCAAAGATTTGTATGAACTTCGGCGGCGGCGGTCATTCAAGGGCGGCAGGCTGTACGTTCGAGAAAGAAGCTCTCGAAGAAAACAAGAAAAAGCTGTTATCTATAATAGAAACGGAACTTAAAGGTATATGACGGGTATCATTTTACTTGACAAACCGAATAATATGACCTCTTTTTCAGCCGTGAACAGAGTAAGACGCTTGCTCTCGGTTAAAAAAGCAGGGCACACAGGAACGCTCGACCCTATGGCTACGGGCGTTCTTCCCATTGCGCTTTCAAATTGCACAAGGTTTATAGATTTACTTCCCGTTCACGATAAAGGCTATGTCGCAACGGCTCGGCTCGGCGTTACAACCGATACTCTCGACTCGACGGGTACGGTTTTATCCGAAAGCGAGGTAAATGTTACAAGGGAGCAGCTTGAAAGCGTTTTGGAAAAATACACGGGCGAAATCGAACAGATACCGCCAATGTACTCGGCAATAAGCAAGGACGGAAAAAGGCTCTATGAGCTTGCACGTCAGGGCATTGAAATTGAGAGAGAGGCAAGGAAAATTACAATATATTCCCTTTCGCTTGGCTCGTTTGACGGCGATTGCTTTTCAATATCGGTTGAGTGCTCGGCAGGCACATACATAAGAAGTCTTATTGACGATATAGGGAAAGACCTCGGTTGCGGTGCGATAATGACGGATTTACGCAGAACCTCGGCAAACGGCTTTTCTATAAGTAATTGCGTTACGTTAGAGGAGCTTGAAAGGGCTGTAAACGACGGCACGGCAGATAAATACATCACGCCCATTGAAAAGTGCTTCGACACCTATTGTGAACTTGTTGTCACGGAGGGTCAGGCAAAGCGTTTTTCAAACGGCGGCGAGCTGTCGAGGGACAGGCTCAAGGACAATATTCCCGACGGAATTTACAGGGTTTATTCCCCCGACAGGCTGTTTTTGGGGCTCGGAGAAATTGAAAAGGACGGCGAAGTTCTTAAAGTTAGGAGGGTGTATGTCCGTGAATGAAAAATCCATAGCGTTAGGCACATTTGACGGGCTTCACAAGGGTCATTTGCAGGTAATATTGCAGTCTGAAAAAGATAAATACGACCCGTATGTTCTGCTTTTTGACGTTCATCCGCTGTCGGTGATCACGGGCAAATCCCCCTGCTCTCTCATAACCGACGAGATGAGACGGGATATAATCGAAAGCCTCGGAGTTAAGATTATAGACGTCAGCTTTTCGGAGATTGCCGACTTGCCATATGACGAGTTTTTCAGGAAATATTTGATTGAAAAATACAACGCAAAGGCTCTCTCTTGCGGAGAAAACTACACGTTCGGCGCAAGGGGCGAGGGCAACGTCGAAAAGCTTAAAAAGCTGTGCGAGGAATACTCGGTAGAGCTGCACATAGCACCCACTCAGACCTACAACGGCGAAACGGTCAGCTCTTCTAAAATCCGCAATTTTCTTTCGGACGGCGACATCAGAGCCGCAAACGCAATGCTCGGCAGGGAATTTTCCTACCGTTCAATCGTTGTTGACGGCGACAAGCGTGGCAGAACGCTCGGCTTCCCGACGGCAAATCAGTTCTTTCCCGACAATTTCGTAAAGCTGAAATTCGGCGTTTATGCTTCGAAAACGGTCATTGACGGCGAGGTTTATCCGTCTGTTACGAATATCGGCATAAGACCCACCGTTCACACGGAGCGTTATCGCAGCGAAACGTATATAATCAACTTTCAGGGCGACATCTACGGCAAGGAAATTGAGATACGCCTGACCGATTTTTTGCGTCCCGAGGAGAAATTCGGCTCACTCTCGGAGCTTTCAAGGGCTATCGAGCACGACAGCAAAATTTCTCAAGAAATATTTAATAATAATACTTGCATTATCTAATTAAAAATTGTACAATAAATATAATATTATAAATTGAAAGGTGTTATAATTATGTGGGCATTAAAAGTTGCATACTACCGTGCTTATCAGAAAGTAATGAAGGTAATGCTTTACTTCCTTGATTGGTCTGAACCTCAGCTTCTTACAGGACCGGGCTCAATCCGTAAATTGCCGTCCGTTATCAAAGAAAAGGGTATCGGCAAGGTTATGATTGTTACCGATAAGGGACTTATGAGCCTTAATTTGCTCGACGGTCTTTTTGAGGAGCTTGACAAGGCAGGCATCAGCTACGTTGTTTATGACGGCGTTCAGCCTAACCCCTCAATCGAAAACATTGAGGAAGCAAGAGAAATGTTCGTTTCAAACGGCTGTGAGGCTATGATTGCTTTCGGCGGCGGCTCTCCGATGGACTGCGCTAAGGCTGCTTGTGCAAGGGTTGTCAGACCTAACAAGACTATCCCTCAGATGAGAGGCGTTTTGAAGGTAATGCGTAAGCTTCCCCCCTTCTTCGCTGTTCCCACCACGGCAGGTACAGGCTCGGAAACAACCGTTGCGGCTGTTGTTTCGAACACACAGACACACGAAAAATACGCTATCAATGACCCGTGTCTCCGTCCTAAGTTTGCGGTGCTTGACCCCGAGCTTACAACGGGACTTCCCCAGAAGATTACTTCGACAACAGGTCTTGACGCTCTCACCCATGCGGTTGAGGCATACATAGGCAAGTCAAATACCCGTGAGACTGAGGATTATGCCGAAAAGGCAACAAAGCTCATCTTCGAAAACCTCGAAACCTGCTACAATGACGGTCAGAACATCGAGGCAAGAGGTCAGATGCTTTTGGCTTCTTTCTATGCAGGTATGGCTTTCACAAGAGCTTATGTCGGCTACGTTCACGCTATCGCACATAACCTCGGCGGTATGTACGGTATTCCGCACGGTCTTGCAAACTCGGTAATTCTCCCCGTTGTTCTTGAGGAATACGGCTCGACAATTTATCCGAGACTTGCAAAGCTTGCTGAAATCGTCGGCATTAACGGTCAGACAGAGGAAGAGCTTGCAAAAGGCTTTATCGCTGAAATCAAGGCTATGAACGAGAGAATGGCTATCCCGACTGCATTTGAGCAGATTAAGGAAGAGGATATTCCGACTATCGTTGAAAGAGCAATGAAAGAGGCTCATCCGTTGTATCCGACACCCGTTATCTTTGACGCTGACAGACTTGCACAGATCGTCAGAAAGCTCAAAGGCTAATTGAAATTAAACACCAAAAAATCCCAAGTACCTTTTGATACTTGGGATTTTTTTATAATATTCTGTTCTGTTATATAAGGCTTAACTGCTCGCCCATATCCTCGGCTGAAAGAGTTGAGCCTGCCGCCGGAAGCGTTCTTGTCCTGTACCTTGCAGGCTTTTGGAACATATCCTCGCTAAAATCGGTAACGCTTTCAAGTCTGTGGTTTTTCCTCTGGGTCATAACGCCCACGCCCTGCGTGTCCTTTGTGGTCTTGGGCGATACCGCACCTGTGTTGAGAAGCAATATTCTGCCCGACGACGATTTCATAACAATTTCGCAGTCCTCTTTGATATGCCTTATCGCAACAATCGGGAACTTGTCGCAATATGCCTTGATAAGCTTCTTACGGTTTGTCTTGGTTTCATATGCGCTCATATCGACCTTTGCGACCTTGCCGTTCTCGAAGAAGAAAAGCATATAGCCCTTGTAGTCTGTCGTAACCGCCATATAAACAGCCGACTCGTCCTTATCCATTTGAAGTGCGGAAGCTACAAATTCGCCCAATACGCTCGCCTTTGTGTCCGAAAAATCAGCCGCTTTTGCTTTGTAAACCTGACATTTATCGGTGAAGAACAGCAAATCGGTGTTGTTTGAAGCCTCGACAGTCTGCACTATCTCGTCGCCCTCTTTGAGCTTCTGCTCTCCGCTCATACGAAGCGATTGAGGAGTGATTTTCTTGAAATATCCCTCTTTCGTGAAGAAAAGAGTAACGGGATAATCGGGGATTTCTTCGATTTCCTCGTCGTCCTCCTCGACGTCCGCAAAAATAATCTCCGTTCTTCTCGGCTTGTCGTACTTCTCCGCAACCTCTTTAAGCTCTGCAATGATAATCTTCTTGACCCTTGATTTTGAGGAAAGAATGTCCTCCATATCCTCAATATCTTTGCGAAGCTGCTCAATGTCGGCTGTACGCTTTAGGATATATTCACGGTTGAGGTGGCGAAGTTTGATCTCCGCAACATATTCAGCCTGAATTTTGTCAATTCCGAAGCCGATCATCAAGTTCGGAACAACCTCCTGCTCCTCGTCAGTGGAACGGATAATCTTAATCGCCTTGTCAATATCAAGCAAAATTTTCTGTAAGCCTTCGAGCAAATGAAGTTTGTCCTTTGCTTTTGAGAGGTCAAAATAAACACGTCTGTTGACGCACTGAGTTCTGAACGCAATCCATTCAAGCAAGAGCTCACGAACGCCCAAAACCCTCGGTGTGCCTGCGATAAGCACATTGAAGTTACAGCCGAAGGAGTCCTCAAGCGGAGTTGACTTGAACAGCTTTTTCATCAGCTTGTCGGGGTCTGTTCCTCGCTTTAAGTCGATTGTGATTTTAAGACCCTTCTTGTCCGTCTCATCACGAATATCTGAAATTTCCTTGACCTTACCCGCCTTTGCAAGGTCGATTATCTTGTCGATAATAGCCTCGCTCGTTGTGGTAGCCGGAATTTCATAAATATCAATACAGTTCGACGATTTATCGTAATTATACTTTGCACGAAGCTTGAAGCTGCCTCTGCCCGTGCGGTAAATCTCACGCATAAGCGCTTCGTCATAGATTATCTGACCGCCGCCGATAAAATCAGGTGCTTTGAGCGTTTCCATAATATCTGCGTCGGGGTCTTTGATAAGCTCAACGGTCGTGTTACAAATTTCGCCCAAGTTAAACGAGCAAATGTTTGAAGCCATACCGACGGCAATACCCATATTTGAGTTTACAAGCACCGACGGAAATGTTACGGGGAACAGGGTCGGCTCCTGCATTGAGTTGTCGTAGTTCGGAACAAAATCAACCGTGTCCTTGTCAATATCTCTGAAAAGCTCCGCTGCGATGGGGGCAAGCTTTGCCTCCGTGTATCTCGAAGCCGCATATTGCATATTTTTTGAATAGGACTTACCGAAGTTACCCTTTGACTCGATATACGGATGAAGCAAGCTCTCGTTACCACGTGCAAGTCTTATCATTGTTTCGTAAATCGCAGCGTCGCCGTGGGGGTTCAACTGCATTGTACGTCCGACAATGTTTGCACTCTTGACAGTAGCACCGTTCAAAAGTCCCATTTTATACATAGTGTAGAGCAATTTTCTGTGCGAGGGCTTGAAGCCGTCGATTTCGGGTATCGCTCTCGACATAATAACGCTCATTGCATATGGCATATAGTTTATTTCGAGCGTGTCGATAATATTTTGATGCACAACCTCTCCCGCACCGGAGATATGAGCGTTTAAGCTCAATTCATCATCGTGGGATATTTCGGTTTTCTTTTTCTTAGCCATTTATTTCTCCTCGTGTTCTGATTTCGTTTGGCGACTTAAAAATACAGCTGCTTTTCAGCCTCCCTTGTGTAAAGGGAGGTGCCGAACAAACGTGAGGCGGAGGGATTGTAATGTCGATTCTATATGATTTTGTAAAAATCCCTCAGTCAAATGCTTCGCATTCGACAGCTCCCTTTACAAGGGAGCCTGCATTTGCACATAATTTTTCAATTTATTAAAATACCTGCCGTATTTATGACAAATCGGTCAAATCGATATACTGATAACCGTTTTCGGCAATGTAGTCTTTTCTGCCCTGAAGATTGTCGCCCAAAAGCAAATCGAACTTGTCCGCAACCGCTTCGGGACTGTAATCCGGCTCAACCTTGATAAGACGTCGGGTTTTCGGGTTCATTGTCGTAAGCCACATCATTTCGGGCTCGTTCTCACCGAGTCCCTTTGAACGCTGAACGGTATATTTCTTGTCGCCGATTTCTTCGAGCACCTGCGCCTTTTCCTTTTCCGTATAGCAGAAATAAGTGTCGTCCTTACAGTTTATCTCATAAAGCGGAGACTCTGCGATAAACACCTTGCCCTCTTTTATGAGAGTCGGCATAAGACGGTAAATCATTGTAAGAATAAGCGTTCTGATCTGGAAGCCGTCAACGTCGGCATCGGTACAGATTATGACCTTGCTCCAACGAAGATTGTCCATATTGAAAAGCGAAAGATTTTTGTTAGCCTTTGAGCTTACCTCAACGCCGCAGCCGAGCACCTTTATCAAATCCGTAATGATTTCAGACTTGAAAATCTTAGGATATTCAGCCTTTAAGCAGTTGAGAATTTTACCTCTGACGGGCATAATCGCCTGAAAAGCAGAGTCCCTCGCCTGCTTACAAGCACCGAGAGCCGAGTCGCCCTCTACTATGAAAATCTCTCTTTCGCTTACGTCTTTTGAACGGCAATCGACGAACTTTTCAATCCTGTCTGTCATACTGTTGCTTGACTGCAGGGTCTTTTTAATGTTAAGCCTTGTGCTTTCAGCCTTAATCCTCGAACGCATATTGATAAGCACCTGATCGGCTATCTTATCCGCTTCGATTTTGTTTTCTATGAAATACACTTCAAGGCTGTGCTTCAAGAACTCTGTCATTGCCTCTTGAATGAATTTGTTTGTAATCGCCTTTTTGGTCTGATTTTCGTATGAGGTCTGAGTTGAGAACGACGAAATTACAAGCACAAGGCAGTCGTCAACATCCTGAAATGTGATTTTAGAGTCGGTTTTGAGGTATCTGCTGTTCGCCTTGAGATAAGAGTCAATCTGCGAAACAAACGCACTCTTAACCGCCTTTTCGGGTGCGCCGCCGTGCTCCAAAAAGCTTGAGTTGTGATAATATTCTTTGAGCTGTACCTTGTTTGAGAAGCACAGTGCAATGTTCATTTTGACCTTGTATTCTGGCATATCGGCTCTGTCCTTGCCCTTGCGTTCGGTCTGCCAGAACTGAACGGACGAAAACGCCTTGTCGCCGACGATTTCCTTAACATAGTCGGTAATTCCGTGTTCGTATGAATACTCATACTTTTCAAAGGAATTTGTGCCGACCTGCTCTCTTAATATGAACTTAACGCCCTCGTTTACGACCGACTGACGTTTAATTGTCTCCTGATAATATTCAAGCGGAATGTCAATGTCCGTGAAAACCTGCAAATCGGGTTTCCAATGAATACGGGTGCCCGTGTCCCTTTTGCTGTAAGGCTCTTTTTGAAGCTCGCCGACAGGCTCGCCGTGCTCGAAATTCATCTTATAGCAGAAGCCGTTTTTGTGAATTTCCGCCTCCATATATTCGGACGCATACTGCGTAGCGCAAAGTCCCAAGCCGTTAAGACCGAGCGAATACTCATAAGTGCCGCCGTTATTCGTGTTGTATTTACTTCCTGCGTACATCTCGCAGAAAAGAAGCTCCCAGTTGTATCTTCCCTCTTTCTCGTTGTAGTCCATAGGCATACCTCTGCCGTGGTCGAGAACCTCAATAGAGCCGTCAAGGAATTTTGTAACGGTGATTTCGTTACCGTAGCCCTCTCTCGCCTCGTCGATTGAGTTTGAAAGAATTTCAAAAACCGCATGCTCACAGCCTTCAATTCCGTCAGAGCCGAAAATAACCGCAGGTCTTAAACGGACTCTGTCGGCGCCCTTTAACTGTGATATACTTTCTTCGGTATATTCCGCTTTCTTTGCCATTTTATTCCATCCTTAAACGCATATATTATAACCTATATATTTTACACTATATGTAGGGGTTAAGTCAAGTTTTACTGAATATGTTGAGAGTTAGGAGTGGGGAATGGGGAATTAGGAGTGTGGAGAGGGCTTTTCAGCCTCCCTTGTGTAAAGGGGTGCGGGTCTCCTGTGGAGACCTCTGCATTTAATGCAGAAGCACCGACCGAACCGGCAGGCGAGACGGTGGGTTGCCGCAGGCAACTCGGAGGGATTGTAGTGTTGATTTTATATGATTTTGTAAAATCCCTCAGTCATTTTTTTGTTCCAAAAAAACGACAGCTCCCTTTACAAGGGAGCCTTAAGTTTCGTCTGCATTTCAATTTTCACTTTATCCAACCGTCAGTCAATTCATAATCTTCTTCAACCGTCATAGTACTTGCAACCAAAAGTGCGTAGTCTCCCGAGGACACAGATAATGTATCATCAAAACCTCCGCGCACAAAATACGGCATATCATCCCTTATGCAATCTATGCATTTGTATATGATGCCCTCTAAATCATATGAATACTTTACTACAGCAATATTAAATCCGTCGGCGGCATAATATTCAACCGAATAATCGCTTACATAGCTATCTTTCGGAATAAACTCCGGCTTTTCGGGAATACCGTCACTTGCGGCAAGCACTTTGGAATAGAGCATCAATTCATTATCCTTCATATACTCTGTTTCCAATACTTCTTTGTATGCATGTGTGTTTCCCCGAAACAATTTCTTGTATGCCTTTTTTTCTTTAGCGGAGATACTTTCAACAGCATCTCCCCGATGTTCATAATTATCAATTAAGAGCCCGTATTGAGGAATACAAGCGTCAATCTGTATTGCGCTTGCCGGTGTAATTTCGCCGATTGATTTATTAAAACTCCATACGGAGTAAAAATCGGAATAGGATACATCCCAATCTTCGGGAAGCATATACTCAAATCTGACATAACCGAATTTACTCTCTGCGTTGACAGATTTCAATTCGTCGCCGTACTCGGGAAGCGATTGCAGTTCAATACTTTTAGAGCATCCGACAAGCAATCCCAAAACAGCAACGCATATAAAAGCATATAAAATATGATATTTTTTCATTATATACACCTCGGTTAAGTAATATTTGATACATTTTCGCTATTCAACTGCAAGGATTTTGCCTACGGTTTAATTCAATTTTCAATTCATTGTGCTGTCTTTACGGCGGACCTTGCGCTTATGCCCCTGCTCGTCAACGATATAGGTATTGTCAAGCTGTGCGACAAGGTTTTTCTTGAACGCCGCAAGGTATTCCCGACGAAGCCTCGCCTGCTCTGCCTTTTCCGCCTCGGTCAAGCCCTCCGCCTTTTCCTTATGTGCCAATTCGTTTATTCTTTTTAATCTCTCTGTCTCCATTTTTATCTTTCCTCACAATAATTTTTACTTTTATATGATAACATAAAATAATATTGGTTTACAAGTAAATAAAAATATACTAAAATATATATAAATAAAAATGAAACAGGTGCAATATGAATTTTAAGCTGCCCGAAAAAGTAAACAGCATTATAAAGCTTCTCAAAACGAACGGCTACGAAGCGTATGCCGTCGGCGGTTGCGTGCGTGATATGGTTATGGGCGTTGCTCCCAATGACTTTGACATTACGACCTCTGCCCTGCCCGAGGAGACAATGCAGGTTTTCAAGGATTACAGAATTATCGAAACAGGAGTTAAGCACGGCACGGTTACGGTCATTTGCGACCACGAGCCGTTTGAGATTACGACCTATCGGATAGACGGCGATTATCTTGACAGCCGCCACCCCGAAAGCGTGAGCTTTTCCCGAAATCTCAAAGACGACCTTGCAAGGCGTGATTTCACGGTGAACACGCTCTGCTATAAAGAGGAGGACGGACTTATCGACCTTTTCGGCGGCGTCGGAGATATTGAAAACGGGCTTATCCGTTGCGTAGGCGACCCTGAAAAGAGATTTTCCGAGGATGCGTTGAGGATTATGCGTGCACTCCGCTTTTCTGCGACACTCGGCTTTTCTATTGACGGGGAAACGGCAAGGTGCATACATTCTCAAAGGGGTTTACTCAAAAACATTGCCGTTGAACGCATAAGAGACGAGTTTACGAAGCTCCTTTGCGGTAAAAGGGCTTTCGGCGTTTTGAGCGAATTTCACGATGTTATCGAGGTGTTTATCCCCGAATTTGCCGAGCTTTCCGACTGCGAGCAGAACACGCCCTACCACGTTTACGACGTCGGCTGCCACACTCTCCACGCTCTGCGAGATATTGAGAACGAAAAAGTGCTTAAAATAACTATGTTTTTCCACGATTTCGGAAAGCCGAGGGCTAAATTTACCGACTCTCACGGCGTTGACCATTTTAAGTGCCACGCTTCAATCGGAGCTGAAATGAGCCGTGAAATTCTCAAGCGTATGCGCTATGATAACAAGACTGTCGAAAAGGTATCGACGCTTATCGCCATACATTCAGAGCCGTCCCCGAAAACGAAAACCGACGCAAAGCTTCTGTTGAGCGAGGTCGGAGAGGAAAATTACAGGGATTTCATCAAGGTACGCCGTGCGGATTGTCTTGCAAAGGCAGACCCACATTCCCACGACGAAAAGCTCAAGACTATGCAAGCCTTGCTCGATGAAATAATCGAAAACAACGAGTGCTATCGGCTTTCCGATTTGAAAATTGACGGAAACGACCTTATAAAATTAGGATTTTCCGACGGCAAGGATATAAACACGGCATTGCAGATTTTATTTATTGAGGTCTTGGTTGACAACGAAAAGAACAGCAAGAGCTACCTTGCTTCAAGGGCGAAGGCTTTGTTAGAGGAAATTTGATGACAAGAAGGCTGCAATATACAATTCCACACGAATATTCATCAAGACGGGTGCTTGATTTTCTCAAGCACCTCGGTTTTTCGCACCGTCTTATCACAAAATTGAAGCAAACGCCCGACGGAATATTATTAAACGGCGAGCATATTCGGACAATCGACCCCATGAGTGAGGGCGATGTACTTGAAATAAATCTGCCGACGGACAAAAAAGAAAGCATTTCCATTCCCGTTGAAATGCCGCTTGATATAATCTATGAGGATGACGATATTTTGGTGCTGAACAAGCCTGCGATGCTTGCTGTGCACGAAAGCCACAATCATTTGGGCGACACGCTGTCAAATGCGGTTGCGTTTCATCTGAAAAAAGAGGGCAAGCCGTCTGCTTTCAGGGCTGTCGGCAGGCTCGACAAGGGCACCTCGGGGCTTATGGTCTGCGCCCTGAACAGATATGCCGCTTCCCGTCTCTCCGGCAAGATAAAAAAGCAATATCTTGCGATAGCAACGGGCGTTTATGAGGGCGAGGGCACGATTGACGCCCCTATCTACCGACCCGACCCGATTTTGACCGTGAGAACGGTTGACGGGCGTGGAGAAAGGGCAATTACCCATTGGAAAGCCTTGAAAAATGACGGAAAAAATACGCTTTTGAGAGTAAGGCTCGAAACGGGCAGAACGCACCAAATCAGAGTTCATTTTGCCTCGCTCGGCACACCGCTTGTGGGCGACACAATGTACGGCACATCCGACGGGAGAATTTGTCATCAGGCGTTGCACTGCTGCGAGTGTCGGTTTATTCATCCCGTTAAGAATGAGGAAATGCACTTCTTTTGCGATATGCCCGACGATATGAAAAGCATTATAGAATAAAAAACACCCTCGGATATGAATTTTATCCGAGGGATTTTTGTTGTGTATTATTCCCAATTTATATTGAGAGCGTCGATTTTAAGACCGTTGTTTGTAGGCTGCCAATCCTTGCCGAGCGTAACGCTGTCCTGCGAGCATTTCATATTGACTGTGAGCAAGTTTGTGCAGTTGAAAAACGCATAATCTCCAATCGCCGTAACGCCCTTTGGAATTGTGATTTCTTTAAGCGACGAGCAATAACCGAAGGCGTCCTTTTCAATCAATGTTACATTTTCGGGAAGTGAGAAATTCTCCATTGCCGAGCACTTGAAGAACGCTTTTTCACGGATTTCCGTCACGCTGTCGGGAAGCACGATTTCCTTTATGACAGAGCACTTATAAAATGCCTTTGTGGCGATTATTTCAACGCCGTCGGGAACGGTATATGTACTTTCCTTAACCTTTTGCGTTTTGCCGTCGGAAGCGGTTTTTTCGACCTCTGTGACGTCCTTTGCAAGCGGATAGAAAAGCAACTGCTTCATATCCTTTGTAAACAGCACGCCGTCAACCGAGCAATAATACTCGTTTTCGGGGTCAACGACATACATTTTGAGTTTCTGATTGTTTTCAAATGCCCAAGAGCCTATCTTGCTTACGTTTTTGCCTATCTTTATAACCTCTGCATTTTCAAGGTTACAACCTGAAAAATCGGCAATTTCCGTTACGGGCAAGCCCTCGTATTCGTCGGGAATTTCAAACTCGGTAATGCTCGATTTGTTTGAAAATTCCTTGACCGTGCAAGAGGTTTCGCCTTTTTCAAACACAAGCGTTTCGTCGCCGAGCCCTATTCCCTCGCCGCAGCCCGAGAACAGAACGCCTATCAATATTACAAGTGCGAGAATTATCGCTGATTTTCTTTTCATACTGCCGCCTCCTGCTCCTTTGATTTTGCCTTGCCCTCGACACGCTCTTTCAGTTCCGTAACGCAGCGTTCGTATTTTTCCTTTGTCAAGTCATAGAAAACGAACGGAACAGTTACGAACACAAGCGAAATTATCGTAGCCCAGGTGTAAATTGAAAATACATGTGTGAGGATTTGCGAGTCATAGAGAACGTCCCAGTCCGACGTAAAGCCGATAAGCTTTAGGAGATACGGAACAATGTAGCTCAAGCCCATTGTAACGGGGTTTAAGAACCATGAGAACACGCCCGACATTGAGTCCGCACGCTCGCCGAAGCGCCACTGATGGTAAATTTGAACGTCTGCGCCGAGACCCGTGCTGACGCCGTCAACCACCGGCTGAATTGTGTTTTTAAGTGTAAGAGAAATTAAGAAAATGTAGATATTTCCCGTCTTTACCGCAAGGACAATGCCGAAGCACATCAGAATTGTCAACGCCCTTGAAATGAGAAGAATATTACGCTTTTCAAATTTTCTTGTGAGTATCGGGCACATAATGTTGCCGAGGGTCATTCCGACAACAACGATATTTGCCGCAATTCCCGAAAACCACTCCATTCTCAGCGAATAGATAAACCACCAAGCAAGCAGGTTTCCTATGTGCCACTGATAAAGTCCGAGTGTGTTCGAGATGTTTATAATCCAAAAATACTTGTTTTTAAGCACGTTTTTTGCGCCCTTAAAGAATGTTACCTTTTCTCGTTCCTCAATCGGCGGCTCGATTACACGCTCCTTGCATTTTACAACGAACAGCGACACAAACACGCCTAAGAAGCTGAAAATCGGAACGAAAACCTTATATGTTTTAAGGTTTAAGTAACCGCCCGTTACCGAGATGAGCAACGGTAATACCATACCAATAATCGACGGGAAAAGTCCCGTTACAATCGGCACTATCGAGTAAAGTCGCTGTCTCTCCTGTGAGTTCGGCGTGATAAATGCCACAAGTCCGTTGACGCCTATAAAGTTATTATAGAAAAACAGCACAAGCGAAAAGCCGAAGTTCAAAACTATCAAACGTTTTGTGTAGCTCATTTCGAGAAGCGGAAGATAAGGAATTATCGAGGTAATAATCGCCGCAGGCAAGCCGCAAGCCAACAGCATCGGCTTCAGTCTGCCGTACTTTGCACTGAACAGACGGCGAACAGCCCAAGTGAAATAGTTTGTAAGTCCTGCGATAAGCAGGTTGTTTCCGATAAGCTGCGGAAGTCCCTTGATGATAAACTCAAAGCTTTCCGACGGAATAAAATAACAGCATATTCCGACGATAATTTCCGACAGGTACGCAATGTGCGCAAACCGTTTCATCTTTGGCGTGAGTCTGCCGTGGTTTTCGTAAATTAAAACGCCGACAGGATTGAACACGATAAGAATGTAGCCGATTATCGTGCCGATTATTCCGATTACGGTAAAATCCAAGTTTGAAATTCCCATAATCGAGCCTGTAAAATAGGTTGCGGAAAAGGTCATTATCGCCGCAAAGGTCATATAGATATATGTACCCGCCTGACCCAGCGTGTAAGCCGCCACCTCGGAGAGTGAAAGGTACTCGCCCTCGTTCGGCTTGTTCCAATGCTCCTTGACGTAGGACGGCACTCCCTTTACCTTGCCGACAAGCTCCTTGACTTTCATAGTATTCCCCCTAATAAAAAAGGGCGGATATTAGGTCCGCCCTGTAATTCATAAAAATCAGCCGTTAAGAAGTGCAAAAATCTTCTTGTTTGACTTATAAAGATTTACATAAGCTTCATAGTTTCTGTCATATACCGACTTTAACGAATAGTCCGGTATGAAGGTTTTTGCTGCGGGAATAAGCTTTTTAGCCTGTGTTATATCGTCGATAATTCCCGTACCGACGGCTATTGTGATTGCCGCACCGACTGCGCCTATATTCTGAGGACTGTCAACCGTTTCAACCGTTCTGCCCGTGCAGTCTGCGAGGATTTGACAGGTAACGTCGGAAAGTGCGCCGCCGCCGACAAATCTCAAGGTTTTAGAGGTCTTTATCTTCTTCTCCTGCGTTTCAAGGAACCAACGAAGATGGAAGCAAACGCCCTCGTAAACGGCTCTTATCATTTCGGATTTTCCTGTATCAAGGCTTATGTTGAAGAACATTCCCCTTGCGTTCGGGTCCTCAAACGGACAACGGTTTCCGTGAAGCCACGGGGTAAAGATTACTCCGTTAGAGCCTGCCGGAACTTCACTGATTACAGCCGCCATATATTCAAACAGGTTTGTGTAAACCTTTTCAATATCGCCCTTACCACGTCTTAAATCGTGGCTTTTATCAAGATATATGTCAATTTCGTCAAGTGCAAGATGATCCTTTACCCACTCAACGCATTTACCTGCGGTTTCAAGCTCCGCAAAGTAGTTGTAATATCCGTCCTTTGCACCGACAATAGCCGCTATCATTGAGGCTGTATCGACAATAGACTTATCGACAACGGTTGATACCCAACCCGATGTACCCTGATAAATATGCGTGTCGCCGAGCTCAACAGCACCTGCTCCGACGCCGATAAGCGAAGCGTCTCCGCCGCCGCCGAACACCGCCGTACCCTCTTCAAGTCCGAGCTCCTTAGCCGCTTTTTCGGTAAGCTCGCCGACCTTATCGGTGGATTTTACGATTTTTGCAAGATGATTCATATTTACGCCGAGCATATCGCACATTTGCTTGCTCCACGTCTTTTTCTTAATGTCGTAAATCATTGTCGAGAAAGCCGAGTCGTGAGTCATAACAAATTCGCCCGTCATTCTCGCAATAAGATATTCCTTGACGTCGAGCCACTTATATACCTTGCTGAAATTCTGCGGCTCGTTGTTCTGCGTCCATTTATATTTCCAAATCGGATCTTTTACCGAAAGCGGTGCTGCACCCGTAATCGCAAGCGACTTCAACACCTTAACGGCATTACCGCCTGCTATCTGCGGTGCGCCGCCCATACCGTCCTTTAACTCCTGCGTTGCACGCTGATCCATATAGCTGAACGCACGTCTTACCGCCTTTGCGTCCTTGTCAACAAGCACAACGCCCTGCATCTGCGAACAGAATGAAATGCCCGAAATCTTTTTCTTATTGATTTTGGACTTTTTCATAACTTGGTTTGTACACTTACGCATAGCCTCCCACCACTCGTCGGGGTCCTGCTCTGCGCCGCCGTTTGGCATAACATAGAGCTTATATCCCTCGCTGTGAGCCGCTACAAGCTCAATCCTGTCGCTGATGGAAAAAATACAGGTCTTAACGCCCGTTGTTCCAATGTCGTAAGCTATTACATATTTTCCTTCTGCCATCGAAAAATCACCTTTTCCCTAATATATAAAAATACCTTTTAATGCCTTTTATTTTTTCAGTGCGGATTTAATAAATTTCAAGCACTGCTCGACAACAAAATCGTCCTTTTCAAGTATGCTGTCGCCTGCGTAAATCTTAAAGCGTTCCTTATAATAATCGCACGCATAGGAGAATTGAAGCGACATAAACATATTGTCAAGAAGATAAGCCGCAAACGCCGAATCAATATCCGTTCTGACGTCGCCTGCCTTTTTGCCTTGCTCGATAGCCGTATAATAAATCCTCGCCGTCATAGACTCCATTTCATTTGCGAAATACCCTGCAAAGCGTGGATTGCTCTCGTTGGTCATAACGTTGTAGAACTTGATTATAAGCTCATTTTCCTTTGAATACTTCTGAATTGTGCGAAGTATCTGCTCTACCTTCAGAAGTATATCCTCATCGCTCTGCGAAAGAGCCGTGAGCAAATTGTCCATAGTCGCAATATTGTAATTCACTATGGTCAGGAACAAGTCCTGCTTATTGTCAAAATACTTATAAAGCGAGCCGACGCTTATCTGTGCTTTTTTGGCAATATCATTGATATTTGCGTTCTCAAAGCCCTTGAGCGCAAACTCCTTTGTTGCGACGTTTATAATCCTCTCACGCTTTTCCCTTGAGATATTGTCAAACGTCGGCTTATGGTGTTTTTTAAGATCCAAAAGTTATCACCTTATCGTTCCGAATGGCATATGACAATTACTGTCAGCCGTGCCTTTATACACCTAATCATTTTATCATAAAATAAGCCGATATTACAAGAAAAAAACTAAAAAAGCCGCTAATTTCAACAATATAGAAAATTCACTTGCCGATATTTGTACATATTGCACATATAAAATAATCTTGTTCATTAAAACGGATGGTGTTATACTGTTACAAAGCTTATTTCGGAGGCTGAAATATGAATATTATCAATAAAATCATCCGCAAGCTGTCGGGTGCTGAATTGGCACAGCAGCAAGCGGCGGCGGTTTTGGGCGGAAAGGCAAACGAGTGTATCGTTCCCCTGCTTCGCAAGGCAGGTGCGGACGGCTGCGTTTTGCTTAAAAATGACGGCTCATTGCCGTTTAGCCAAAACGACTCCGTTGCGGTTTTCGGCAGAGTTCAGAACGATTGGTTTTTTGTCGGAAACGGCTCGGGCGGAGATGTTTGCACGCCGTATAAAACAAGTCTTATCGACTCAATAGAGGCGGAACAGCCGTTTAAGATTGATTTACAGCTAAAAGAAAAGTACAAGACTTTCAGCGACACCCACAAGGTTGACCCGGGCTTTTGGGCGCATTGGCCACGGTTTTACCCCGAAATGAAAATATCGGACAGCGAAGTTAAAAGAGCCTCAGAGAGAAATACAAAGGCTCTTGTGATAATCGGCCGTTCCGCAGGCGAGGACAGGGAAAATGTGCTTAAAAAGGGCAGCTATTACCTGACCGACGCCGAAACGAGACTGCTCGACTCTGTTACAAGGCATTTTAAGAGCGTTACGCTTTTGCTCAATATCGGAAGCCTGATTGACTTCGAAAAAATCGCTTCGTATAAAGACCGCATTTCCTCGATTATGCTTGTTTGGCAGGGCGGTATGGAAAGCGGTAATTCCGTATGCGACGTGCTTTCGGGCAAGGTTTCTCCCTCGGGAAAGCTCACGGACACAATAGCTCTTCGCTATGACGATTATCCATCATCTGAAAATTTCGGCAACAAGGACGAAAACAAGTACACCGAGGATATTTTTGTCGGTTACAGATATTTTGAGACCTTCTGTCCCGAAAAGGTGCTTTACGAGTTCGGCTTCGGACTTTCCTACACCGAATTTTCACAGGAGATTATCAACGCTGATTTCTCGGACGGCAAGTTCACAGCCGAGGTTAAAATAAAAAATATCGGCAAGGTATCGGGCAGAGAGGTTGTTCAGTTATACGTTTGTGCACCCCTCGGAAAGCTGCCGAAGCCAAAAAAAGTGCTCACGGCGTTCAAAAAGACCAAGCTTTTAGCACCTGACGAGGAAGAAATTATCACTCTTTCCTGCGACGAATATTCTTTCGCTTCCTTTGACGACGACGGCTCGACAGGAAACAGAAATTGCTATGTTACAGAGGGCGGAAATTATGATTTTTACATCGGAAAAAGTGTCAAATCCTGTGTAAAGGCATTTTCCTTTACACAGAGCGAAACAAAGGTGCTCGAACAGCTCTCCGAAATGCTCGCAGTGCCTGATTCTATGCAGTTTGACAGGCTTTCATATAAAGTCGAAAACGGCAAAATCACACCCTGTCCTTCCCCCGTTCCGTATCGCACAACCAATCTCCGTGATATAATTCTCAAGGAGCTTCCGAAAGGTCAAAAATACACGGGCGACCGCAGCATAAAGCTCCGTGATGTGCGTGACGGCAAGGCGAAAATGTCGGATTTTGTCGCTCAATTAAGTCCCGACGAGTTGGAGCTTATCACTCGAGGCGAAGGACCTATGAACTCCTCGCTCGGTGCAAAGGGTAACGCAGGTGCTATCGGTGGCGTGAGCGAGTCCTTGCGTGAAAAAGGTATTCCGCCGATTATCACGACCGACGGCCCGTCGGGCATAAGACTTCTGACCTCCTGCTCGCTTATGCCGTGCGGTACGGCTCTTGCCTGCACCTGGGACACGGAGCTTATCGAAAGCCTTTTTGATGAAATGGGCAAGGAAATGGTCGAAAAAGGCTCGGACGTGCTTTTAGCGCCCGGAATGAACATACACCGCAACCCGTTGTGCGGACGAAATTTTGAATATTATTCGGAGGATCCTGTTTTATCGGGCGAAATGGCAACGGCGACCGTTTTGGGAATACAGAAAAACGGCGTAAGTGCCTGCCCGAAGCATTTTGCGTGCAACAATCAGGAATACAACCGAAACTACAACAATTCCGTTGTTTCACAAAGAGCATTGAGGGAGATATACCTAAAGGGCTTTGAAATTTGCGTTAAAAAGGCTAAGCCCTTGAACATAATGACAAGCTATAACAAGATAAACGGCGTGTGGAGTCATTATAATTATGAGCTTTGCACCTGTGTTCTTCGCAACGAGTGGAATTATGACGGCGCAGTTATGACGGATTGGTGGATGCGCTATGCCCCCTCCCCCGAATTCCCCGAGCTCAACGGCAACGCATACAGGGTAAGGGCGCAGGTTGACGTGCTTATGCCCGGCGGCAAAACCGCTTTGAGCAAGTCCTTTGAGCCTGACGGCACGCTTCTTGAAACCTATCAAAAGGACGGCGGCATAACTCTCGGAGAAATGCAAAGATGTGCCGAAAACGTGCTTAATATGGCACTTCGCACAAACAAGGGTAAAAATTTATAATAAACGGAGTAACCTTATGGAAAAGTATCTTATCAACCCAAATCAGAAAATCAGCAAAATCAGCAAGGATATTTACGGTCATTTCAGCGAGCACCTCGGCAGATGTATCTATGACGGAATGTATGTCGGCGAAAACTCGGATATTCCGAATATAAACGGTATGCGCTGCGATGTTGTAAACGCCCTGAAAGAGATGGGAATACCCGTTTTGCGTTGGCCGGGCGGCTGCTTTGCGGACGAATATCATTGGAAGGACGGTATCGGCGAGAAATCCAAGAGAAAAAAGATGATAAACACCCATTGGGGCGGTGTCGTCGAGGATAATTCGTTCGGCACGCACGAGTTTTTTGAGCTTTGCCGCCAGCTCGGCTGCGACGCTTACATAAACGGAAATGTCGGCTCGGGTACGGTCGAGGAAATGAACGAATGGGTTGAATATATGACCTTTGACGGCGTATCGCCTATGGCTGAATTGAGGGCTGAAAACGGGCACAAAGAGCCGTGGAAAATCAAATATTTCGGCGTCGGCAACGAGAGCTGGGGCTGCGGCGGAAATATGGACCCCGAATACTACGGCGACCTTTTCAAAAGGTACAACACATATGTCAGAGATTATGACTCCAACTATCACATAAACCGTATTGCCTGCGGCCCTAACGGCAACAACTATCACTGGACAAAGCAGGTTATGGACAAGGTAAAGTACCACGCAAACGGACTTGCGCTTCACTATTACACCGTGCCGACGGGAAATTGGGATCACAAGGGCTCGGCTACCGAATTCGACGTAGCTGAATACGACTCGACAATTTCAAAGGCTTATGAAATGGAGCTGCTTGTCAGCAATCATATCAAAATGATGGACAGCGTAAAGCCCGACCATAAAGTTAAGCTTGTCATTGACGAATGGGGCACTTGGTTTGACGTCGAGCCGGGCACAAATCCGGGCTTCCTCTATCAGCAAAGCACAATGAGAGACGCTGTTGTTGCAGGTCTTACGCTCAATATTTTCAACAAGCACGCCGACAGAATTATGATGGCTAACATTGCGCAGACGGTCAATGTCTTGCAGGCGGTTATCCTCACGGACGGCGACAAAATGGTGCTTACACCGACCTATCACATTTTCAAAATGTATAAGGATCATCAAGAAAACACGCTCGTCGGCTCGTTTCTTACAACGAAGGAGCTGACCTCGGAGATGAACGACAAAAAGGCATATCCACAGCTGACAGAATCGGCTTCGGTTGACGAAAACGGCGTTGTTTATTCGACGATTACCAACTGCTCGGCAAGTGAAGCGGTTGAAATCAAGTGTCAGGTTGCCGACACAAGCGTTACAAAAATCACGGCGGAAATCCTCACGGGCGATATTCACGACAAGAACGATTTTGAGAACGGCGAGAGGGTTACTGTAAAGGCTTTTGACGATTTTGAAATGACCGCCGACGGCTTTATTGCCACTATTCCCGCCTGCTCGATTGTGAAGTTCGTAATAAAATAATATGGAAAAGTGCAAAAGATGTCTGCTTCGTGAAAGTGCCGAGGCTGACGTGTATGAGGATATTAAAAGCCGAATTGAAAGGCTGTCCGAAAGCGACAGGGCGGACGAACGCACCTACAATTCACGCATTGAATTTTGCAAGACCTGCGAGCACTTGATTTCGGGCGTTTGTATGAAATGCGGCTGCTATGTCGAGTTCCGTGCGGCGTTCAAAAAGCAAGCCTGCCCGATAAAACGGTGGTAAAACCGCTGAGGAGGGAGGAATATCCCACAGCGTGGGGATTTTTACAAAATCATATAAAATCAACCTTACAATCCCTCCGCCTCACGTTCGTTCGGCACCTCCCTTTACACAAGGGAGGCTGAATGTGCGGTTGTCCCTACGGTATGATATATTTTTCAATCCGTGCGAAGCACCCACTTCTTTTCACTCTTCACTATTCACTTTTCTCTGCCCGATAGGACTTATGTCCCTTTTGCTTCGCAAAAGATGGACTATGAGTTCGATTCTCCGTTTTAATTTGTTATTATTTTTTTATTTGTTCTTCTGTTTTAACTTCTATATAAAATTAAAAGAGTATCCTTTCGGATACTCTTTTTCTGGTGATCCACCGGAGAATCAACAAGGCTCTGCCTTGTTCATTTGCTTCGCAAATACCGTATTTTATGTCCCTTTTGCTTCGCAAAAGATGGACTATGAGTTCGATTCTCCGTCTTGATTTGTTCTTATTTTTTAATTTTTCTTCAAATTCAGTTTTGATATAAAATTAAAAGAGTATCCTTACGGATACTCTTTTTTGGTGATCCACCGGAGAATCGAACTCCGGACACCTTGATTAAAAGTCAAGTGCTCTGCCAGCTGAGCTAGTGGATCATATATATAAAGCGGAAAAACCGCTTTATAATTTGCCTTGTTTTAATTTATCTTATAAACAAGAGTTATTTTACGAACAAGAGAACAATCCATGCAGCGAGAACGAGCACGAAGAAGAAAATTCCAAAATACTTTGTGAATTTTTCGAGCTTAGCCTCAATAGTTCTGCCCTTATTCTTACCGAAGAAGGTATCAGCCGCACCTGAAATAGCACCTGAAAGACCGGCTTCACGGCTCTGCTGCATAAGAACAACTACGATTACTACGATTGATGAAAGGATAACAATTGAGCCGAGAATAATTTCGATTGCTGACATACTAACTTCCTCCTTAACTACTTGCATTTTTTCAACGCCCGAGTATTCTATCATATACTAAGGTAAAAAGCAAGCGTTTTTTGAAAATTTATTATAAAAACTGATAATTTCTTTTTTTGTGCATATAATATTGACAGCAAAGGACAAGAAAAAAACAGCGTTTGCAGTCCCTTTGCTCCGTCTGTGAAGCTTTCGCAGGCGGTTTTTTAATTCAAAAATCCAATGATATAATTTGCAAAACTCACAACACTTGCACCCTGTGCGGAATTCGCCCCCGACCTTCCGAGGAAAAAGCAAACCGCACTTGCCGAAAGCATTATAACCGCAAGAAGCATAAGCGTTACGGGCAGGCTGTTGCTGACAGGCAACGGCTCGTCGGTAGGTCTGTAAATAATTGTAGGGGAAATTTCCCCGTCGCTGCCGACAACGACACGCTCCATTTTGGCATTATCGTCCGGTGCGTCTGCGTCGCCCATCATACCTATCAATTCAACTTGACACTCGGGGCAGACCTCGACCGTATCGGGATAAATTTTTCTGCATTTGGGACAAATCATTGGTCTCACTCCGTTTCAGGCTTTCATTTTAACATTTTACTTACATAAAGTCAATTTTTTTACTTGTATTTTTCGGCAAGAGTCAATATTTCAAGAAAAATCGACGGAACAAAGACTGCCGACAGCATTTCGCCCGCACAGCTTAAAAGCTCGTTTTTCAAAATCAGCAGCGTGTCGAAATTGCCGAGTTTTCCCATAATAGCCGAGCAAAACGCCGCCGAGACATACAGCGAAAGCACGACTGCACCGCCGTATTTCATCGAAAGCTTTGATACCCTGTTCATCCCCTTTACGCACTCGCAAACAGACGTTATTATTTCCGACATTTTATCACCTCTGCCCTCATAATAAAGGCTAAGCGGCGCAAATTCAATTATCAAATAATGGAATAAAGCGAAAAATCACGGCTTTAACGCTTTACATTGTGGAAAAACTTTGATATAATACAATATGTAGGATTTAGAAAATTTTTAACTTGGATGTGATATATTTGAAGTGTCCTTTTTGTGCTTTTGAAGAAAGCAAGGTAATTGACTCCCGTCCCACAGACGAGGGAGAGCGTATCCGCCGCCGCCGTGAGTGTATCAAATGCGGCAAGAGATTTACTACATATGAGATTATCGAGAGCGTTCCGATTTTCGTCATTAAGAAAGACAAATCCCGTGAGGCATTTGACCGCAACAAGCTTTTAGGCGGTATGATGAGGGCTTGTGAGAAGCGTCAGGTTACTATCGAAACTCTTGAAAAAGCGGTTGACGAAATCGAAGCTAATCTTCAGAACTCTCTTGACAGGGAGGTTACCTCAATTCATATCGGCGAGCTTGCTATGGATAAGCTCAAGGACATTGACGAGGTTGCGTATGTTCGCTTTGCCTCGGTTTACAGACATTTCAGGGATATCAACGCATTTATGGATGAGCTTTCGACCCTGCTCAAAACAAAATAAGTTTAATATAAGCTAAAGCTTACGGCACACCGTTTTTGGTGCGCCGTATTTTTTACAGCAGTCCGAAGCTTACGGACAATGCCTTGTTGATTTTATTCATTTCGCTGTCGGGAAGATTGCCCATACGCTCTTTAAGACGCTGCTTATCAAGCGTTCTGACCTGCTCAAGAAGCACGACCGAGTCCTTTTGAAGTCCGCAGTTGTCGGCGTTTACGCTTATGTGCGTGGGCAGTCTGGTTTTGTACTTCTGACTTGTGATGGCGGCGGCGATTACCGTCGGGCTGTACTTGTTGCCCACATCGTTTTGAACTATCAAAACAGGTCTCATTCCGCCTTGCTCGGAGCCTATAACAGGGCTTAAATCCGCATAGTAGATTTCTCCTCGCCTTACTGTCATTTTTATCACTCTCCAAAGGTAATTTATGTGTCCTTAAAACTATTTTTACCCGTAAATTACCTCTATAAACATTTTTCGGGGAGCAATACATTATATTATTTTCGGCGGACACTTGTTAATGTTGCGTTTTCTTGAAAAATGTGGTATATTTTCATATAGCAACAGTTAATAAATTGGGAGGGTTATATGGCTTTGGAAAAACTTGTCAGCGTTTGTATAAACGCTTATAACAGTGCCGATGTAATCGGAGAGACGATTGAAAGCGTGCTTAATCAAACCTATAAAAATTTGCAGATTATCGTTGTTGACGACTGCTCGACGGATAACACGGCGGAAATTGTCAAGAGCTATGACGACGACAGGATAGAGCTTTACACGCTTCCGAAAAATTTCAATATTTCCAACGCCAACAACGAGTGCCTGCACCGTGCAAGGGGCGAGTATATCGCTCATATCGACTCTGACGATATTTGGGTTGAGGACAAAATCGAAAAGCAGATTAAATTTCTCGAAGAAAATCCGTACTACGGAGCTTGCTTTACCCATGCAACGCTCATGGACAAAACCGGCAGAATCTTTGCAAGCGGTGAACTGCCCGAAATATTATTCTCTATATTCAACCGTGAAAATATGACCCAGGCAGGCTTTGTAAGGAGATTTTACGACAGCTCGAATTTCCTTTGCCACAGCAGCGTGGTTATGAGAAAGAGCGTTTATGAAAAGCTCGGCGACCACGATTTGACAATGAACAAACTGCACGATTTTGACTATTGGATTCGTATGAATTTCATATGTCCGCTTTATATTTATCCCGAAAATCTTGTGTTTTACCGTATTTGGCACGCAAACAACAGCACGCTTGCCAGCAAGGATATCTTAGGGCACAATGAGGAATATGTGAGAATTGCCTACAAGCTTGTCAATGACTGCCCGAGGGAAATGTTCTTAGAGGCTTTTTCCGACAAGCTGCAATTAAAGGAGTACACCGACGAGGAATTGGAGCTTGAAAAGGCTTTTGTTTTGGGCGGTGCGCTTCATATGTACCCCGACAACAAGGTTTTGGAAATGAAAAAGCTTGATGAGCTTTTCAAGGACAAAAAATATGCCGAGCTTGCAGAGGAAAAATTCGGCTTTACAATCAGAGATTTATATAATCTTCATAAAAACGAGGTTTATTTCGACAAGCGGGAAGCCGACAGAATAAAGGAGAGCTTAAATTCCTTCAAGGAGCTGTACGAATCGGAAAAGGAGAGTGCAAGGCTTGAGCGTGAAAGAAACGCCGAGCTCTCAAGGCTCAACGCCGAAGCGGAGCAGCGAATTCAAGAGCTCAACGCACAATATGCCGAGCTTTCGGGTCAGTACAGCCTTGTCGTAAACAGCAGGTCGTACAGGCTTTTTGCACCGTTGAGGAAAATTAAAAAGCTCTTTGCAATACTTCGAAGCACAAGGGAAAAATACACCCGAGACGGCAGAAAAGTTACCTCGAGATTTATGCTTTACGGCTTTTACGGGCACAACGTGGGCGACGACGCTTTCTTTGATATGCTCTTCAAGCGTTACCCCGACACTATGTTTTACGTTCTGCTCGAACCGAGCTATGCGGAGCTTTTCTCACGTTATCCGAACGTCAGATTTTATGACGCTACCCGACCCGATATTGTTAAAATAAACGCTTTCGGAGAAAAATTTAATAATAGCAATCTTTTTGAAAAGCTGCTTCTTAAAGCTTGCGACGGCGTTGTTCATATCGGCGGCTCGATTTATCAGCAGATAGGCAATTGGCAGCTTGATTTTGAAATAAGGAAGGAAAGAAATTTAAGCGGTAAAAAATTCTTTGCCGTTTCAAACAATTTCGGTCCTTATACCGGCAACAGCTACCGTGATATGTGGGCAGGCGAATTCAAAAAATGGACTGATATTTGCTTCAGGGACAAATATTCCTATGAACTTTTCAGCGATATTCCCGCCGTTCGCTATGCACCCGACCTGCTTTTCAGCTTTCCTATAGAGAAAAAAGAGAGCGAAAAAAAGGTATCGGTTTCCGTTATTGACACGCTTGCGCCGTTCAGATCGATGGAAAAATCGACAGCGGAGGCTTACGAAAATAAAATTGTTGAACTGATAAAGCGTTTTTCAAGCGACGGATATGCGGTTTCGCTTTTGAGCTTCTGTGCGTTTGAGGGCGATAATGCTGCCGCAGACAGAATTTTAGCGGCTCTGCCCGAGGAAGTTTCAAGCAACGTAAAAAATGTTGTTTACAGCAACAATTTGAGCGAAATCACAAACGAAATCGAGACGAGCGAATATGTTGTCGCAACACGCTTCCACGCTATGATTTTGGGCTATATCGCAGGCAAGAGGGTGCTTCCGATTTGCTACAGCGAGAAGATGTCGAACGTTATATCCGATTTGACTTTAAGCGAGAGCGTAATCACGCTTGATAAGCTTTCAAGCCTTACCGCAGATGAGCTTATTCCCCTTGCGAACACCGTTCCCGAGGAAAAAATCAACGAGCTCTCGCATTTGGCAACGGAGCAATTTGCAGGCTTCGACAAATTTGTCAGCCGCCATCACGGAGAAATCGCAGAATAAAAATGTGATATAAAAAATCAGACCGAGTATCTTCAAAAAATACTCGGTCATTTTATATGCTTCTGAAAATTGAAATTATAAGAGGCTTGCGGCAGCCTTGTCGATATAAACGTCAACGTCGTGGTGGAACTGCAAAATCGAAGCGGGGCAAACGGGTGTAACGTCGCCCGAAATCATTGCCGATATAGCGTCCGCCTTGTCAATTCCCGTTGCGATAAGCACGATTTTCTGCGCTTTCATAATTGAGCCTACGCCCATTGTAAGAGCGTGAGTGGGCATCGGATTTTCGTCAAAATACTTTGAGTTTGCGGAAATTGTGCTCTGTGTAAGCTTAACCTTGAAAGAGCCCTTTGAAAAGCGGATTGACGGCTCATTAAAGCCGATATGTCCGTTTCTGCCTATGCCGAGAAGCTGAATGTCAACCTTAGCCTCGTCGAGCATATCATCGTAATTTTCACATTCCGCTTCGATATTTTCGGCATTGCCGTTGAGGAAATGAACATTCTCCTCTTTAATATCGGTGTGGTCAAACAGCTCTGCGTGCATAAATGAATAATAGCTGTTTTTGTCCTCTTTCGGAAGATTTACATATTCGTCAAGGTTGTAGGTCTTAACGTCCTTTAAGGAGACGTTGCCCTTTTTGTATTCCTCTGCGATATACTTATATGTCGGAATGGGCGATGCGCCTGTCGCAAGTCCGAGTGTAATGTCGGGCTTTTTGTTAATTGCGTCAACAAAGAGCTTGCCGACTGCCTTTCCGATTTCCTGTGCGTTCTCCATTATGTATATATTCATACAATCACTTCTCTTCTTTCATTTTTCTTCGAAGTATAATTGTACCATAAAACATAAAAAATTCAACATTTATTTATATTTTCGTTTTATTTGTATTGAGATTTATGGTACAATTAGGAATATAAGCCAAAGAATAGCATTTACGGAGGCAGATATGATAAAAAACGGTATTGATATTGTCGATATAAAGCGAATTGAGCGTTCACTTGAAAACGAGAGCTTCAAAGCCCGTGTTTACGGTGTGGACGAACTCAAAGAGCTAAAGAGCAAAAAATACGAAAGCTATGCAGGCGCATTTTGTGCAAAGGAGGCTTTCGCAAAGGCTCTCGGTACGGGCGTTCGTGGATTTTCACTCTGCGAGGTTCAGGTTTTGCACGACGAATACGGTGCGCCGTATTTTGCTCTTTCGGGCAAGGCTCAACAAATCGCAGATGAAAAAGGACTTGAATTTTCACTCAGCATAGCTCACACTGACACGGTTGCGACGGCTTCGGTAATTGCTTACGGTAAGGAGGACCGAATATGATTAAAATACTTTCTTCACAGCAGATAAGAGAGGTTGAAAATATGGCGAACGAGGGCGGAATTACCTTTCTTCGCCTTATGGAAAATGCAGGCTCTGCGTGTGCAAAGGTCATACGCAATAGGTTTGACGATACGGGACTTCGCAGGGCTTTGATTGTCTGCGGTAAGGGCAAAAACGGCGGAGACGGTTATGTTATCGCACGCAAGCTCTCCGAAAACGGCTACAAGGTAACGGTGCTTTTGACTATGGGCGAGCCTGTTGCCGACACGGCGAGAGAAATGCTTGAGCGTATAAAAAACAGCGGCGTTCAAATTGAAAGCTACTGCGACAACGACGAAAAATATGACCTTTTAATTCAGGACAGCGATATTATTGTCGATTGTGTTTTCGGCACGGGCTTTTCGGGTGTTCCCGACGAAAGACTGCAACGCCTTTTCAAGAAAATGTCCGAGAGCAACGGCTATGTTGTGAGCATTGACCTGCCAAGCGGTATGTGTGCGGACTCGAGCGAGCTTTTAGCACCGTGCGTCAAGGCAGATATGACAATTTCCGTAATTGCTCTCAAATATTCGCTTGTATATTATCCCTCTGCGGAATTTGCAGGAGAAATTCAAGTCGCTTCAATCGGTATTCCCGAGGATATTTTACGCTCTTTTTCAGGCGGCTACACGCTTAACATAAACGATATAAAATCGAAAATGCCGAAACGAAGCGAGCTTTCCAACAAGGGCGATTTCGGCAAGGCTTTGATTATAGCCGGAAGCTATGAAATGCCCGGTGCTGCGCTTCTCTCCTCACAGGCGGCGTCGGAGTGCGGTGCGGGAATTGTAAAGCTTGCTTTCCCCGACAAGGCGTATCCCGTTATGATGAACACCTGTCCCGAAAAGGTGCTTATCCCCCTGCCCTCAAACCGCTTCGGCAGGATTTCCGCACTTTGCGAGGCTCGAATTAAATCGGAGCTTAAAAACTGCTCTGCCGTGCTTATAGGCTGCGGTCTCGGCAACGATTACGACACAAAGCAGGTTGTAAGTTTTGTGCTTGAAAATTCGGAAGTGCCGATTGTTTTGGACGCCGACGGCATAAATTCAATGTGCGAGAGCATAGATATAATAAAAAACGCAAAGGCGAAGGTTATAATAACTCCTCATCCGGGAGAGGCGGCAAGGCTGCTCGGCTGTTCGGTTAAGGAGGTACAGGCGGACAGGATAGGCGCTTGCAGAGACTTGGCAGAGCTCACGGGCGCAACCGTTGTGCTTAAAGGCTCACGCACGGTCGTTTCAAGCAACGGCGAGGATTTTTACATTAACACGACGGGAAATTCGGGACTTGCAACGGCAGGAAGCGGAGACGTGCTTGCAGGCATAATCGTATCGCTGATTTGTCAGAGGATAAACCCCGACCTCTCCGCAGCTATGGGAGTATTTATTCACGGCTATACAGGCGATATTGCGACCGAGAAATACTCGAAAATGGGTATGACGGCGCAGAAGATAATAGCAGAGCTTCCGAAAACACTTTCCGCCTTTGAAAAAGGGTGATAACAATTTATGAAAAAATTCCTGTTTGCGACAGCTGCGTTGGTTTTTCTGCTTACAGGATGTTCAAATGCAACAACAGGCAGGGCTCTCAATCTGCCCGAGGAAATTTCAGCAGATATTTTAATTGAGCACAATTCGTCGCAATCCACGGCAAGGCTCACGAAAAGAGCAGGCTGCATAAGCCTCCGCTATTCCTCGCCGAAATACATAGACGGTCTTACGCTCACAAAGGACGAAAACGGCTCTGCGGCAGAGCTTTCGGGCTTGAAAATTTCATCCGTCGAGAATTATTTTTCCGAAAATTCCGCAATTATTGTACTTAACAAAGTTCTGACAACGGCGCAAAAAAGCGGTACGGCATTGTCGCAGACGAAATCAGGCGATTGTCTGATTTTTTCGGGCGAATATGACGGCACCAAATTTCAAATCAAGACGAATTTGCCGGGCACGAAAATCGTTGAAATTTCCGTTCCCGACAAGAATTTCATATTTACGTTTAATTAAACAAAGTTAAAAATGACGGCTTACTTCGTGCGAAATAAGCCGTCGTTTTATTTTTATATTTATTTTTCTTCCGCTTTTTCCTTTTCGGGCTCGTCGGTGTGCTTCATAATTACAAACTTGTTCATCGGGAAGATTATCGCCACCGCAACAAGCATCGAAACGAGCTTCGGCACCCAATCGATAAGAAGCTTTATATCCGTAACGCCACGCATAACGGGCTGCAAGGCACCTGCAATCCATGTTTTGAGGCAAATTACGACAAGCACCATTGAAAAGTACATAATCGCACTTTTTACAACGTTGTTGTTAGCGTTAAACGTCGCCTTTCGGTTGATTGTAAACGATACTATTTCCGCAAGAATTGCCGAGACGAAAAACGCCACGAACATTCCCGTTGTATCATAGTGAAAGACAAAGAAATCGAATTGATTTGGCAGCCTCGCAGGCAAAAGATAGCTCATTATCAAAAATGAAATTGTTTCCGTAAGACCTGCAAGCATTGAAATAAGCGAAAACTTGATAAACTGAATTACGGTTTCGTGCTTTTCCTTGAATTTCTTAAAATCAGCCATATAAATACCCCCTAACCTTTCTGATTATAAACTAACATTTATAAAGGGTGTTTGTCAATATATTTTTTTGTGAGTACCGTTATTTGTACTTAATTATTTCAAAGGTATTGACTTTATGAAGGAATGTGGTATTATAAGTACGAACATTTGTTCGGAAAGGAGAGTGGAATATGTGTTTTACGCAGCTAAATTCTTAAAATGTTTCGGCGTGATTATTATGTAAAGGAGCAGTTGAATTAAATGGAAAACAGCACGCAAATTATAACTAAGGACCTTGCCGAGACTGACGAATTTGTAATTGTTCAATTTACGGAGGTTATAGACGGCAGGCTTTCTGTAAGCTTTGAAAAGGGCATTAAGGATGCCGACGGGGATATTATCCGCTTCGAGAAAATCTAAGGCTTACGAAAAATCTGCTTTTGCCCTGTCGATTTCAAGGATTTTTTTATTGAACACTTTTGCATTGTATGGTATTATATAATACGACTATTTTGGAAGAGGTGTTTTATGGAAAGAGAAAAGTTCGGTTCAAGACTCGGTTTTATTCTCGTTTCGGCAGGCTGTGCGGTCGGTATCGGTAACGTTTGGAAATTTCCGTATATTTGCGGAATGTACGGCGGTGCGGCTTTTATAGTAATGTATTTGGCATTTTTGGTTATACTCGGCTTCCCCATTCTCGTTTCGGAGTTTGCGATAGGCAGAGCGAGCAGATACGGTATGGGCAGGGCGTTTGAAGCGCTTGAGCCGTCAGGCACTAAATGGCACAGGCTTAAATGGATAAGCATTATCGGCTGCTTCCTTTTGATGTCGTTCTACACAATGGTTGCAGGCTGGATGCTCTACTACACATACCTTGAGCTTACAGGTAAACTCACAGGACTTTCGGTTGACGGCGTTGCGGACGCATTTTCAGCCATGCTCGGTCAGCCCTTAACAATGGGCTTGTGGGCATTTGTCGCTATCGTTATATCGTTCGGCATATGCGCTCTCGGCGTTAAAAACGGCGTTGAGAAAATCACAAAGGTAATGATGTCGCTGCTTATTATCCTTATGATTGCGCTTGCAGTCAATTCTGCGACGCTTCCGAACGCAAGCGAGGGCTTCAAGTTCTATCTTGTTCCCGATTTCGCTTCGGTTAAGCAGTCGGGCTTCGGCACTGCGATTTTTGCGGCGATGAGCCACTCGTTCTTTACGTTAAGCCTCGGTATCGGTGCAATGGAAATCTTCGGCAGCTATCTCGGAAAAGAAAAGCGTCTCGGCGGCGAGGCTATAAGCGTTATGATTTTGGACACTCTCGTTGCATTGACGGCAGGCTTTATAATTATCCCCGCTTGCTTCTCGTTCGGTGTTGAACCCGGTGCAGGTCCTTCGCTTTTATTCATAACATTGCCGAATCTCTTTAATCAGATGCCCTTCGGCAGACTTTGGGGCACACTTTTCTTTATCTTTATGTCGTTTGCGGCTCTCTCGACGGTTGTCGCTGTATTCGAAAACCTGATTGCGGCATTTATGGATATGAAAAATTGGGAACGCAAAAAGTCGGTTGCGGTAAACTTTGTTATCGTAACACTCATTTCGATCCCTGCGATTTTAGGCTTTAACGTTCTTTCAAAATTCCAGCCTCTCGGCAGCGGCACGGGCATTATGGACTTGGAGGACTTCATTGTTTCGTACAACCTTTTGCCTCTCGGCAGTTTGTTGTTCGTTATGTTCTGCGTAAGGCGTAACGGTTGGGGCTTTGAGAATTTCCTCAAGGAAGCAAACGCAGGCGACGGCGTGAAATTTCCGAAATGGGTCAGAGCATATATGCAGTATGTTTTGCCGATTATCGTAATCGTCGTTTACCTCAAGGGATATTACGACACCTTTGCTTCACAGAGCAAGCCGGTGCTTATCGGTTGGATGACCTTTGCGCTCGTCCTTTTGGGCGTTATTTTCGGCGTTTCGCTCTTTACGGGCAGAAAAAAGAAAGCGAAATAAGCAGCATAGCATATAAAATTAAGCCATAGGATAAGGCTGAGTGTTCATAAGGAAGTTTTGCTTCAAAACAACATCTTTTTGCGCAATAATTCGTTAAACCCCGCAGATATGCGTTAGCATTATCTGCGGGGTTTGCCTTTTCTTGCATCAAAAATATATTATTTTGAAGTGCGTTGCAGTTTCGTAGTTATAAAAATTCTTTTATGCTGAAGCCAAGAAATGATGCAAGGCTGTCGCCTTGCGAGGCTTTTTGGCAAAAGCATAATGGATTTTTATGCGAGAAACCAATACTTCCTTATGAACACTCAGCCAAGTGCCTATGGCTTTTTGCTTTGGTTGCGGACAAAATCAAATTTGGTGTTCGATTACCCATTTGACCGTATCCTCAAATTGTAATTTATTATCGGCTACATCAAGTATCATATTTGCAAGCTCATTTTGTGTGTATTCAAGCTCAATCCCGTTGAGTGCCAAAAACACAAGCATAACATGTGCGCCGATACGCTTATTGCCGTCAAGAAAAACGTGATTTGAAATCAGTCCATAGCCCAACCGTGCGCCTTTTTGCTGAATAGACGGAAAAGCTTCAACACCGTCAAAGCTTTGAAAAGGAGAATGTAAAGCCGAGTCCAACAGAGCTTCATCACGCAATCCGTGTATCCCTCCGGTTTCGCATATCAATTCATCGTGCAGGTATATAATCTGCTCCTTTGTCAGTATTATCATTTCGCAAGCTCCTCATAAGCCTGTTTATTTTTTGAAATCAATCTTTTGGAAATTGCCGTAACGTCCTCATTTGATGCCGTCTGCTCTTTTTCAGCCTGTCCGAATTCAACAATAAGATAGCGTGGAACATTATTTTTCAAAATAACGGCAGAACCGTTTTCGTCAACAAGGCGTGCCACCTTAGAGAAGTTCTGATTTGCCTCTGTAATAGAAACAAGATTATTTGTATTGATTTTCAAACATATCACCTCCATCTATATTATACACATATTATAGGATAAATTCAACCTATTTTTGTAAGTGATTTGACGGCGGCAGCAAGCCACCGCCCTACATTACGGGATATATAATTCAATTCGTGTTTCCGCCCCATCTTTGAGGGGGCTGTCATTTTTTCTGCGAAAAAATGACTGAGGGAATTTATAAAAACATATAAAATCAACCAACAATCCCTCCGAGTTGCCTACGGCAACCCACCTCCCTTTACACAAGGGAGGCTGAAATGCGGTTGTCCCTACGGTCGCATATAAATTCCGCATAAACAACATTTAGCCTCTCCGAAATAAATCGGGGAGGCTAAACTTTTTGCCGTCAAGGTGTTATATCGGGCAACGCATTATTTTTTACTCCGCTTTTTCCTCGGGCTTCGGCTCTTTCTGCTCCTCGGTTTTTTCCTTGAAGCTGAATTTGCCGTCCTCGGAATCGCAGATATATGACTTACCTTTGACTACCTTGTTTTCGAGCATTTCCTCGGACAAAAGGTTTTCAATCTTGTTTTGAATTGCCCTTTTAAGAGGTCTTGCGCCGTAAACCTCGTCAAAACCTGCGTCGGCAATATCGCTTATTGCCTTGTCGGTAAATTCGATACCGATACCGAGTTCCTCGACACGCTTTTTAAGTGAAGCAAGAAGATTTACCGCAATCTTCTTAATATCGTCTTTCTGAAGTCTGTCGAATACGATTATGTCATCGACACGGTTCAGGAATTCGGGGCGGAAGGTTTTTTTAAGCTCTCCCATAACAGCCTCTCTGATCTTCTCTTTTTCCATCTCAGCCTCTGCGGAATTTTCCTTTCCTGTGAAGCCGAAGTCGGCACTCTTTTGAGTTATAAGCTTTGCGCCGACGTTTGAGGTCATTATGATAACGCTGTTTTTGAAGTCAACACGTCTGCCCTGCGAGTCGGTAAGAATACCGTCGTCCAAAATCTGCAAAAGCATATTGAACACGTCGGGATGAGCCTTTTCAATCTCATCGAAGAGGACAACCGAATAGGGCTTTCTCCTGATTTTCTCGGTAAGCTGACCGCCCTCCTCATATCCTACATATCCGGGAGGCGAGCCTACCAAACGGGATACCGTGTGCTTCTCCATATACTCGGACATATCAAGCCTTATCATTGCGTTTTCGTCGCCGAACAGGGTCTGTGCAAGTGCCTTGCAAAGCTCTGTTTTACCTACGCCCGTGGGACCTAAGAAGATGAATGAGCCAATGGGCTTCTTCGGGTCTTTAAGTCCTGTTCTTGAACGTCTTATCGCTCTCGAAACCGCCTTAACAGCCTCGTCCTGACCGATAATTCGGTTGTGAAGCGTTTCCTCCATATGAAGAAGTCTGTCGCTTTCCTGCTGTGTCAGCTGAGCCGTAGGAACGCCCGTCCAAAGAGATACGATTTCCGCAATCTCGTTTTCCGTAACCTCGTCCTTGCTTCTGCCTGCCTTACTCTTCCAATCCTCCTTTTTCTTTTCAAGGGAGTCTGAAATTTCCTTTTCCTCGTCACGAAGCTTTGCCGCAAGCTCGAAGTCCTGCGAGTTTACTGCGCTTAATTTCTCGGCTTCTATGTCCTTCTTCTTCTGCTCAAGCTCGTGGAGCTCGGGCGGCTCTGTAAAGGCACGAAGCCTTACACGTGAAGCTGCCTCATCAATCAAGTCAATCGCCTTATCGGGAAGGTATCTGTCTGCGATATATCTCACTGACAGTTCAACAGCCTCTTTGATAGCCGAGTCGGTGATTTTTACCTTATGATGAGCCTCGTATTTATCACGCAAGCCCTTTAATATTTCGATTGCTTCTTCCTTTGACGGCTCGTCAACCATAACAGGCTGGAACCTACGCTCAAGCGCTGCGTCCTTTTCGATATTCTTTCTGTATTCCTCGATTGTAGTAGCACCGATTACCTGTAATTCGCCTCTTGCGAGTGAGGGTTTAAGGATATTAGCGGCATCAACCGCACCCTCTGCACTGCCTGTACCGATAAGCGTATGCACCTCATCTATGAACAGGATAATATCGGGAGACGCCTTAACCTCGTCGATAACCTTTTTAATTCTTTCCTCGAAGTCGCCTCTGTACTTTGTGCCTGCGACCATACTTGTAAGGTCAAGGGAAACAATCTTCTTGTTTTTAAGCGTTTCGGGAACTTCGCCCGATACGATTTTAAGAGCTAAGCCCTCTGCGATAGCCGTTTTACCTACACCGGGTTCGCCGATAAGGCAAGGGTTGTTCTTCGTTCTCCTTGAAAGGATTTGGATAACCCTCTCGATTTCGTCGTGTCTGCCGATTACGGGGTCGATTTTGCCCTGTCGTGCAAGCTCTGTCAAATCTCTTGAGAACTGGTCAAGGGCTTCGTTACCCGTGCCCGACTTGCCGTCGTCGTTTGCATTTGCCGAAGAGGTGTTCATAAGCTTCTTTGAAATATCCGACATAATACTCTCCGCTGTAACGCCGCCACGCTCCAATATCTGATAAGCATAGCAGGAGTCATCGCTTGCTATCGAAAGCAAAATATGCTCTGTGCCTGCAAGGGAGTTACCCGTTCTGCCTGCAAGATAAACCGCATTTTCGATTATTCTCTTGCTTCTCGGAGTGAAGTCCTGCGCACCTAACTGAGTGGGCATACCTACGCCGACCGTCTGCTTAATATATTCCTCTACATCATCAAAATAAAACTTTCTGCCGGAGAGGACAACGCCCGCAACGGTTGCGGTATCGGACAAAAGACCTAAAAGCAAATGTTCACTGCCTATATAGGTGTGACCGAGGTTTTGTGCGCACTCAACCGCCTTGTTGAGAGCCTTGTTAGCTTTCTCCGTAAAACCTGTGAATTTGAACATAAAACATCATCCTTTCCTTTTACTTGTAAAACAAGCGGAGAATTAAATCTCCGCCCGTCAACGTCTGTTATAGCCTTTCTCTTACGATTTTTGCCCTCTCGACATCACGCTCTTCAAGACTGAGCGTTTTGCCGACAAAGGCATTTATCGTTGCAGGCTGCATTGATACCATAAGCTCGTTTATTGTTTTAAGGTCTGTTTTTATCATTCCCAAAACAGCACCTAAACGAACTTTGGAGATTAAACTCATAAATTCTTTTGCACTTAATATTCTTGCCGATTTGAGTATTCCGTATGCTCTGAATACCGCATCCTCGGTTTCGATGCTCTTAGACGCTTCCTCACGAGCCGCACGTTCCTGAGCCGCCAGCTGAAGGGTAATTGTTTTAAGATTGTCGATTGCCGATTTCTCGCTTATTCCGAGTGATACCTGATTGCTCAACTGATAAAGGTCGCCCATAGCCGACATACCCTCGCCGTAAGCTCCTCTGATTGTAAGACCGAGCTTTGAAACGGTTGAGGCAAGCGAGCCTATCTGACCTTTTGCGGTAAGAGCCGGTAAATGGAGCATCACAGAGGCTCTCATACCCGTACCGAGATTTGTCGGACACTGGGTAAGATAACCGAGCTTTTCATCAAACGCATATTTGAGCGATTGGTTGATTTCCGTATCGATTTTATCCGCAAGCTCATATGCTTCCTTGAGTGCAAGACCCGATTTCATAACCTGAATTCTTATATGGTCCTCCTCGCAAAGCATTATGCTTATATCCTCGTTGTCGGACATAAGCAATGCTCTCGCATCGGAATTTGACGCAAACTCGGGACTGATAAGATGCCTCTCCGCAAGGGAAACTATCTGCGAACGGGTAAGGGTTTTAAGCTCTGTGTAGGTAAGGTTTTCCTTGCCGTCCAAAGCGTCTCTTATTTTCTCGTTTACTTCGATTTTGTTCTTGTTGTCAAGGCGAACGGGGAACGGATAATCTGCAAGGTTTCTCGCAATTCTTATCCTCGTTGAAATGACTATATCGTTGTGGTCGCCCTCGCCGATGTACCATTTACTCATTTATTTTTCCTCGCTTTCCATTTCTTTAATCTTATCCCGAAGCTCTGCGGCCTTTTCGTAATCCTGCGATTTTACCGCTTCATCAAGCTCCTCCTGCAATTTTTCCTTTTCGGTCTTATCCGGCACCTCTACAATGCCGTTCGGGATTTTACCCTCGTGACTTGTTCTGCCGTGAAGCCTTTCAAGTGACGGTAAGAGTTTGTCGTAAAAGGTCGAATAGCAATCGCCGCAACCGATTTTACCGCTTCTTACTATATCGTTAAAGGTGCTTCCGCATTTATCGCAGCGAAGTGATCTTCCGCCGAGACCTGCCATAACAGGCTCTGAGAAAAAGGAACTTAACATATCCGAAAAATTAAATCCGAAGTCCGAAAAAACTCCGTCATAGCCGAGACTCTTTGCGCAGTCAGAGCAAAGATGAGCCTCTGTCGCCTCGCCGTTTACGATTGTTTTTATATGAGTGGTAGCCTCATTTTTTTTACAGTTCTGACACAACATAATTATCTCTCCTTTTTATTTCATTGTGCTCAGAAGCATCTGTTTGAACATTGACGCTCTGAATTTGTTTCTGCTTTCCTCGGGCAATTCCTTGTAAATATTGTCCGATACAGCTGTCATGATAAGCTTTGCCTGTTCGTCGGTTAAAAGTCCTCTGTCGTGAAGATTTATTACGTTAGCCTTACAGGTTTTTCCGTCAACGCTTTCGCCGATTGAATTTATAAGATGCATTTTCAATGTCGATAGGTCATACTGTGCTCTTGTAATTCTGATATATCCGCCGCCGCCTCTTTGACTTTCGACGATATATCCTCTCTCGGGTGTGAAACGTGATGAAATAACGTAATTTATCTGACTCGGTACGCAGCCAACTCTTTCCGCAAGGTCATTTCGGCGAATTTCTGCGCTTGTTCCGTCCGTTTCAAGCATTTCGATTATCATATTCGCTATTTCTTTACTGAGATTCATTTGATTATCGCCTCTCTTTGACTTTGACTTTCTTTGACCTTTGTGAGTATTATTATAGCCGACTTTTGCTTACAGTCAAAGGTCAAAAATGGTCAAATTTTCTCGTTTTCGGCGTGTAACAGGGTGTTTTCTTCGATTTTCTTCGATTTTTTAACAATTTCAAAAATTTTTATTTTTTTTATAAAAGCCTAAAGGTCAAATTTTTTAATCTGACTTTAACACATTTTTTCATATCGTCATAGTATGTAATGATAAATGACGAAGGGAGGCACCACGGTGAACAACTTTTTCAATAACAACTGTCTTTTGATTCTCATTATCATCATTATCTTACTCTCTGATAATGACAACGGTTGCGGTTGCAACAGAACAGGCTGCTGCTAAGCAAAGAAAAGGCTGTCATCAATGATGACAGCCGATTTTTATTATATATGTTATTCGATTGTGATTGTTTTAATTGCTTTGGTCGGGCAAGCCTCGACGCATTTTCCGCAATTGGTACATTTGGAAACGTCAACCGAAGCAACATTGTTTTCAACCGTAACAGCCTGTGATTCGCAGACCTTAACGCATTTCATACAGCCGATACAGCCGACGTCGCAAGCCTTACGGGTGAGTGCGCCCTTGTCCTGATTTCTGCAAGTAACCGTAGCAAAGGACTTGTGTAAAGGCATAAGCTCGATAAGATTTTTCGGGCAAACCGACATACATTTTTTACAAGCCTTACAGAGCATCGGATCGACCCTTGCAACACCGTCGCAGATTTTAAGTGCTCCGTATTCACATTCCTTTACGCAGTCCCCGAAGCCGATACAACCGTATATACAGTCTTTCGGTCCGCCGAAAAGCTGAGAAGCCAATTTACAGCTCTGCACGCCTGCATATTCAAGCTTGTTGCCGTTGTGCGAGGATGTGCCGTTGCATCTTACGAAAGCCGCCATAGGCTCAACGCTCTCCGCCTTAACACCTAAGACCTCTGCAATGCCCTTTGCAGCCTCCGAGCCGCCGGGAGCGCAAAGATTTGTCTTGGTGGTTTCGCCCTTTGAAAGAGCCGAAGCGTAGCCGTCGCAGCCCGAAAAGCCGCAAGCACCGCAGTTCGCACCGGGTAAGCACTCTCTGATTTGTTCAGCCTTTTCGTCTTTGGGTACAGCCATAACGACCGAAGCAATCGAAAGACCTATGCCTGCTATAAGACCGATAGCGCAGACAAGTATAACCGCCGAAATAATTCCGTTCATAACTCTACCCCCTTAACCGAACATATTCTCAACAAGTCCCGTAAAGCCGAGGAACGAGAGAGATGTGAGGCTTGCCGATATAAGAGTTATCGGAAGTCCCTGCAGGAATTTCGGAACGTCGCAGCTTTCAAGCTTTGAACGAACTCCTGCAAACATAACCATCGCAACCATAAAGCCGAGACCTGCACCGAGGGTGTTTATCATAGCGTGCGAGAATGAATAACCGTTGTCGATATTGAGTATCGTAACGCCCAAAACCGCACAGTTTGTTGTGATAAGCGGAAGATAAATTCCGAGTGAACTGTAAAGTGCGGGAATGTACTTTTTAAGCACGATTTCGACAAGCTGAACAAGTGCCGCAATAACCAAGATGAACACGATAGTCTGGAGATAACCAAGACCGTGATTGTCGAGGAACGTGTTAAGCGGATATGTTACAGCCGAGGAAAGAAGCATTACGAAAATAACCGCAAGGCTCATTCCGACAGCCGTGTTAAGCTTCTTCGATACGCCCAAGAACGGACAAATACCGAGGAACTTTGAAAGAATGTAGTTGTTTGTAAGAATTGCCGTTAAAAGGATTGAGAAAAATATTTTCATTATTTTTCAACCTCCTTTTCTCCGCATTTTTCGCCTGCCGCAAGCTTTTCACAGCTTGAAGCCATCGGACAAGCCTTACAGCCGCCGAGTGTTGCCTTTTTGCCGCCGCCTGCTTCTGCAAGCTTGTTAGCGCAAGCCATTACAAGACCGAAAACGAAGAAGCCGCCGGGTGCTAATACAAATATAGTCATAGGCGGTATGCTTTCGGGGAGAATTGCATGACCGTAAAGTGAGCCTGAGCCGAGGAACTCTCTGATAGTGCCCATAATTGCGAGCGCACAGGTAAAGCCGACGCCCATTCCCAAGCCGTCGAGAGCCGAAGCCACAACGGAGTTCTTACCTGCAAATGCCTCTGCTCTGCCGAGTATGATGCAGTTTACGACGATAAGCGGAAGATAAACGCCGAGCTGTTCGTCGAGTGAGGGCAAGAACGCCTTTACAAGCATCTGAACGATTGTAACGAAGCCTGCGATAATTACTATATAGCAAGGAATTCTGACCTTTTGCGGAATTACCTTACGAAGTGCCGAAATAACAATGTTTGAGCATACGAGGACTATCATAGCCGAAATTCCCATACCGATAGCGCTCTCAAGCGAAGTTGTTGTCGCAAGGGTCGGGCAAGTACCGAGTACAAGTCTCAAAACGGGGTTTTCCTTGATGATACCCTTTGTAAACTCATGTCCGAGTGATTTCTTATCAGCCATTTGCCTCACCTCCTGCTGTCTTGTACAAATCCAAAGCCGTATTTACCGCCGAGGTAACCGCTTTAGAGGTTATTGTCGCACCTGTCAACGCCTGGATTTCATTGTCTGACGGTGTGCCTGTCTTGATAACGGAAATTTCCGAATTTTTGTCCTTATACTGATTTAAGAACTTATCGTTTTTAGCGTTCATACCAAGTCCTGCCGTCTCGCTTATCGAGAGAACAGTAACACCCTTAACGCTTCCGTCGTTGCCTATGCCGACCATAATATCAATGTCTCCGCCGTAGCCCTTAGCCGAGGTCAAAAATACATAGCCGATTTTTTCCTCGGACTGCGAAAGCCCCTCATAATATGTGTACTGTACGCCGTCCTTTTCAACCGTCTTTTCGTCCGAAAAGCTTTCGGCGTCGCTCAATACTACCTTTTTAGCCTCGTCCTGTCTCTCTGCGGCAAGCTCGTCGATTTTCGGAGCAGTTACCTTATTTGTAACAGCCAAAAGAGTCGTAACGACAAGGCAGATTATAAAGAGTGAAACGGCAGGAACTAAAATTTCTTTTGCGTTTAGCTTTTTCATTTTGCCGCCTCCTCTTTTTTAATTTTCTCCTTAATGAAGCCGAACGGCTTTTGTGCCGTAAGGTTATCAATGTGAGGAACAAGAATGTTCATAAGAATAATCGAGAACGATACGCCCTCTGGGAGTGAGCCGAAAATTCTGATAAGCGAGGTTATGATACCGCAGCCGATTGCGAAAATTACCTTGCCTCTGAAGTTTATCGGCGAGGTGGTGTAGTCGGTAGCCATAAACACTGCACCGAGTAAAAGTCCGCCTGCCATAAGCTGATAGAGAACAAACGGAACACTGCCCTTGCCTACGATAAGCATAATCACAGCAACGGTGCCGATATAGAAAAGCGGAATTGTCGGCGAGATGACCTTTCTGATAAACAGATAAAGCGCACCTAAAATAATAGCCGCCGCACAGGTTTCGCCGAGGCAGCCGCCACGAACGCCGAAGAACATTTTTGCAAGCTCGGGGAGGTCGGGGCTGTTCAAGGTCTGTGCGATACCCTCTGAATTATACTTGCCTGCAAACTGTGCCAACGGAGTTGCCGTTGTAACTGCGTCAAGCGTTTTAATTCTCCACGCAAACGGAGCAACATAGTCGTTTACATAGGTCGGGAAAGATGTCATAAGAACAATTCTGCCGACCAATGCAGGGTTTACAAAGTTCTGACCTATACCGCCGAAGAACTGCTTTACGACGATTATCGCAACTGCGTCGCCGATAATAACCATCCAAAGCGGAATTGTCGAGGGCAGGTTGAACGCAAGCAAAATGCCCGTTACAACTGCCGAAAGGTCGCCTATTGTATTTTCTCTTTTCATAGCCTTACGGCTTAAAAACTCAAACAAAACGCAGAATACCACGCTCGTCAAGGTTACAAGAAGTGTTCTCACGCCGAAAAGGACAACCGACAGCACAAGTGCCGGCATAAGCGCAATAACAACGTCGAGCATTATTCCTCTTGTTGTGTCAACCGTTCGTCTGTGCGGCGAAGCGGTAACAGTCAGCTTTCTCTCCTCGCTCATTTCTGCGCCCCCTCTCTGATGATTGCTTTCGCATTTCTCATATACTGAACAAGCGGTCTGCCTGCAGGACACGAATAAGCGCATGAACCGCATTCCATACAAACCATTGCGCCGTATTTCTGAAGTGCGTCAATATCCTTTACCCTTGCAAAGCGTTCGATTTTTGTCGGCATAAGGCTTAAAGGACAAGCCTTTGCACATCTGCCGCAAGAAATACAATCTGTCTCGGGCTTGATGCTGACATCCTTTTTACCGAGCACGAGAATTGCGTTATTGCTCTTTAATACGGGTGTGTGGGTGTCGATAATCGAAGTACCCATCATAGGACCGCCTGCGATAATTTTAACGGGATCCTCTTTGTAGCCGCCGCAACGGCTTATTATGTAATCGATTTCCGTGCCGACGGGAACTCTTATGTTCTGCGGCTCTAAAATCGCCGAGCCGTCAACTGTCATTGACCTTGAAACAAGCGGCTTGCCCGTTTTGCAGTATCTTGACAAAAATGCCGCCGAAGCCACGTTCATTACAACACAGCCGACATCTGCCGGAAGCTTTCCGGGCGGTACTTTTCTGCCCGTTGCCGAGAGAACCATCATTTTCTCCGCACCCTGCGGATACTTTGACTTCAAGGTCATAACCTTGATTTCGTCGTTTTCGTCCTCTTTCTCGGCTATTCTTTCAAGCACCTTGATAGCATCCTTTTTGTTGTCCTCGACCGCTATAATACATTTCTTAAAGCCGAGCATTTCCTTTACAAGATGAACGCCGTTGAAAACGTCCCATGAGTTATCGAGGCACTCACGGTAGTCAACCGTGATAAACGGCTCGCACTCGGCGGCGTTGATTATAAGCGTGTCAATTCCTGCGTCGGGCTTAAAGCCTAACTTAACGTGTGTCGGGAAGCCCGCACCGCCGAGACCTACAAGTCCCGAAGCTCTTACAGCCTTTAAGAAGTCCTCTCTTGTGTCGATATTCGGCACTTCAAGCCCCTCATAAAGAGCGTTTTCGCCGTCATTTTCGATAATTACCGCCTGAGTTTTCATACCCGTTGCGGTCCTTATCTCCTTTACAGCGGTTACCTTGCCCGAAACAGATGAATGTATAGGCGCAGAAACAAATTTGTCCGTATCTCCTATGAGCTGACCTACCTTTACCGTGTCGCCGACCTTGACAACAGGCGTACAGGGTGCGCCGATATGCTGACTCATCGGAAGCGTAACAAAATCAGGTGCTTCAATTCGTCTTACAGGCATATCCTTGGTGTTCTTGTCATGTGAGACCTTCACTCCGCCCCGTACTTTTTTTACGGGTTTAATGATTTCAGAGTGCATTTATTTTCCCCCTTTTCGAGTGATAGTTTCGGTTACCCTTTCGAGAGACGGCATAACCGCCCTCAAAACAGTTCCCGTTACAGCACCTGTTACGGTGCCGCTTATAAGCAACACGGGCGCATATCCCAATACGGATAAATTGCCCGCAGTTATAATCGCAACAATAAGCTGACCGAAATTATGCACAAGAGCGCAGATAATTCCGATTGCCATATATCCTGTTTTCTTTGAAAGCTTAAAAAGCAAATACATTGTAACGGTGCTGAGTATTCCGCCGCAAAGGCTCATAAAAAATGCCGTTACCCCTCGGGTTATGCCTGCAAACAACGCCTTTATAAAGGTAATTGCAAGTGCGCTCACAAGTCCCATTGACGAAGCCGCAAACATGGTGGCAATATTTGAAAAGCCCATTTTTGCCCCCGGCGGCATAAAAGCCACAGTCGGAATAAGCCCCTCAAGATACGAGAGCGTCAACGCAACCGCCGACAGCACCCCGAACAATGCAATTTTATAGGTATTATTTTTCATATCAATAGGTTACGGCGTCAAAGCTTGACTTTTCCCCTTTTACCGAAAGCACGGTTTTATTCGGCAGACAAGCCGAAACATCGCCCGAATTTTTGAGCCTGCCGCCCTTAATACAGGTCTTGTCCTTGCAATCGCTTTCTAGAAAATAAGCCTCGCCGTTTTCAATTTTTATTTTAATGTTATTATCGAGTGTAATTTCATTGTCAACAGACAGCTTATCGTGATACACGGTGTCGCCGTCGATTGTTACCGTAACGTATTTTTCGCCGCCGTTTATGATTTTCGGAATAAGCACCGAGAGCAAAATCAGCACGCCGATTACCGCAAACAATATCAAATCACGGCGAGAAATGAGCTTTCTTTTCATATCATTCCACCGTAAAATCCTTGTTCGTCAGGGTAAACAAGTCCTGAAGTCCGTCCGAAACGCTGACGGTTTTGTCGGAATACACGAAAACAGCCTCCGCATTGTATTTTTGCAAAATCGGATACGAAGCCGCTTCGCCCAAAACAAAGCAAACCGTTGACAGAGCGTCGCTTTCAAGCCCCGAATGAGCAACCACCGTGACAGAGCAAAGTCCGTTATCGGCAGGCTTACCAGTTGTGAGATTCAAAAGATGATGATAGGTAACGCCGTCCTTTTCAAAGGTCTTTTCATAGCTTCCCGAGGTCGAAACGAAGCAGGAGCTAAGCTTGAGCGTTGCAAAGGTGTCGTTGACCTCGCCGAACGGATTGCGAATACCGATTGTGAAATTATCCTTGCCCGATGGTTTGCCGTAAAGAGCAAGACTTCCGCCGACAGACACAATTGCGCCCTTTATTTCCTCGTGCGAGAGAAGAAGGTCAACCGCCTTGTCGCAAGCCGCACCCTTTCCGACCGCACCGAGATTTAATATCTGACCCTGCTTTGCCTTTAAGGTAAGTGTGCTCCTGTCAAGCTCAAGCGTTGAGTCGTCGCAAAGAGGGATAGCCGATTTGATTTCCTCGTCGCTCGGAACATTGAAATTGTCCGTATCAAAGCCCCAAAGTTCGGTCAAAGCACCCGAGGTTACAGCGACCTTTTTAGCACTCAGAGAAAAAAGCTCTTTCGTATTTTCGACAACGTCAAAAAGCTCACGGCTGACAGTTACTCCGCTTGAAAGGCTCTGATTTGCCAAATAAAGCTCGGCAGACTTGTCATTTTTTGAAATAACCTTGTCGAAGCGTGAAATTTCGGCAGTGATTTCATCACACACGCTCTGACCTGCTTTAGAATTATTAGAATAAGTCTTAACGCTTACAACGCTGCCCATAGCAAAGGAGGAAGCCTCCTGCACCTTACCCGAACAAGAAGAAAAAGCGAATGTAATTGAAAAAAGGATAAGGAAAACGGCAATTTTCTTTATCTTCATACTTACACCCACTTTTCGACATTATTTACATTACATTATTATATTATAATTTTAGCCAATGTTCAAGAATTGTTATATAAATAACAATATTATATAAACTATTGTGTATTATGTATGTTTTGTGCTAAAATCTATATGAGGTGAGATTATGTTTTCCGATTACTATATGCCCGTCAGAGTTTTTTCGGGCAAGGACGCAATTTTCAGAAACAAGGACGTTTTCACGAAATACGGCACAAGGTGTCTTATCGTATGCGGTAAAGGCTCATCCGTCGCAAGCGGCGCTCTTGAGGACTTAAAAGCAGCTTTGGACGAGGCTTCGGTTAAATATACAATATTCGACGGCATAACCCAAAATCCGCTTACAACCGACTGTCAAAACGCAGGTCAGGTGGCAAGGGATTTCGGCGTTGAATATATCATAGGCGTCGGCGGAGGCAGTCAGCTTGACGCTTCAAAGGCAATCGCCGTCTATGCTTCGAATAAATTTTTATCGGCAGACGATATATATACGGGAGACTCTATGCTTCCTCCCCTGCCCGTGATTTTGGTGGGCACGACCTCGGGTACGGGAAGTGAGGTAACGGGCGTTTCGGTGCTTACAAACGAAAACGGAAGAAAAAAGAGCGTAAGCGGCGAAAACTACTACGCTAAGGTTTCCTTTGCAGACCCGAAGTACACCTATTCTATGCCTATGGGCGTTACAATTTCGACGGCAATCGACGCTTTTTGCCACGCAGTCGAAAGCCTTTTATCCAACAAATCGGGCGAGCAGTCAAAGATGTATTCGAAGCGTGCTATCCCGTCAATTTGGAATTCGCTTACCGAAATGGCAAAAACAAACGAGCTTCCCGACAAGGACACAAGAGATGAACTGTACACCTGCTCACTTTTTGCAGGACTTGCGATAAATTGCACAGGCACCTGCTATCCGCACACCCTCGGCTACACGCTCACGGAGGATTACGGATTACCGCACGGACTTGCCTGCGCCGCATTTTTGCCGTCATTCGTAAAGCGTGCGCTTGAATATAAAAATGCCGAGGCTACTGAGTTTCTTTCAATGATAAATATGAATTATCTTGAATTTGAACGCACGGTTTTCTCGATTGTCAAGGCGGAGGATATTTCAATGACAGACGAGCAAATCAAAGCCTATTGCGAGCGTTGGGAAAACGTCAAAAACTTTATAAATTCCCCCGGCGGATTTACGGTAACGGACGCCGCAGACGTTCTTTCAGAGCTGTTTTTGAAAAACTGAATTTTACATAAAAACTCCCCCGATTACGAATTATTATCGCAGTCGGGGGTAATTTTTTTGTTTTATTTTATAATCAGTTTTTAGCTTCAACGGGCATTTTGTTCTTTGTAACGCTTTTGATTACAAACATTACAGCGACTGTAACAACAGCCATTACGGGAAGAACAACATACCACTTCTGAACGAAGCCTGCAAGGATATAGCCGACAAATGAAATTACGGCAACTGTTATCGAATACGGAATCTGCGTTGAAACGTGGTTGAGGTGCTGACACTGTGCGCCTGCCGAGGACATAATCGTTGTATCCGAAATCGGAGAGCAATGGTCGCCGCAAACAGAGCCTGCAAGGCAAGCCGACATACCGATAATGCCTATCTCGCTGCCGACGGGGAAAATTGCGATAACAATCGGAATAAGTATGCCGAACGTTCCCCAAGATGTGCCTGTCGCAAAGGAAATCGCAACCGCAACAAGGAAGATGATAGCCGGGAGGAATTTGTCGAGCGTTCCTGCGGATTCAAGTGCAGTCTTTACGAAAACGTCAGACTCAAGAAGTCCCGTCATATTTTTAAGAGTTGTGGCAAGCGTCAAAATGAGAATCGGGGGTACCATTGCGATAAAGCCCTTAGGAACGCAATCAAAAGCCTCTTTTGCAGGAACAAGACGTCTTGCGATAAAGTATGCGATGGTTACGACAAGGGCAATCATTCCGCCCCACGGGAGACCCTCTGTGGCATCCGTGTTTGAGAATGCGCTGACAAAGCTCTCGCCGTCGAGAATTCCGCCCTTATATACAAGTGCGAACACGCATACGATAATAAGCACGATAATCGGGAAGATAAGGTCGATAACCTTGCCCTTTGAGGTGGCAGGCTCCTCGTCCTCGCCGACCTTTTCGCCGTATGTGAACAAATCGCCTTTGTTCATAGCGTTGTACTCGTGAAGCTTCATCGGGCCGTAGTCAAATTTCATTGCCGAAAGCGAGATGATGAACACGAAGGTAAGAAGCGAATAAAGGTTATAGGGAATTGCACTGCAGAACAGTGAAATACCGCTTGTGCCCTCGGGAGCATAAGAGGAAACTGCGGCAGCCCATGATGAAATCGGAGCTATCATACAAACCGGTGCGGCAGTCGCGTCGATAAGATAAGCAAGCTTTGCCCTTGAAACATTATGCTTATCCGTAACTGGTCTCATAACTGCGCCGACTGTAAGGCAGTTGAAATAGTCGTCGATAAAAATCAAAACGCCGAGAAGGAAGGTTGCCATCATTGCGCCGAAGCGTGATTTTATGTGCTTTGAAGCCCATGTGCCGAAAGCCGCCGAGCCGCCTGCACGGTTGATAAGAGCAACCATTACGCCGAGAAGCACAAGGAAGATAAATATACCTGCCTGCGATTTTACAGCCTCGATAAAGCCGTCGTTGATTATTGCGTCCATTGTGGAAAGTCCGCCGAACGAGGTTGACAGAAGTCCGCCCACAACTATACCTATGAACAATGAGGAATAAACCTCTTTTGTTATGAGTGCAAGCGCAATGGCGATAACCGGCGGAAGAAGCGACCACAATGTGCCCGTTGCCGAGGTTATCGAGCCTGTGAATGACGCCGCAATCATAAATGCCGCAACGACAAGCACAAGAAGAATTTTCGGAAGTGCTTTTTTGAATTTCATTTTTACCTCTCCTTAACATAAAAAAAGTACGTGCAGAAAAGCCCGTACTGAATTAAGTCATAAAAAGTACGATAGCTCTCCACTCGCCGTGACAGTCCGCAGGATATTTTCCTACGACCCAACAGGATAATATCGGAACTTTTTACCCTGTTTCGGCAGCTTCACCTTTTGCGTGCGTCGTTCCTGACGAATTACCACGCTACTAATCAAAACTGCGCCTCTATCTGCATAATAAGATAGCATAAAATGCGTATATTGTCAATAATTGTCATATTTTTCACATAAAACGGATAAAATAAAAAAATTTTTAATGTCCGTACATACCGATAATGCGTGCTTTTGAGCGTTCGGACACAATATTTAGTAAAAAAATCTGAATAATTGCTATTGAAAATCTATATGTAGTGTGATATAATCTGTTTAATTCGCAAAATACGGACATTTCGGTTAGGAATACAGACTAAATTTCGAAGGAGTGGGAAGGATGAAAGTATTAAAGCGTAACGGTGCTGAGGTTTCTTTTGATATTGATAAAATCGCCGCAGCCATAACAAAAGCCAACGAGAGCGTAAACGAGGACGAGCGTATGACGGCAACCCAGATTGAGAGGATTGCCGAAAGCGTTGAGTTTTCCTGCGTTAAAATGAATCGTTCTCCGTCGGTCGAGGAAATTCAGGACTTGGTTGAGTATCAGATTATGGCTCACGGTGCGTATGAGGTTGCAAAGAGCTATATCACATACCGCTACACCCGTAGCCTTGTCAGACAGTCAAACACTACGGACGAGAAAATTATGAGCCTTATCGAGTGCAATAACGAGGAGGCAAAGCAGGAGAATTCGAACAAAAACCCGATTGTCAACTCTACACAGAGAGACTATATGGCAGGCGAGGTTTCAAAGGACCTTACAGAGCGTATTCTTTTGCCGCAGGAAATTGTTGACGCTCACAATCAGGGTATTCTTCATTTCCACGACGCCGACTATTTTGCACAGCATATGCACAACTGCGACCTTGTAAACCTTGAGGATATGCTTCAAAACGGTACTGTTATCACAGGTACACTTATCGAGCGTCCCCACAGCTTTTCAACCGCTTGTAATATCGCAACGCAGATTATCGCACAGGTTGCCTCAAACCAATACGGCGGTCAGTCGATAACGCTTGCTCATTTAGCTCCGTTCGTTGACGTGAGCCGTCAGAAATTCCGCAAAATCGTTGAAAACGAAATGGCTGCTCTCAATATAGACGTAAGTGAGGAAAAATTGAGTGAGCTTGTTGAGCTCAGAGTTAAGGACGAAATCAAGCGTGGCGTTCAGACAATTCAGTATCAGGTCGTTACACTTCTCACAACAAACGGACAGGCTCCGTTCATCACGGTATTTATGTATCTTAACGAGGCAAAGTCAGAGCGTGAAAAGGCTGACCTTGCGCTTATTATCGAGGAAATGCTCAAGCAGAGAATTGACGGCGTTAAGAATGAAAAGGGCGTTTATGTAACACCCGCATTCCCGAAGCTTATCTATGCTCTCGAAGAGGATAATATCACAGAGGGCTCAAAATATTGGTATCTTACACAGCTTGCGGCTAAATGTACCGCAAAGAGAATGGTACCCGACTATATTTCAGAGAAGAAAATGCTTGAATTAAAGGGCGACGTTTATACCTGTATGGGATGCAGAAGCTTCTTAACTCCCGACAGATTTACCGACAAGGGCATCGGAAATATCGCAAACGCAGGCAACTATGAGCCCGGCAAGCACAAGTATTACGGCAGATTTAATCAGGGTGTTGTTACGATAAACCTCCCCGACGTTGCACTTTCCTCGGGCGGCAACACGGAGAAATTCTGGTCAATCTTTGAGGAAAGACTTGAGCTTTGCCACAGAGCGCTTCGTTGCAGACACGAGAGACTTCTTGGCACACCGTCGGACGTTGCTCCTATCCTTTGGCAGTACGGCGCATTGGCACGTCTTAAAAAGGGCGAGACAATCGACAAGCTCCTTTTCGACGGATATTCCACAATTTCACTCGGCTATGCAGGTCTTTATGAGTGCGTTAAGTATATGACGGGCAAGAGCCATACAGATCCCGAGGCTACACCGTTTGCACTCGCCGTTATGCAGAAGATGAACGACAAGTGCGCAGAGTGGAAGAAGGACGAAAATATCGACTACTCACTTTACGGCACTCCGCTTGAGTCAACAACCTACAAATTCGCAAAATGTCTCCAGCGCCGTTTCGGCATAATTCCGGGAATTACGGACAAGGGATATATTACAAACAGCTATCACGTTCACGTTTCGGAGAACATTTCTGCTTTCGACAAGCTCAAATTCGAGTCGCAGTTCCAGCAGCTTTCTCCCGGCGGTGCGATAAGCTACGTTGAAGTTCCCGATATGCAGGACAATATCGACGCTGTTCTCTCTGTTATGAAGTTCATTTACGACAACATTATTTATGCAGAGCTTAACACAAAGAGCGACTACTGTCAGGAATGCGGTTGGGACGGAGAAATCGAGATTGTCGAGAAAGAGGGCAAGCTCATTTGGAGATGCCCGAACTGCGGCAACACCGATCAGGATAAAATGAACGTTGCAAGACGTACCTGCGGCTATATCGGCACACAGTTCTGGAATCAGGGCAGAACGCAGGAAATCCGTGACAGGGTGCTTCACTTATAAGAGGGAGTATCTATGCATTACAGTACAATTAAAGATTGTGATATTGCAAACGGAATAGGTGTTCGCATCACGCTTTTCGTTTCGGGCTGTACAAATCATTGCAAGAACTGCTTTCAACCGCAGACTTGGGATTTTGACTTCGGAGAGCCTTTTACCGAAGAGACGGAGGAAAAGCTCCTTGAAATGCTCAAGCCCGACTACATAAACGGCTTAACTCTTTTGGGCGGAGAGCCTATGGAGCCGCAAAACCAAAGAGCGCTTGTGCCGTTTTTGAAAAGAGTGCGAGAGGCATATCCTAATAAGAACGTTTGGTGCTTTACGGGCTTTACCTATGAAGTCCTCAAAACCGACGGCTCTCACCCGAGGTGTGAGGTTACGGACGAAATGCTTTCACTTATTGACGTACTCGTTGACGGAAGATATGTTGACGAATTAAAGGACTTGACCCTGCAATTCAGAGGCTCGTCAAATCAGCGTCTTATCGATATGGTTAAAACCCGTGAGAACGGCGAGGTTACGCTTCTTCCGAACAATGACCGCACGCTTGCAAAGAAATAATAACCGCAAAATTAAACACGCCATACACCTTTCTACAAGGCATATGGCGTGTTTTTTGTTTTATAAATCAGTTCGAATACTTGGTTTCGCAGTAAATGCAACGGTATTCCTTTTTCTCGGGGTCGGAGAGCTTGAAAATGTGCTCTATCTCCTGCTCAACCGAGGTTATGCAACGGGGGTTTTTGCAGAAAATAACATTTGTGAGCTTTTCGGGGAGCGCAATGCTTTTCTTTTCGACAAGCACGCCGTTTCTTATAATATCAACGGTTGCACTCGGGTCAACGAAGCCGATAACGTCAAAATCAAGGTCAATGTCGGCGTCAATTTTGATAATATCCTTTTTGCCCATTTTCTTGCTCGGTACATTTTTAATAAGTGCAACCGAGGCGTCAAGGCTGCCGAGCTTTAACAGCTTGTAAAGCTGCATTGCCCTGCCTGCTTCAATGTGGTCGATTACCACGCCGTTTTGAATAGGCTCTATATTCATATCGTGCCTGCCTCCTTCAAAAGCTTGAGTATCAATGCCATACGCATATACTTTCCGTTCAAAACCTGCTTGAAATAGCACGCTCTCGGGTCGTCGTCGATTGCAACGCTTATTTCATTTACCCTCGGCAACGGGTGCATAATCGTAAGGTCTTTTTTTGCATTTTCGAGCTTGTCGGGAGTGAGGATATAGCTGTCCTTTAAGCGAAGATAATCCTCCTCGTTGAAAAATCTCTCCCTTTGAACTCTTGTCATATAAAGAATGTCAAGCTCGGGCATTACGCCTTCAAGGTCTGTCGTCTGAACGTAAGGTATGTTCTTATTTTTTATCGAATCACGCTTAACATAGCTCGGAAGCTTCAGTTCCTCGGGCGAAATAAGCACAAACTTAATTCCGCTGTATCTCGAAAGAGCGTTTATAAGCGAATGAACCGTTCTGCCGAATTTAAGGTCGCCGCAAAGTCCTACGGTCAAATCATTGAACCTGCCCTTTTCACGGTAAATCGTAAGCAAATCCGCAAGAGTTTGAGTCGGGTGGCAATGACCGCCGTCGCCTGCGTTTATGACGGGAATAGAAGCCGCCTTTGCCGCAACATACGCCGCACCCTCTTTCGGATGCCTCATTGCGATTATGTCCGCATAGCAGCTGACAACCTTTGCGGTATCGGATACGCTCTCGCCCTTTGAAGCCGAGGACGAAGCCGCATCAGTCATTGAAATCACGTTACCGCCCAGCTCATACATAGCCGCTTCGAAGCTCATTCTCGTCCTTGTTGACGGCTCAAAGAAAAGGGTGGCAAGCTTTTTACCTTTACAGATGTTTTCGTACTTTTTCGGATTAGCGATTATATCCAAAGCCGTTTTAACAAGCTCATCCAATTCCTCTGTCGAAAGCTCAACTATATCAATGATGCTTCTCATTGTTCACCATAGCCTTTCTTCCCTCAAAATTTTACCAAAGGTAAATTTTGAGGGCAATATAATCTGATTATTATGCTCCTATCCAGCTCTCATCCGAGGGATTGTTTCTGAATGCGATAAGCTTTTTAATGTCCTCGGGCTTAATATAGCCCTCCTGTGCCGCAACCTCTGCGATATGGTCGAAGTCGGTAAGAGAAACATTTTTAACGTCCGCCTCTTTAAGTCTGTCAAGACCCTTCTGCATACCGTAAGTGAAGATTGAAACAACGCCCAATACCTCTGCGCCTGCCTCACGAAGAACATTTACAACTTCGATAACACTGCCGCCCGTTGAAATAAGATCCTCGACAACAACAACCTTCTGACCCTTTTCAAGTCTGCCCTCAATCTGATTCTGTCTGCCGTGATCCTTTGCGCCCGAGCGAACATAACCCATAGGCATATCAAGAAGATGAGCCGTGATTGCCGCATGAGCGATACCTGCGGTCGAAGTACCCATAAGCACCTCTGCCTCGGGATAATATTCCTTTACAAGTTCAGCCAAGCCCTTTTCAACGTCTGTGCGTACCTCGGGAGCTGTCAAAGTAAGTCTGTTATCGCAGTAAACGGGGCTTTTAATTCCGCTAGCCCAAGTGAACGGCTCTTCAGGACGGAAGAAAACCGCCTTAATTTTAAGTAAATCCTTGGCAATAAGTTCTTTAAGTTCCATTTCGTTCTCCTTAGTTAATCAACAAATTCTTTTATACAACGCTCGTAAGCGGCAACGGGGTCATCAGCCGCCGTAATCGGTCTGCCGACAACAATGTAATCAGAGCCGATTTCCTTTGCCTGTGCAGGCGTCATAACACGCTTTTGGTCGCCTATATCTCCGTCTGCGAAGCGAACGCCGGGTGTAACGGTCAAGAAGTCCTTACCGCAAACCTCATGTACCTTTTGCGCTTCAAGCGGAGAGCAAACAACGCCGTCAAGACCTGCGATTTTCGCATTGTGTGCGTAGTGCATAACAACCTTGTCAATCGGCTCGTGAATGAGCAAATCGTTCTCCATAGCCTCCTGATCGGTCGAGGTAAGCTGAGTAACGGCAATCAAAAGCGGTCTTGTGCCGTCCTCTCTTGTAAGTCCTTCAAGGGCAGCCTCCATCATTCTGACAGTACCGCCTGCATGAAGATTGCAAATATCAACGTCAAGGCGTGAGAGAACAGCCATTGACTTTTTAACGGTATTGGGAATATCGTGAAGCTTCAAATCGAGGAAAATTTTATGTCCTCTCTTTTTAATTTCCTTGACAATCTGCGGACCCTCTGCATAGAAAAGCTCCATACCGATTTTAACAAAGGGTTTACGCTCTGTAAACAGGTCAAGAAATTCATAAGTTTTTTCTGCGCTCGCAAAGTCGCAAGCTACAATTACATCCTTACCCATTATTCAACAACTCCTATTATATCACTGATATTATTTATTCTGTACTTATCGAGCACCGACGGAAGTTCCTCGATTATATCACGGCAAGCATAGGGGTTTACAAGGTTTTGTGCGCCGATTTCAACCGCCGTTGCGCCTGCCATCATCATTTCAACCACGTCCTCGGCAGAGCTTACGCCGCCCATTCCGACAACGGGAATTTTTACTGCGTGAGACACCTGATACACCATTCTCACAGCCACGGGGAATATGGCAGAGCCTGAAAATCCGCCCATTTTATTCTTGATAACGGGCTGTCTTTTATTCAAATCGATCCTCATTCCGAGCATTGTATTGATAAGGCTTATTCCGTCTGCGCCCGCTTCCTCGCAAGCCTTTGCAATTGCAACTATATCCGTTACATTGGGCGAGAGTTTAACGATAACGGGCTTTTTGGTAACGCTCTTTACCGCCCTTGTGACCTCCCCCGCAGCGCTCGGGTCTGTACCGAAGCTCATACCGCCGCCGTGAACGTTCGGACAGCTGACATTGACCTCAAGCCAGCCAACCTGCTCCTCTTTATCGAGCTTTTCGCAGGTGTAGGCGTAATCGTCAACCGAAAATCCGCTGACATTTGCCATAACAGGCTTGTTAAAGCACTTTTTGAGCTTAGGAAGTTCGGTTGAAATGACCTTTTCGACACCGGGATTTTGAAGTCCTACGGCATTTATCATACCCGAGGGACATTCCGCAATTCTCGGTGTGGGATTTCCGAAGCGAGCGTCCTTTGTTGTGCCCTTGAACGAAAATGTGCCGAGACAATTTATATCGTAAAGCTCCGCAAATTCATATCCGAAGCCGAATGTACCCGAAGCAGGAATTACGGGATTGTCAAGCTCGATACCGCAAAGGTTTACACTTAATCTTCCCATAAAATCTCCTCCTTTTCAATCACAGGGCCGTCCTTGCAAATTCGCTTGTAGCCTGTAATTGTCTTGCAGCTGCAACCCATACAAGCACCGAAACCACAGCCCATTCGCTCCTCAAAGCTGAACTGACCCGAGGTATTCGAAGTCTTGTACACGGCTTTGAGCATAGGCTCGGGACCGCAACAATAGAAATATGTGTAGTCTTTATCCATTGCGTTTGTAACAAAGCCCTTTACGCCGTAGCTTCCGTCAGCCGTTGTAACGGTAACATCACAGCCGAGAGCCTTGAACTCGTTTTCGTAAAATACTTCACTCCTTGTGTTAAAGCCCAATACGACAGACACCCTTTTGCCCTGCTCTATGAGTTTTTTAGCAAGCAAATACATAGGCGGTACGCCTACTCCGCCGCCGATAAGCAACGGAGAGCTTCCGCTTTTTTCAAGGTCGTAGCCGTTGCCGAGACCCGTAAGAACGTCCAAAACAGCACCGTTTTCAAGCTCTTTCATAGCCTCTGTGCCCTTGCCGACAACCTTGTATATTATTGTGAGGGTATCGCCGTCCTTATCGCAAACCGAAATGGGACGACGAAGAAAAAGTCCGTCTAATTTTATGTTGACAAACTGACCCGATGCGGTAATGTCCGAGCAATCGCCGCAAAGCGTCATTTTATATACATTTTCGGTAAGCGGAATATTTTCCTTTACCGTCAATAAAACCTGTTTCATCTTATCTCCTTAAGCGTCGATAGTTGAAATTGTAAGCGTTGTTTCCTCAAGTACGTCGAGAAGTACACGAACGGTATCAAGCGAGGTAAACATTGTTACATTGTTTTCGGTAGCGCAACGGCGGATTTCAACACCGTCGTCATAGTGATTGCCCGAAAGTATAGCTCTTGTGTTGATAACATAGCTTACATAGCCTGCACGGATAGAGTCGAGAATTTCTTCGCTTCCCTCGGAAATCTTGCCTCTTACCTTTGTGCGAATTCCGTTCTTTTTCAATATGTCGGCAGTACCGCTTGTAGCCTCAATGTTGAAGCCCATATTGTAAAATCTGCGAATAAGCGGAATTGCCTCTTCCTTATCCTCGTCCGCAAGCGTTACAAGCACCGTACCGTAGTTTTGAAGGTTCATACCCGAAGCTGTCAAAGCCTTGAACATTGCACGGTGAAGCTTATCGTCATAGCCGATAGCCTCTCCGGTTGATTTCATTTCGGGTGAAAGATAAGCGTCAAGTCCCTTAATCTTGTTGAACGAGAATACGGGAACCTTTACATAATGACGCTTTTTCTCCTCGGGATAAAGTTCGAAAATTCCCTGCTCCTTTAAGCTCTTGCCGAGGATAACCTCTGTTGCGATGTCGGCAAGCGAATAGCCTGTTGCTTTTGAGAGGAACGGAACTGTTCTTGACGAACGGGGATTTACCTCGATTATATAAACATTGTCCTGCGGGTCAACGATAAACTGAATGTTGTAAAGACCGATTATACCTATTCCGAGACCGAGTTTCTTTGCATACTGCAAGATTATGCCCTTTACCTTGTCGGAAATTGAGAAGGTCGGATAAACGCTTATCGAGTCGCCCGAGTGAACGCCTGTTCTCTCAACCAATTCCATAATACCGGGTACAAATACGTTTATGCCGTCGCAAATTGCGTCAACCTCAACCTCTTTACCCTGAATGTACTTGTCAACAAGTACGGGCTTGTCCTCGTCGATTTCAACGGCTGTTTTAAGGTAGTGCTTCAAGTCCTCGTCCTTTGAAACTATCTGCATAGCACGTCCGCCGAGAACGAATGAGGGACGAACAAGCACGGGATAACCGATTTCGTTTGCCGCTTTAAGACCGTCCTCGATATTTGTAACTGCCTTGCCCTTGGGCTGAGGAATATCAAGGTCTTTAAGGATCTTTTCAAAGCTGTCTCTGTTCTCTGCCTTTTCAATAGCCTCGCAGTCCGTGCCGATAATCTTAACGCCTCTGTCCATAAGCGGCTGAGCAAGGTTGATTGCAGTCTGACCGCCGAGCGAAGCGATTACACCCTCGGGCTTTTCAAAGTCGATTATCGCCATAACATCTTCGGGGGTAAGCGGCTCAAAATAGAGCTTGTCCGCTGTGGTGTAGTCGGTCGATACTGTTTCGGGGTTGTTGTTGATGATTATTGCCTCATAGCCTGCACGCTTGATTGTCTGAACTGCGTGAACGGTCGAATAGTCAAACTCAACGCCCTGACCGATACGGATAGGACCTGCACCGAGAACGATTATTTTCTTTTTATCGGTAAGTCTTGAAGCGTTCTCGCCCGTGTAAGAGGAATAGAGATATGCTATGTACTTACCTGTGTGGAGGGTATCAACCATTTTGAATACAGGGATGATACCGTTTGCCTTTCTTGTGTTATAAACGTCAACTTCGGGCATATTCCAAACCTGTGAAATGTACTTGTCGGAAATACCCATAACCTTTGCTGCCTTGAGAGCCTCGACAGAGCCGACGTTCTCCTTGAGCTTGTTTTCCATCTCCACAATTCTCTTGTAGCTTTCAAGGAAAAGCTCCGTTACCTTTGTAAGCTCGTGGATTTTTTCTATTGAAACGCCTCTGCGGATAAGCTCGAATATTGCATAAATGTTGTCGTCCTTGAACTCCTGAATATAGCTCATAAGTTCTTCGTCCGTGCAGCCGTCAAATTTAGCAAGGTGGAAGTGGCAAACGCCCGTTTCAAGTGAACGGACAGATTTGAGCAAGCACTCTTCAAGCGTTGAGCCGATACCCATAACCTCGCCCGTCGCTTTCATCTGCGTACCGAGTGTGTTCGGTGCGTCAACGAACTTATCGAACGGGAAACGGGGGAATTTTGCAACGATATAGTCAAGGCTCGGCTCGATAGCCGCCGTACCGCCTGCTACGGGAATATCCTCAAGAGCCATACCCATAGCGATTTTCGCAGTAACTCTTGCTATCGGATAACCGCTTGCCTTTGAAGCAAGTGCCGAGGAACGTGAAACTCTCGGGTTTACCTCGATAAGGAAGTATTCGCTTGACTCGGGGTTGAGTGCAAACTGAACGTTGCAGCCGCCCTCGATTTTAAGCTCACGAATGATTTTTATTGCGCTGTCGTTGAGCATTTTAAGGTCGTGGTCGTTGAGCGAAAGAATGGGAGCTACAACGATTGAGTCGCCTGTGTGAACACCTACGGGGTCAATGTTTTCCATACCGCAAATTGTGATTGCGTGGTCATTTGAGTCTCTCATTACCTCAAATTCGATTTCCTTATAGCCCTTAACGCTCTTTTCGATAAGAACCTGATGAACGGGAGAGAGCTTGAATGCATTTACGCCGATTTCAACAAGCTCTTCCTCGTTGTTTGCAAAGCCGCCGCCTGTTCCGCCCAATGTGAAAGCAGGACGCAAAACAACGGGATAGCCGATATCGACAGCCGCCTTTTTAGCCTCTTCAAGATTGTAGGTTATCTCCGACGGGATAACAGGCTCGCCGATTGACTCGCACATTTCCTTGAAAAGCTCTCTGTCCTCTGCTCTCTCGATACTGTCGCTCGAAGTTCCGAGAAGCTTTGTTCCGCACTCCTTGAGGATACCTTTCTTTTCAAGCTGCATTGCAAGGTTAAGACCCGTCTGTCCGCCGATACCCGGAACTATAGCGTCGGGTCGCTCGTAACGGAGAATTTTTGCGATATATTCAAGCGTTAATGGCTCCATATAGACCTTATCTGCAATCGTTGTGTCGGTCATTATTGTGGCAGGGTTTGAGTTACAAAGAATTACCTCATAGCCCTCCTCTTTCAATGCAAGGCAAGCCTGTGTGCCTGCATAGTCGAACTCGGCAGCCTGACCGATTACGATAGGACCTGAGCCGATAATCAATACCTTTTTAATGTCTGTTCTTTTTGCCATACTTTTTTCCTCCGATTTTATATATTAAAACTTCTTATAAGCTGTTTTGCCGTTGCAAACCGTCAGTTCGCACTCGCCGAATACCTCTTCGCCCTCAAACGGGGTAGCCTTTCCCATTGAGAGAAAATCCGACGGATTTATAACGGTTTTTTTATCTAAATCCCACACGGTAAAGCTGTTGTCGTATTCAATGCCGAAACGCTTTCTCGGATTGACCGCCAAAAGCTCAACAAGTTTTTCAAGTGAGATTATATTCTTTTTAACAAGATGCGTGTAGAGAAGCTGAAAAGCCGTTTCAATTCCGACAATTCCGAAAGCACTCTTTTCAAGCCCTCTCGACTTCTCCTCTTGACTGTGCGGTGCGTGGTCGGTTGCTATCATATCAACAGTGCCGTCCAATACACCCTCGATAAGCGCCTGCCTGTCCTCTTTTGAGCGAAGCGGCGGATTCATCTTGAACCGTCCGTCCTCTTTCAAGTCCTCGTCCGTAAGTATCAAGTAATGCGGCCCTGTTTCGCAGGTTACGTCAACGCCCTGTGCCTTTGCCTGCCGTATCAGCTCCACACTCTCCTTACAGGAAATGTGGCAAACGTGATAAGCGCAACCAGTCTGCCTGCATAGTTCAAGGTCTCTCTTAATAGGCTTCCACTCGCTTTCGGAGCAAATTCCCCTGTGCGAATGTTTGCTTGCGTAAACGCCGTCGTGAATGTAACCGCCGTGAAGCAATGAATTATCCTCACAATGAGCGACGATAATCTTGCCGAGTGCCTTTGCCCTTAGCATAGCCTCTTTCATCATTTCCTCCGACTGAACACCTCTGCCGTCGTCGGAAAAAGCGATTACGTCCTTTGCCATACCCTCCATATCGGAAAGCTCTTCGCCGTTTTGACCGACGGTAATTGCTCCGTACGGCAAAACATTTATAACAGCGTCCTTTTTGATTATGTCAAGCTGTTCTTTTAAGTGCTCCGCAGAGTCGGGTACAGGCTTCAAATTCGGCATTGAACAGACCGTTGTATAACCGCCGTGAGCCGATGCCTGCGTGCCCGATTTTATCGTCTCTTTATAAGAAAAGCCCGGCTGACGCAAATGCACATGCACATCGCAAAAGCCGGGAAAAATCATATATTGAGAAGAATTATAAACACTTGCTCCAAATTCGGAAAATGCGCCTAAAACCGTTTCCTTTGTGAACTGAGGAAACGATGTCAAGGTACATATCTGAGCATTTATAATGTTGTTCATATAGTCCTCCGATAAAATAAAAGCCTTGCTTTTCGGCAAGGCTTATCTGCATAAACAAGCGACGCAATATCCCTGCGCCTTATTCATATACATATAACAAATCTTGCCGATCTCTCTGTATCGAATTAAAGATTTACTTTTGGATATTATACCATTGAACAGCACCGATGTCAACAAAATAATAAGCGGTTTAGCTCAAAAAATCGAACTAAACCGCCTGTTGATTTAAGCTTTAATTATTTGAAGTACTTAACAGCCGCCTCAAACATTTTAATATCGTAATTTCCGGGTACATTTTTGTAAAGTCCCGAGCCAATACGCTCGCTGTGTCCCATCTTGCCGAATACTCTGCCGTCGGGAGAAGTGATACCCTCGATAGCGAACATTGAATCGTTGGGGTTGAACTGAACGTCGTTTGTAGCGTTGCCCGAAAGGTCAACATACTGCGTTGCAATCTGTCCGTTCTCGGCAAGCTTCCTGATAAGCTCCTCGCTCGCCAAGAATCTGCCCTCGCCGTGTGAAATCGGAACATTGTAAACTTCGCCGACATCAGTAAGTGAAAGCCACGGAGATTTATTTGATGCAATCCTTGTTCTTACAATCTTCGACTGGTGTCTTGCGATAGTGTTAAAGGTAAGAGTCGGGCAATTTTCGTCCGTGTCGATAATCTTTCCGTACGGAACAAGTCCCAATTTAATGAGTGCCTGGAAGCCGTTGCAGATACCGCACATAAGACCGTCTCTGTTTTCAAGAAGGTCGGTAACGCCCTCTTTGACAGCCGCATTTCTGAAGAAAGCAGTTATAAACTTACCGCTTCCGTCAGGCTCGTCGCCGCCCGAGAATCCGCCGGGGATAAATACCATCTGTGCGGTTTTGAGTTTTGTTGCAAATTCCTCAACGCTCGACTGAATTGCAGAGGAAGTGAGGTTTTTGATAACTATGATTTCAGGCTCTGCACCTGCGTCGCTTACAGCCTTTGCGCTGTCGAACTCGCAGTTTGTACCGGGGAATGCAGGGATAAGAACTTTCGGTCTTGCGCACTTAATTGCGGGTGCGGGATAGCTTTCCGCCTTATAGGAGAAGCTCTCAACCGTCCTTGCCTCGTCCGTGATATTGCAGGAATATACCTTTTCAAGCTTATCCTCATAGAGCTTGTCAAGCTTTTCAGCCGAAACGCTCTCCGTGCCGTAAACGAAGTCAGTCGCTTCCGTTATCTCGCCGACAATTTCCATACCGTCTGCGTTTTCAACCTCAAGGATGAACGAAGCGTAATTATAGCCGAATATATCGTCAAGTGAAAGCTCCGAATTGAACTTAAAGCCGAAGCCGTTACCCATTGCCGATTTAAGCACCGCCTCAGCGATACCGCCGAGACCGAGTGTATAGCAGGAAACAGCTTTACCGCTTCTCAAAAGCTCTGTTACCTTGTCGAACGCTTCAAGCAAAGCTGAAGTTTTCGGAAGTCCGTTTTCGTCGAGCTCTGTTCTTATAATAACAACCTTGTTGCCTGCCTTTTTGAATTCGGGCGAAACAATGTCCTTTGTCTTTTCCGTTGTAACAGCGAACGAAACGAGGGTGGGCGGAACGTCCAAATCCTCGAACGAGCCACTCATTGAGTCCTTGCCGCCGATTGAGCCGATTGAAAGCTCCTTTTGAGCCTCGAAAGCACCGAGCAATGCCGCAAGAGGCTTGCCCCAACGCTTACCGTCCTGACCCGGCTTTTCAAAATACTCCTGGAATGTGAGGTACACATCCTCAAACTTCGCACCTGTCGCAATCAGCTTACATACAGACTCAACAACAGCAAGATATGCGCCGTGATAGGGACTTTTTTCGGTTATGAACGGGTTGTAGCCCCAAGCCATAAGCGAACAATCGTCTGTGTGCTTTTTCTCAACGCTTATCTTCTGCACCATTGCCTGAATGGGTGTTCTCTGATTTTTACCGCCGAACGGCATAAGCACCGTGCCTGCGCCGATAGTGGAGTCGAAACGCTCCGAAAGACCTCTCTTTGAGCAAATGTTCAAATCCGAGGACATCTTTTCCATATTTTCAACGAAAGAACCGTCAATTACCTTTTTGTAGTCCTGAGGCTTTTCGGGTGTGATTGTAATGTGCTTGTCCGCACCGTTTGAGTTCAAGAATTCACGGCTTATATCGACAATCTTGTTGCCGTTCCAGGTCATTGTAAGACGGGGATCTGCCTTTACGACCGCAACGGGGGTAGCTTCAAGATTTTCCTTGTGTGCAAGAGCCAAAAATGCGTCAACATTTTCTTTCTCGACAACAACAGCCATTCTCTCCTGCGACTCGGAAATTGCAAGCTCCGTGCCGTCAAGTCCCTCATATTTTTTCGGAACTGCGTTAAGGTCAATATCAAGACCGTCCGCAAGCTCGCCGATAGCAACCGAAACGCCGCCTGCGCCGAAGTCATTACAACGCTTAATCATAAGGCAAGCTTCTTTATTTCTGAAAAGTCTTTGAAGCTTTCTCTCCTCGGGAGCGTTACCCTTTTGCACCTCAGCACCGCAGGTTTCAACCGAATGTGCGTTGTGAGCCTTTGAAGAGCCTGTTGCGCCGCCTATTCCGTCTCTGCCTGTTCTTCCGCCCAAGAGGATTACAATATCGCCCGGGTCGGGAACTTCACGTCTGACATTTTCCTGCGGAGCAGCTGCGATAACCGCACCGATTTCCATTCTCTTTGCCGCATAGCCGGGGTGGTAAATTTCATCAACGATACCCGTTGCAAGACCTATCTGGTTGCCGTATGACGAATAGCCTGCGGCAGCGGTTGTAACAAGCTTTCTCTGCGGAAGCTTACCGGGGATTGTCTCGCTAACGGGAACAGTCGGATCGGCAGCACCCGTTACACGCATTGCGCCGTAAACATAGCTTCTGCCCGAAAGCGGGTCACGGATAGCGCCGCCGATACAAGTTGCAGCACCGCCGAACGGCTCAATTTCAGTCGGGTGGTTATGTGTTTCGTTCTTGAAGAGAAGAAGCCACGGCTCTTTTTTGCCGTCAACTTCGATTTCGATTTTAACGGTACAAGCGTTGATTTCCTCAGACTCGTCCAATTTGTTGAGCTTGCCGTTTTTCTTCAAATATTTAACGGCAACAGTAGCCAAATCCATAAGGCAAACAGGCTTTGTTCTGCCCAAATCCTTGCGGACAGCCATATAGTCGTCATAAGCCTTCTGCAAAAGCTCGTCCTCGAACTTTGCGTCGTCGATAACCGTCAAGAATGTTGTGTGACGGCAATGATCCGACCAATATGTGTCAATCATACGGATTTCCGTAAGGGTGGGATCTCTGTGCTCTGACTTAAAGTAGTCCTGACAGAATTTAATATCGTCCTTATCCATTGCAAGACCGTAGTCCTCAACGAATTTTGCAAGCTCCGCTTCGTCATAAGCGTTAAAGCCGTCAAGAGTTTTAACCGTTGTCGGAACGGCATAGTCAACCTTGAGAGTTTCAAACCTGTCAAGCGTAGCCTCTCTTGCTTCAACGGGGTTTATAACGTATTTTTTAATCTCATCAATATCGTTCTGTGAAAGCTCGCCGTAAAGAGCGTAAACCTTTGCCGAACGGATAAGCGGTCTGTCGCCCTGCGAGATAATCTGAATACACTGTGCGGCAGAGTCTGCTCTCTGGTCGAACTGACCGGGAAGATATTCAACCGCAAAAACGGTTGCGCCGTCCGCGTTTATCTCTTCGCTTGCAATATCAAGCTGCGGCTCTGAAAATACGGTCTTTACCGAATAATCAAAAAGCTCCTTTGTGATATTTTCAGCGTCATATCTGTTTATAATTCTGACATCTTCAAGGCTTTTAATACCCAAAAGATTTCTTGCATCGCCGAGCAATGCTTTGGCTTCGTTTGCCAATTCTTTTTTCTTTTCAACGAAAATTCTGTAAACCAAGAATCATACCTCCTTGCATTTAAGCGCCTTTTGTCCTATATCGTGCCTGTAATAAGCGTTGCCGAAGCAAACCTTCTCAACGGCATTATACGACAAAGCTATCGCTTGTTCAAGTGTATCCGCAATCTTTGTAACGCCCAAAACACGTCCGCCGTTTGTCAAGAGCTTTCCGTTTTCGAGTTTTGCGCCTGCAACATAGACGTTATCTTCGACTTCCTCTGGAATTGTAATTTCATATCCCTTTTCATATTTAACGGGATAGCCCTCGGATGCCATAATTACACAGCAAGCACTTTTGTCGGAGAATTTGACCTCGCAATCGGCAAGTGTTTCGTCCGTAACGGCTCTCATAACCGTGAGCAAATCGCTCTCTAAAAGCGGAAGGACAACCTGTGTCTCAGGGTCGCCGAAGCGGCAGTTGTATTCGATAACCTTAGGACCCTTTTCCGTGAGCATAAGACCGAAGTAAAGGCAACCCTTAAAGGTTCTGCCCTCTTTATTCATAGCCTCGATTGTCGGCAGGAAAATCTTTTCCATACATTCGTCTGCGATTGCCTTTGTATAATAGGGATTGGGTGCAACCGTACCCATACCGCCCGTGTTGAGACCCGTGTCATTGTCGCCTGCACGCTTGTGATCCATTGACGAAATCATAGGAACAACCGTTTTGCCGTCCGTAAATGAGAGAACGGAAACCTCGGGGCCTGTCAAAAACTCCTCGATTACAATACTGTCGCCGCTTTTTCCGAACTGCTTGTCCTTCATTATCGAAACCACGGCGTTTTTAGCCTCGTCCCTCGTCATTGCGATAATAACGCCCTTACCGAGTGCAAGACCGTCAGCCTTAACGACTGTGGGGATAGGACAGCTTTCGACATATTTAAGAGCCTCGTCGGCATCTGTGAAAACCTCATACTGTGCGGTGGGAATGTTATATTTTTTCATAAGGTCCTTTGAGAAAACCTTACTTCCCTCGATTATAGCCGCATTTTTCCTCGGTCCGAAGCAGGGAATACCCTTTTCCTCAAGTGCGTCAACCATACCGAGCACCAACGGATCGTCGGGTGCTACTACGGCATAGTCTATTTTGTTTTCAACCGCAAATTCTACAGCCTTTTCAATATCCGTAGCTCCGATATTTACAAGCTCTGCATCCTTTGCCATACCGCCGTTTCCGGGGAGAGCATAAATTTTTTCAACGTCCTTGTTTTCCTTGATTTTTTTGATGATAGCGTGTTCTCTTCCGCCACCGCCGACAACCATTATTTTCATTGTGTTACCTCTTAATGATGGAATAATCTCATACCTGTAAATGCCATTGCCATACCGTGCTTGTCGCAGCAATCGATAACAACGTCATCTCTTATTGAGCCGCCCGGCTCTGCAATGTATTTAACGCCTGAACGGAATGCTCTCTCGATATTATCGGAGAACGGGAAAAATGCGTCAGAGCCTAATGCTACGTCGGTTTTGGTAGCAAGATAAGCCATTTGCTCCTCGTGTGTAAAGGGCTCGGGCTTTACAGTGAAATACCTCTCCCATACGCCGTCTGCGCATACGTCTTCTTCGTTCTGATTGATATATCCGTCAATTACGTTGTCTCTGTCGGGTCTGCCTATGTCCTCTCTGAAAGGAAGATTGATAACCTTGTCCGCCTGTCTCAAGAACCAAGTGTCTGCCTTTGTGCCTGCAAGGCGTGTGCAGTGAATTCTTGACTGCTGACCTGCGCCTACGCCGATAGCCTGTCCGTCAACGGCATAGCAAACCGAGTTTGACTGCGTGTATTTGAGAGTGATGAGCGCAACAATCAAATCACGAACTGCACTTTCGGGCAAGTCCTTATTCTTTGTAACAACATTTTTGAGCAAGTCTGCATCAATTTTGAAATTGTTTCTGCCCTGCTCAAAGGTAATTCCGAACACCTGCTTTTTCTCCTGCGGTGCGGGAACATAATTCGGGTCGATTTTAACTATATTATAATTGCCTTTTCTTTTCTGTTTGAGAATTTCAAGTGCCTCGGGCTCATATCCGGGTGCGATAATTCCGTCGGAAACCTCACGCTTAATCATCTTTGCGGTGGTAACGTCGCAAACGTCCGAAAGTGCAACCCAGTCGCCGAAAGAGCACATTCTGTCCGTGCCTCTCGCTCTCGCATAAGCGCAAGCAAGCGGAGACTCGTCAAGTCCCTCAATATCGTCAACAAAGCAAGCCTTTTTAAGAGTATCCGAAAGCGGAATACCGACAGCCGCCGAAGTGGGACTTACGTGCTTGAACGAGGTAACGGCAGGAAGTCCGAGAGCCTCTTTAAGCTCCTTTACAAGCTGCCAAGAGTTGAAAGCATCAAGGAAATTTATGTAACCCGGTCTGCCGCACAAAATCTCAATCGGCAAATCGCTTCCGTCCTCCATATAAATTTTAGACGGCTTCTGATTGGGGTTACAGCCGTATTTAAGCTCAAATTCTTTCATCTTCGTTACCTCACTTGTTTTTATTAACTATTCTTGACTCGTATTTGCCTGTTTCAATGTCAATGTATCTTACGAAAAGCGAAACCTTGTTATCTGCGTTTAGATTTTCCCAGATAAGATTTGTGAGAGTATCAATATCGGTATCGGGAAGCTCAACCGTTTTCGGCTCGCCCTCGAAGCTCGGAAGCGGATTTCCGTCGCATTTATAAGTGTGGATAAATTTTGCTTTACCGCAAATGGGATTTTGATACGCATAGGTGTATCTCTGACAGGAACTGCCGTCGCCGTCTGCCGATTTAAGGATTGACATAGCGTAATTCATTTCGCCGTTGTCAAGGTGGATAATGCCCGAAATTCTCGGTGTGAAATTCGGTGCGTCGTCCTCGAACTCTCTTGTGCGAAGAGCCTGCTCAAAGGTCATCTGCTTGTCCATAAGCTCATAAATCGTATCGGTCTGGTCGCCGTTTGTTACAATCGTCTTGTTACCGAGAACTCTTACGGGAGCGTAGATGATAAGGTGGGGGTCAACCATCTTCGACTCGTCAAAAGCCTGAGTGCGAATACCCTCGCCGTCCTCAACGAACACACGGTTTCTGCTGTTCTCACTTCTGCCCATAATGAAATAAGCCGTAACAGCCTTTTTGCCGTCTGCGCTCTTTCCTATCATAATTCCCCTGCCGTGATATGCGAGAGAATTAAGCTCTTCCTTAATCGATTTTATCTCCATAAAGCAATATCCTTTCAAAATTTATTAAAATGAGCCGAGATAACATTCGGTAATATAATTTTGCGAAACCCTGCCGTCTTTTTCGTATTTTGAAAAAGCACTTTCGAGCTCACAAACAAAACCGTCATAACCGCTGTCATCACGCTTCGGTGCATACGAACGGGAAAGATTGTCGCCGACAAACTGTTCCCGTGTAACAAATCTCTCATTTTCGAGTCTTAAAAAATCGGTGTTTTTGAAATATTCGTTTCTTAAAAATGTATCGCCGTCAAAGTAGTCATATCCCGTCTGAACATGACCGCTTCGATAACAGTCGCAATATTTCATACAGATTTTGTTGCGTTCTTCTTCAAGGTCGTTTTGACATCTTGAATTCCACACGATTGCAAGGTGTCCGTCGGGAGTTAATATTCGTTGGCACTCCGCCTTGAACCTCGCCTTATCAAACCAATGGAACGCCTGCGCAACGGTTATAAGGTTGATACTTTCCGTATCAAGCGTTGTATTTTCCGCAGAGGCAACAACTGTCTTTACCTTGCCGCCCAAATCGCTTTTGAGCACCGAGAGCATATCCAAATTTGGCTCAACCGCCGTAACGTTCCACGGTTTTTTGAGCAATGCGGATGTGAAAATGCCCGTGCCTGCACCGATATCCGCCACGGTTTCGGCATTCGTCATTTCATAAAGCCAATCAATAAGCTTTTCGGAATATGACGGACGGTACTTTGAATAAAGCTCCGCCTTGCCCGTAAATTTGTTCTCATTCATTGCGGTAAGTCCTGCCGTTTTCGATTTTTATTTTACCCGAGCACATAAGCTCGACCGATTCGGGGAGAATTTTCCACTCCGCCTGCTCCATAACTCGTTTCTGAAGCACGTCGGGAGTATCGTTTTCCTCGATATAAACTGCCCTTTGCATAACAATCGGTCCGCCGTCGGGAATTTCATTTACAATATGCACCGTTGCGCCCGTAACCTTAACGCCCTTTTTGAGAGCTGCCTCGTGAACATGAAGTCCGTAGAAGCCCTCGCCGCAAAAGGACGGAATAAGCGACGGATGAACATTGAGAATTTTATTCTTATAATGAGTCGTGAAATTCTCGCTCAAAATCGACATAAAGCCTGCAAGGACAATGAGGTCGATTTCATTTTCGTCAAGTATTCTTATAATTTCGCTCTCAAATTCGGAGTGAGAAGAGAAATTCTTTTTAAGCACCGTGTAGGTGTCAATCTCCGCCTTTTTTGCTCTTTCAAGGGCGAAAGCACCGTCCTTGTTTGAAATTACAAGCTTGATTTTACCGCTTTTGATTATTCCGCTTTTCTCTGCGTCAATAAGCGCCTGCAAATTTGTTCCGCCGCCCGAAACGAGAACGGCTATGTTCTTTTTATCGGTATTCACACTGTTCACCTAAATATCAGCAAATTTCGATTTTGTCTTCTGATTTAACGATTTCGCCGATTACATAAGCGTTCTCGCCGTTAGCCTTGAGCACCTCAAGAGCCTTGTCTGCGTCAGCCTTTGAAACAACAATGCTCATTCCGACGCCCATATTAAAGGTGTTGAACATATCTCTTTCGGAAATATTGCCCGTCTTTGCAAGAAGCTCGAAAATCGGAAGCACACGAACAGCACTTCTTTCGATTTTAGCGCAAAGTCCGTCGGGAATACTTCTCGGAATGTTCTCATAGAAGCCGCCGCCCGTGATGTGGGAAATACCCTTGACCTTAACATTCTCCATAAGTGCAAGAACGGGTTTAACATAAATTTTTGTAGGTGTAAGGAGTGTTTCGCCTATCGACTTTCCGCCGAGCTCGGCAACGGGAGCTTTTATGTCGGAATTTTCAACGTCAAATACCTTTCTGACAAGTGAAAATCCGTTTGAGTGAACACCGCTTGAGGGAAGCGCAATAATAACGTCGCCCTCGCACATTGTTTTATTGTCAATGATTTTATCCTTATCGACAACGCCTGTACAATAGCCTGCAAGGTCATATTCGTCAATCGGATAGAAGCCGGGCATCTCCGCAGTTTCACCGCCGATAAGAGCCGCACCCGACTGAACACAGCCGTCGCAAACACCCTTTACTATATCTGCAATCTTTTCGGGAACATTCTTTCCGCAAGCGATATAGTCAAGGAAGAAAAGCGGTTTTGCACCGCTGCAAATAATGTCATTTACGCACATTGCAACGCAGTCGATACCAACTGTGTCGTGCTTGTCCATAAGGAAAGCGATTTTCAGCTTTGTACCTACACCGTCCGTACCGCTTACAAGCACGGGCTTTGTGATACCTGTGAGGTCAAGCTCAAAAAGACCGCCGAAGCCGCCTACATCCGAACAAACACCCGAAGTCATTGTTGTAGCGATATGCTTTTTCATAAGCTCGACAGCCTTATAGCCTGCCGTAATATCAACGCCCGCCTGAGCGTAAACATCTGATTTTGAATTGTTAATCATAACCTTATTCCTTTCCGTTCCAGCAGTATGTGCAAAGCTCGTCTTTATCAAGTCCGATTGCCTCGATTATACCCTCAAGGCTCTGGAATTCAAGCGAAGCCAAGTGGAGTTTTTCACAGATATTCTTCCTCAACGCCTTACCTCTTTCGGTTTTGCCGTCTGAATATTCTTCTATGTGATTAAAGCCCTCTTCGCCCTCAAGCTCCATAATAACACGCCTTGCGATAAGCTCCATTTCGCCTGTTGACCTTGAGAAGTTGAGGTACTTACAGCCGTACATAATCGGAGGACACGCAGAGCGCATATGGACTGATTTCGCACCGCTTTCATAGAGAAAATCAACCGTCTCTTTAAGCTGAGTTCCCCTTACAATCGAGTCATCGACAAAGAGAAGATTTTTACCCTCGATAAGCTCCTTAACGGGTATCTGCTTCATCTTTGCAATCTTAATTCTCTCCGACTGAGTTGTCGGCATAAAGCTTCTTGACCAGGTGGGAGTGTATTTTATAAACGCTCTCGCAAACGGGATGCCGCTTTCGTTGGAATAGCCGATTGCGTGAGGTGTACCCGAGTCGGGAACGCCGCCCACATAGTCAACGCCGTTGCAAACACCTGTTTCCATATCGGTCTTTGCCATAATTCTGCCGTTGTCATAACGCATTTTCTCAACGTTTACGCCCTCGTAGGTCGAGGTCGGATAACCGTAATAACTCCAAAGAAAAGCACAGATTTTTTTCTTCTTTTTCGGTGCTTTGAGCTGAGTTATTCCGTCTGTTGTGATTTCAACTATCTCGGCAGATCCCAATTCCCTCTCGAAATCATATCCGAGTTTTTCATAGGCATAGCTCTCAAATGAAACGGCATATCCCGTTTCGCTCTTGCCTATCTGAACGGGCAATCTGCCAAGCTCGTCCCTTGCGGCTATTATCGAGCCTGTTTCGGTAAGCAAAATAATCGTCGCCGTACCGTCGATAACGTCCTGCGCAAACTCAATGCCCTCTTTGAAATTATCTTTAAGGCTTATAAGCGAAGCGACAAGCTCGTTCGAGTTTACCTTACCGCCCGTCATAGCGTCAAAATGTCCGCAGTCGGTGATAAGATATTTATTTATAAGCTCGTCGGAATTGTTGATTATTCCGACAGTACAAATTGCAAACGTGCCGAGCTTTGAGCGAATGAGCAACGGCTGGGGGTCGGTGTCGCTGATACAGCCGATTGCCGACGTACCGTGCATCTCCTCAAAAATATGCTCAAACTTCGTACGAAACGGAGCGTTTTCAATGTTGTGTATTTTTCTCTGTAATCCGATTTCTTTATCGTAGACGGCAAGACCGCCTCTGCGTGTGCCGAGATGAGAATGATAGTCAACGCCGAAAAAGACGTCGAGCATACAATCCTCTTTAGAAACAACGCCAAAAAATCCACCCATATTTTACCCTCCGAGAATTATTCGCCAAATACTCTGCGCATCATTTCCTTGTATGCGTCCTCAACGCCGCCCATATCTCTGCGGAAACGATCCTTGTCAAGCTTTTCGTTTGTCTCTGCGTCCCAGAAACGGCAGGTGTCGGGAGAAATCTCGTCTGCAAGAACGATAGTGCCGTCAGCAGTCTTACCGAACTCAAGCTTGAAGTCAACAAGCTTTACGCCGAGACCGAGGAAATACTCCTTGAGCACCTCGTTTACCTTGAATGCCATAGCCTTGATGGTTTCAATCTCTTCTCTTGTAGCAACGCCGAGTGCGATTGCGTGGTAAGCGTTCATAAGCGGATCGTGGAGATCGTCGTTCTTGTATGAGAACTCGATTGTCGGCTCTGCGAAAACAATGCCCTCTTCAACGCCGAAACGCTTTGCAAATGAGCCTGCCGAGATATTTCTTATAATAACCTCAAGCGGAACAATGCTTACCTTTTTAACAACAGTTTCATTGTCGTTAAGCTCTTCAACAAAGTGAGTCTTAACACCGTGCTTTTCAAGAATTTGCATAAGGTAGTTTGACATACGGTTGTTGATAGCACCCTTACCTACGATTGTGCCCTTTTTAAGACCGTCAAGAGCTGTTGCGTCGTCTTTATATGAAACTATTACCTTTTCGGGATCCTCTGTTGCAAATACCTTTTTTGCTTTTCCCTCATAGAGCTGAACTGTTTTTTCCATTGTTAAAATCTCCTTTAATATATTTTTATTTGAATTATTTGCTGAATTCCTTACAGATTTTTTCGTCCTTTTCAAGAACCTTTCTTGTGTTTTCCTCTCTCATCTCAACAAGTCTTTGTGAAAGAGCCTCATCCGAAAGAGCGAGAATTTGAGCCGCAAGCAACGCCGCATTGGCACCGCCGTTTATCGCAACGGTTGCAACGGGAATACCCGAGGGCATCATAACAGTTGAAAGCAATGCGTCCATACCGTCCAATGCTGCCGATTTACAGGGAATACCGATAACGGGGAGCGTTGTGTTCGCCGCTATTGCGCCTGCAAGATGAGCCGCCATACCTGCCGCAGCGATAATTACGCCGTAGCCGTCAGCCTTTGCCGACTTTGTGAACGCAGCTGCCTGCTCGGGTGTGCGGTGAGCCGAATAAACGTGAACGGTATATTCGATTTCGAGTGAATCGAGCATATCGGTACACTTTTTGATAATCGGCAAATCGCTGTCGCTTCCCATAATAATTCCGACTTTTTTCATAGTGATTTCCTCCTATTTTCAAAAAAACAAAAAAGGACACACTTAACCCGATATATAGGTTAAATGTGCCCAGACGGTCGGCTTTCAGTCTTATAAATTCTTTGTTCCCCTGTGGTACTCCACAAAATCCGTCAGTCGCAAAGAACCGTATTTTTAATACAATAAAAGTATATCATATTGAAGTATCATAGTCAACAATTTTGACCTTTTCCGACGGTGGTTACTTTCATAATATTAGTACAAAAAACGTGTCGGTTTTTGGCTATTGTGCATACCGCCCTCAATGTATGAGCGAGAGTATCAGCACCGACGCACAGCAGCCGCAGGCGACAATAAAAAGATTCCTTGTGAAGTAGGCAAGCAACGCTCCGACAACAAGTGCCGCAAAGCCTGCTGTATAATCTCCCGTAGCCGTGATAATTGCAGGGAAGGTCATAACGGTAAGCGTAACGTAAGGAAGATAATAAAGAAAGGACTTTAGGAATTTATTTTTCAAAGGCTTCCTCATAACGACCATGGGAAGCGTTCTCAAAACATAGCTTATTCCTGCCATTATAAAAATATAGATATAAAGATTTCCACTCATTTCGCCGCCTCCTGCTTTTCGTCCTCAACGGGGAACAAAAGTGCCGCAACGATAGAGATAACGATTGTAAGCACGATTATCCTGAGGCTGTCGGAAGCCTTTGAAATTACAGGAGCAATTTTCGCAAGTCCGCTGATTATAAAGCTTGAAATGACGACGATTGCTATCGGCTTACTGTTCCTGCACGGCGGAATTATAAACGCCAAGAACATACCGTAGACGGCAACGCTCATAGCGGTAATTATAATGTCGGGCAAAATATTACCCACAGCGATACCGCACATACCGCCGATTGACCACATAGGCAGCGCAAACGACATAGCACCGTACATATAGGACGGCTTGATGTAGCCCGGATACGCAACGGCAATTCCGAAAAGCTCATCGGTCAAGTCAAAGCCGATTAAAAATCTGTGTATAAGCGGAGTTTCCGGAGAAAACTTCTGGCTCATAGCACAGCTCATTAAAATATATCTTGCATTTGTAACAAGTATTATCAATGCCGCAGTAATATAGGTTACTCCGTCCGACATTGCGGAAACGCCGGCGACCTCACCTGCCGAAGCATTGTTGAAAAAGCTCATCAAAAAGCCTTGAAAAACACTCATTCCCACGTTTCTTGCAGTCAAGCCTATCGAAAACGAAACCGCAAAATACCCGAGACCTATCGGTATCCCGTCCTTCAACCCGTTGAAAAACGGCTTTTTCAATACCCTTTTAACCTCTTCGTTCATTTTTCAACCCCCAATATCTATATTCTATTCTACTAAATATTTTCGCTTTTGTAAATCATTAAATTGTTTATTCTTTAACAATTTTTTTGTTGATTATGAACAATCTGTTAATAATGAAATTGTAATATTGACTAATAGTCAGTTTGTGCTAAAATGTGTTGCGGTAAAGAAAATGACTGTTAGTCAGTTATCATTCGGGAGGCGATTTTTTTGGATAAGATTACGAAGAAAAAGAATGAAAAATACACGAAAATTCTCGACACGGCACTCGGTCTTTTTGAGAAGAACGGAACGCACCTTGTTTCAATTGATGAAATTGTCAAGGGTGCAGGCGTTGCAAAGGGTACTTTCTATCTTTATTTCAAGGACAGATACGACCTTATCTCAACGCTTATAATCGAAAAGGCTTCAAAATATATGTCCTTGCTAAGCGACGAGTACGAGCCGAGGGATTTCGGAGACGTTTCAACGAGCGTTCATCATTACATTGAATATCTTTCAGATTTTTTGCAGAAAAACAAGACGCTTTGCATTTTGATTGAGAAAAATCTCAACACCTGCGTAAATGCGGTTGCTCAGACAAAAGAAGGTCCTATCAAGGAGCTTTATGAGAAAATCTTTTCGGAGCTTATAAATTGCGGATTTGCCGAATCTGAGGCACGTGCAAAGCTCTATCTTTATATTGAGCTTATTGTATCGTCCTGCTGCAACGCAATAATCAGGGAAACGCCCTACACGATAGAGGAACTGAAGCCTCATCTTTGTCAAATAATAGAATCAAGCATAGTAAACATTATTAAGAGGTGATAAATTTGAAAAGGATTGCATTGTGGGAAGCAAAGCATCCTAAAACGGTAGTGTTGATAGCGGTAATACTTTTGATACCCTCGCTTATAGGATTTTTGTGTACCCGAGTAAACTACGATATTATGTCGTATTTGCCCGACAATCTCTCGTCGGTTCAAGGCGAAAAGGTACTTGACGAGACCTTTAACAACGCCGGTATGTCAATATTGGTAATTGAGGATATGCCCTCGAAATACACCGCTGCGTTAAAGGAAGAAATTTCAAAATTAGAGGGCGTCAGCGCAGTTTTCTGGGTGGACGATTTGGCAGACGTGAGTATTCCTGCCGATATTATCCCCGACGCACTCAAGGACGTCTTTTACAGCAAGACGGGCGAGCAGACAATGATGCTTGTTCAGTACAAGTACGCAGGCTCCTCCGACGAAACGCTAAAGACGATAAAGCAAATTAAGGGACTTATCAACGACAAGACCTTTATCAGCGGTCTTACGGCTATTGTCGAGGACACAAAGGAAATCTGCGACACGCAAGCGCCTGTTTATGTAGCGGTTGCGGTTGTTCTCGCTCTTATTATTATGTCGCTGCTTATGGATTCGTGGGTGCTTCCGTTTGTCGTGCTTGCAACGCTCGGTATTGCAATACTCTATAATATGGGCACGAATATATTTTTAGGCGAAATTTCCTTTGTTACGCAGAGCATTGCGGCAATTCTCCAGCTCGGCGTTACGATTGACTACTCGATTTTCCTTATCGACAGATACCGTGAGGAAAAAACACGCTACGCCACAAGGGAAGAGGCTATGGCAAATGCCGTTACGAAATCAATAACCGCCCTGCTCGGCAGCTCGCTTACGACGATATTCGGCTTCCTCGCTCTCTGCTTTATGCGTTTACGTCTCGGCTTCGATATAGGCTTCGTTATGGCAAAGGGCGTTGTATGGGGTATTCTTACGGTTGTATTTGTTCTCCCCGAAATGCTTCTTGTGTTCGAGGAATACATTGAAAAGTACAAGCACAAGAGCCTTATGCCCTCTTTCCCGAAGCTCAACAATTCAATTTACAAAAACAGGAAACTGCTTGCGATAATCTGCGTTGTGCTTATTATCCCCGCTTACTTTGTGCAGTCAAAGGCAACACCTTATTACAGTATGGATAAGGCACTCAATGAAAGCTTTATATCCGTACAGGGTCTTGAAAAGCTCAAATCCGATTTTGATATGGCTACCACGCACTTTATAATCTTTGACGATACGCTTCCGTCGGGTCAGATTATCCAAATTGAAAACGAGATTAAAAACCTTGACGGTATCGCCTCGACCCTTGCGTACAACTCCATTGTAGGCCCTGCAATCCCCGACGATATTATCCCCGATGATATTTTGAAAATCTGCAAGGCTGACGGCTTACAGCTTATGATGGTAAACTCGAAATACGCAACCGCCACAGATGAGCTTAACAATCAGGTTGACGCTCTCAACGCCATTGTTCACAAGTACGACCCAAGCGGCTATGTAACGGGCGAGGGCGCAATAGCAAAGGACCTTATCGAGGTTACAGACAGAGATTTCACGGTAACGAGTATTCTCTCGATTGCGGCGATATTCATTCTTATTGCAATAACCCTTAAATCGATAAGCCTGCCGATACTTTTGGTGCTTTCGATTGAGCTTGCGATTTGGATTAACCTTGCAATCGGCGTTTTAATGGGCAGCTCAATGTCCTTTGTCGATGCTACGGTTATCAACTGCGTTCAGCTCGGTGCTACGGTTGACTACGCAATACTTCTCACAACGAGATTTCGTGAGGAGCTTCGCCTCGGTCATTCAAAGCACGACGCAACCATCAATGCGGTGTCGGCGGCTGAAAGATCAATTCTTCAAAGTGCTTCCGTTTTCTTTGCGGCAACGTTCGGCGTATATTGCATCTGCGATATTTCAATCATCAAGGGCATATGCGCACTGCTTGCAAGAGGCTCGGTAATCAGCGCATTTGTAATTATATTCTTCTTAACTCCGTTGCTTTGTATATGCGAAAAGCCGATAAGTAAAACGACTTTGGATTGGCGTTCTAAAGCTAAGAAGGAACATTTCAAGGAGGCAAAGAACAATGTTTAACTCAAAACAGAAAAAAGTAATAAGCATAGGCTTGACGGTGTCGCTTCTCGCCCTCTCGCTTGCAGGCTGCGGAAAGCAGAAAACGACGGGAAATGAAATTCTTGACGACGCAAGGGGTACTCAAACCTATGTTCAGCAGAACTACACAACCCTTGCCGAAAATGTAAAAAAGCAGGAAACGGTTTATATAAATCTCAACTCCGACGGCACGGTCAAAAAAATAAACGTAACCGATTGGCTTCACACCGATACTCCGCAGACGGTTATCGAGGACGTAAGCTCGCTTGAGAATATCACAAACGTCAAAACGCTCACACCGGCAGACGTAAAAGACGGCAAGCTCTATTGGGATATGGATACGACAGACCTCTATTACAGCGGTACGACCGAAAAGCCCTCTCCGCTTAATATAACCATACGCTATTTCCTCGACGACGTTGAAATGACGGCGGAGGAAATTGTAGGTAAAAGCGGAAACGTCAAAATTCAGATTGACGTTACAAGCGCACTTAAAAAAGCTGTTACAATCAACAAGAAAAGCTATGATATTTATTGTCCGATGCTCTTTGTCGGCGGTATGATTTTGCCCGAGGACAAATTCACGAACGTTAACATTGTAAACGGCACGGCTCTCAGCGACGGCTCAAAGCAAATCGCATTCTTCACGGGCGTACCCGGTGCGGACGAAAGCCTCGGACTTTCGGAGCTTAACCTTGCAATGCTCAATGCCCTCACGGCAGACTCGTTTACGATAACCGCCACAACAACCGATTTTGAATTGGGCAACATTATGTTTGCGGCAGCTCCGTTGTCGGCGGTAGGCTCTATCGGCACGGGCACGCTCCCCGAAAGCGTTGACGATATTAAAGGCGTGCTCTCCGACATAGAGGACGTTCAGAAAGCACTCAACGGTCTTGATATAAACAAGATGGTAAGCGTGCTTTACGGCGACTCGAACAAGTTTGATGAGCTTATCGGCTCTGTCAACACGGCTGTAAGGCTCTACCGTGAGAACGAAAAGCTCCTTAAAACCGTCAGTACCTATATGACCGACGAAAACCTCAAAAAGCTTGAAAAGCTTGCCGACGATTTGAGCAAAACGGATTTGGATGCAATTTCGGCAACTCTCAACGACCCTGCCGTTGCGGCTCTGCTTGAAATTCTGCCGAAGCTCTCCTCAAGTCTCTCCGAGGTTGCAACGCTTGCAAAGGATTTGAATGAGATAATGCCCATTCTTCAGTCTCTTTCAAACGATATGAACGACCCCGAAATCAAGCAGTCGCTTGACAATATGCCCGAAACCCTCAATGAGCTTCAGGGCGTATTAAAGACCATTGATGACAACAAGGAAGTTCTTGAAATGATAAACGACCTTTCAAGCGACGATAAGGCGGCACAGGTTGACGCACTTATGAAAACCGTAAGCAAATACACCACTCTCGACTCTCTCCCCGAAGAAAAGCAGCAGCTTCTTGCCGAGAAAATGAAGGAGTGGCTCACCTACGGCAACGAGTACGACATTTTCACGGAAAAGACCTCGCACATGACCTCGAACGTTGTTTTCACTTATAAAACAGACGCAATTTCCGTTCCCGAGCAGTCGGCAGAGCAGACGGCGGAGACACAGGAGACTGTGGGCTTTGTAACAAGGATTAAAAATCTTTTCAAATAATATAAAATAAAAGCACGCAATAAAGGCTGAATTTATTGCTTTTGTTTCAATTTGCTATTAACATTTGAGCGAATTTGTGCTATAATATATACACAAATGAAAAGGAAGTGTTGAATATGAAAAAAAATCTTGTTATTACCCTCAGCCGTGAATTCGGAAGCGGCGGCCACAAAATCGGCGAGCTTTTGGCAAAAGAACTCAATGTTCCTTTTTATGACAAGAAAATCATAGACAAGGCGGCGGAGAAAACAGGCCTTACGGCAGACTTTATCGCAGAGCACGAGCAGAGATACACAAGCTCTCTTATGTTCAATCTTGCTATGGGAAATTACTCACGCACAGGCGAGCTTCCTCTCCACGACAAAATCGACATTGTTGAAAGCGATATTATCAGAGATTATGCTTCGCAAGGCTCCTGCGTAATTATCGGCAGATGTGCGGACTACGTTCTTGAAAATGATTTCGATTGCCTCAACGTCTTTATCTATGCCGACGACATTAAAAAGATTGAGAGAATTGTCAACAAATATGACCTTGAGCCGAAAAAGGCGGAAAAGCTTGTTAAGGAGACTAACCGTTCACGCTCAAAGCATTACAACTACTTCTCGGGCAAAATTTGGGGCGACAGAAGAAATTACGACCTTATGCTCAATTCCTCAACCTTCACTCCCGAGGAATGCGTCAAGATGATTATCTCGGCGGCTGAAAACATAAAGTAAAATACATAAAAACAAAAGTACCGTACAGCTAAATTTAGCTGTACGGTATTTTTATATCTCCTTGAACATTGAGGAAGCCTGTTCCTTTGTCGCATACTCCGAAACGCTTAGAACTTCGTATTTCGTTGTTTTCTCGCCGAAGCGGATTTCGATTACGTCCCCGACCTTTACGTCGTAAGAGGCTCTTGCAACCTTGCCGTTTACCGTAACGTGCTTTGCGTCGCACACCTCGTTGGCAACGGTTCTTCGCTTGATTATTCGGGATATTTTAAGATATTTGTCAAGTCGCATAGTCTACCTCCGAGAGTTGTTTTATATATAATAACACAAAGTGGGACAAAAAAACAGGGGAAGATAAAAATATCTTCCCCTGCAAATGTTAAAAAGAATTATTTAACAGCGTTCTTGAGAGCCTGACCAGCCTTGAAAGCGGGAACCTTAGAAGCTGCGATTGTCATAGCCTCGCCTGTCTTGGGGTTACGTCCCTGCTTAGCTGCACGAGCACGTACTTCGAAAGTACCAAAGCCGATAAGCTGAACTTTGTCGCCCTTTGCAAGAGCATCTGTTACTGCTTCGAATACAGCTGAAACTGCTGCGTCTGCGTCTTTCTTTGAAAGGTCTGCCTTTGCAGCTACTGCTGCGATAAGATCTGTCTTATTCATTTTTGTCTCCTCCGTTTTATTAAAAGACTTTTAATATTTCCAAAAGTGCGAACACTTTTAATTGGACTTAGTAATATTTTTAGCCTCATCCCAAAGGCTGTCAAGCTCCTCAATCGAGCTTGTGCTCATATCGATATTGCGTTCCTTTGCAAGTCGCTCCACAATCGCAAATCGGTTTAAGAACTTGTCCGTCGAAGCGGTAAGTGCCTCCTCGGCGTCAACATTTATAAATCTTGAAACGTTCACAACAGAGAAAAGCAGGTCGCCGAGCTCCTCGGTCATATTTTCCCTGTCATTATTTTGAACAGCCGCCTTCAGCTCGTCGCTCTCCTCTGAAAGCTTTTGGAAAGCACCCGATACATCTTCCCAATCGAAGCCGACCTTAGAAGCCTTTTCCTGAATTTTCGCACTGCGTATAAGAGCCGGAAGCTCACGGGGCACAGAAAGCATTTTATCGGTTTGAGTTTTACGGTGCTTGGTCCTCGATTTAATCTGCTCCCAATTCTCCAAAACCTCGCCGCTGTCCTTAACGCTTATGTCGCCGAAAACGTGCGGATGGCGTTCAATGAGCTTTTTACAGATACCGTCGCACACGTCGGAAAAATCAAACTCGCCGTTTTCAGCTCCGATTTGCGAATGGAAAACGACCTGCAAAAGCACGTCCCCCAATTCCTCGGTCATAAGCTCCTTATCGTTTTTATTGATAGCCTCAACGACCTCATACGTCTCCTCGATAAGCGATTTCTTAATCGATTCGTGAGTTTGCTCCCTGTCCCAGGGGCAGCCCTCGGGCGAACGGAGAATTTTCATTATTTCCAAGAGGTCGGATACGTCATATTTTAATTTTAATACAAAATTTACTGCCATAAACGTTACTTCCTTATCTATTTTAACCTATAAATCCATATTTTGCAAGTGTTTTGGCAATTTTTTCGCCCTTTGGAAGCATAATTATATCTTCTTTGACTATTCCGTTCACCAAAAGCATGGAAACGAAGTAAACTATCACCGCAAAAACGACCGCAATCGCCGTAGCGAGTATGTTTGTAACAGAGTGGTCGCCCTTGTAAATTTCGGGTAAAATCGCATTGAAAATGCCGAAGCTCGTTCTTGCCGCCACACCGCAGAGTACGCTGCAAACGGTTGGCTTTACGAATACCGACATATAGTCGATTTTGACCCTTGCCGTTCTTATCAGCGCAACAAGGTTTATCACAACGATTATCGTGTAGCACACAACCGTACCGACAACTGCGCCGTTAATGTTGAGCTGCGGCATACCGATAAAGATATAGTTTGTTATAACCTTTGCGATTGCGCCTATCGAAAGCGATATTACGGGAATTTTCGCCTTTCCGAGAGCCTGAAGCATATTTGTCATCGGCTGTGAAAGTGAAATTAAAAATATCGTGTAGCCGTAAGCCGCCATAATCGGTGCGGCAATCGAAACAGCCTCCGCCGATTTACCCGTTTCGTACATCATCTGTAAAATCGGATAAGCCAAAACGCCCATTCCGATACCTGCAGGAAGCGAGAACATCATTGTAACACGAAGCACCGACTCGACCGAGGTTTTAAGAGCCTTTGTGTCCTTTAACGCCCAAGCCGCCGAAAGAGCAGGTATTGCGCTGACGCCCAAAGTCATTGTAATTGACGGGATAAGGTTCTTAAAGTCAAGCGACATCGTATATGCGCCGTAAAGATATTTCGGAATATCCTCGTCAAGCACGTTTGAAAGTGCAAGCTCAACGGAATATAAATTTTTAATGTAATCAAGGTTGCCCTCAATCATTGTCGCAAGCCTGTTTTGAATTGTCATTGAGTCAATAAGGTTTGTAACGCTGAAAACAAGCGAGGAAGCGACAACGGGTACGGCAAGACCGAAAAGAGCCTTAACTATCGTGCTTGACTGTGCAGGCTTCGGGGAAGCGGCAAGCTCCGCATGAGTAATTCCGTCGCCCTTTACCTTATGCAAAATCATCATATAAATCATACCGATAATCGTGCCCACGGTAACGCCGATTGCCGCCGCGGCCGCCGCATAAGGATAGATAGCACTTGAAAGCTCCGCCTGTGTGGTTACTGTTTTTCCGTAAACGGTTAATCCCTGTTCAAATCTCGAATAGCCGTATGAAATTGAGAGCTTCGCACACGCAAGACCGAAAACGACCTTGCCGACAGCCTCCCACACCTCCGACATAGCGGTAGGGGTCATATTCCTCATACCGTTGTAATAGCCTCTGTAAATCGACATAATACAGCAGAAGAAAATTGACGGCGTAATCGCAAGTATGGCAGGGATAGCCTCCAAGCTCTTTGCAAGGTAAGCGTAAGGATAAGCGAGTAAGAGCAAAAGCAGTGTTCCGCCGATACCCGTTATCAAAAACAGCCTTGCCGCCACCTTAAAGGTAAGTCTTACGTCTCTGTACCTTTTGAGTGCCATCTGCTGCGATACCATTTTTGAAATTGCGACAGGCAAGCCTGCCATTGAAATAGTATATACGGGAATATAAAGGTTGTACGCCGAGTCAAAATATCCTCTTCCGACTGCGCCGACCATATTTGAAAGCGGTATTTTATAGAGAATACCGATAATTTTTACAATCAAGGTTGCGGCTGCAAGCACCATTGCTCCGTTGAGAAGCGACTGACTTTTCCGCTTTGTATTGTTTGCCAACTGAACACCTCATTCCGATAAGTCTACATATTATACATTTATTTTTATATAAAGTAAAGCATATCAGCCTATAAATTCACGCAAAAGTGAGTCCTCGGGCACAAGCGACAAATCCACGCTCTCAAATTGCTTCAAGGAATGTATGAGCTTTTTCGCATCACGGGCATGCTCTTCGCTGAGACTTGCGCCCTCAAGCATTTCAAGCACCGTGTTTTTGAAAAGGCACGGCTCGCACATATGAATCGAGTTAATTCTAACGTCCGCCATATCCTCATACGGGAACAGATATTTGTCCTCGCCGTCGCAAACACTCTGCCAAAGGTCATAGGTATTTTCAACCGAGCTTGCTCTGAAATTATAATCTCTTATAAGCCGTCTCATAAATCTGAGATTACGCTTGTTGAGAACAATCCTGCCCTTTGCGTCATAAATCCTCGAAGATACGCTTATATAAATTTTCATAAGCTTTAAGCCGTCAAGTCCGCTTGTTACAATCGGATTCAGGGCGTGAAGTCCCTCAACGATAACTGCGTCATTCTTTCCGAGCGTTATTTTGCGAGTTGCGTCCTTTCGTCTACCCGTTGTAAAGTCAAAGATAGGAAGTTTCGTTTCCTCGCCTGCCATAAGGCTTTTAAGGGTCTCCGATATTAAATCAATATCAAGTGCATAGACCGTTTCAAAGTCGGGGTTGCCCTCGGCATATCCTGGAATATCGCACCTGTTCTTATAAAAATCGTCAAGCGATACAACATAGGTCGTCATACCGAGTGAGGTAAAGGTCTCTGCGATTTTTTTAGCCGTCGTCGTCTTGCCCGAAGCCGACGGACCTGCAAGCATTATAATTTTCCTGCCCAAATCGTCAAGAGCCTTCTCTGCGATATTGTTTATAATGTTCCTGTAACGAAGCTCCGCCCTTGCGACAAACGCCTGCGGATTTTCCCTCGCCAGCTCGTTTATATATTCAATTCTGTTATTGTTGTTTGACATAACGCTTACCTGCCTTTAGGTTATTTACAGCTGTCGTAAAATTTAATGATTTCGTCTTTTCTTTTAACAATCTCCGCAAAGTCGTCAATATATTCATACGGATATTTGTAGTTGAATATTCGGCTTATTTTGTCGCCGTTCGGTGCTTTGAGCCTTGTAACTCCGCCGCCGCCCAACGCAAACACGGAATGACATTCCTCCATCATAAAGATATTGTAAAGACATTCCCTGTCGGGCTTTGAATAGCCTGTGTTTTCAAGGTTGCCGAGCGATTTTGCCTGACGGTACATATAGTACGGGAAATACCCGTTGCCCGTCAACTCAGAATAGGCATAGTCGAGCATACTGCCTGCAAGACAGCTCTTTTCGGTGTCAACCTGCCCCGACGTAGTGCCCATAACGGACGAACGCTTTAATGCGAGCGTATGGACGGTTATGTTCTCCGCCGAGAAGCTCAATGCCTTGTCAAGCGAAGCGCAAAAGCCGTCAAGAGTGTCATTCGGCAAGCCTGCAATTAAGTCTGCATTGATATTGTCGAAGCCCTCTTCCCTTGCAATGTAAAATGCGTTTTCAGCCATCTGCGCCGTGTGCTTTCTGCCGATAGCCTCTAAAATTTTATCGTCAAAGGTCTGCGGATTTATGCTTATTCTTGAAACTCCGCCGTTTTTCATAACCTTGAATTTTTCTCTTGTGAGAGTGTCGGGTCTGCCCGCTTCGATTGTGTATTCACGGACTGTCGATAAATCGAAATTGTCCGAAATAGCTTCAATCACATATTTTAATTCGTCGGCTTCGAGCGTGGTGGGTGTGCCGCCGCCGTAATAAACGCTTTCAAGCCGTAAGCCGAGACTTTTTGCGATTTTGCCCGTAATTTCAATTTCCTTTTTAAGACAGTCAAGATAATCGGGCATCAGCTTTTTAATAAGTGAGCTTGTCATTGCGTGGGAGACAAACGAGCAATAGCTGCACCTTGTCGGGCAAAACGGAATTGAAACATAGAGGCTGAAAGACTCGGGTCTTGAAAGTGAAATGATTTTCTCCTCGGTGTTTGCAACGCTGTCCGCAAGAGCCATCTTTTCCCTCGTAACAAGGTAATCACGCATAAAAATTTCCTTGCCCTTTTCGTCGCCGTAGGTCGCCTTGAGATTTCTCAAAAGCTTTGAGGGACGAATACCCGTGAGTATTCCCCATTTCGGCGTATATCCCGTGATTTTAACAAGCGCACGGAACATCATCTGCGCCATAAGAAGCTCGCTGTCAGTAATGCCCGAAAGGCTGTTTGTCTCACTGTAAAGCACATTTCCCGCTTCGTCGGCAAAGACAACTCTAACCTCGCTGTCGGTAAACTCCGTAAGCAAAAGAGCCTCTCCGTCCTTGAAGCTGTCGCCTATCACAACGGTAATTTTCTCATTCGGATAAAATACCCTTGTCAGCTTTTCCGCTTCGTATTGAAATTTATGATTTTTAATACCGAGTATCATACAAGTCTCCGCAAATATCTGTTATGTGTTCGCTCATAGTCGAGCGTGGTCGAACGGTTATGACCGGGATAAAGCTTATAGTCGCCGTCAAGCCCTGCTATTTTTTTAAGCGACGATATAAGCATAAAATCGTCGCCGCCGACAAGGTCTGTTCTGCCTGCCGTAAGCGAAAACAGCGTGTCGCCCGTGAAAATCGTTCTTTCGCTTTCAATTATATAGCAAACTCCGCCGGGTGTATGACCGGGGGTGTGCATAACCTTAATTTTCGTCTCGCCGAGCATAATTTCGTCGCCGTCCTGAAGCAATCTGTCAGCCGTAACGCTTTTTTGCTCACAGCCGCCCCATTCGGCAAGGCTTCTTTTCGGATTTGAAAGACATTCAAAATCGAGCTTATGTATCATAACCTCGGCATTTGTGTAAGCCTTTAGGTCGTGCACACCGAGGATATGGTCAAAGTGTCCGTGCGTGAGCAATATATATTTGACATTTTTGCCGTCAAGCTCTTTTTTAAGTGCCCCGTTAAAATCGCCTGCGTCAATGACGGCACATTCATTCGTCGCAACGTCCGTTAAAATGTATGTGTTTGCGCTGACAGGACCTAACGGGATTGATTTTACGGTAATTGCCATTTTATTTTCTCCAAATCTCCGTATCGTAAAGTATTGTAACAGGTCCGTTGTTGAGAAGCGATACCTCCATATGCGCTCCGAACACGCCCTTTTCAACCTTACGCACTCCGTTTTCAAGAAGCTTCGAGCAGTAGTATTCATAGAGCCTGTTTGCCTCGTCGGGAGAAGCGGAATTTATAAACGACGGTCTGTTTCCTTTCTTGACATCGGCGCAAAGCGTAAACTGCGACACCGCAAGCACCTCGCCGTCAATATCAAGAATAGACTTGTTCATCTTGTCGTCCTCGTCCGTGAAGATGCGAAGCGAAGCCGTCTTTTTCGCAAGAATTTCGGCATCCGCCTCCGTGTCGCCGTCCATTACGCCGACAAGTATAAGATAGCCCTCCGAAATTTCTCCGACGGTCTTTTCGTCAACGTCAACCCTTGCATTTTTAACTCTCTGAATTACTGCTTTCATATTTTTATTCCTTTATTATATCGAATTTTGACGTTCAACCAAAAGAACGCCGTTGATTTTCTCAATCCTTGAAATTACATTTTTGAGGTGTTCGACATTGTTTACCGTGACGGTCATATTGATAAGCGATCTTCCGTCCTTTGCCTCTCTTGTCGAAAGGTCGTTAATGTTTACCCTCATAGCCGCAATCTGAATTGAAATATCAGCCATAAGTCCTATCCTTGAAAGTGCCGTTATCTGAAGTGCCGCACGGAATTCCTGCTTTGAGGAATTGTTCCACGAAGCGTTTACCCATCTCTCCGGCTCGGAAGCCTTTGAAATATCCTTCGGCACATTCGGACAGTCCTTTTTGTGAATTGATATGCCGTGCCCTCTTGTGATAAAGCCTATAATGTTATCGCCCGGCAACGGATTACAGCACTTTGAAAATTTAATAAGCATATCGTCAATGCCCTCGACGGTAACGCCCTCTTTATTTTGAACACGCTTTGTCGGAACGGTTTCAATCGCCTTTTCCTCGTGCGGCTTGTAATTCTTATTGTAATCGTCCTTGATATACGGCATAAGTCGCATAACAGAGGTTCCGCCGAAGCCTATCGAAGCGTACAAATCGTCAACGCTTGCACAGTGCTGATGATGTGCGAGGTTTTCGATAAATCTCATATATTCCTCGTCGGTCAGACGGATATAGTTCTTTCTGAGCTCTCTTTCAAGCTCCGCCTTACCCTCGGCGATATTCTCGTCTCTGCGCTCATTCTTAAACCAAGAGCGAATTTTATTCCTTGCAGAGCTTGTCTTTGCAACCGAAAGCCAATCCCTCGACGGTCCTTTATTTTGCTGGGGCGAGGTGAGAATTTCCACAATCTCGCCCGTCTTAACCACATAGTCAAGCGGAACAATTCTTCCGTCAACCTTTGCTCCTATCATTCTGTTGCCGACAGCGGTATGAATTGCATACGCAAAGTCGATAACGGTCGAGCCTACGGGTATGTTGATAACGTCGCCCTTCGGAGTAAATACAAAAGCCTCCTCGGGTACAAGGTCTGATTTAATTGCCCTTACAATTTCACGGACGTCTCCCGTTTCCTGCTGCTCCTCAAGAAGCTGACGAACCCACGCAAGACGTTCCTCCATATTTGACTTGCCCGAAATTCCGAGCTTGTATTTCCAATGCGCCGCAACACCGTATTCAGCCGTTCTGTGCATTTCTTTTGTTCTTATCTGCACCTCGAACGGAATACCCTCTTTACCGATTACCGTGGTATGAAGCGACTGATACATATTCGGCTTCGGCGTTGAAATATAGTCCTTAAATCTGCCCGGAAGCGGAGTGAACATATCGTGGATAACACCGAGGCAGTTATAGCAGTCCGCAAGGTTATCTACGATAATTCTGATGGCGTAAATATCATAAATCTCGTCAAAAGACTTGTTCTGCATATACATTTTTCTGTAAATGCCGTGAACGGATTTAATTCTTGCATCAATCCTTGCATCGCCGACGGTTTCGGTAATTCTGCTCTTGATTTTCTGCTTCGTGTTTTCAAGGAATTCCGTCCTTGACTCGCTCGTCTCGGAAAGTCTTTTTTCAATATCCTCATAAGCTATCGGGTCAAGGAAATGAATTGCCAAATCCTCAAGCTCCTCTTTTGCGGTCCTGATACCCAAGCGGTGAGCTATCGGCGCATAAATTTCAAGCGTTTCAAGCGCAATATCACGTCTTTTCTGCGGTGCCATAAACTGAAGCGTACGCATATTGTGAAGTCTGTCCGCAAGCTTTATGATGATTACTCTTATATCGTGCGACATGGCAAGCAACATTTTTCTGATGTTCTCCGCCTGCTGCTCTTCCTTTGTCGAAAGCGGAACTCTGCCAAGCTTTGTAACGCCGTCAACAAGGCTTGCGATTTCCTTGCCGAACTCTCTTTCAAGCCCCTCAAGCTCAATATCGGTGTCCTCAACGGTGTCATGCAAAATCGCCGCCGCAACGGACTGTGCATCCATTCCGAAGTCCAAAAGTATATTCGCAACCGCTATCGGATGGATAATATACGGCTGACCCGAATATCTGAGCTGTGCCTTATGAGCGTTTGCGGCAAGTCGGTATGCCTTTTCTATGCTTGCAAGCTCCTCTGCCGAGAACACAGCCTTACAACGGTCATAAAGCTCCTTATAAAGCTCATCCGGTGTCTTTTCTGTCGTTTTATTCTGTGTCATACGCTCATCTCCCCTTGTGTAAGTCTTTTAAGTATCGACGAAGAAGCAAGGTCAACCCTTTCGGCAGCCTGTGAAAGACTGAGCCTTGAGGAATCGCCCTCAACAAGACCAAGCTCCTCTAAAACGTCCATTGTAACAAGCACCCTTCCCGCATATTTGCACGGGCATTTAGCTCTGTGGCAAAAAGCTTCGGTGTCTCGAAGGACGGATTTTTTCGCCCTGAAAAATTTATAGCAGCTCGCAAAAAACGCTCTGTCGGGCGTTAACAGCTTCAGCTCATTTTCGGTCAGGGCTGTGTTTTCCTTGAATTTTTCGTATATTCTGCGTGATGCGTTCAGCGTATCAAAGTCCGTGTCCGCAAAGCCTATGTCCGCAATTCTGACGGACGGTCTTACTTCGCCCCTGAACTCGTTTTTATCGACCCTGAACGCTATATTTACAACGTCGCCTGCCTCATATTGAAAATCCTCTAAGGTCTGCGAAAACATAACCGCAGCGATTTCCCTTGCGTCCTTTTCGAAGCTTATGCGAAGATGCTTTCCCTCGCCCACGGGTCTTACCGATTTCAAAACAACGTTTTTCATCAAAAAGCAGGGCTGCGGATTATTTGCTCCGAACGGCTCAAACATCGAAAGCACGTCAAGAAGCTCATTCGATATAAACGACGGATTTATTTTAAGGTCGATTTTAAGCTCGGGATACGGCATCGAGATCTTATACGCATACTCGCTGAGCTTTAGACGAAATTCATCTATTTTGCTTTTGTCAATTCCAAAGCCTGCGGCAAGAGTGTGTCCGCCGAAGTGCGTAAGCATATCGCCGACCGACGAAAGTGCGTCATAAATCGAAAAGCCCTCAATACTTCTGCATGAGCCCTTTCCCGTTTCGCCGTCGGTTGAAATTACAATAGCAGGCTTGCCGTATTTGGTTACAAGCCTTGAAGCGACAATTCCGATTACGCCCTGATGCCAATTTTCGCCCGATACAACGATAATCGGCGCATATTTTATACGGTCGTCCGACTCGATTATTTCAATCGCCCTTGCGGAAGTCTCGCTCTCGATTGCCTGACGTTCCTTGTTTGCAGCGTCAATCTCCTGCGCCATAGCCATTGCTTTTTCGGAGTCGTCGCACAAGAGCAATTCAACCGCCGTTTTCGCCGATTTCATTCTGCCTGCGGCATTTATCCTCGGTGCTATTCCGAAAGCCACGGAATTTGCGTTAAACACTCTTTTATCCGTTCCCGAAACAGCCTTTAACGCCTCAATACCGCAGCGGTGCGAATTTCTTATCTTATCAATTCCCTTTTTGACGATTACCCTGTTTTCGTCGATTACGGGAACAACGTCCGCCAACGTGCCGATAGCCGCAAGGTCGGAATATTTTTCATATACCGTGTCGCTGTCGCCCTCAAGAGCGCAAACGAGCTTAAAAACCACGCCGACGCCTGCGTATTCACGGAAATCACATTCGCTGTCCGTGCGATGAGGGTTTACAACGGCAACCGCCTCGGGCAAAACGTCGCCTACTTTATGATGGTCTGTTATTACGACCTCCATACCCAATTCATTTGCAAGCCTTACCTGCTCAACTGCCGAAATTCCGTTATCGACGGTAATTATGAGCTTTGTGCCGTTCTCGGCAAAACCCCTTACAGCCTGCGACGAAATTCCGTAGCCCTCCGATACTCTGTCGGGGATATAATAATCGACATCTGCCCCCTGCTCTCTCAAATAGAGGTACAGAAGCGTTGTCGAGGTAACGCCGTCTGCGTCATAGTCGCCGAAAATTGTAATTTTTTCGCCCGTATCGACAGCAGAGCCTATACGCTCGACCGCCTTATCCATATCGACAATTTCAAACGGGTCTCTGAAAAGCCCGTCGGCAAAAAGGAAGCTCTCAATTTCCTGCGAGTCCGTCATTCCCCTTGACGCAAGAAGCAAAGCCGCCAACGGCTCAAGGCTGAATTCCTCAGCAATCACCGCAGCAGAGTCCTTGTCGGTATTTGCAATTTTCCACCGATATTTAGACAAGTTCTTACGCCTCCGAGAGATAATCTTTTAACCTTTTTATTTTAACATTTTAATTATATTCTTTCAATATTATTTTGGGATTATTTTTTCAATTGACACAAATGTCATTTAATAGTAAAATGTTTTATATATGGGAAAATAGATTTAATTTAGGGGGAAGCAGCTTGAAAACTAAAAAGCCGAGGAGGCTCGGCAAAAAAAGATTTGGTAAGAGAAACACTGTGTATCTTCTTGCCGACATTATCATCGTAAACCTTGTTTACTTTTTAACCACAACAACATATTGGATTTTCCGCACCGACGCAATCCTGATGAGGCAGCTGACGTTGAGAATACCTTATGTTACGCTCGCTTACATTTTGTGCTATGCGATATTCAGAGTTTACCAGACGGCTTGGAGATATGCGGGACTTGCAGATATGGCAAAATACTTTTTTTCAGCCGGAATCGGAACCTGCGGAGTGTGGGTATGCGACTATATACTTATGAAAGCAAACAGGCATTTAATGGCAAACGGCACAACAAGCACTCTTTACTTTAACGTGCTTCCGAGAGCTGTGTACCTTGACAGCCTGCTGATTATTATACTTTGTTGTCTTACAATAAGATTAGCCTCACGCTCATATCTTATGTTTAAGCATGAGCGCAACAGGAAAATGCACCTTGCCGAAATGAAGCAGATACTTATTATCGGCGCAGGAGAGGCAGGCACAAGCCTTATAAGAGATTTTGAAAACAACTCATATAAGTTCGGCAATCCTGCGGCTCTTATCGATGACGACAAGTCGAAAATCGGTCTTTTGGTCAACGGCGTACCCGTTGTCGGCAACTGCGACGACATTGAAAGAGTATGCGCAGATTATTCGATTGATGAAATTATTTTCTGTATCCCGTCAATCACGGACGACAGGAAGCGTGAAATCCTCAACGGCGCTATTAAAACAGGTATTCCCGTTAAAATCGCACCCGACATTGCAGACCTTGAAAATTCGAGAATTTCATATAAGGAAATGCGTTCGGTTGACATTCTCGACCTGCTGTCCCGTCCGGAAATCAAGTTAAACCCCGACGTTTGTAAATATGTTACCGACAAAACCGTTCTTGTTACGGGCGGCGGCGGAAGCATCGGCTCGGAATTGTGCAGGCAGATCGCACGTTACAATCCTGAAAAGATTGTTATTTTCGACATCTATGAAAACAATGCCTATGCGCTTAAAAATTCCCTTGACCTTCACTATTTCGGCAATCCTAAGATTGAAATACGTGTCGGCTCGGTAAGGGAATATGCAAGGCTTAAAGAAATTTTTGAGGAATTTCATCCGTCATCTGTTTTCCATGCGGCAGCTCACAAGCACGTTCCGCTTATGGAGGACAGCCCCTATGAAGCAATTAAGAACAATGTTCTCGGAACATATAACACCGCAAAATGTGCAAACGAATACGGCGTTGACAACTTCGTTCTTCTTTCAACGGACAAGGCTGTTAACCCGACAAACGTTATGGGCGCTACAAAGAGATGCTGCGAGCTTATAATTCAGCACTTCTCCAAAATATCAACTCATACAAAGTTTGCGGCTGTTCGCTTCGGCAACGTTCTCGGCTCAAACGGAAGCGTTATTCCGCTTTTCAAGGAGCAGCTCAAAAAGGGCGGACCGCTTACGGTTACTCACCCCGATATTACAAGGTACTTTATGACAATTCCCGAGGCGGCGCAGCTTGTTGTTCAGGCAGGCGGACTTGCTAAGGGCGGAGAAATTTTCGTGCTTGATATGGGAGAGCCCGTTAAAATCGTTTCGCTTGCGGAGAAGCTTATCAAGCTCTCGGGCTTTGAGCCGTATGTTGATATTGACATTCAGTTTACGGGACTTCGTCCGGGCGAAAAGCTCTATGAGGAGCTTATCCTGCCGAGCGAAAAGGACGGTATGAGAAAGACAGAAAACAACAAGATTTTCATTACCGCACCCACCGATTTTGACGACGATGTTCTCCTTGAGCACATAAACTCAATTCCTACAATGAATCCGTCAAAGGCAAGGGATTTCCTAAAGGAGCTTGTTCCGAATTTCAAGGAAGATTAACTAAATCAAAACAGAAACGTCCGTTTGAGGTCTACACTTCAAACGGACGTTTATTTATTCTCTATTTTATTTATTCTCTCTTTGCTTTTTGAAATACTTAAACATTGACGATATATGAATTTTCATAAGTCTGAGGTTTTTGGAGCTTCCGCCCTCCCAATTATGAACGACGCTCGCCCTCGGATAAAACATAATTTTTCCGTACTTCGAAAGTCTTTCGGTCAAGTCAACATCCTCAAGATACATAAAGAAGCGTTCGTCGAAGCCTCCTGCCTTTTTGAAATATTCCGTTCTCATAACCATAAAGCAGCCCGTGCAGAATTCAATCTGCGTTGGCTCGGTCATAGACGTATTTTTCATTGTGTACTCGTCTCTTATCGGCTCAAGAGCCTTAACATAGCGTGAAAGCCTGCCCAAAAACATATATTTGAAGGTCGGCTTACGTTTAGGAAGATACTGCTGTGTGCCGTCGGGATTGAGAATTTTCGGCGTTACCAAAGCAACGTCCTTATTCGCTTTAAGATAGTTCACAAGTTCCGACAAAACGTCGCTTCTAAGCTCAATATCGGGGTTTAACACGGCGTGAAATTCAGAGCTTGCACCGAGCATTTTATTGTGCCCGAAGCCGAAGCCTCTGTTTTCGCCCGTCTCGATAAGCTTGACCGTCGGAAAATTGCTTTTGATATATTCGACCGTTCCGTCCTCGGATGCGTTATCGACAACGGTTATTTCATAATCAACCGCCTTTGTATATTTGAGCACGCTTTTCAAAAGCCTGCCGATTTCATCCTTGTTGTTATAGGTTACAACGGAAATTGAAAGCTCCGCCATCACGCACCTCCTTACTTAGAGCGTAAACGCCCGATAAAATTGATATTTATAAATCTTTTTGCAATGACAAGCGCACCGATAAGCTTATTTTTCAATCCGCCCGCCTGCCTGCAAAACAGAGAATAGTCCTTTTTGAAAACGGAAAATCTGCGTCTTGCCGCCTTAATATCGCTGAAGTCATTGGCGGAAAAGCTCTGCTTGAGCTCGACGCTTTTCGCCGCTGCGATTTTCCTTTTTTGCTTTTTCATATCCGATAAAAACTTATGGTCGATAAAATCAAGGAAATAATTTTCATCATACCGATAAGCTTTGAACACTTCCGTTTTAACCGCCATACCGCTGTTTATACCGGAGATATTTTCCCCGTTCAATTCTTCGAGGCTTGAAATTGCAGAAACCGAAACGCCGCTGATTTTGCACGGAGACATATAGCCGTTGCCGTCAAAAACGCACGGTAAAAGAATATCTGCACCCGTTTTTTCAATTTCCTTTTCCATAAGGGTAAAATAATTTTCGGGAACAGCCGTGTCGTCGTCAAAAAAGCAGATGTAGCCGTCCCTGCCGTCAAGGCTCTCAACCGCCTTATTATAAGCCTTTGAAAGACCGACATTTCCGCCCATTGAAAGAATATGCACCCTCTCGCTCTCAAAGGTCGGGTTTTTCATATCCCTTGTGCTGTTGTCGCAGACAAAAATCTCAACGCCCGTGTTTTTCAAGGTCGAAAACGAAAGGCTTTCGTCAAGACTTCTGTTGTAAATTACCATTACGGCATAAAAATTGATACTCATAATTATCTCTTTAAGAGGGCAGAAATCATCTGCAATCTCCATTTTATCATATTCAATACGCTTGAATGTTTGTCCGACGAAGCATTGCCGCCGTGACGTCTGTAAAGGATAAGCGGCTCGTTTATCAGCGCAATTTTGCCGTGTCGCTCGCACATTAAGCCTATCCATTGGTCGTGCATGGGTATATTTTCGGGTATCGGCAAAAGATATTCGCAGCATGACCCTCTAAACGCCATACAACAGCCTATATAAGTGTTTTTGATAAGGTTTTTTACAATTCCCGTACCCGATTTTCTCTGCTCAAAGAAAGAATTTTCAATCGTGTTAAGCTCTCTGTCAACAATTTTTGCATCGTGCATAACAAGTACGGTTTCGGGGTTTTCAAACTCTTTTTTTACCCTTTCAACCTTGCCGTCAAGCCAAATATCGTCCTGGTCGCAAAGGAAAATAATATCGTTTTTGCAATGCGCAATCGCATTTTCGAAATTTTTTATAACTCCCCTGCCCGTTCCGTCAAAAAGCTTAACTCTCGGGTCTTTTTTCGAAATAAAACAAATCATTTCCCTTGTACCGTCGGTTGAGGGGTCAAGGGAAATGACAATTTCATCTTCGGCGGACAGCTGCGGTAATATTGAATTTATTTGTTCTTCGATAAATTCCTCGCCGTTATATGCGGCAAGTGCAACTGATACCGTCATAATTAAAACACATTCTTTTCGGAAAATTCTTTGAACGACTGATGAACCTTATCCTTTTCTGAAAGGAGGATTTCCATACCGTCGCTTATCGGCCACTCAATGCCGATGTCGGGATCGTTCCACATAAGACCTGCCTCGTGTGAGGGGTCGTAATATCTTGTGCATTTGTAAACGAATTCCGCCTCATCCGAAAGAACAAGGAAGCCGTGAGCAAAGCCCTCGGGGATATAGAACTGCTTTTTGTTCTCGGCAGAGAGCACAACGCCGTACCACTTGCCGAAGGTTTCGCTGCCATGTCTCAAGTCAACGGCAACGTCGAAAACCTCGCCGCTTACAACTCTGACAAGCTTGCCCTGCGAATTCTGAGTCTGGAAATGGAGTCCTCTGAGAACACCCTTCTTTGACTTTGACTGATTATCCTGCACAAAAACCATATCAAGTCCTGCTTCCTTGAAAGCCTCATACTGATATGTTTCCATAAAATAGCCTCTGTTATCGCCGAAAACCGTGGGCTCGATAACATAAACGTCTTTTATCGGAGTTTTGATAAAATTAAATTTTCCCATTATTTATCACCGTACATCTTTTTATAGTAATCCTGGTAAGCACCGCTTGTAACGTTCTTAACCCAATCCATATTGTCAAGATACCATTTGAGAGTCTTTTTGATACCAACCTCAAAGGTTGTCTCGGGATACCAGCCGAGTGCGTCCTTAATCTTTGTCGGGTCAATGCCGTAACGACGGTCATGTCCCTTACGGTCTGTAACATACTTAATCATATGCTCGCCAACCTCGGGGTCAACGTTTTCCTTGATATACTCGATAATTGTCTTAACGATAAAGATATTCGGTCTTTCGTTGTGACCGCCGACATTGTAAACCTCGCCGTCAACGCCGTCTCTGATAACCATATCGATAGCCTTGCAATGATCCTCAACATAGAGCCAGTCACGAACCTGCATACCGTCGCCGTAAACGGGAAGATCCTTATGAGCAAGAGTGTTGTTCATAATAAGCGGAATGAGCTTCTCGGGGAACTGATAAGGGCCGTAGTTGTTTGAGCAGCGTGTAATGTTAATCGGGAATTTGTAAGTGTCGTGGAAAGCCTTTACGAACATATCCGCAGAAGCCTTACTTGACGAATAGGGGCTGTGAGGGTCAAGCGGAGTTGTCTCCATAAAGAAGCCCTCTGCGCCGAGTGTGCCGTAAACCTCGTCGGTTGAAACCTGAAGATACTTAACGCCGTCCTTGTACTCGTCGTCGCCTGTCTGCCATGCAACCTTAGCGCACTGAAGCATATTTACCGTACCGAGTACGTTTGTCTCAACAAAAATCTCGGGGTTTGTGATACTTCTGTCAACGTGGCTCTCGGCAGCGAAGTTAACAACATAGTCAATGTCATTCTCTTTGAAAATCTTTGAAATAGCCTCTCTGTCGCAAATGTCAGCCTGAACAAAAGAGTAGTTGGGATTGTTCTCAACGCTCTTGAGGTTTTCAAGGTTGCCTGCGTATGTAAGCTTGTCAACGTTGATGATTTTAACGTCATCATACTTGTTGAGCATATAGATTACAAAGTTTGAACCGATAAATCCGGCACCGCCGGTTACAAGATAAGTTTTCATGAATTTTTCTCCATTTCATCTAATTTTATAATATACTCTTGAAGTGCTGTATCCCAATCACGCATTTCATTGCCGACTGTGCACTCAAGCATAAGATTTCTCAACGATGAATAAGCAGGTCTCGGTGCAGCCGACGGATATTTTGCCGAATATTCCTCAGAAGTACATTTTGCGACCGTTCCCTTGCAGCCCGAAAGCTCCATAATTCTTGCCGCAAAATCAGCCCAGCTGCATTCGCCCTCGCCCGTACAATGATAAATTCCGTACTCCTCTGTAAGAGCGAGTTTGAGAATATGATAAGCAAGGTCATTTGCGTTTGTGGGGTTGCCCCTCTGATCGTCAACAACCGTTGTAACGTCGTTCATATTGCCGAGACGTCTCATTGTCTTAACAAAGTTCTTGCCGATAAGACCGTAGAGCCAAGCCGTTCTCAAAATGAAATATCTTGAACATTGCTCGCTGACGTACTTTTCGCCTAATAGCTTGCTTTTGCCGTAAACCGTGTTCGGACCTACCTCGTCCCACTCGCATCTCGGAGTGTTTCCGTCGCCTCTGAAAACATAGTCGGTCGAAACGTGAACGAATTTTGCGCCGTATTTTTCACTTGCAACAGCAAGGTTTCTCGGACCTATCGCATTGACCTTCATTGCAGCTTCAAAATTGGTTTCGCAGCCGTCAACGTTTGTCATTGCCGCACAGTTGATGATAATGTCGGGCTTTTCCCTCTCAACAAATGAGCTTACAGCCGCAGCGTCGGTAATATCAAGATCCTCAACATCGACTGCGACAACCTCACAGCCTTTGTATGCGTCACTTATTTTGCCGATACCCGCTTCGCCCGTTTTTAGCATTTGAGAAAGCTCGTTTCCCAGCTGACCGTGCGAGCCCGTAATCAGTATTTTCATATTTTATATTCCTCCCGAAATAGACCTTAATCAGTCTGTTTCCTTTCCCGCAAGCTTGTAGAGATACTGACCGTATTCGGTAGTTTTAAGCTTATCAGCCTGCGCAAGAAGCTGTTCCTTATTTATAAAGCCGTTGTTGTAGGCAATTTCCTCAAGGCAAGCAACGTAAAGTCCCTGTCTTGTCTGAACCGCCTCGATAAAGTTAGCGGCGTCAAGCATTGCCCTGTGAGTACCCGTATCAAGCCAAGCCATACCTCTGCCGAAGAGCTCGACCTTCAATGTGCCTCTTCTCAAATATTCGTTGTTAATCGAAGTGATTTCGATTTCGCCTCTTGCCGAGGGCTTAACGTTCTTTGCGATTTCAATTACGTCGTTATCGTAGAAATAAAGTCCCGGAACAGCGTAGTTTGACTTCGGATGCTCGGGCTTCTCCTCGATTGAGAGAACATTCCAATCCTTATCGTATTCAACAACGCCGAAGGCTGTGGGATTGCTTACATGATAACCGAAAATCGTTGCGCCCGACTTTCTTGCGCTTGCTCTCGCAAGTCTTTCGGAAAAGCCGTAGCCGTAGAATATATTGTCGCCGAGGACAAGGCAAACGCTGTCGTCTCCGATAAATTTCTCGCCGATTATAAATGCGTCGGCAAGTCCTCTCGGCTTATCCTGAACGGCATATTCAATATGCATGCCAAGCTGTGAGCCGTCGCCGAAAAGCTCCTCATAGCAGGGAAGATCACGGGGTGTTGAAATAATAAGAACATCCTTAATTTTTGCTAACATAAGAGTTGACATCGGATAATAGATCATCGGCTTGTCATAGACTGTCAAAATCTGCTTTGACACTGCAAGAGTTGACGGATAGAGCCTTGTGCCTGCACCGCCTGCAAGAATAATACCTTTCATATTCTTTCCTCCAAAAATATTGTTTAATATATTGTTGTTTATGCTGCATCGCCGATTGACTCGGGATTTGTGGTCTCGGGCGTCGGCTTTGTTGTGGCTTCGGGTGCTTCCGCCTGCGTTACGGTAACCGGGGAGGTTGTGGTAACGGGCTTCTGCGTTGCCGTCTCGGTATTATCTGCCTTGACGGGCTTTGTTGTGGTAACAGCCTTTTTCGTGGTTGTCTGAGCCTTTGTTGCAGGCTCATTTTTAGACTGCTTCTTTGTCGTCCTCTCGGACTCGGGTATCGGCTCTCCGTAAAGGAACATATGAATTCTATCGGAAGCGGCACTAAGGTCATATCTCCAAACCCATGCGCCCTCATATATTCCGCCGATTGCGCTTTCCGGCTCGCCGGGTACTGTAATCGTTTCGATTGTAACATCCTCATTGATAAGCGGAACAAGGCTCATAACCTCGCTGAAGGAAACCGAGGTCTCGCAAAGCGACATCATCGTCTTAACGACCTCCGCATACTTTGAGGGGCTTACCTTCCTCGCCTGAGTGAGAAGAGCGTTTATAACCATCTTTTGTCTGTTTGAACGTGCGTCGTCGGAGTCCTGCTTACGAAGTCGGCAGAAAATAACCGCCTGATCGCCGTCAAGATGCACCTGTCCGTAATTCTTGACAAGCGCCGCACCTCTCTGTGCGTTGGGATCTCCGTAAAGAGCCTCCTGATTTATCTGATTCATCTCGGATTCGGTAATTTCAATGTCTATACCGCCGAGAATGTTTATGGCGTCTGCGAGCTTATGCATATTTATTGTAGCATAATCGGTAATATTCATATTGAAATTTTCGTTTATCGTCTTAATTGCAAGCGGTGCGCCGCCGAACGAATAAGCGTGTGTGATTTTCTGATTTTTGCGACCGTCAATAGCAACATAGCTGTCTCTCAAAATAGAAACGATCTTAACGTTCTTGTTCTTTGCGTCAATGCTGACAATCATTATAGTATCGCTCAAGCCCTTAAAGGAATCAGCGTCTCTTGTGTCAACGCCGAAAACGGCAACGTTGAACACGTCCGTTTTACCGTATTTGTTTTCGATTTCGTCCGAAACGCCCAAATCCTCACGGCTTATATCCGTTGTAAAGCCGTTGTACACACCGTAAACAGTTGCAAGAGCGATAAGAGCCAACAAAACTATAACGCACACAACAATAATGACAACCCTCTGCCATTTTTTGAGAGCCATCCATTTTTGTTTGAATTTTGAGTCCTTTTTAGGTTTTTTATCCTTGCCCTTTTTTGACTTCTTCTTTTCGGGCTTATTATCATTTGCTTCGGCAACGAATTCTATATCTTCAAAATCTCTCTTGTTGTCTGACATCTACATACCTCACATATTAAAATACGCAAAAGCGCACACAAAAAATCTATTTTATTACTTTGGATTATACTATAATTTACGCCGTGTGTCAATGAAAATACAAAGGCTTCTGAGTGTATTTTGACGAATAATACGCTGTTGATTTATTTAATGTAAAAAAACATAAAAAAAGCGGCAGTCTCCTGCCGCTTTGGAATTATATATCAGAAAGGAAGATAGCCCATTGACGAGTTTGTAACAAGCACGGCAACATAGCCGATATAAATACAAATCATCAAAGCACCCTGCCAACGGTTGAGCTTTTTGGTAATTATCGTCGGTACAATCGCAATAAACGCAACCGCAAGGCATACGAAAACATCAAGATAAGCCGACTGCTTGCCGATTTCAAGCGTACCGTTTGAGATGAATGCGCATACGGGTAGAATGAGCGTAATATCGATTATATTAGCACCGATAATGTTGCCGATTGAAAGCTCGGACTGCTTCTTTGCAATAGCCGTAATCGTTGTAACAAGCTCGGGAAGCGATGTTCCGACAGCGATAATCGTAACGCCGATAATAGCCTCCGAAACGCCGAGACCTCTTGCAATGATTGTGCCGTCGTCAACGAGCAAATCTGCGCCGACAACAATTCCCAATGCGCCGACAACAAATTTGAGAATATTTACGAAAATGCTCTTGCCGTTTACCTCGGGCTTTTCGTCGTCCTTGCTTTCGCTAAGTGAGCTTTTGCCCTGAAGAATGTTCTCAATCATAAATACGGCAAATATGATTATCATTATAACGCTCTGCACGGTTGTAAGGCTGAGATTGTTGATAAACAACGCAAGCGCCGCTACCGCAGCAATCATAAGCGTACCCTTAAACGCAACCTCTTTTCTCTTGACGAGGGCAGGCATACAGAGTATTGAAATACTCATTATAAGACCGATATTCGCAGTAACCGAGCCGACAGCGTTGCCGACAGCCATATCGTTTTGTCCCTTTGCCGCAGCAATTACAGATACTATCATTTCGGGGAGAGTTGTCGCAAAGCTTACCACCGTAGCACCGATAATAAACTTCGGAATACCCGTAGCCTCTGCAATCCAGGTTGCAGCGTCAACAAAAATATCTCCGCCCTTAACTATAAGAACAAGTCCGATGATAAACATTATTACAACGTAAATCATATTGTCCGAGGGTACAGAGAGCAATGAAGCCAATGCGCTTGATATGTTCATTAAAAACACCGTCTTTTCCTAATTTTATAGCAACCCGTCTATTTTAACATAAATATTTTTTTAGTCAATACACATTTGAATTTATCGTGTGTGCTTTTACATATATATTCCGTTGACAAAACAGAATTATATCGTTATAATTGTATATATTATTATGGCGTAGTATCGACGGATATTGCCCTGTTTTTCATCAAAGGAGCAACGCAATGGGTTACACCAAAGAAGACATTTTAAGAATTGCAGAAGAAAAGGACGTTAGATTTGTCAGACTTCAGTTTATTGATATTTTCGGACAGATAAAAAACGTTGCCATCACAAGAAGTCAGCTTGAAAAGGCTCTCGACAATAAATGTATGTTCGACGGCTCTTCCATAGAAGGCTTTGTAAGAATTAACGAGTCGGATATGTATTTGCGCCCCGACTATGACTCTTTCGTAATTTTGCCGTGGAAGGACAGAACAGCAAGGCTTATTTGCGACGTTTACCGTACCGACGGCGTTACACCGTTCCTCGGCGACCCGAGAAACGTATTGAAAAAGGTTATGAAAGAGGCTTCAGATATGGGCTTTACATTTAATGTAGGTCCTGAGTGCGAATTCTTCCTTTTCCAGCTTGACGACGAGGGAAATCCCACCACTCAGACAGGCGACGTCGCAGGCTATTTCGATATGGGTCCTGCCGATCAGGGCGAGCAGTGCAGACGTGATATTTGTATGTGCCTTGAGGAGATGGGCTTTGAAATTGAGGCTTCTCATCACGAATGTGCACAAGGACAGCACGAAATCGACTTCAAGTTTGACGAGGCTCTTAAAACTGCCGACAATGTAATAACCTTTAAGCACGTTGTTAAAACATATGCACGCCGTCACGGACTTCACGCAACCTTTATGCCCAAGCCCGTTTACGGAATTTGCGGCTCGGGTATGCATACGAATATGTCGCTTATGAAAGACGGCAAAAACGCATTTTACGACCCCGACAAGCAGTACGGTCTTTCCGATACGGCATTGCACTTTATCGCAGGCGTTCTCGCACACATAAAGGGAATTACAGCGGTTGCAAATCCGCTTGTCAACTCATACAAGAGACTTGTTCCCGGCTACGAAGCGCCCGTGTATATTGCGTGGTCAGCTTCAAACCGTTCAACGCTTATCAGAATTCCCACCGCAAGAGGTATGGGAACAAGAGTTGAGCTCCGTTCTCCCGACCCTGCCTGCAACCCCTATCTTGAAATGGCTCTTTGCCTCGCAGCAGGTCTTGACGGCATTAAGAGAGGTCTTATGCCCCCCGAAAGCACCTCAAAGAACATTTATGAAATGACGGCGGAAGAGCTCAAGGCTGACGGAATTGACAATCTTCCCTCAACACTTGAGGACGCTATGTATGAATTTGCAAGCGACCCGTTTATAAAAGAGGCTCTCGGTGAGCACGTGTACGAAAAGTACCTCGAAGGTAAACTCCGAGAGTGGAAACAGTACCAAATGTGCGTAACCGATTGGGAAGTTAACCGCTATCTCCCGAAGTATTGATGAATTGATACGGTAATTTAATAGCATAAAATAATCAACGGCATAGCTTTGACTATGCCGTTTTGCTTTGCCGAAAAAGAAGCTCCGTAATAATTCAATTCACGGACAGCCGCATTTCAGCCTCTCTTGTGTAAAGGGAGGTGGGTTGCCGTCAGGCAACTCGGAGGGATTGTAAGGTCGATTTTATATGATTTTGTAAAATCCCTCAGTCATTTTTTTGCAAAAAATGACAGCTCCCTTTACAAGGGAGCCTGTGTCGCACAACCGCAAAACTGTAAAGATAAATCCGCTCCCTCGGGGAGGGAGCTGTTGAGCGTAGCGAAACTGAGGGAGTTAAAAGGGTTATTTCAAATTGTAAATACTCCCTCAGTCATTTTTTGTTATGCAAAAAATGACAGCCCCCTCAAAGATGGGGTGGAAGCACAAATTGAATTTGATAGATTGCGGACAGGGGCAAGCCCTGTCCCTACAGTATCATATATAATTCAATCCGTGCGAAGCACCCACTTCTTTTCGTTTTTCAATTTTCTCTCTTATCTTTTCTCTGCCGTAAGGCCCGCCCTGTCCCTACGGTATGATATATATTTTCACTCCGTGCTATCCTTTTTATCATACCACACCCACCATATTTTGAATTATATCATCTACAAAGTGTTATTTTACCATCTTTATAGGATTTAATCAAATATATTTGTCTGTTGTGTAGGCTACAATATATTACAAAGGCGGTGTAGCGTATGACAGAAAAAGATTTTTCATTGCGATTGGCTCGACTTCGTGAAGCAAAAGGAATTTCGGCACGGGATATGAGCTTATCAATGGGGCAAAATCCGGGTTATATCAACAATATCGAAAGCGGCAAATCTATGCCCTCACTCTCGGGACTTTTCTATATATGTGAATATCTGAAAATATCCCCTAAAGACTTTTTCGATACCGAAGCCGAAAATCCGTCAAAGGCTAATGAGCTCTATTCCGTCGCAAAGTCTCTTGACGATGAGCAGTTAGACAATTTAATTTCAATCGCAAAAGGACTTCAAAAATAATAAACAACACACAAAAACAGGACTTCCTTGAAGTCCTGTTTTTTACTGCTTTTACTGCTAAAATATTTACTTATTCTTTGCCTTTTCCTTTGTGCTCTTGACGACCTTGAGGCGAGTGAAATCCTCACGCTCTTTTTCGTCGAGGGCTTCGGAAATGAACTTAACCGTCTGCGTAAACTTCGGTATCATAATATTATTGAGTGCGTTTGCTCGCTTCTGCGTTTTCTTTATCGCATCGGCAAGGCGGTAAATCGAGGTCTGCGTTTCTACAAGCTTAACGCTCAACCTTTTAGCCTCGTTGAAATTGAAATAAGCCTCGTCAAGATATGAGTTTGTCGTATCGAAGCCGTAATAGTTTTTCATATCCTGCTCGCCGAGGGTTATCTGCGGAATTTCAACGCCCATAACACTCTTATAATCAACCTTGAGCGTTTCGTCAAGCGGAACGGTGCGTGCGTAATCGGAGCAACGACCGAGCGTTATATTCGCCTTTTGCAAGGAAGCATGCGCCTTTTTGTACGCCTCGTTAATTGTGCCTTCGACCTCTTTCGCCTCATCAACCAACTGCATCATCTCACGCACAAGGATATTTCTTTTCCTGTCCATAAGCTCATAGCCGAGCTTTGCAAGAGAAAGCGATTTTTGGGTTGCCATCAGGTTGGCTTTTGTCGGGAAAATCTGCGCCATTTACTCACGCTCCTTTCATTTTGATTTTATTTCTTTGCACCCTTATAGTGCTTTTCGATAGTCTTATCGTCAACACGGTCAAGCATATTTCTCGGCAATGCCGAAAGAAGCTCCCAGCCGAGGTCAAGCGTTTCATTTATGCTTCTGTTCTCGGTAAAGCTCTGATTGATAAATCTCTTTTCAAACTCGTTACCGAAATTAAGAAGCAGTTTATCTTCCTTGCTCAACTCGTCCTCACCGATAACCGAGGCAAGAGCCTTCGCATCCTGCACCTTTGCATAGGTTGCAAGAAGCTGGTTTGCAAGAGTCTGATGATCCTCTCTTGTTGCACCCTCGCCTATACCGTCCTTCATAAGACGTGAAAGCGACGGAAGAACGCTGACAGGCGGATAAATGCCCTTGTAGTCAAGCTCACGGTCAAGAACTATCTGACCCTCTGTGATATAACCCGTAAGGTCGGGAATGGGGTGCGTAATATCGTCATTGGGCATTGTAAGAATCGGTATCTGAGTAACCGAGCCCTCACAGCCGTTAATCATACCTGCACGCTCATAAAGAGAAGCCAAATCCGAATAAAGATAGCCGGGGAAGCCCTTACGACCGGGGATTTCGCCCTTTGAGCTTGAGAACTCACGCAATGCCTCGCAGTATGAGGTCATATCGGTCATAATTACAAGTATGTGCTTATGGAGCGTAAACGCAAGGTACTCCGCAATGGTAAGCGCACACTTGGGGGTCATAATTCTTTCGATAATCGGGTCATTTGCAAGATTCAAAAGCATAACAACCCTGTTCATAACATTTGCTTCCTCGAAGGAGTTGCGGAAGTACATAGCAACGTCGTTTTTAACGCCCATTGCGGCAAAAACTATCGCAAAATCGTCGCCGTCGGAAATTGTAGCCTGACGGACAAGCTGAACGGCAAGTTCATTGTGTTTCATACCCGAGCCCGAGAAAATCGGAAGCTTCTGACCTCTGATAAGAGTTGTAAGAGCGTCGATTGAAGAAATACCCGTCTGAATGAAGTTTCTCGGATATTCTCTCGAAACAGGGTTGATAGGTGCGCCGTTTACGTCTCTTTTTTCGTCGGGATAAATCTCGCCGAGTCCGTCAATGGGTCTGCCGAGTCCGTCAAGTGTTCTGCCGAGGATTTCAGGCGAAAGCGGAACCTCCATAGTCTTTCCCATAAGCGTTGTTGTAACGTTGCTCATGGAAATTCCTCTTGTTCCCTCAAAGACCTGAACGGTAATTCTCTCGCCGTCAATCTTAACTATTCTGCCCGTTCTGACAGTTCCGTCATTGAGCCTTAACTCAACCATTTCCTCTGCGGAAGCGTCCTTTACGTGATCCAATACGACAAGAGAGCCGTTGATTTCATCAATATTTAAGTGCTTAATAATCAATTCTGCTCACCTGCCTATCTCATTATTAAATCAAGTTGAACATCAATATCCTTGATGCAGTCGTCTATCATTGAAAGTTTGTCATTGGGCACGTCATACTTCATCTGAACAAGTCTGTCGAAAAGTCCTGTCGCAAGTATCTTTGAAATGGGTATCTGCCTTGCGATAACCTCTTTTGAACGGTGGTAAAGATGAAGAATTGCGTCCATCATTTTATACTGCTTTTCAAGCGGAACAAAGGTATCGTCCTTATGGAAAGCGTTCTGCTGTAAGAAACCTACTCTTATTACTCTCGCCGTTTCGATTATGAGCTTCTGGTCGTCGGGAAGAACGTCCGAGCCGATAAGCTTTACAATCTCCATAAGTGAGTTTTCTTCGAGCAGCAGCGAACAGATTTCCTCACGCTTTTCGGTAAAGTCGGGGGCGATATTGTCCCTAAACCAAGCCGAAAGGTCGCCTATGTACTCGCTGTAAGACAAATTCCAGTTAATTGCCGGATAGTGTCTTGCGTAAGCGAGCGATTTATCAAGCGCCCAGAAGCAACGGGTAAATCTCTTTGTGTTCTGTGTAACAGGCTCCGAGAAGTCCGAGCCCTGCGGAGAAACCGCACCGATAAGCGTGATTGAGCCCTCTGTGGAGTTGAGGTTTTCAACATATCCCGAACGCTCATAGAATTCTGAAAGTCTTGAGGGAAGATAAGCCGGGAAACCTTCGTCGGCAGGCATTTCCTCAAGTCGTCCCGAAATCTCACGCAAAGCCTCTGCCCAACGTGAGGTCGAGTCAGCCATAAGAGCCGTGTGATAACCCATATCACGGTAATACTCGGCAAGCGTGATGCCTGTGTAAATCGAAGCCTCACGAGCCGCAACGGGCATATTTGATGTGTTTGCGATAAGCACCGTTCTTGAAAGCAACGGCTTTTGTGATTTCGGGTCGATAAGCTCCGAGAACTCTGTCAAAACCTGCGTCATCTCGTTGCCACGCTCGCCGCAGCCGACATAGATGATAATATCTGCGTCGCACCATTTGGCAAGCTGGTGCTGCGTCATTGTCTTACCTGTACCGAAGCCGCCGGGGATAGCAGCCGCACCGCCCTTTGCAATCGGGAAAACGGAGTCGATTACTCTCTGTCCCGTGATAAGCGGTTTAACGGCAGGCAATCTTTTCTTAATCGGTCTCGGGTTACGGATAGGCCATTTCTGACAAAGGGTAAGCTCTTTAATCTCGCCCGAGTCGGTTTTAAGCTTGATTATTGTATCGTTTACCGTGTATTCGCCGTCGGGAGCAACCTCAGTTACCTCGCCCGAAAGGTACGGCGACACCATAGCCTTATGTGTGATTATATCGGTTTCGGGGCACTCTGCAAAAATATCTCCGCCCGAAAGACGGTCGCCCACCTTTGCCTTTACGGTAACGGAATATTTCTTTTCCGTGTCAAGAGAGCTGAAGTTTGCGCCCCTGCCTATGAACGGTCCGAATTTCTTTTCAATCTCGGGCAACGGTCTTTCGATACCGTCAAAGATATTGCCGAGAATTCCCGGGCCGAGCGTAACGCTCATGGGAGAGCCTGTCGAAACAACCGGCTCGCCGGGTTTAAGTCCCGTGGTTTCCTCATAAACCTGAATTGTGGTAAAATCGGAGTCAACCTTAATTACCTCTCCGATAAGTCCTGCATTTCCGACATAAACCGTTTCCATCATTTCAAGGTCGGTCTTACCTTTTACGGTAACGACAGGGCCGTTAATGCCGAATATTTTATTTTCCTGCATAATCTCGCCCTCCTTATATCTTCAAGCCTGAATTTTCGATGAACCATTCCTTCTGTTCGTCGAATTTTACATCAAGTGAGTTGTCATAAAGGCAACCCGACTCCTTATCGTGAGCCTTAACTCCGCCCAAAACGATTTCGTGGCTTTCCTCAAATGTCAAGCTGTCATTTTTCAAAGCCTTTTTAATATCGTCTGCGTGCTTTAAGTCCTTTTCCGAAAGATAATAAACCGTGCTTTCGGAAGCGTCCTTATATATTTCTTCAACGGATTTTACAAGGTATTCAAGGTATTTGTCGCTGTCGGTAAAGCTCTCGATTTGCTCCTTAGCAGCCGAAAAAACCTTTTGTGTGAGCTCGTTTCTCAAGGAAGAAAGCTCTTTTTTAGCCTCCTCCTTCGCCAAAGAAACCGACTTATTCTTATCTGAACGGATTCTCGCCGTCTCATATTTTATATTGCTCTTACAACGAGCCTGCGCATCCTTTTCAAATGCTTCGGTTCGCTGATTTTTGATAAACTCTGTTTCTTCGTTTATCGTTTTGCACTTTTCCTTTGCCATTTTGCGAATAGCGTCGGCAAATGCTTCCGCATTGTTTTCAAAAGCGCTCAATTCGTTCACCTCTTCGCATTCAAATCTTAATTCCTATTGCGTCGGCAATGTATTCCGCCACGGCATTTGCACTCTGTCCGCTGCCGTCGGAATCGGGGATAACCGCCACAAGCGGTCTGCCTGCCTGCTTTAATTGAAAAATATCGTTTTTACACATCTTTTCAATCGACGCCGTGATAAAAACTATACCGATTTCCGAGTCCGAATAAACCTTTTTTATCGCTTTTTGAGCAGCCTCGGGATTTTTGACACGAACAGTGTCAACCCCTGCAAGACGCATACCGATAATAGCGTCCGGACTGTCGGTAATAAGTAACATTTTCATTTTGTTTACCCTTATATTTTGTTAAGAATAAGAATTGAAATAACAACGCCGTAAAGAGCGATTGACTCACCCAATGCAACGAAGATGATTGACTTACCGAAAGACTTCGGGTTTTCTGCGGTAGCTGCGATAGCTGCGGGAGCACCTGCGGCAACTGCGATACCGCCGCCGATACCTGCAAGACCCGTAACAAGACCTGCTGCGAGAAGTCCGAGACCCTTTGAGTTGTCGGCAGCCGGCTGAGCTTCAGCCTCTGTGCTTACTGCCGCTGCGTCATTGTTTGCAGAGGGAGTTTCAGCTGCGAATACGTTTACGCAAAGAACTGAAATGAGAACAACCAAAACCGCAAATACGGCAATGTTCATTTTAAGGGGCTTCTTGATTGATTTACCGCTGAAACGGTTTTTAACTGCGATGAAAGCTGTTGCAAAAAGAGCAACGGGTGCGAGTACCATTAAGATATAAAACAATGTAGTCATTTTTTATTCCTCCGAAAAATTATTTATTAACGCTTTTATTCAACTTAAACGGCGTATAGGCAATGCCGCTGCCGTCAAAGAACCTTGAGAACATTTCGTAATATTCAAGTCTCAATGCCTGAATACCTGTAAGCAAGCCTTCAAGTGCGATTACAAGCACGTTGCCGAGAACGATTACGAAGATATTTTTACTGTCGCCCGCAAGCGAGAAAACAACCATCATCATACCTGCGTGGACAAGCACGAAAGCGCCTACACGAAGGAACGAAACCGTGTTCGACAGATAAGAGAGTATGTATTCGAGAAGCTCGAACAAATTCTGAAGAATAAAGTCCGAAACGCTCTCGGGCTTCCAATCGGGGTGCTTGTCGATAATTCCAATCGGTATTTCCTTGATAAACAAAAGGAATGCGCACACACCGAGCAACGGAGCGCACACTGACGACGGGATAGGTGCGGGACCGCTCATAAAGCCTGAAGCCAAGTTTACGCCGCAGAGATAAAGTATAAGTCCGACAAGACCGTTTTGGCTGAAAATCGCTTCGCCGATATGCTTTCTCTTAATGCAAGCGTAAATGTTCATAAGAATTGCGACGACCATAAGACCTACGCCTATTGCAATCGCAAACAGAAGCACCGTGTTTATGCTGTCCATAACCGACAGCGGCTTTCCGCTCCAACCGAGCTTTTCATAAACGGGGTCGAGAGCATCCTCAAAGCCGAACACGCTGCCGAATATAAAGCCGAATATCATTGATGAAATTCCGCAGGGAATAAGTATCTTTCCGAGTCCCGACTTTTTGAATTTCCACATACAGAAGCCGAGTATCGCAAGCACAAAGCCCTGACCGAGGTCGCCGAACATTATGCCGAAAAGCACTGTATATGTTATTGCGACGAATGCCGTTACGTCTATATCCGTATAAGACGGAGAGCCGTACATATCAACATAGAATTTATATGGCTCAACGAGTAAAGCAAGCAACTTATTACGCTTTTTGTACTTGACGGGAACTACTGCGCTGTCGTCCTTCGGTGCGTCCTCATATTCAATCTGAACGGATTTAACGCTTTCGAGAGACGCTTTGAACTTTTCCGCTTCGCTTTTCGGAACATAGCCGACAAATGCGAAAAACTTTTCATTGTGCAAGGCGTAGCTCTTTAATTCATATACCGAATTCAAATACATCAAATTTGAATAGAGATAATTGAGATGCTCTTTCTCGTTTGACAAATACTCCGAAAGGGATTTCTGCGTTTCGTCAAGAATTGAGGTTATAATCTCAATGCTCTTTTTGCACTGCTCGATAACCTCGTCCGCAGTACCTGCCGCACCCGGAACGGGCGTAGGCTCGAAGAACAGGAATGCAAATATTCCGTCGATTTCGTCAAGTCTGTCAACAGGTGCAAAATACGCACCCCAATAATCCGTCTTATCCTCAGAGCTTGGATAGAAGAAAACATAAGGATTATCCTTATACACGGTGTTGAGCCTTTGATAGCTCTCCTTCGGAAGATGTCCGAAGCGTACCTTTACAAACTCGCAGGCCGCTATGTCGTCAAGGTCAACATCAAGACCCTTGAAATGCTCATAGCTCTTGATACCCGCTTCGCATACCGCCTTTTGTTCATTGAGTGAATTTATCTGCTCGTTATAGTCGTCAAGCTTGACCTTGACAGAGTGTATGTACTCTTTGTCCTTGTCGGAAAGCTCTGCTATCTTTTTAAGCTCGACAAGCTCGGGAGTTACTCCCATTCCCGACGCAAGCTCCGTAACCTCGGAAAGCTGTGCGGCATAGGGGTTTTCGTCCGTGAACGGCATAAATCCCATCTCTGCCGAAATATGCTTGTTTGCCTGCTCGGGATGGAAGCATTCACATTCGCAGAGCTTTTCGCAAACCTCGGGCATATTTTCAAGTGAGCCGCTGACTTTAACAAGCTCCATTTTTTCGATTGCCATTTTTATCTCCTTTCAAAAATTTTTCTCATCTTATGAGAAATTCCGATATTTCCTCGGGCGGCAACGAATAATCAACGCCCTCGGTAATCATAACTATATTTTTTGTTTCGTTTTCAAGAATTCCTATGTAGCTGAACATTACAACCTCGGGAGCAGTTGAAAACAAAAGGTTTTTCCTGTTAATTTTCTGCATTGCGCAATGCGTGCATTTTTCGATGTTATTCTTTAAGCTCTCATCGACGAATTTTCCGTAAACGGATTTTTTGAAGATGTCAAACACCGCATCGGTATCGGTGCAGGACAGCAGGCTTAAAATTTCGTCCTTTGAGAACGCCGAAAAGCTTGAATAGAACACCGTTTCATAATTACAGGGTTGCTTCGGAAAATACTTTTTCATACGGTATATGCTTTCAATCATCTTGAAATCCGCTTTCATCATAAGTATTTTAGTAAGCTCCTTGCTTACGTCGCCCGAATATTCCTTTTTTATGATTTTCTCGGCACAATCGCACAGATAACGGTAAAGTGCGTTTTCAAGTGCCGTTATCGTAAACTCGGCATTTGTGTTTTTGAATATGTCAAGAATATGCTGGTATCTTGTGCCCTCAAGCGCCGCATAAAGCTCGTTGAAATTCGTAGCCGACTCAAGAGCTATTCTGTTGAGCTCCGAACGCTTGTAATACGCCTCGGGAGCAAAGAGCGACAGCTTTGAAATTGAGTTTTTTGAAAGCCTGTCGGCACACGAAAGAATGAGCGATATATCGTAGTTTAAGAAAACAAGCTCATTCATCCTTTGCCCTATCGCCTTTTCAAACGAAGCGAGCTTTGCAATTCTTCCGTAATTAAATCGGCGAATTTCCGACTCTGTTCTCGACTTTGAAAAAGACGTTGTTGACGCAAGCGTCTGCGCTCCGGAATAAACGGTGTTTGTACGAAGGTACGAAACAACCTCGTTTACATTTCGGCAGTTAATGAGCGAGGTGTAATCCTCGTCAGTTAAAAGCCCCGCACTCATTGCCCGAGCCTTTGCAAGTATCGCATTTCCGGCAAGATTGGATATTTTACTCATCTTCTGCCTCCTTTCGATAAATTACAGCCTGAAATCATTCGGAAATAACCGCATTGACAATATGCGCTTCCCACGCCTTATGCTCTTTTTCAAAAAGCCCGTTAAGCTCCTGCTTTTTCCTCTCGGTCTCGGCGTCTATGCTCGCTTTTTCTTTTTTTATTTCAGCCTCGGCATTTTCACGCTCCTCTTTTATAAGAGACTTCGCTTTTTCGTCATACCGTGAATAAATTTCGTCCTTTGTTTTGGTAAGGCTTTCATTAAGGGCTTCACGCTCGTCAACAGCCTTTTGAACTTTAAGCCTTGCCGCCTTATCGGTATCAACTATAAGCCTGAGCACATCTTTCATAAAAAATCTCACTGCCTTTCCCACTCGGTTAGCCCATTTTAACCGTTTATTATAATGGTATTATATTACAATTTTTATTAAATTCAAGTGCAAATTAGCATAATAAAGATAGAAAAAATATTGTTTATTTGTTAAATTTTTCACATTTGCCGATTTACTTTACACATTGATAATTTTATGTTCATTTTTTACGATTGCCGATTGTATTCTTATCCGACGTGTGATAGAATTGAAATTACAAACAACATACTTAATCATATATACAGGATGTGATTTTATGAATAACGGTTGGTACAAGGAAATGGCTGTCTACCAGATTTGGTGCAGAAGCTTCAAGGACGGTAACGGCGACGGTATCGGCGACCTCTACGGCGTACTCGACAAGCTCGACTACATAAAGAGCCTCGGCGTTGACGCAATTTGGTTTTCTCCGATATATCCCTCTCCGCTTGCGGACTACGGCTATGATATATCCGACTACAAGGATATTGCCGAGGAATACGGCGGACTTGAAACGTTCAAAAAGGTTCTCGATGAGGCTCACAAGCGAGGTCTTAAGGTTATAATGGACCTTGTTGTAAATCACACCTCCGACGAGCATGAATGGTTCAAGGAGAGCCGAAAGAGCAGAGATAACCCTTATCACGATTACTATTTCTGGAGAAAAGGTAAGGGCAAGAACGGTAAAAAGCCTCCCAACAACTGGCTTTCGACCTTTGAGGGCGGAGCGTGGGAATATGTTCCCGAGCGTGATGAATACTATCTTCACGTTTTCGCCAAAAAACAGCCCGATCTCAATATGGATAACCCGAAAGTCCGTGAAGAAGTTAAATCGATTATGAGATTTTGGCTTGATATGGGCGTTGACGGCTTCCGTGAGGACGTTATCACATTCATTTCAAAGAAAGAGGGCTTGCCCAACGGCTTCCCGCTTCCGATAGCAACGGGTGTTGAGCATTATAAAAAAGGTCCTCACATTCACGAATATTTAAGAGAATTCCGCCACGACGTAATTGACAAATACGATTGCTTCGTTGTCGGTGAGTCTCCAATGTCGAATTCCAAAGACTGTATTGAGTTCACGGCGGGCGACGATCCCGAGCTTGATATGATGATAGGCTTTGACCACATGCAGGCAGACTGCTTTATGGTCGATACAATCGCAATGCCGTTCAGCCTTAAAAAGCTCAAAAGAGCATTTACGCATTGGCAGAACGACCTTTACGGCAAGGCTTGGAATGCGCTGTATCTTGAAAATCACGACCACCCGAGAATTATCAGCCGCTACGGCAACGAAAAATTCCGTCGTGAAAGCGGTACAATGCTCGCTACTGCTTGCTTTATGCAGTCGGGTACTCCGTTTATTTATCAGGGTCAGGAAATCGGTATGCTCAACAACCATCTTGACGATATAAACGAGTTCAAAGACGTTGTTACCTTTAACAACCAAAAACTTTTTGCGAAATTCGGCATTAAGGGCAAGCGTTACCTTGACATTGCCAACAAGACAAGCCGTGAAAACGCACGCACTCCCGTTCAATGGGACTCAAGCGAATATGCAGGCTTCTCGACCGTCAAGCCGTGGTTTGGCGTAAACCCGAATTACAAGGAAATCAACGTTGAAAACGAGGAAAAAGACCCCAATTCAATCCTCAATTTCTACCGTAAATTATTAAAGGTCAGAAAGGAAAACAAGATAATCATATACGGCGATTACAAGGAGCATTTTGCCGACAGCGATGTAATCTACTGCTATGAGCGTAATTATGAGGGTAAGCGTGCACTTGTGGTTTGCTCGTTCTCGGACGAAACATTTACTTTCCACGCACCCGAAGAATTTGATTTGACAAAGGGCAAGATAATCCTTTGCAACTATGAAAATCCCGAGTCGAAGCGTAACGTCTGTGCGCTTCGTCCGTATGAGGCAAGAGTGTATTTGTATGAGTAAAAAAGAAATTAAAACAAATGTAATGCGTATTCTTGACAAGGAAAAGGTCGCTTACAAGGCACATTCCTACGAGCACGAGGAGGGCGTTGCGGTTGACGGCGTAAGCGTTGCGAAAATGCTCTCGCAAGATCCCGAAAGAGTGTTCAAAACCCTTGTTTTACAGGGTAAGTCAAAGGCATATTATGTGTTTGTCATCCCCGTCGAAAAGGAGCTTGACTTGAAGCTCTCCGCTGCGGCAGTCGGCGAAAAATCGGTCGAGATGATACACGTTAAGGACATAAATCAGATAACGGGCTATATCCGTGGCGGCTGCAGTCCTATCGGAATGAAAAAGCAGTTCCCGACCGTTATCGATTCTTCCGCAGAAAGCAAGGAAACAATAACCGTAAGCGGCGGAAAAATCGGCACGCAGGTTGAGCTTTCCCCTGCCGACCTTTCAAGGCTTGTCCGTGCGAAATATGCAGAGGTTACAACAAAATAAAATCGCAATTAAAGCGAAAAAAGCAATATTTAAGGCACCCTTTCAAAACGAAAGAGTGCCTTATTTTTATTGATATTATATTTGTTTAAGTCTGCCGAGCTTTTTAATTCCGCCGCCGAAGAGGAAGCCGCCGATAATCTTACCGAGACCTCTCCAGAACTTATCCTCATCAAGAATGAGAAGCAAGCCGTCAGCCATTTTCGGACTGAATATGCCGAAGCTCATTGAAATAAAGTTCTTAATGGGTGTCTGTACCGCTACTGCGCCCATCATTGTATCCTCGCCGAGCATCTTCAAAAGCTTTCTGTAAATTCTGCCGCCCCACTTGCCATCCTTAGCGTCCTCAATGGTGTTAAGGTAGTTAAGCGGCTGGCTCTTATCACGTACCGAAGAGGGAATTTCATGACCGAGAACAGCCGTGAATTCTTCGTCGGAAACATTCATAATGTCTGCGCCGTAGTATGACGGAGCCATCTTGTGATAATCGGGAACAGCGTAAGCAACTGTCGATTCAACGTTGAGCGAAGCCTCAAGTCTTATATCACGGCTTGACGCACCGACCAAAATCTTGAACTCGCCCGACTCAACCTGCCAATCGTGAGCGTCAACATTGTAGAACGCAAACGCACGCTTTTCAAGGTCGATTGAAACCTCTTTTTCCTCGCCTGCTTTAAGGAATACCTTCTTAAAGCCCTTGAGTTCTTTAACAGGTCTGTAAATTGTCGACTCAACATCGGAAACATAAAGCTCTGCAACCTCTGCGCCGTCTCTTGAACCTGTGTTTTTAACCTTAAAGGTAACTGTAACTGTATCTGTGTCCTTTATGCTGTAATCCGACAGCTTAATGTCGCTGTATTCAAAGGTTGTGTAGGAAAGACCGTGACCGAACGGGAAACGAACTGCCTTGTTTGCGGTGTCGTAATATCTGTAACCTACATAAATGCCCTCTCTGTACTCAACCGAAACGGGAGTGCCGGGGAAGTAGTTAGCGCTTGAATTGTCCTCAAGAGCGATGGGATATGTCTCCGAAAGCTTACCCGAGGGGTTGACGTCGCCGAAGAGAATATCGCAAACGGCACTGCCTGCCGCCTGACCTGTAAGGAACTCGTTAAGGATAGCCGGAACCTCGTCAGCCCACGGCATTTCAACCGAAGAGCCGCCCGAAAGTACAACTACAACGTTCTTGTTGACTTTAAGAACTTCCTCAACAAGTCTGTTGTGAAGCGGAGGAATACCGAGGTGCTTTCTGTCGTTACCCTCTGTCTCAAATTCGTCTGTAAGACCGATAAAGAGAACTGCAACCTCTGCATTCTTTGCCTTTTCAACAGCCTCTTTAACAAATGTATCGTCTGAAATCTTATTCTTCTTTTCGGTTGAATAGCCCTGTGCATATTCAACGCTTACGCCCATTTCCTTAGTCATTGTGTCAAACGCATTGTCAAGGTCAATGGGGTTGATGAGTGATGAGCCCGCGCCCTGATAACGGGGCTTCTTTGCCATCTCGCCGATAACAGCGATTTTAGCGTCCTTTTTAAGAGGAAGAAGATTGTTGTCGTTCTTCATAAGCACCATACACTGACCTGCAATCTCTCTTGCAAGGCGGTGATGCTCTTTCGGGTCATAGGTGTATTCGCCGAGTGTTGCAACCGACTTATCAACCATATCAAGAATAAGGTCAACTGCGTGGTCGAGAACAGCAACGTCAAGTGAGCCGTCCTTTACAGCGTCGCAAATTTTCTGTGTGCCTGCGCCGCAGGATGAGGGCATTTCGATTTCCTGACCTGCGATAAGACCGGGAACTCTCTCATTTTCAGCACCCCAGTCTGTTACAACAAGGTTTTCATAGCCCCAATCGTCACGGAGAACGTCTGTAAGAAGCCATTTGTTTTCTGCGCAATAATGACCGTTAAGTCTTTCATAAGCGCACATTATTGTCCACGGCTGAGCCTTTTTAACGGCAATTTCAAACGGGCGGAGATAAACCTCACGAAGCGTTCTTTCGTCCGCTACGGTGTTGACGGTCATACGTCTTGTCTCCTGATTGTTTGCGGCATAGTGCTTGAGCGATGTGCCGATACCCTTTGACTGAACGCCGTTGATAAACGAAGCTGCCATCTCGCCTGCAAGCTCGGGATCCTCCGAGAAATACTCAAAGTTTCTTCCGCAAAGAGGCGAACGCTTAATGTTAGTACCGGGTCCCAAAAGAATTGAAACTCTTTCCTTTCTGCACTCGTCGCCGAGAGCCTCGCCCATTCTTCTGATAAGGTCTGTGTCCCATGAGCAAGCCGTAGCCGACGCCGTGGGGAAGCAGATAGCCGGAACGCCTTTAAGAAGGTCGGTTTCGCCCTTCTTTGCAGCCTCGGGATCGCCCTTTTTACGAATACCGTGAGGTCCGTCGTTAAGGCTTACCGATTTAATACCCAAACGGTCAACGGGCTGGCTGTGCCAATAATCAAGTCCGTCGCACATGCTCGCTTTTTCTTCAAGCGTCATTTTTGCGATTAAGTCTGCGTGTTTTAATGTCATATGTATCCTCCCTTAATAAACGAAAACGATTTTATTTTCGTAGTATATAATAAAACAAAATCAACATTCTTGCAAGGGTTTTCAAGACATTTCTATCGGATTTGTACAAAAACAACGGAAATTTATTATAAAAAATCGGGAACGCACTAAAGCAAGTGCGCTCCCGTCAAAATTTCTTATTCAAAATAGCATAGGCTCAAGTTGCTTACCCGTCAAAGCGTTTTTAAGCGTTTCGGGTATCTTTTCAAAATCCGCAACCGTCGAATTCGGTTTGTTTATGCAGTCGTCCTGCCTTAAAGGCACAAAATACATATTTTTGGAATTCATAAGTAAGCCGATATTTTTAGCCGATGCGCCGAGTGCGTCATTTGTCGAAACGGCGATAATAACAGGTCTGTCATTTCTCAAATGAGCCTTCACGGCAAGCGTAACCGAGGTGTCGGTTATTCCGTTTGCAAGCTTTCCGAGCGTGTTACCCGTGCAGGGTGCAACAACAAGTGCGTCAAGCATTTTTTTAGGGCCTATCGGCTCGGCTGAAAAAATCGTGTGTATAATTTCGTTGCCCGTGATTTCGGAGATTTTGCCTGTAAAATCCTTTGCCTTTCCGAAACGGGTATCGGTTGAATATGCATTTTGAGACATTATCGGGATAACGTTATATCCCATCTCCTTTAGGACGGACATCTGCGGGATAACCTTAGAAAATGTGCAGAACGAGCCGCACATTGCAAAGCCCACATTTACCATTTACCTACCTCCTGAACAAATACTCTCTATTCTGTCCGCTATAAGAGCGCCTGCCTGCCTCGGACAGTATTTGCCGGGCAAGGACAACGCCCTGATAAGCTTTATTGAAAAGGCTTTTGCCGTATTTTCGTCTGCTCCGAACGGTGCGGAGGCAATATCGACAATAACGGTTGACTTATCCGCCTCGGACAAGACCTTTTCGTTGAGTATTAAGGCGGGTACGGTATTTATAACAAGCCGATAATCCTTGATTTTATCGGAAAGAGCGTCAAGATAAAGAAAACTGTAATTCTTATCCCTCGCCTCTTTTTCCGCTTGCTCGCTTCTTGCACATATAGAAAAATCGCAATTCTCTGCACACAATAAGTCTGCCGTCGCCCTCGCCGTTCTGCCGAAGCCCGTTATTAAAGAACGCATATTGTGAAAATCAATATCATTTTCCGAAAACACGTTCAAAAGAGCCTTTGCGGTAAGCACGGCGTTTTCATTTATCATTTCGCCGTCATAGTAGTCAAAAACCGCAACACCCTTTTTAATAAGCTCGGCTTTTAATTGAGGACTGACAATTCCGCCTATCACCGTGTCGCCCTTCTGGGGACAGGAAACAAGCGTTTTGAGACTTATTGGCTCTCTTTCGCAATTCATATTTATATTTACGCCGTCCCGACTTACAGGAAGCGGAAGAACAACCGTTTTGCCGTTCTCCGTATGCGATAAAAGCTCCGCTTCGCTCTTACATTCACAAACTGAAAAGCCCTTGTCGGACAGTTGCGTTTTTACCCATTCAAAGCGTTTATCGCCGCCGAGAATAATTATATTTTTCTTTTCCATACGGCATACCTCCGTCTTAATTCTACAATACATTCTATGAAAAGAAAACATTTATTGTGCCAATCGGTAAAATAGTGTTTGAATTTTTCTGATTTTGCAATATAATATAATGTATAAAATATAAAATAATTTAAGCAGGTATTATATATGAGTAATATTTCCGAAGTTTTAAGAAACGCAAAAAGAATACATTTTATCGGCATAGGCGGAAGCGGTATGTGCCCTCTTGCCGAAATTCTCCACGCAAAGGGTTATTCGCTTCAAGGCTCGGACAATAACGAGAGCTCAATCGTCGAGCGTATTCGAAAGCTCGGCATTCCCGTTATGATGGGACAAAAAGCCGAAAACATAAAGGGTGCGGATATGATAGTTTATTCCGCCGCAATTCAGCGTGGAAACGAAGAGCTGGAGGCTGCCCTTGCAAGCGGTATTCCGACCTTTACGAGAGCAGAGCTTTTCGGCGAGGTAACGAAGCATTTTGACAACTGTATCGGAATTTGCGGAACTCACGGCAAGACGACCACTACCTCAATGACCGTTCAGGCAATGCTTTCGGCTGACCTTGACCCGTCGGCGGTTATAGGCGGCAAGCTTCCGCTTACGGACAGCTACGGCAGAGTGGGAAAGAGCGATACAATTGTCTGCGAAGCTTGCGAATATGTCGATACATTTTTGCATCTTTTCCCGAATGTTGCGGTTATACTCAACATTGACGAGGATCATATGGAATATTTCAAAACGCTTGACAATCTTATTTTGAGCTTCCATAAATTTGCCTGCCTTGCCAAAAGTGCGGTAATTTACAACGGCGACGACGAAAACACCCTGAAAGCCGTTGAGGGTATCGAGGGCAAGGATATGATTTCGTTCGGCTTCTCCGACAAAAACGATTACTATGCCGAAAATATCGAGTCTATAAACGGCGCATACACTCGCTTTGACGTTATGTATAAGGGCAAAAAGCTCGGCAGGCTTTCTCTTGCAGTACCCGGTGTTCACAATATTTTGAACGCTCTCGCCGCAATTGCAAGCGCAATATATTCGGGCGCAAAATTCGAGGATTGCATTGAGGGACTTGAAAGCTTTACGGGCGCAGGCAGACGCTTTGAAAAGCTCGGCACTTACTGCGGAATTGACTTTATAGACGACTACGCTCATCATCCGGCAGAGCTCAAGGTTACGCTCGAAGCGGCTATGAAATTGGGCTACAACACCGTGTGGGCGGTATTCCAGCCGTTTACCTATTCAAGAACAGTCTTGCACTTTGACGAATTTGTGGACGTTCTCAAAATTCCCGACAGGTGCGTTATGACCGAGATTATGGGTTCAAGAGAGACGAACACCTATGGAATTTACACCTCGCAGTTAGCCGAAAAAATTCCGAATTCCGTTTGGTTCAACACTCAAAAAGAGGTTGCCGATTATGTTGTCAAAAACGCAAAGCCGGGCGACCTTGTGCTGACAATGGGCTGCGGAGATATTTACAAATCGGCTCATATGATGATTGATATGTTAAAGGAAAAAGAAGCAAAATAATCCTTATATACAAAACGGAGCAGCTTGAAAAAGCTACTCCGTTATTTTTATTTAAGCTCTTTTTTCCTTAGTCTTTGATAGATAAAGAAAGCTGCGACGGCGGTCAAACCTTCTGCGACGGGGAAAGCGAAGAACACGCCCTGTGCGCCCATTATTTTGCTCAAAGCATAAGCCGCAGGAATGATAATCATAGCATACCGCAAAAATGATACGACAAGCGATTCAATTCCTTTTCCGAGAGCCTCAAGCACACCGCAACAGGTTACGGACATTGCCGAGAATATGAAGCCTGTGCAGATTATGTGAAGTGCCTTTACGCCGATTTGCACCGTGTCGGGATTTTCCGTGAAAAGTCCTATCATTCTGTCGGGAATGATAAACGAAAGTGCAACGCCCAACGCCATAATACCCGAGGTCAACGCAAGTGAAGTGTTGAAAATCTTGCGAACTCTGCCGTTTTCGCCTGTGCCGAAGTTAAAGCTGACAAGCGGTCTGATGCCCTGAATAATACCGTTCGCCGAAAGATAAATAAAGGTCTGAAGCTTATAATACGCACCGAGAACAAGCACATATTTATCCGAGAACATCGCCAAAATTCCGTTGAGCGAGGAAATGAGAACTGACGGCAGTGCCATATTGAGCGAAGCAGGTATGCCGACCAAATAAAGTTTTTTCATAAGTTCTTTATTAAAGCTGATATTTCTTTTTGAAAACGATACGGGCAACGGCGAAATGATAAGAGCCGCAACGTAAGCCAAAAGCGTTACGCTCTGTCCGATTCCCGTTGCGTATGCCGCACCCGACATTCCCATTTTAGGACAGCCTAACAAGCCGAAAATCATAATCGGGTCAAGCACGATATTTGTTATAAAGCCGAGCAGCATACAGACCATTGTGCTGTTCATTCTGCCGACCGCCTGAAACACCTTTTCAAGCGAAATGCCGAGCATAATCACAACCGAAAACAAGAACGCCCTGTTTGCATAGGCAAGTCCCATCTCGATTAACGCCTCGTCCTCCGTGTACAGCGACAAAAACCAACGCATACCCAAAATGCAAATTATCATAAGCAAAACGCCGTGCACCGCACTCAAAAGCAAGCCCGTTACAGCCGCTTCGTCGGCTTCCTTTTTTCTGCCTGCGCCGAGGCAATAGGCTATTCTTGCGTTCATACCTATTCCGAAGCCGACCGCAATCGCCGTCATAAGACTTTGCACGGGATAGACAAGCGAAAGTGCCGTCATTGCGTCCTCGCTTATCTTTGCGACAAAGTAGCTGTCAACGATATTATAAAGCGAGTTTACCGCCATTGATACCACCATAGGCAGCGACATTGAAATAACAAGCGGTAAAATTTTCTTTTCCTTCATAAAATTATTATCCATCTCTTACCTCACAACAAAAAAGCCACACAGATTATCTCTGCGTGGCGAAAAAAGATTTCTCTTGAAAAATCCACTCCCGTTAGGGTTTTGTGCTAAAGATGATAACATAAGAAGCGTATTGTGTCAACCTAAAATATGCGATTGCTTATTGCATAGGCTATATTTTTCTGTTAAAATGATTAAATAAAAAAAGGGGGGGGTAACATTATGGAATCAAGATTAAATCCGTCCGCTAAAAATAAGGCACTCGGAGTTTTGCTTTTAATTTTGTCGGTGTTCGGTTTTCTGATATTCGCCCACCGCCTTTCGTGCTATGTTTACGAATACGATCCGCAGTACAGTCCCGTGGATTACGGAAAATACAATATTCTTTCCTACTTCACAGTGCAGTCAAACTTTTTCTGCTATGTTTACCTGCTGTTTGCGTCGCTCGGAATTTTCGGATGCAAAAGAGCGCAAAAAATCGGCTTCAACCCGACCTTCGGCGCATTGATCACGGTGTATGTCCTGATTGCGGGCATAACCTACTGCGGCGGTATTCCGCTGGGTATGACGCCGCCGTCTAAATGGGATACGGCAATTCACTCGATGTCGAGCTTTATACAGATTTATTATCATATGATAATGCCCGTCGTTGTGCTCGTTTTGTGGTTTTTCCCGTTCAACAATAAAAAAATAGGCAAAAAATGCCTTGTGCTTTCGGGAATATATCCGCTTGTGTATTCAATATTTTCAATGATACGGGGCGCATATTCCGACCCGCAATATTACCCTTACCCGTTCTACAATCCCGAATTTATATGGGGTCTGTTCTTCGGCGACAAACCGATAAATCTCCCTGCGGCATACGGAATTATCTCGGTAATGCTTGTTTTCGGAATTTTGCTTTTTGTCGGCGTAACGGCAATAATCGTATCAATACATAATAAAAGAATAAGGAACTGAAAAAAATGGAGCTTTCACTCAACGGAAAATGGCAATTCAGGGAATGTAACACGGATAAATATTATCCTGCAACAGTCCCCGGCTGTAACTTTTTAGATTTAATCGACAACAAAATCATCGAGGACCCGTTTATAGGTCTTAACGAAAAGGACGCTGACTTTGTCGGCAAAAAAGATTGGGAATACAAAAGGACTTTCACTCTCGACGAAGAGCAGCTCGGAAGCGACGATATTATTCTCTCCTGCAAAATGCTCGACACTATATGCGATATTTTCATAAACGGCGAGAAAATCGGAAGTGCCGACAACTGCTTTATAAAGCACGAGTTTCCCGTTAAAGACTACCTTAAAAACGGCGAAAATGAAATTAAAATAATTTTCTATTCTCCTGTAAACTATGTTGAAAAAATATACAAAAAAGAGTCTGCGCCGCCGAACAGCAACGGTCAAAACGGAATTGTGCATATCCGCAAGCCGCAGTCTCATTTCGGCTGGGATTGGGGTCCCGTTTTGCCTCCGAGCGGAATATCCGACGATATAAGCCTTGTTTTCATAAACGGCGCAAGAATTACCTATCTTTCCGCAAAGCAAGTTCATTCAGGCGGCAAAGTTACGGTTAAATTAAGCACCGAAACGGAGAAATACGCCGATAACATCGAATGTGAATTGAGCGTTATTTCCCCCGACGGCACAGTTTTGAAAAAAGACGGCGAGAGTGCCGATTTTATAATAGAAAACCCCGAGCTTTGGCAGACCTATGAGCTTTCACGCAAAGAAAAGCAGCCGCTTTACACCGTCAAAGCCGTTTTGAAAAGGGACGGAAAAACCGTTGACTCCTACGAAAAGAAAATCGGACTTCGCACCCTGTATCTTGACAGAAGCCGAGACGAATACGGCTCAAATTTCAAATTCGTGTTAAACGGCGTTCCGCTTTTCATAAAGGGCTCAAACTACATTCCGCCCGACTCGTTTATCACAAGATTTGACGGGGAGCAGCTTGAAAAAATGCTCAATGCCGTCAGATTTTCAAATATGAATATGCTTCGTATTTGGGGCGGCGGCTTCTATGAAAGCGACGAATTTTACTCAAAATGCGACGAGATGGGTATTCTTCTGTGGCAGGATTTTCAGTTTGCCTGTCAGGCGTACCCGTTCTTCAAGGAGAGCTTTCTTGAAAACGTCAAAAAAGAAATTAAATACAACGTCAAGCGTCTTTGCGACCATCCGTCGTTGGCTCTTTGGTGCGGAAACAACGAAATTGAGGAAATGCACAACGGCTGGATGCTCATGAAGGACTATGTTGCTTGGACTGAAAAGTTTTTCTATGAAATTCTCGAGCCCGAGCTGAGAAAATACGACCCCGACACCTCGTATATCCCCGGCTCGCCCTGCGGAGTATCGCACAACAAAGGCGTTGACTGCGACAATGTGGGCGACACGCATCTTTGGGCGGTTTGGCACGGCTTGAAGCCTATGACCTTTTACCGCAAGAGGATGACAAGATTTTGCTCGGAATTCGGCTTTGAAAGCCTCCCCGACATAAAGACCGTCAGGAAATTTGCGGGCGACGGAGAATTGTCGCTTTCAAGCGAAGTTTTCCTCTCGCACCAAAAATGCCTTAACGGCAACGATAAAATGATATACTACATTGCCTCTCGCTTCAATCTGCCGAAAAAATTTGAGGATTACATATATCTTTCACAGATAACGCAATCGGAGTGTATCGAGGACGCAACCGAGCATTGGCGCAGGAACAGGGGCAGGTGCAACGGCGCTATGTATTGGCAGTTCAACGACTGTTGGCCCGTATGCTCTTGGGCAAGCTATGATTATTACGGCAATTACAAGGCTTTGCAGTATTGCGCAAGGAATTTCAACGCACCCCTGACCGTATCCGCCGAGAACTCGAAGAACGGCGTAAAATTGTTCGTGTTAAACGATTTTGACGGCGAAAAAACGGTGCGTGTCGAGTACAGCGTATTTGATTTCAACAAGGAAATTTCGGTTTGCTCGGGCGAAAAAGCTTTGAGTGTGCCTGCTCTTTCAAGCACGCTCGCTTTCGACCTTAAAAATTCCGAACTGCTTAAAGGCTCGGGCAAGCACAGTGCCGTGATGCGTATAAAGCTTTTTGAAAACGGCATTTTGACAGCCGACAGAACGCTTTTGTTCGACAAGGAAAAGAAAATGCGCTTACCCTCGGCAAAAATTGAAATGCACATTTCGGAAGCACCGTCGGGACTTGAAATAAAGCTCAAAAGCGACCGCTATGCCCGACTTGTAAAGCTTGAAAGCAGTATTTCTCAAGAGCCGTTCTCGGACAATTTCTTTGATCTCTTCCCGAATGAAGAAAAGACGGTCGAAATAGGAAAGGACCGCCGCTTCAGCCTTGCACAGCTTAAAGAGAGCATATCCGTAATGAGCCTTTGCGACGTTGAAAAAGACAGCAATCCGTTTACGGCAATCAAGAATAAAATAAAGGTTTTGACTTCGCCCATAAACATCGGAAACGCCGTGTGGCACGGACGGATTCAAAAGGATATTGATTTAGACTGATAACGGGGGAAAAGTATGAAAATAACGCTTCGCTCGCCAAAGAAAATGCAGACAGTCAAGGGCTTCGGCACGTCGTCGTGCTGGTGGAGCCAATATTGCGCAGGGAACGCCGCAAACGAGCTTTCCGAACTGCTTTACGGCAAGGACGGGCTCGGGCTTAACATTTACCGCTACAATGTCGGCGGCGGCTTTGACCCCGACAACAACCGTGTGGAAAATATGTGGCGCAGAACAGAGAGCCTTTATGACTTCGACAAGCTAAAGGAAACGGGAAAATATAATTTCAACAGCGACCGCACCGCAAGAGATTTTATGAAGCTCTGCCTTGAAAAAGGAAGCATTGACACGGTAATTCTTTTCGCAAACTCTCCGCATTGGTCGCAGACCTCGACGGGTCAGAGCTCGGGTAGCCTTATGCCGCACACCTGCAACCTGCCGAAAATGAATTACAAAAAATTTGTAAGCTATATGCTCGACATTGCAGAGGAATTTATAAGCGAGGGCATACCCGTAAAATACATAAGTCCCATAAACGAGCCGCAATGGCAATGGGGCGGCGCTTCTGTCTGGCAGGAGGGCTGTCATTATGAGTGCGAAGAGGTTTTAGAAGTTTTTCATCTATTTGCCGAGGAGATACTCAAGCGTGGCACTCCCGTATTGCTCTACGGTCCCGAAAGCGGAGAAATGCTCGGCGAAACCAAGCGATATATCGAGGCTCTTGCAGGCGACGAGACAATCAAAAAGGTAATGCCCGTTTTTGCCTATCACTCCTATCATTCCGACAATTCCCCCGAGACAAGATTAGTTTTCAAGAACGAAATTGTCAAAGCACATCCGGAATTCCGCTTCGATATGAGCGAATGGTGCGAGCTTCCAAACAAAAGCCCCACTGACAGCGTAAAAGCCGCCCTTATAACCGCAAGGATAATCGGACAGGACTTTGTTCTCGGAGGCTGTGAAAGCTGGACCTCATGGGTTGCGGTAAATCAATTTTCCGTCAAGGAGGACGGCAAGGATTATTCCGACGGACTTTTCTCGGCAACGAACTATTTCAGCGAATACAAAAAAGCCAAGCGGTATTATGCACTTGCTCACTATTCGAAATTTATCCCCGTGGGCTCAGTATGCCTTGACAACCTGACCGTTCCCGAGAATGATAACGGACTCAACGCCTTTTCGTTCCTCACTCCCGACGGAAAAACCGTTACGGTAATCGTAAACGAAAAGGAGCAGACCGAAGTTTCCTTTGACGGAGATTTTTCTAAAATGCAGGTCGTTCTCACAACAGACGAAAGGCAATTTGCCACGGTTTATGACGGAGAGTACAAAAGCACGCTGACGCTTCCCGAAAATTCACTCGCAACCGTGATAACAGAATAAGCTTTATATAACATCAAAGCCGTAAGGCTGAGAGTTAATAAGGCAGTTTTGCTTCAAAATAACATCTTTTTGCGCAATAATTCGTTAAACCCCGCAGATATGCGTTAGCATTATCTGCGGGGTTTGCCTTTTCTTGCATCAAAAATATATTATTTTGAAGTGCGCTGCAGTTTCGTAGCTATAAAAATTCGTTTATGCGGAAGTTGGGAAACAAAGCAAGGCTGGCGCCTTGCGAGGCTTTCCGACAAAGGTATAATAAATTTTTATGCGAGAAACCAATACTTCCTTATGAACACTCAGCCAAATTCGGGCGGCTTATTTTCTGTTTTTTACAAAAAAATCAACGATTTTTATTGTTATTTATGACAAATTCACATATATTTTGTTATACACTTTCAACGAAAATCAACACGAAATCCGTTTTATGTTGAAAGCAATTTCAAAATTATGGTAAAATGTTTTATTATAAAGTATTGTCAGGGGGAGAAAATATGGAAGAAAAGAAAACCTCCCTTGCAGGTAAAATCAAATGGCTCTTCGGCGAGATAAAAGAGCATTGGAACACACCTGCCGAGGGAAAATATGTTCCTTACAAGGAATATCTTGACATTTGGCTTGCTGTCGGCAGTAACTACTCGGGCACAAAAACGCTCGAATACATATCGTTTGCCGCAGGCTGCTATCTGATAATGTATCATTATCAGCTGCCGTATGTTGCGTTTTCCGCAATCACGCTTATAAATATGCCGCTTCAAAAGCTGTGGGATATTCTCGGCTGGATAATCAACGACAACCTCGGCTTTTTGCCAAAGAAAAAGGAACGTGCGCTGTACACAGTCTATTTCTGCTCGATAGCGATAGGCATATTCCTTATGGCGTTCAATTTCTCTGCATATCTCAATCCCCAAAACGCCGTCGTTGCGGCATTGAACTCCATACGAGGCGTATCCGCCGCTTCGGCTATAAAAATGCTCGGCACGCACATACTTTGGAACGGCTGGGCAGGCGCAAGAAATATCTTTTGGCGTAAAAAGCTTGTTCCGAAATTCGGCAGATACAAATATTTCCTCTATTGCGACGTTGTGCCCAAGTGCATAATGGTAGTGCTCATAGGCTGGCTTCCCGTTTACAATATTGCAAACGTGGTCACAAGAGTATGGGTAGCAAACGCTCTGTTCTCGCTTTATAATCTTTTCGGCTTCAGCAACTGCCTTGAAACCTGCACGCAGAACATCAGCCCGAATATGCGTGAGAGAATACTTGTCCGCACCTATCCCTTAAAGCTTTCGCATCTTCTCAACTCGATAATGGTGCTTGTAATTCCTATGGCAATCGGCTTCTTAAAGGACGAGTGGGCTGATATCAATGTGTATAAATACGTTATTCCGATAATTTTCATAACCTTTGCTGTTCTTACAATGATATTCTCCAACAGAATTAAAGAGAGAATACCTCAACCGCCGATAGAGAAGAAAATTCAAATCAACTTCTGGGACGGTATATTCGGCGTAATGCGAAACAAGTACAAGTGGATAATGAACATAATCGGACTGCTCGACTCGCTCGGAAACGGTATGCTTGCGTTCACAACGATTGTTTATCTCTACACCTTCCGTCTAAGCGGTCTGTCCTACGGTCTTTTGATTTCGCTCATATCCTTTGCGGGAACTCCGCCCGATTTCTTTACTCCGTATTTCATAAAGAGATTTTCATATAAGCAAATTATGGTTTTCTATTACCTTACCCGTGCGTTGGGCTACGGAATTGTTGTCGGTGCTATTATTCTCTGCGGCGACAATGTAACGCTCTGCGGTATAATCTGCTGCGTCATACTCTTCCTGCTTGAAGCGACAAAAACAATTCCGATGGCTGTACATCACAATATGGAAATTCGTATCAACGACTATCAAATGTACCTTTCGGGCGAACGTCTTGAAAGCTTCCAGGGCATTTTCGGCTGGTTTACAAGCCCCATAACAACGCTTGTCGGACTTATCATACCGATACTCATACTTAAATACGGCTTTAACAGTAACTGGGATGTGCTGTTTATCGACTCTGCAAGGGTCAAAATAATCGTAATACCGATACTTTTCGACATTGCAGGCTATATACTTATGACCCTGCCGTTTATCTTCTGGGATTACGACAGCGAAAAGCAAAACAAGGTTATTCAGGTGCTCAAGCGAAGAGCCGAGGTAACCGAAAAGAATGCCGAAAAAGACGGCGAGTCCGTCGCAGGCAGCTTTATAGGATAACGGGGGTGAGGATATGAAAAAAGAAAAAACCAAGCCCGAAGAGGTAAAGGAGGAAGTCCTCGACATTCCCGAGGACGAAATATGGACATATAAAATCGACGGTCTTGCAGCTCCGAAAATAAACGCTTCATACAAGGACAAAAAGCTTGCAAAGGCAATGTTTATTGTGTTTATGGTGGTTGCGATATTCGTGTCCCTGTTCTTCTCGGTGCGTGCGCTTCTCAACACGGGCGACCTTGAATACAACCGCCTTGAAAACGGCAGCTATCGGCTTAAACAGTTTTCAAACAACGGCTCGATAGTCAGCTTTACCGTTGACAACGTCGCAACGCTTAACTACGACGCTTCTGACACCAACACGCTTCTCGGCAGCGGAGACAAGGTAAACGACGGCATCGTCTATGACGATAGCAAAAAGGTGTCGGCGATACACGAATTTGCCTTTAACTGCGACGGTCAGCTGCAAACGGTTTATATCGGCGCAGGCGTTACCGAAATTGACGAAAAGGCTTTTTATTCCTGCTGGGCGCTTCAGCGTATCATAGTTGACGAGAACAATCCAAGCTACTGCGACATTGACGGCGTTCTGTACAACAAGGATAAAACTGAAATAATCTGCTATCCCATAGATCACGACCGTTATTTAAGGCTTAAAACGGGCTATGCACATATGGAAAACGGAGAACAGGTCTCCGACCTTGTTGATGACAGCGGTGCGGCTATGGAGGAGCTTTGGGGCACTACCGACAAATACGACGAGGCTTATTTCGAACAGTACAACAAGGATGTACGCACCTATGTTATTGCCTCGACCGTTACAAAGATAGGTCCTCTCTGCTTTAACTACGCAAACCTCACGGACGTATATATTCCCGAGGGTGTAAAGGAGATAGGAACGCTCGGCTTTTTCGATGCAGGAAACATCAGAAATATTTATTCCTACAAAACCGACACGGAAAACCTTGACCCGTCATACAAGGCGATTGAAGGCTTTTCGCTTGTCTATCCTTCCTTGCCGGAGGGACTTGAAAAAATCGGCTCCGACTGCTTTACAAAGGACAGAGGGCTCAGCTATATGTATATTCCCGAAAGCGTTACCTACATAGGACACCACGCCTTTTGGGGTGCTGTTTACAAGAGCGACGGCAAGCTTATAGGAATCTCCGAAATGAACGTTGCCGCAAGCGAGGAGAGCTTTGCCAATACACAGCTCGGCAAGCCGTGGCTTCCGAAATATGACTATATGCTTTTCAAGAAAAATATAACGGTAAACTATTCGGCAGAAAGAGCGACACTCGAAGAATTGCAGAAAACCGAATAACAGCATATAAATAATTACCCCGACAGGCAATACTGTCTGGGTGATTTTTTCCCTAATTTGATTTTATCCCGTAGGGACAACCATACGGTAGGGCGGTGGCACATTCAGCCTCCCTTGTGTAAAGGGAGGTGGGTTGCCGTAGGCAACTCGGAGGGATTGTGAGAAAAATCACGGACAGGGACAAGCCCTGTCCCTACGGGTTGATATAATTCTTCAATCCGTGCGAAGCACCCACTTCTTTTCACTATTCACTCTTCACTCTTCACTTTTTCGCTTACGCCTCGTATTTTTCCGCTTGCAGGGTAAACATTTTGGCGTATGTGCCGCCACGGCTCATCAATTCCTCGTGCGAGCCGAACTCGATAATTTCGCCGTTTTCCATAACGTAAATTCTGTCGGCGATCACGGTCGTCGAAAGCCTGTGCGAAATGAAAATTACCGTCTTGTGCTCGGAAGCCTCGGTCATTGCCCTGTTGAGCTTATATTCCGCAATCGGGTCGAGATTTGCCGACGGCTCGTCGAGTATTACATACGGGCACTCCTTATAAAACGCCCTTGCAATGGCAATTTTTTGTGCCTCGCCGCCCGAAAGCATTGCACCGTCGTCGTCGAACTCCCTCAAAAGCTCCGTATCGACGCCGTTTTTAAGCGGCTTTGTAAATCCGCTGTGTTTAAGTGCCTGCCGTACCCTTTCAAAATCAAATTTTTCATCAAGGGCAACATTTTCGCCCACCGAACACGCAAAGGTCTGGAAATCCTGAAACACCGCCGCAAATCTTGCACGGTGCGAAGCTACGGTAACATTCTTTATATTTTCGCCGTCTATGAGAATTTCGCCGTCCGTGGCATCATAAAGCCTCAAAAGCAAGTTGGTGAGCGTTGTTTTTCCTGCTCCGTTGAAGCCGACAAGCGCAATTTTTTCATACGGCTTAATTTCAAGATTTATATTTTTGAGCGTGGGCTTATCGTTGCCGGGATAAGTAAACGACATATTTTTGACCGTTATCGTCTTGGGCTCGGTAATTTCAGCCGTGTTTTTGCCGTCCTTGATTTTGAAATCGCTCTTTAGGAACTCACGGTATTTTTCAATCATCTTTGCCCTCTCCGAGAACACGGCGCTTGCCCATACCATAAGGAAATTGAGCGAAATGGCTATCGAATACGCACCGTTAAAGGTTGCGACAAAATCGCCTGCCGACAAAGTTTTGTTAACTATTACCTGATAACCGAGATACAGCGGCAGTATAAGCATAAAGCCGAGCGCCTGAACGCCGATATGCTGAACGCAGTAGCAAACGGAAATTTTCTTCCAATACTTTGCCTGATTTGCTATTACGTCATCCGCCGCATCGTTGTATCGGTCGAAAAGCAAGGGAGAAATGTCGTTCATACGCACTTCCTTTGCGTAGTCCTGCAAATAGAAAATCCGCTGAAAATAGTCGCTTCTGCGGTGGAACTTCGTGTTATCTATACGCCTGCCCATCTGATAGTCGGCTATCTTTCCGCTAAGCGGCAGAAAAAGCAAAATCGCCGCCAAAATAATTACAAGGCACACGGGGTCGATAGTCAGAATTACCGCCGCAACAGCCGCCAGAGAGATTATGTTGCCGACATAGCTCTGCACAATTCCCAAAAGCCCCTGAATGTTGTCCGAGGACGACTCTATGGTCAAAATGAAATTGTTGTAAAAATCGGGGTCGTCATAGCTTTCGAGGTCGAGCAAATGCGCCTTTTCATAAAGCGTTTTGTTGAGCCTGAAATACAGCCTCTCCTTTGCGGCATTCCAATAGAACTCCCTGTAGAGCAGTACGGCAATTCTGCTTAAAACGATTACAAGCGCAATGATAATAACCGCCTTGTAAATTCTACCGAGGTTTTCGCCCTGCGCCACTACGTCGATTATGTATTTTATGCCGATTACGCTTATCAGCCTTTGCGGTAAAAGCCTCAAAGTGCACGATAATATGTCGCCGATTACAAGCCCCGGCGAGAGCTTAAACATAAGCCCCAAAAAGTACATTATGTTTGAAAACACCGAGTGCTCGGTCTTGTTTTTCTTTGATTTAAGCATTGCTGTCGCCCCCTTCTCTGCGGTAAGCGGAAGCTTGCAGGGTAAACATCTCGCAGTATTTACCTTTGCTCTCCATCAATTCCTCGTGCGTACCGCTTTCGATTATTTTTCCGTCTCCGATTACAAGCACCCTGTCGGAAAGTGCTGCGGACGAGAGCCTGTGTGAAATGAAAATTACCGTTTTGCCCTTTGTTGCGGCAATAAGATTTTCATACATCTCATACTCTGCGACGGGGTCGAGTGCCGACGACGGCTCGTCGAGAATTGCTATCTCGTAATCGCTTGCAAAAAGCCTTGCAGTCGATACCTTTTGATTTTCGCCGCCCGAAAGACCTGCTCCGTCCTCGTCAAATTCACGGGTAAGCACCGTGTCGCCGCCGTTCGAAAGCGATTGCGTTTTCTTCCACACCCCTGCCTGTTTGAGTGCTGTCTGCGCCTTTTGCTTGTCCTCTTCGGTACATTCATGGCACATCACGTTTTCATAGACCGATATTGCAAAGTTTTTATAGTCCTGAAATACCGTTGCAAACGCACTGCGAAGCGAGGAGAGCGTGTATTCCTTTATGTTCACGCCGTTATATAAAATTTCACCGTCCGTAACATCGTAAAAACGAAGCATAAGCTTGACGGCGGTCGATTTACCTGCGCCGTTTATGCCGACGACGGCTACCGTCTCTCCTTTGTTTATCTTAAACGAAATGTTTTCAAGCGTGTTTTTCTTTGCGCTCGGATAACGGAAAGTTACATTGCGAAATTCAAGGCTTTCAAATTCGCCTGCCTGTATATTTCCGTCCTTTATGCTCGGCTCAAAGTCGAAAAAGTCCTTGAGATTTTGAAAATACAGAGCCATCTGCGTCATTTCATCGAACGCCTCCGCAATATCGAGCGTTGCCTCCCTGACCGTTGAAATTGACGACACAACGACCGAGAAGCCCGAAACGGTCATACTGCCGCCCTTTACAAACTTATAGCCTGCATACGCATATGTTCCGATTATCGGGATAAACTCCGAAAACAGTGAGCTTACGATACTGTACAAAAACAGCTTTACGCCGTAGCTTTTGAGAATTTTTACATTAGCCGCAACAGCCGCCTCAAATCTTCTCATCATAACCGAGAAAATGTTTGACGTCCTCATATCCTTTGAAAAATCCTTTAGGAACACCGTGCGCTGTATGTACGCCTTTGTGCGGTTGTTGCCCGTCATTTCAAGGTCTCTTTTGTAAACCGCCTTGCTCTTGAAAATTTCGATAACGAACACAAGGGCAATCGGCAAAAGGAACAGCAAATACACGGGGCTTATCGCCGTAACCGTGCCGATAACAAGCAGCAGCGACACAATTCCGCTGACAACAAGCGCAACATCATAGCAGATTATATCAAAATATCCTGCCGACATAATGAGCGTGGCACGCTGATATTTGTCGTAAAATTCGGGGCTCTCATAGCAGCCGACGTCAAGGCTTATAGCCTTTTGGAAAACCATATTGTTGAGAACCTTTAACACATTTTTTGTCGCAACCTGCCTTATGTACGCCGCCACCCACGAAATAATCTTTGTCGCTGCGGCAATGACGAAAAACAGCAACAAATCACGCACATATTCCCTGAATTCTGCGCCTCGGTCAAACAGCGAGAGCAGTACCTTCAAAAATAGTATGCTTTGAATGTAGCGCACAAAAATATCGTCGAAAATATAGCTTACAAGATAGCTTATAAGCAGCCGTTTGTCGGCTTTGCACACAAGACGCAGGGCATAAATAACATTTTTGAACACGGGAACTTTTTCGTTCTCGTGAAGCTTTATATACCTCATAATTCCTCCCAAAATAAATAAAAAAAAGCGCTGCCGAAGCTCCGACAGCGCCAATACACCCATAAATAACAAAAGTTAAATCGCAAGAATGGGATAATGCGTCCTCTCGGGGCAGAAAATATTATAAGAATCCATTGGGAAATCCGCATAATGTCTGTTTCTTGAATAGTTGTTAATCATTTTTCTGCCTCCTTTTTGTAAATTTTTGTTACGTAACAAAATACAGAATAGCACACCGAACGCACACTTGTCAACAAAAAAAATACGGAGATGTCGAAAAACACCTCCGTAAAACCGTTATAAAGCCGTTTAAGCCTCTTCCTTTGCGCCTCTGCGCTGCTGAAGAGCCTTTGAAATTTCCTGCTTTTTCTCGCCCACAATGTCGTATTTGAACATCGGGATAATCGAGAGAAGTGCGAGAATACCCGGGACTGCCGTGTATGCAAAGAAAATCATATCCTTTGTAGCTGCAGTAAAGCCCGTAGCCGTGCCTGCGTTAATTTCGGCAAGCGTGTCGGCATAGCCCGAGAGCTGAACGAACACAAGGCCGAGCGCCGTACCGAGAGCCAAGCAGACTTTGATTGTAAGAGTGAGGATCGAATAAGCCGCACCCTCCATTCTCTTGCCTGTTTCGTACTCGTAGTAGTCAACGGCATCTGCGGTCATAATCATCGGCATAAGCGTAACCGCACCGAACTGAAGTCCGATAAGGAAAAGCGAAATATAGAACAGAACGGTAAGAGCCGTATTTTCAGGACTTCTAAACCAAAAATGACCGATTACAAATGAGAATATCGAAGCCGCAAAGCCGTAAACCGAGAGCAAAATATACGCTCTTTTTTCGTTGAGCTTTTTGATAAGAACGGGGCAAAGAGCCATTGAAATCATTGAGCCTACCGCCGTTACGATACCGAGCACCGCAACAAGATTTTGCGAGCCTAACAATACGTTTGCCGCCTGCACCTGAATACCCATTGCCATCTGTCTGCCGAAGCCGAGGAAATAGGAGACGATTACAAGCATAAGCGGTTTATTGTTTTTGAGAGCCGCAAGCATATCCTTTGCGGTTGTCTTTTCGTTGCTTTCGACCTTGACACGTTCCTTGTTGACAATCGGAATAAGTGCAAAGAGCACACAGCCGAGAATTGCCGTCAAAACAGCCGTTCCGAGATACTCCGACGCTATCATCGGGGTATCGGTTTCGCCCTTTGCGACGATAACTCTTGAGCCGCCCTTAATTATAAGGCAGACAATCGGCACGATAACAACGCAAGCCGAAAAGCCTATCTGCTTAAAGGTGTTTGAGATTGAAACGACGTTTGTTCTCTCCGTCGGGTCGGGAGTGAGTGCGGAGGCGATACCCTGCGAGGGAACGTCGCCCATTGTCATTGCGATACTCCAAATGAGATATGTAACAAATATCCACGCATACAGTCCGAAGCCCTTAAACGGAACTTTTACGAACACGACCGCCGTAAACACAAACAGCGGTACAAGCGAATAGACGATCATTGACTTAAACTTGCCGAGCTTTGACCTTGAACGGTCAACCAAGCTTCCGACAACAGGGTCGGCTGCGGCGGAAATAATCTTTGCCACAAGGATAAGGATTCCGACTACCGCAATGTCTGCACCGAGGATTGATGCGTCAAATTCCGCCTGATATGAGTTCAAAAGACCGACTATCGCCTGAAAGCCGAAAAGTCCGAGCGAATACGCCGCAACTTCCTTGAAGCTCATATACTTTTTTGTGTCATTTCCCATTAAAATCACCCCTAAAAAATAATATCTTAATAATAAATCATTGCCGACTTACAGTCAACAAAAATCTATTATTTTTTTACTCAATAGGTATATTATTCTGTATTTTAGCCGCCGTAACGGTGTTTTTCATAAGCGTTGCAATGGTCATAGGTCCTACTCCGCCGGGAACAGGTGTGATATAAGAAGCCTTTTTCTCAACCTCCGCAAAATCAACGTCTCCGCAGAGCTTGCCCTCCTTGTTTCTGTCCATTCCGACATCGATTACAACCGCACCGTCCTTGACTATATCGGCTGTTACGAAATAGGGGACGCCGACAGCCGCCACCAAAATATCCGCACGGGAGGTTACCTCTTTAAGATTTTTCGTTCTCGAATGGCAGATTGTAACGGTGCCGTTTTTCTGCAAAAGAAGCATTGCCATAGGCTTGCCGACAATGTTGCTTCTTCCGATTACGACACACTCCTTGCCCTCGATTTCAATATTATAGTATTTGAGCATTTCCATTATGCCTGCCGGTGTACAGGGCAAAAATGAGTAGTCGCCTATCATAATATGACCCGTGTTTACGGCGTGGAAAGCGTCAACGTCCTTTATCGGGTCAATGTTTTCGATTACAGCCTTTTCGTCAAGGTGCTTCGGAAGCGGAAGCTGACAAAGTATGCCGTTAATGCTCTTTTTAGCGTTCAGCTCTTTTATGAGAGCGAGCAGCTCCTCCATTGTCGTATCCTCGGGCAAGGCGTATTCCTCTGAGATAATTCCCGTTGCCTCACAAGCCTTTTTCTTGTTGTTTACATAGGTTCTCGATGCAGGGTCGTTGCCCACGATAATAACCGCAAGACCGACCGAAACGCCCTTTTCTCCGAGAGCCGAAACCTCTTTTTTAACCTCGTCCTTTACGAACTGTGAAACCGCTTTACCGTCAATTATTTTAGCCATTTTATTTACCGCCCTTTATATCCTTTTCCGCTTGCTTCTTTTTCTTCTGCTGCGTTTTGATAATATTTTTAGCCTTAGCCTTTTCCTCGTCCTTTTTCTTCGATTTTACCACATAGTCAAGCTCCGCAGGTAAAACCTCAACGGGGTCATAGGGCTTGGGATATTTTTTAAGCTCGACAAGCTTTGCTATGAGAATTGCAAGGCAAAGCACCGCAATTATCGCCGAAAGCAACTGCGAAATTCTGATTGTCGTGCCCGGAATATACAAACTGTCCGTTCTGAAGCCCTCGACGACTGCCCTCTCCGCACCGTAGATAATGCCGTAGCAGAGTATGAGCTGACCTGCAAATTTATAATGCTTTCTGCATATATAATAGATAACGAAAAAGCCGATTATACACCAAAGCGACTCATAGAGAAATGTCGGATGAACGGGCAAATTCGGGTCAACTGTAATGCCCTTTTCCGCAAACAAGGATTTATTGGCTGTGAGATAATCCGCAACCTTTGAGCTGTACATACCCCACGGCATACTCGTATTTGTTCCGAAAGCCTCCTGATTTGCAAAGTTGCCCCATCTGCCTATTCCCTGTCCGATAAGGAAGCTCATACCGCACATATCAAGCAGTTTGAGGAAGTTCAAATCAATCTTACGGCAGGTAAAATATGCGACAAGTATCGCACCGATAAGTCCGCCGTAAATTGCAAGTCCGCCGTTCCATATCTTCGGAATTTCAGAGAGGTGGTGGCTGTAATAATCCCACTCGAAAAGCACATAATATAATCTTGCGCCAATAATTCCGCCGATAGTACCGTAGAGCAAAACGTCAAGCATTTTGTTCAAGTCGATTTTCCACTTGTAAGCCATTCTGCCGCCGAAAAGCACGGCAAGCAAAAAGCCGAAGGCGATTATCAAGCCGTAAAACTTGATGCTCACGTCAATATTCACAAACGGTACCGTAAACTCAACGAAGGTCGAATAAACATTAAACGCCTTTCCTATGCCCGTAAACGTAACCGCTGTATAATCGGTCAAAAATTTCATACTTACACTCCTTTGATTAGGATATTAAAATTTATTTTATCACATTGATATAAGAATTTCCACACTTTATTAAAAAATTGCACATTTACAATCCGTTTCTTATAAAATTGCATATTTCGCACCTAAAGTTAAAACATTGTTCATTTACATCAGAGCGAAATTATGTTATTATACTGTCAAACATAAATGGGAGAGCATAAATTATGGCACAAACACACGCATTTCAAAAAGCAGCTATACGCAAAACTCTTGAACAGATTTTGAAATATATCGACAAGGACCCCGACGTAAACCTTGTCAAGCTTGCTACCCGTGGAAGCACACTCTTTAAGGGCGTTTTCCCGAAACAGAATTTCGAAGCTTTCAAGAAGGCGGCTGCCGATAAGGACAACATTTGGCGCCAATATGTCTTAGGTCTTTTGAGCGATATTGACAGAAATATCGTCGAGGAAATGGCAATGGCTCTCGGTGTTGACGCAGCTCTTTACGGCACAAAGGCTGTTCGTGCAAACCGTGAAAAATACCATTGCAACGTCCCGTTCATCATACTTTTTGACCCGACAAGTGCCTGCAACCTTAAATGCAAGGGCTGTTGGGCTGCCGAGTACGGTTACAAGCAGAGCCTTACAAACGAGGAAATGCAGTCAATCGTTACTCAGGGCAAGGAAATGGGCACTCATTTCTATATGCTCACGGGCGGCGAGCCGCTTATCCGTAAAAACGATATTATCAAGCTTGCAAGGAACAATCAGGACGCAGGCTTTGTAATTTACACAAACGCTACGTTGGTTGACCAAAAATTCTGCGACGATCTTAAAGAGGTCGGAAATGTCGCTCTTGCATTGAGCCTTGAGGGCACGGAGGAGTCGAACGACTGGCGCAGAGGCGACGGTGCGTACAAGCGCACAATCGAGGCTATGGATCTGCTCAAGAAAAACAAGTGTCTTTTCGGCGTTTCCATATGCTATACAAGAAAGAATATCGAGTTCGTTACATCCGACGAATTCTTTGATATGATTATCGAAAAGGGTGCAAAGTATTCCCTTATGTTCAACTATATGCCTGTCGGTCATGATGCGGATAAAGAGCTTATCCCCACACCCGAGCAGCGTGAATATATGTATAATTGGCTTCGCAGGGTCAGAAATTCAAAGACGGGCAAGCCGATATTCGTAATGGACTTCCAGAACGACGCCGAGTATGTAGGCGGTTGTATCGCAGGCGGCAGAAACTACTTCCACATCAACTCCGCAGGCGATATTGAGCCCTGTGTATTCATCCACTATTCCGATACAAACATCAGAACGCATACGCTTATGGAAGCTCTTAAATCTCCGTTGTTTACGCAGTATTATAAAAATCAGCCGTTCAACGACAACCATTTGCGTCCCTGCCCGATGCTTGAAAACCCCGAGGCACTTCGCAAAATGGTCAAGGAAAGCGGCGCTCATTCTTCGGATTTGCTTCACGCAGAGCCTGTTGACGAGCTTTGCGACAAGTGCGTTGACTTCGCAACCGCTTGGGCACCCGAGGCAGAGCGAATTTGGAATTCAAGGAAGCACAGAGACACTCACACTCAGTATTACAGAGATACCGAGGAGGGCAAAAAGGAATTCGGCGGCTGCACAGGCTGCTGTGCCGATTGTGCAAACAGAGATAAGGAATAACCAAAAAACAAAAGCACATTCATTTCGAAAAAGAGTGAATGTGCTTAATTTTTAATTTTCTGTTTTTAATAGTTTCTGATAAGACCGACTACCTTGCCGAGAATTACAACCTCATCGACGATTATCGGCTCATACGCATCATTCTGCGGCTGAAGTCGGAAATGACCGTTTTCCTTATAAAAAGTCTTAACCGTCGCCTCGTCCTCAATAAGAGCGACGACCATTTCGCCGTTCTGCGCCGAGGGAGTTTTCTCAACAATAACAATATCGCCGTTCAAAATGCCTGCGTTTATCATACTCTCGCCCCTGATTTTAAGAGCGAAAAGCGGCTTGTCATTCGAGCTTCTGCCGATATACGGAACATAGCCCTCAATCTGCTCAACAGCCAAAATCGGCATACCTGCCGTAACCGTACCGACAAGCGGAACTTGGGTATAATCGTTCTGCGGCTCGTTGCAAACACGCACGGAACGCTTGAGCATCGGGTCACGCTCTATAAGTCCTGCCTTTTCAAGGGCGTCAAGGTTAGCCTGCACCGACGAGGGCGATTTCAGACCGACCGCAGCGGCAATTTCACGCACCGTGGGCGGAACCTTGCTCACCTGTGAACGCTCCATAAGGTATTCATATATCTGCTTTTGCTTCTGATTTATGGATGCCATAAAAACCTCCTTATAAATTCGCAAATTTTCTCTTGTAATCATAATAGCACAAATGTTCTTGCCTGTCAAACATTTGTTCGTAAAAAGAGTGCGTATTTTATGAAAAATTATACATGTTAATAAATTATTTGCGATATCTTAATTATTTGTTCATTTGCAATTCATAAATTGCCGTTATTATAACAGTGTACTTTGAACGGGGGCCGCAACCCGTCAGAGTATTTATACCCCCTCCTCAAACAACCCTAAATTGAAGGGAAATGACCGAGCAATCGGTCATTTTCCTTTTTTTAACAGCTTTTTGCAGACTCTCTTTACAAGAGAGTCTTTTTTATTGCCAAACGCATTTGCCGCTTTTCATTTTATGCCTTTGCATATATTCGGAAAAATATGGGAACACTCATATCGGAGGTGTTTTCATATGAAAACTGATATTTCGCTTACTAAAAAACAAAAACAACGCCTTGCCTTTTATTCGATTGTAACAGTCTGCCTTGCCGTTGCAGGTGCTGCTTCCTATGTTTCGACCTATCGAACGGTAAAGGATGCAAATACGCCCGAGGACAAAACCGTTCCGCTTGAAATTACAATGCCGAGCGTTGACGAACAGCCGAAAATTCCCGACGAGCAGGTAAACGAGGTCAAGGACGATATTCCCGACACCCGTTACGAGCCGCAAACAGAGCCGCAGTCGGCAGTTGCGACAGTTACGAGAGCCGAGAGCTTTTCGTTGCCCCTCGGAAACGCCGTATCGAAGCACGCTTCACTCTCCGAGCTTGTGTATTCAAAGACGATGGAGGATTGGCGAGTACACAACGGAATTGATTTCCCCGGTGCGACGGGCGACCCCGTGAAAGCCGTCAACAACGGAATAGTTCTGTCCGTAAAGGATGACGCACTTTGGGGAACTGTCGTTGAAATTGACCATGGCGAGGGTATGATTGCCCGATATTGCGGACTCGGTAAGGGCAGCACCGTAAACGAGGGCGACACGGTAAAAATCAATGATAAGGTCGGCAATCTCTCGGTAATTCCGATTGAATCGGCGGACGGAGTGCATTTGCATTTCGAGGTGCGTATAAACGGTGCGTACGCAGACCCAATTGCCGCCCTCGGCAAAACCCCCGAGGATTTTAATTAAATGTAGAATAGTGTAGGAACAGGGGTTGCCCTATCGGGCAGAGAAGAGAGAAGAGTTAAGAGTGAAGAGAAGTGGGTGCTTCGCACGGATTAAAATATAAATCATACCGTAGGGACAACCCTTGCGGTTGTCCGTCAAAGGCTCCCTTGTAAAGGGAGCTGTCGTTTTTTTGGAACAAAAAAATGACTGAGGGATTTTATAAAACCATATAAAATCAACCCTACAATCCCTCCGCCTCACATTCGTTCGGCACCTCCCTTTACACAAGGGAGGCTGAAAATGCGGCTACCCGACATAGGCTCCCTCTGACGAGGGAGCTGTTGAGCGTAGCGAAACTGAGGGAGAGATAACGAAAGTTTGATTTTTATTGCTTTCTCTCCTTCCGTCACGCCTACGGCGTGCCACCTTCCTCGTCAGAGGAAGGCTTTATTCTGCGAGCATTTTCGTTTGATGAAACCCGTAGGGGCGACCTGCGGTCGCCCGCCAATTCATAGCAAATAAAAAACGGGCGAACACAGTTCGCCCCTACGATATAATATAAAAATATAATTGTTTGCAACCGTTGATTTGATGTGATTTAACGGCGGCAGCAAGCCACCGCCCTACCGTGTGGGATATTAAATTTAATTCCCAAGCAGCCGCAAGATAAAAGATAAATCCGCTCCATCTCCGAGGGAGCTGTTGAGCGTAGCGAAACTGAGGGAGTAAAGTAAGTCGTATCAAGCTTAAAATAACTCCCTCAGTCATTTTTCTGCGAAAAACGACAGCTCCCTCTGACGAGGGAGCGGAATGTTCAATATAAATTTCCGTCCGCACAAATCACAACTCCACATTCCCCTCTTTTTCAGCGTGCAACAAAATGTGTCGGGGTAATATTTGAAAATATAATGACAAAATGAGCGTTTTGAATTACAATATGGGTAAAGGAGGCGATTAGATGAGCAAGGTTTCAAAAGCCATAAAGAAGCAACGAGCTATACACGGCTTGAGTCAAGAGGAGCTTGCGAACAAAATGTTTGTGTCCCGGCAGACGATTTCAAGCTGGGAAAACGGACGCACTCAGCCCGACATTGAAGCTCTGCAAAAGCTCTCGGCGGTTTTCGGAATAAGCGTAGAGGATTTAATCTACGGCACAACGCAAAGAGATCGAGACGAGCAAGTTAACAATGTTACTCGAAGGAGTATGCTCACGGTAATTTCCGTGTTTGCAAGCCTTTTTATTACGGTTGGCGGAGTTCTTATTTTCTACAATTATTGGAATGCTTTTCCGCTTGGCGTGAAAACCGCTTTTTCAATACTCCCCCTGCTCTTCGGTCAGGCACTCGCCGTCTTTACATACAAAAACAAATATCAAAGCACCGTTTGGCGTGAGGTATCCGCTTCGGTTTGGTGCGTGGGCGTTATATCGACCCTTGCACTTTTGGACGGCGTATTGAGCCTGCCTTTGGTATTTTATCAGTACGCAATACTTGATGCATTTTTAGTCCTGCCTATTATCTTTGTATTCGGCTCTGCTTCTGCGGTTACGGTTTACTATTTCCTTTCCGCAATCGGCTGCATTTCAAGATTCATAAAGGATTTTTCACTGCTTGACATTGATTACCGCAACGTACTGTTAATTGTCGCAACATTTTTAATGCTGAGCATCGGTGCTTCGTTTGTCTTTATAAACAGAAAGAAAACCGAGCCGAAATACAAATACTTAAAGTTCATAACCGCAATTTTCTTTATCGCCGTCCCCTTTTACTATTCGTTTTTGGGCTGTTGGCAGCTCGGATTTACAGCAGTTGTAATTTCAATTCTCACGCTTTATATCATAAGAGATTGCTGCGATTTCAAAAAGGTGTCCGACACGCTCATTCCGATTTCGGCGGCGACAGTTTCAATAGCAACCGTCGAGCTTTACAACACAAACGCACGTCCGAGCACCGCTTTCCGATTTAACCGCATACAAGAAATAATATCGGAGCTTGATTGGGGCGAGGGCTTGTATTACGGTCTAGGTCTTGTCGCAATTATTACCCTTTGCGCTCTGCTTTTCAAAAAATATCGCAATGACGCACCGAGAGTAATATACACAATTTCTTTATTGCTGATAACCGTTTTAATCTTTGGGCACAATCTGCTTTGCTATAAATTTATATGTGATATTATGTTTGTTATCGGCACGCTGATTGTCTGCACGCAGGGTATTTCGCTCTCGCTTATCGGTGCAAAAGAGGTCGATTTTTACAAAATGAACATGGGATTATTAACGGTCGTTGTGGTGATAATGCTTGCAATTTCACGCTTGAGCGCAAGCCCTCTTTTGTCCGGTCTTATTCTTGTAATTCTCGGCGTATGTATGCTGACGGTCAACCTGAAAATCTCAAAAGCCAACAAGGAAGCTCCACGAAAGGAGAATGACAATGAATAAAAAATTTACCTGCTCACTTTTGGTTGCGGCGATTATTCTTCAGCTGTTATTCCCCTGCTATGCAATAACAAGAGCCACAGCCGCAAAGAAAAATTCCGATATTTACAAAATCGAGCTTGACAGTATTTCCTATTATGAGGGCAATTTTCGGCAATATTATGTCTCTTTTTCATTGAGTGATTATGACCCTCCCTTTTACTACCGAGACGGCGAAAAAGCAGTCAAAAAATATGCCGTTTTCACTAAAAGCAGCGCAAGAGCGTCAATCGAGTTTACCGACGAAAAGCCGATAGGCAACAATTTTGCGTATGTCAAAAGCTATCCGCTTTTTTCGGAATACAACGCATATAAAAAATACAGGAAAATTCCGCAGGTGCACTCAATGTATCTTTATAAAAGCCCGTCCGACAGCGTGCAGGGAGAAGGCAAATCAGGCGATTTTAACACCGTCATTATATTTGATGACGGAAGCTCGTTTAAGGCAAATCGGGTTAACGATATTTACGTTGAAGTCAAGGCCGCAAACGGGTTTATGTCAATATGCGAATACTACGTTGACGGCTTGCCGTTGGAAGAGTATGTCGAAAACATAAAGGCGAATTTGCAAAAATAAAATGCAGGGTAAAAAGTGAAAAGAAGTGGGTGCTTCACACGGAGTGAATTATATATCCAATGGAGTAGGGCGGTGGCTTGCTGCCGCCGAGGAAATTTGTGAATATATGACGGCTACCTGTCGTTATCAAATTTGAATTGTGCTTCCGCCCCATCTTTGAGGGGGCTGTCATTTTTCCGCAGAAAAAATGACTGAGGGAGTTTTAATAATTTGAAATAACCTTTTTACTCCCTCAGTTTCGCTACGCTCAACAGCTCCCTCTGAAGAGGGAGCGGATTTTGTTTTACGGTTTGCGGTTGAAACGATATTGAAAATTTCGCACAACCCGTAGGGACAGGGCTCGCCCCTGTCCGCAATCTATATCAAATTCAATTTGTGCTTCCGCCCCATCTTTGAGGGGGCTGTCATTTTTCCGCAGAAAAAATGACTGAGGGAGTTTTTATAATTTGAAATAACCTTTTTACTCCCTCAGTTTCGCTACGCTCAACAGCTCCCTCGGAGAGGGAGCGGAATGTTTAATATAATTTGAAAAAAATGACTGAGGGATTTTACAAATTCATATAAAGTCAACCTCACAATCCCTCCGAGTTGCCTGCGGCAACCCACCTCCCTTTACACAAGGGAGGCTGAAACGCCCCTGTCCGCAATCCGCATTTTCATTGTTTTTTAGTGATATACCTCACTTCGTTCGGCGTGATATTTTTGCTTTCGCAAAAGTGATATTGCGCCTTTGGCACAGTGATATTCTATTCGCCTTTTCAACTGCCGCAGGCAATATCACTCGGCTGAAAGCTGAATATCACTGCGTAGCAATAGAACTCGCCGTTAGGCGAATAGAACTGAAGAGCACTTGTTCTTTTGAACAAGTGCTCTTCAATGGCGCGCTGCAAGGGACTCGGCTCGCTTCGCTCGCCCTTTGTTTGCTTCGCAAACTCTCCGATTATAGACTTCTTTTGACAAGGCTTCGCCTTGCAAAAGATTTTGGGGGTTCGAATCCCCATTTTAATTTCTTCTTATAAATTAAAAAGAAGCACAGACGAAAATCTGTGCTTCCTTTTGGCGCGCTGCAAGGGATTCGAACCCCTGACCTTTTGGTTCGTAGCCAAACACTCTATCCAGCTGAGCTAGCAGCGCATATTTTTTTTGTGCCCGATTATATTATCACTATTTCAACAAAAAGTCAACCGAATTTTGAAAATATTATGTAATAAAAATAATTTATTTTTTTGCTTTTTTATGTTATATTATATACGGTTAAAATTATAGCTAAAATTGATAAGTGTAAAAGAGATGTTTTTACTTATGGAAAAAAGATATGATGTTCTTATCGTGGGCAGCGGAGTCGGCGGACTTTATACCGCACTTTCTCTCCCCGAGGATACTTCGGTGCTTGTCCTTTCCAAAAAATCGGACACGCTCTCAAACAGTAATTTGGCGCAGGGCGGTGTTGCTGCCGTTTTGAGCTTTGAAAATGACAGCTTTGACCTTCATTACGAGGACACTATGATTGCGGGCAGCCGTGAAAACGATCCCGACGCAGTTAATGTGCTTGTTCACGAGGGTCCTGATGATGTCCGCAAAATTATGCAATACGGCGTCGATTTTGATAAAAATCCCGACGGTACGGTGCAGAAAACTCTTGAGGGCGGTCATTGCCGCAGGAGAATTGTGCATCACAAGGACACAACGGGTGCAGAAATTGTCAAAAAGCTGCTTGAAGAGGTACACAGAAGAAAAAATATTACGCAAGTTCCGAACTCGCTTGTTTACAAGCTTGAAAAGGTTAAAAGCGGTTTTTGTGTGGATATTCTCGACGAAAACGGAAAGCCTTTCAGCGTATTTGCGGATTACTGCGTGCTTGCGACGGGCGGTATAGGCAGAGTTTACAAGTACACCACCAACCCTGCCGTTGCAACGGGCGACGGAATACGTCTTGCATATGAATTGGGTGCTGCGATAAAGCATTTGAGCTATGTTCAGTTCCACCCGACAGCCTTCAACGGTCCTGACAGAGAGCAATTCCTCATAAGCGAGGCCGTCAGAGGCGAGGGCGCATATCTTCTCAACTGCAACAAAGAGAGATTTATGCACCGCTACGACGACCGTCTTGAATTAGCGCCGAGAGATGTCGTTTCAAGGGCAATTATCCTTGAAAGCAGAAAGACGGGAAGCAATAATTTCTATCTTGATATAACCTACAAGGACAGCGATTTCGTCAGAAACCGTTTCCCCGGAATTTACGCAGGCTGTCTTGAACACGGCGTTGATATTACAAAGGATTTAATTCCGATATTCCCCTGCCAGCACTATCTTATGGGCGGTATCGATGTTTCGCTTGAGGCGAGAACAACCGTTTCAAGGCTCTATGCCGTCGGCGAATGTTCACACACGGGAGTTCACGGCAAAAACAGGCTTGCGAGCAACTCTTTGCTTGAGGCTTTGGTTTTCGGCAGACGTGCCGCAGAGGATATTACAAAATGCATTAAAGGCGGCTATTCTCACGTTACCGTTGAGGACAAGCAGCTTGATATTTCGGGTGCACCTATGCCAAAGGGACTTCGTACCGAGATACGCTCGATTATGCAGAGGGCATATTTCGTTATTCCCGATATGGACGCTGTTCACACGGGGCTTAAAAAGGTTGACAAAATTCTTGCCCGTCTTAAAAACGGCAAGTTTGCGATTACCCCCGACTACTGTGAGGCATTGAGCCTTGCAAGTGTAGCTCACATAATATTAAAGGAGGTTGACGAGGGATGAACATTCCGCAGTTTTACATTGACGAAATAATCCTTTCGGCTCTTAAAGAGGATATTAACTATATTGACGTTGCGACGGATTATCTTATTGACGAAAACCAACGTAACGACGCATATTTTGTTTCAAAGGCAGACGGTGTGCTTTGCGGTCTTGAGGTTGCAATGAGAGTTTTTGAGCTTCTTGACGACACGTTTGAATGCAAGACCTATTTCAAAGACGGCGACGAAATCAAAAAGGGCGACCTTATTGCAGAATTTTCGGGCAAAACCGTTCTTTTGTTAAAAGGCGAGCGCACGGCGTTAAATCTTCTTCAGCATATGTCGGGAATTGCAACTGCCACGAACAGACTTGTTAAGCTCTGTGAGGGCACAAACGCTCAAATCACGGATACAAGAAAAACTTTGCCGTCCATCAGAGCACTTCAGAAATATGCAGTTACCTGCGGCGGAGGCAAAAATCATCGCTTCAACCTTTCCGACTGCGCTATGCTCAAGGACAATCACATTGACGCAGGCGGCGGAATTATAAACGCTGTCAACACGCTCAGGAGCAAAATCGGACACACCACAAAGATTGAGGTTGAAACGAGAAATCTTGATGAGGTTCGTCAAGCGGTTGAGGTCGGTGCGGATATTATTATGCTCGACAATATGACAAACGATATGATGCGTGAGGCTGTCAAGATTATCGACGGCAGAGCGAAAACCGAGGCTTCGGGCGGAATTACCGACGAAACCATCAGAGGTGTTGCAGAAACGGGCGTTGATATTATCTCCGTCGGTGCAATCACTCACTCGGTCAAGGCGTTTGATATTTCAATGAAAATGAAATAATTAAAAAGCAAAAAATTTGAGCCTTTCGGAAATTCCGAAAGGCTCTTTTAGTTTGTTAAAGCTTATTATTTTTTAGCTTCTTTTTTAGCTTCTTTCTTAGCCTTCTTTTCAGCCTTGAGCTTAGCGGTCAAAGCGTCCTCTTCGGCTTTAAGACGTTCAAGCTCTGCCTTGTCATTAGCAAGCTTTGCCTCATGACGAGCCTTAGCCTCATCATAGATAGACTCAATTTCCTCAAGATGAGTGTAATTTTCCTGCTGGCTGACAAGCTTTTCAGCATAGATATAGGGCTTTGCAGCTCTGCCGTAGCGAGCGTGCATATCCATCTCGATTTTTTCTTTCTTGAGGATAACCTTTTTCTCAGCCAAAACACCCTTGATTTCGCCCTTAATTTTCTTAACCTCGTCGCTGTCCTTGTTCTTCTTAGCCTCTGTGAGCATTTCGTTGAACTCACGAAGCTTCATCTCACAAGCGTCCTCTTTCTCGAACAATTCGTCAAGAGTTGTGAAATCGGGAGCAGAAAGAACTTCTCCGTTTGAGTAATATTCCTTGATAGCTCTGCAAGAGTCAATTCTCTTCTTGGCAATTTCAATGGCAAACTTGCGGTATTCTCTCTCCTCGTGAGTGCTCTTGGGCATTGCCTTAGCCTGACGAAGTTCTTTCTTTACACTGCCGATATCCTGCTCAAGCAAAGCGGAAAGTCCGCCGTCAAGAACGGCTCTGTTAGCCTCAAGCTGCATTTTGTAGAACGGAGTTTCAAACTTGTCAAGCTCTGCGCAAACAAGCTTTGAAATTTCAATTTCCTCATTGCGTTCAAGAACAGCCTTATATGCCTTTTTGGCGGCTTTCTTCTGTTCCTTGTCCTTAATCGACTTGTAATCACGCTTAGCCTCCTGCGGCTTCTCGTTGACAAGTGCCTTAGCGTCTCTGATTATATCAACAGCTTCGACAAGGTTGCCGTCGTCAAGCACGCCGTTTGCATAGTCCTCAAACAAGGCTCTGATTTTAAGAATACGAACGATAGCCTTCTGATGTCTCTCGTCGAGGTCATAGAAGAAATAGGGAACAACGTTCATAAATGCGCCGACAGCAGCCATGATAATCATAACGGTCATCATATCATAGAGAAGTCCGGGCTGTCCTGTTTCAACGTCAAGAATATCAAACGGCTTTGCATAACCGTTGTTGTCGTGAACGCCGTAAGCCTTCTGAATGAACGGAACAACAGAAGATGTGAGAAGCGTTACGATATTACCGATTGTAGTAACCGCAGCGAACATACCGTCGATTCTCTCGCCCGAACGGTACTGCTGATAGTCACGAATATCCGCCTGAATAGCCGGCGTTGTAATCTGCTCAAACGCACCGACAAGCCAGTTGAGGTAAACGCAGGCGAACAGCCACCAAATGTTATGCATACCCATAAGCATTGATGCGATGAACAATACGTTGAACATATTTACGCCGATAAGTACCTTTTTCTTACCCCATTTCCTGATACAGATAGGAGCAAGCAGCATTCCCCAAAGGGAAGCGTTACCGGTAAGCGTACTGATAAGTGCATATGTAGCACCGTTACAGGTATGACCGTATGTGTATGACCACTGGAGGATTGCGCCGTATGCACTCTCCAAGAAGCCGAGCCAGCCTGCGCAAGCGATAATCCAGAAATATTTGTTCTTTGCAACCTCACGCAATGAATCCATGAAGCTGATTTGAATTGTATGTGTTTTAGCCTGTACGATTTTTTCCTCGGTATTTGCATAAACGATAATTGTAAGAGCGATACCGATAAGTGCGAATACGGGATAAGAATATCTGTAAACCCTGATGTCGTAAAGGTCGTCGTTTGAAACAACCTGAGCAATAATCGGAAGTACGATATTAACAATTGACGGAGCAAGTGAATAAACAACCGACTTGATTGCAAGCACGTCCGTTCTCTCCTGAGTGTTCGGAGAAAGAACGTGGATAAGGTTTGTATATGCGTCGTTGAAGAAGTTGAAGAAGAACTGCAGCAGCAAGCTGAACAGCAATACCATTGCGCACTTGATTACGTAGCCCGCTTCTTTTCCGAAAAGCATATTCGGGAAAAGGTTGTACATAGCTTCGTACGGGAACCAGACGTATGCTATTGAAATCAACGCCGTGGGAATACCCATTGAAAGAATGTACGGTCTGTACTTACCGCCCTTACCTCTTGTGTTGTCGATAATATTCGCTCTGATACCCGTTAAAGGAATATTGGCAAGGGTTGAAATCAAATAGAGTATGTACATATCCGTAGGAGATACGCCGATAGCTCCGCCGACAACCATGTTCTGTGTTGTAACGAGAAGTGTTGAACCGAGCGTGATAATGAAATACGCACCGATACCGCCGCCTGCGTAAGCGGCAATTTCCTTGAAGGTCATATAGCGACCTAATTTCGGGACTTTCCAGTAGGTCTTAACGTCACTTACTGCTCCCTTTACTTTCTGAGACAAATCCATTTTTTAATATTGGCCCCCTATACTATTAATAGTGTCTTACGTTTTGTCTTGCTTTCTCAACAAGACGGTAACGCTAATATTATATCATAAACGGACAAGCTTTACAATCAAACATATTTTACATATTTTAGGTAAAATATATGTTTGATTTGCACAGTAAAATCGGTTATACTGTTGTTTAATGAACAAACAAACCTTTCAACGAGGGGAAACGGAGAACAAAAATGATTTTTTACGCAAAGGATTTCGGCATACTTCCCGACTCGGAAATAGCGAAAAAGCTCGACACGGTATTTTCCGAGATGGCGAAAACGGATGATGAAAAAACGCTTGTTTTTGAAAAGGGAGCTTACTTTATCGACCTCGACAACTGCAAAATGAGAACGCTTTACATAACCAACACCATAGGCGACAAGGAGTTTTCCGAAAAAGAGGAGGAAAAGCCGCACAAATCCAAGGTGGGAATGTATCTCAACGGCATAAAAAATCTTACAATTCAGGGCAACGGCTCAACGTTTACCGTTGACGGTCATTGCACGAATATTGCACTTGAAAACTGCGAAAATATTACCATTGACGGCATTGAGCTTGACACGGTAAATCCTCCGCTTCACGAAATGACGGTTGTGGAGAAAAAGGGTGGCAGCGTTGTTTTCGCACTCGATAAAAATTGTAAATATGTAAACGAAAACGGCACATTTTACTTTGTCGGAAAGAATTACAAGCACAATTTTTACAGTAAATTCGTCTATTCAAGTCCTGCTCTTGTCAGGGCAGATGACCTTGACCATATGGAAAGAGTGCTCAACCCGTTTGCAGGAGCTCGCTCCTTTAAGGAAATCGAGCCTTATAAATTCAAGGCAAAATATTTTTCCGCAAAGAGATTTAAGTTGGGCGACAAATATTATCTCTTTGATTTAAGGCGTGAAAATGTCGGTATTTTCGTAAATTCCTGTAAAAATTTCACATTGAAAAATTCGGCACAGAGATACAACTGCTCGCTCGCTCTCGTCTGCCAAAAGACCGAAAACATAACGGTTGACAACGTCGATTTTTCTCCGAAGCCCGAGTCGGGAAAGCTGCTTTGCTCGATTGCCGATTTTATGCAAATTTGTATGTGCAAGGGTCAGGTCAGCGTTACGAACAGCAATTTCTGCGGTGCGAGCGACGACGCAATAAACGTCCACGGTATTCATATGTATATCGAAAAAATTGACGGCAACACCCTCACGCTCAAATTCAAGCATCCGCAAACCCATGCATTTAATCCGTTCTTTGACGGCGACGATATTGAATACGTTGACCGCTTTACTCTTGAATGTATGGGCAAGGCGAAAATTCTCACTTCAAGGCTCGTAAGCGAACACACGGTTGAAATTACCGTTGACTCGACCGACGGTGCAAAAGAGGGAATGGTTATTGAGGACGTTACACTCTGTCCCGATTTTTACTATGCAGGAAACACGATAAACAGAATTACGACAAGGGGCATACTTGTAACCACAAGGGGCAAGGTCGTAATTGAAAATAACAAATTTATCAATACGAATATGGCGGCTATTCTCATCTCCGATGACGCAAAGAGCTGGTACGAAAGCGGTCCTTGCAGGGACGTTACTGTCAGGAATAATTACTTCGGAGAATGTTATGCGCATTTCCTGTCTGTTTTACCCGAAAACGGCAAAAATAAAAATCAGGTTCACAGGAACATAACCGTTGAGGGCAACACGTTCGAGGCAAAGCACGACAAGGGAATTTCTCTTAAAGGTGCGGAGAATATCACGATAAAAAACAACAAAATTATCTCTTCAAAAAAGAAAAATCACTTTGTAAAGGCAGTAAATTGCAAAAATCTTGTGATTGAGCAATAAAATTTACAAAAAAACTGTTTATTTCTTCCTTTCAAAGTATTATAATAAGCTGATTTTTTTAGGAGAGGAGCTTTTATATGCCTAAAAGACAGCAGATGAAAAAGACAAGCACTACCCATTTCGGAATTCAGCGTAAAATCGTGGCGAATATGACGGCGGAGAGCTGGGAGACGATACCGCACGTAACCTATAACTATGAGCCCGACGTAACGGAGTTTATGATTGAGTATCAAAGGCTCAACGAGAACTGCGCTCCCGAAGACAAGATAACGCTCAATACTCTTATGCTCAAAATCATAGTAGAGGGCTTAAAAGCCGACCCTGCCATGAATGCGCATATTGACTTTGACCGCAAGCTTGTCAGGGGCGAAATACACACCTTTGAGGATATAAATATTTCAATGCCGATGGTACTTCCTAACGGCGAAATGATGACAATAAATCTCCACAACTTTGAAAACAAGAATTTGAATCAGATGGCGGACTACATCAAGGACGTAAACCGCCGTGTCGCAAACACAAATCTTAACGAGGTTATGTTCGACGTTTCACTCGACAACACCCTCACGGCATTAAAGCACGGAAAAATCAAGCAGACTATCTACCGTCTTATCGGCTCAAAAACGGGTAAGCACAAGGTCAAAACTCTTTCGGGCAAGGCTAAAAAGGAATATGAGGCTATCCCCGAAAAGGACAGACTTACAAAGAGAGACATTGAGCAGGGCACAATTACCGTTTCAAATATCGGCTCGACCTACCGTCAGCAGAGAGGCGAAACGTGCTTGCTTGAAATTGTACCGCCGCAGGTCTGCGCCATTGCACTCGGTGCTGTTCAGGATAAGCCCGTTGTTATCGTAAATGAAAACGGCGAAAAGGAAATCGCTATACGTCAGGTTATGCCGCTTTGCATTGCCTTTGACCACAGAGCACTTGACTTCGGAGAGATTGTTCCTTTCATAAAGCGACTTGACGAAATATTTGAAGCGCCCGAAATCATCCACACCTGGAGAGACGGCGGAACAGACGATATTGATATGGAAGAAATCAAGGTTGAGCGTGAAGAGCGTGAGGCTAAATACGAGCAGTCCAAGGAGCGTGAAAAGGCTCGCAAGGAAGCAGAGGACAAGGCGAGAAAGGCTCAGCGTGAGGCTGAAAAGGCGGAGCGTGATGCCGAGAGAGCACAAAAAGAGGCTGCCGAAAAGGCACTCAAGGCTCAAAAGGATGCCGAGGAAAAGGCACGCAAGGAAGCCGAACGTCTTGAAAAAGAAAAGAAAGACGCTGAAGAAAGGGCGAAGAGAGAAGCCGAGAAAGCCGAAAAAGACAAGAAGGATGCCGAGGAGAAGGCTCTCAAGGAACAGCTCAAGGCGGAAAAGGCTCAAAAGGACGCTGAGGAAAAGGCAAAGAGAGAAGCCGAAAAGGCGGCGCAAAAAGAGTTGGAGAAGGCTCGCAAGGAAGCCGAAAAGGCACAGAAAGAAGCTGAAAAAGCCGAGGAAAAGGCTCGCAAAGAAGCCGAGAAAGCTCAAAAAGATGCCGAAAAGGAAGCTAAAATACAGCTTGAAATCGAAAAGGCTAAAAAGGATGCCGAGGAAGCCGTTAAAAGAGCAGAGGAAGCTAAAAAGAAGGCTCTTGAAGCGAAAAAGGACGCCGAAAATATAAACTGATAAAGCACACATAAAAACAGCCACTCATTTTATACAATGTGAGTGGCTGTTTTCATTTGATTTAACAATAAATTTTTATTCCGCTGTTCTTTCGTGACGGTTGTTATAAACAAACATTAAAACGGCTGCGAGGATTATCACGGCATAGCCTACGAAGCTTAACAAATCGGGCACCTGATTGAACACGAAATAGCCGATAGCCGAGGTAAAAAGTATCTGCGAATAATCGTAAACCGATATTTCCCTTGCAGGCGCATAGGAGTATGCCGCAGTTATGGTAAACTGACCGCCTGCCGCACCGGCACCGGCAAGGATGAGATAAACCCACTGCTTAACGCTCATAGGCTCATAATCGGCAATGAAAAACGGCAGCAGAACGACCACCGAAAATGCCGAAAAGAAAAATACTATGAACGGTCCTTTTGCCCCCGTTTCGCTCGCTTTTCTGACAAAGGCATAGGCAGCGCCCGCACCTATTCCGCCCAACAGACCCATAAGCGACGGGAAAAGCTCTGAATTTCCCATTGAGGGCTTGACTATCAGCATACTTCCCAAAAACGCTGTTGTTATAGCCCCCAACTGAAACGGTGTCGCCTTTTCCTTTAGCACAAAAATACTGAAAACAATCGCAAAAAACGGCGACATTTTATTGAGTATCGAAGCGTCGGCAAGCACAAGGCGGTCTATCGCATAGAAGTTGCAAACAAGTCCTATCGTTCCTGCAACAGAGCGAAGAAACAGGTATTTATATGACCGCTTCGGCGCTTTGAACATACTCGGGTCTTTCAATAAAACGGCGAGTGCAAACAGCATTGCGACGGCGTTTCTGAAAAATGCTTTTTGGAATGTGGGCAAATCCCCTGCAAGATGCACAAAGGTCATCATAAGCGCAAACGAGAATGCCGACGTTATCATAAGTAAAATGCCCTTATGCTTATTTTTCAAAATATCACCGCCTTTTTAGAAATTTTTTATATAGCTGTCCTCTGCTGTTTTATATATCATATATCCAAAAGAAGCTCAACGGGGCAATGGTCGCTTCCGAAAATCTCCTGATGAATAGAAGCGCCGGCAAGATTTTTTTCAAGCTTTTTCGAAGCTATGAAATAGTCGATACGCCACCCTACGTTCTTATCTCTTGCGTGGAAACGGTATGACCACCAGGAGTATTCGTTCTCCGCATCGGGATAGAAATATCTGAACGTGTCGATAAATCCGCAATCGAGCATCGTTGTCATTTTTTCTCTTTCCTCGGGCGTAAAGCCGGGATTTTTCGTGTTCGTTTTCGGATTTTTAAGGTCTATTTCCTTATGTGCCACATTCAAGTCGCCGCAGAAAACAACGGGCTTTTTCTTTTCAAGCTCCAGCACATATTCTCTGAATTTATCCTCCCACGACATACGGTATTCAAGCCTTTTGAGCCCGTCCTGCGAGTTCGGAGTATAGCAGGTTATAAAATAGAATTTTTCAAATTCAAGCGTTATAACTCTGCCCTCGTTATCGTAAAACGGCTGCTTAATTCCGTATTCTACGCCGATAGGCTCGTCCTTTGAAAATATCGCCGTACCCGAATAGCCTTTTTTCTCGGCATAATTCCAATAGCAATGATAGCCCTCGGGCGCAAAGTCGATTTGTCCCGGCTGAACCTTTGTCTCCTGCAAGCAAAATATATCTGCGTCAAGGCTGTTGAACGCCGTCATAAAATCCTTGTTCATAACCGCCCTTATTCCGTTTACATTCCAAGAAATAAATTTTTTCATATAATTTTCTCCCGTAATTTTTCTACCGTAAAAGTATATCATATTATCCTGCTTTGCTCAACAAAATATATTGTTATTTTATTGACATTAAAGTATAAAGAAGGTAAAATACAAAATGTTCGCAAATAAACACGCATAGTTTATGAAAAGAGCGTTATGTATGAATAATAAAACAAATACCGCCGCAAGCGTTGAAGCCGACAGATCCTTATGGAGCATATTTGCAAAAGCCGTCGGTTTAGTCATGGGCGTGGCGATAGCGTATATTGTGCTTTATATGGCATATAAGGACGGCAATACTTATTATCAAACCCCGTCCTACACCAATCCGAGTATGGACGCATTTGCGCCTGCACTTGTTCCCTCGACATCTCCGAGCATCCCGAACGGCACTGTTGTTCCGAGTGGCGAAAACGATATGCCGAATATTGATTTGACGAAAATGCCTCAAACAAAAGAGGAAATTGTCGAATATTATAAATCTGCAAATCACAAGGTCAAAACGCAGGCAAAGAGCGTTACATGGACATATAATAAAGTTTCAAACTACAACAACGTACTTGAAACGGGCAGTAACCCCATTCTTTCAAGGATAGGCAAGGCAGTTATGGGAAAATTCCTTACGGAAAATCTTGAGCCGAAAACCTTTACGGGACAAGCAGAAATAGCAGGTGCTTTTCCGCCGCCGAATGCAGTATGCGGACTTAATGTGAATGAGGTTGAATCGGCAACATGCACCGACAAGGGCGATTTTTTCGAGCTTGAAATACATATGCTCCCCGAGGTTGACCCCGTAAACGGCAAGGGCACGGGTGCGGTAAGCACCATAATCACTAAAAAGGAAATTACCGACGCAGTTGCGGGATATGTTGAAATATCCGACATTCGCTGCGAATACGAAAACGTATATTTAATTGCAAACGTCGATAAAAACACGGGCGATATTACAGAGCTTTATGTGAATATGCCGTTATATCTCAACCTGACGGCTCTCGGTATGAACTGCAAGGTCGGCTTATGCTTTGAGGACAGATATACGGTTGAATGGTAAAAGAGAGGACTTAGAAATGAGCAAAAACCCTTTATTTGACAAAATCAAATATTTTATTATAGATATGGACGGCACGTTTTATCTTGACGGTAACCTTATTGACGGCTCGCTTGATTTTCTTGAAAGGGTAAAGAGCGTCGGAAAGGATTTCTGCTTTTTCACAAACAATTCGTCAAACAACGTCGAAGTCTGCAAAGCTAAGCTTCACAATATGGGCTGCGAGGTTACGGACGATAAAATCGTAATTTCCTCACACGTTACAATTTCCCACCTTAAAAAGAATTATCCGAACGCTTCTGTCTATCTTTTGGGTAACGAAAGACTGACGGCAGATTTTGAAAATGCAGGAATTTGTCTTGTTGACGAAAACCCCGACATTGTGGTTTTGGGCTTTGACACAACGCTCACTTATGAGAAAATCAGAAAAGCCTGCAAGTTTATCGCAGAGGGCAAAAGGTACATTGCAACACACCCCGATTTCAATTGCCCGACGGCAGACGGCTTTATGCCCGACACAGGCTCGATGATGGCTATGTTCAAGGCTTCGACGGGAAAAGACCCCGAGGTTATGGGCAAGCCGCACGCTCACACGGTCGAATATCTTACGGAAAAGCTCGGCTGTGAAAAAGAGGAGCTTTGCTTTATCGGCGACAGGCTCGAAACCGACATTGCAATAGGTATGGATAACGGCGTAACCTCGGTGCTTGTGCTCACGGGCGTTACCGATTTGGCATCATATGAAAAGAGCGATATTAAAGCCTCGTTTGTTGCAAAATCCTTAAAGGCATTGTCGGAGGAATTATAAAAATTACGGAGACACTCATTTTATTGAGCGTCTCCGTTTTTGTTTTATTCAAGAGGGATTTTTTTAATCTCCGTTCCCGTATAATAATGCGTTAAAATAGTCTTGTAATCGCTGCCGTTTCGTGCCATATAATCAGCGCCGTACTGGCTCATTCCGATAAGATGACCGTAGCCCGAAACATTAAAAGTGAAATTACCGTTTGAGTATTCCACAGAAAACGCAGGGCTTCTCAAGGAAAACAGCTTTCGTGCGTTTGCGCCCGTCAGCGTTTTTGAGCCTATTGTAATATTTTTTACCGCACCCGCCTCCGTTCTTTCGATATTCCCTATCCAAGCGGACGGGTCGTCGCCGAGCTGTATATCGCTTTCACCCGAAAGAGCCTGACGAAGCTGCTCCGTGCTCAAAACGACGGTTGATGAGTAATCGGGAGAGAGCTTATCCCCCGAGGACACGACCGACACAAGATAAGGCAGCTCCCCTCCCCATATGTCAGAAGCGTTCTCGGTTTTTCCCGTGCTTATCGCACAATATGCCGCAACAATCGGCTCGGAATTATACGTTACCGCCTCGTCTGCCACCTCGCTTACGGCAGATAAGATTTTTTCGTGGTAACGCTCGTATTTGTCGCCCCATTTCTCCTTTTGTTGTTCCTCGTTCAAATATCCCTGATGCTTTTTCGGGTCGTCCGAAATATCGGCACCGCCGAGTGAGGAATCGGGATTTTTGCGAAGCCTTACAAGGTTTGTATATGCCGCAACCGCCTGCGCCTTCAATGCCTCCTCGTGATATGTGGCAGGCATTTCACTCGCAACACAGCCGACAAGGTATTCCGTTACGGAAGCGGTCATAATATTTCCGTCTGCCTTTGCCATAACCTTTACCGTGTCCGAATTTTCGGCGTTCGGCTCTCCGTTTTTCTCAAAAATCGGCGTTGAAAAAGTGTTCTTGACGTTCTTTGTCGAAAATTCCGACAAATCGAGTGCCGCCACAGGAACAACTATCATTGCAAGCAGTAACACAAGTACAAAAATCACAGGTTTTTTCATTTAATTCCCTCCGTTTATAATTCTTTGGTTTTCGTTGACTTTACGGCTGTTTTGATATACAATATAATATCAATTAAAATGAATAATTGTGTCTTGATATATATTTAATCAACAAGGAGGCTCGGAAATGTCCGAATTTATCTCATCTATCTCCGACAGTACCATTCACAGTTTATGCGATGAATTGCTAAAAAATAACAGCATACAGCCTGAAGATTATAAAAGATTTGACGTCAAAAAGGGCTTGAGGAATTCCGACGGCACCGGCGTTATGGCAGGTCTTACGAAGATCTGCTCGGTTGAGGGCTACTACATAGACGACGGCGAAAGAGTGCCGAGAGAGGGCAGACTTTTTTACCGTGGAATAAATATGAGCGATATTGTCAAAAACTGCAAGCAGGAAAACCGCTTCGGCTTTGAAGAGGTCGTTTGGCTTCTGCTCTTCGGCGATTTGCCGACAAAGGAACAGCTTGACGCTTTCACATCCGTTCTCGCTCAGGCAAGAGAGCTGCCCGACGAATTTATCGAGGATATTATTATGAAAGCCCCGTCAAGGGATATTATGAACAAGGTCGCAAGCTCAGTTCTCGGTCTTTACACCTTTGACGAAAATCCCGACGACACCTCGCTTGAAAATGTACTTCGTCAGTCAATTCAGCTCATCGCTCAAATCCCTATGCTTATGTCTTACGCATATCAGGCAAAGCGCAGAGCGTTCGACCACAAGAGTATGTACATTCATCAAAACAAGCTCGACTACACTATGGCGGAGTCGATTTTAGGCTCTATCCGTTCGGACAGAAAATTTTCGGACGCCGAGGCAAAGCTTCTTGATACTTGTATGATTATCCACGCTGACCACGGCGGCGGTAACAACTCGGCGTTTACGACACGCTGCATAACCTCGACGGGTACAGACACCTATTCCGCCATTGCGGCAGGTATCGGCTCGCTTAAAGGTCCTAAGCACGGCGGCGCAAACATTCGTGTTCACAAGATGCTTGAGGATATTAAGGAAAATGTCAAAAACACCGCAGACGAGGGTCAAATTGCGGATTACCTTGCAAAAATCATCAAAAAAGAGGCTGGCGACGGCTCGGGGCTTATCTACGGTATGGGACACGCTGTTTACACCCTTTCCGACCCGAGAGCAAAGCTCTTAAAGCAGGATGCGGCTAAATATTCCGCAGAGTTCGGATATGAAGAGGATTTTCATATACTCGACACTATCGAGAGACTCACACCCGAGCTTTTCTGCAAATACAAGGGCATTAAGAAAAAAATCTGTGCGAATGTCGATTTGTATTCCGGTCTTATATATTCAATGCTCAACATTCCCGAGGAGCTTTTCACGCCGATATTTATGGCTTCAAGGTCTGCCGGCTGGTGTGCTCACAGAATGGAAGAAATCTATTCGGGCGGAAAGATAATGCGACCTGCATATAAGAGCGTTTCTCTGCCGAGAGGCTTCGTTCCGCTTGCGGAGAGAACAGATAATCATAAAGTTCAAAACGAATACATCCCCAGCGAAGAAAGATAATTACGAAAGAGGCTTAAAAATGAGTTCAAAATCATCAAAAAAGAACATTGGCTTTAAGGCGATATACGCTGTTCTCGGCGTTGCACTCGCTTGCTTGACACCGATAAGAATTTATCAGCTTATTTGTCTTAACGAGAGAGATTCAAGCGGATTTTTCGCAAGAATAAATGCAAGCGTTTATGTTTTTTACGCTCTCGCAGTTGTCTTTGCGTTGGCATTATTTATACTTGTTACGCTCACAAACAGGGTCACGGCTTCAAAGTCCGTGAGAGGCAAATCGAAATCGCTTTTAATCGGCTCGGCACTCTTTGCGCTCGGGCTTGCGTATGACACAGGCATTTGTGTAGGCTCGTTTATAAAATCAGTTACAAGCTACGGCGCAGGCTCAAACGTAATAGCATATCTGTTCTCAAACGGTATGTTTGCGCTGTTCTTCGAAGCTCTTTTCGGCTTGTGCGCCTGCATTTATTTCCTACTCTTTGCCCTCTATTACAACGACGGCAAGGGCAATTTTTCAGACTACAAATTCCTCGCCTTGACTCCCCTTTTCTGGGCAATGTTCAAGACGGTTTACAGATTTATGACAAAAATCAGCTTTACGGTATTGGCTGACCTTATGCTCGAATTGGGTATGCTTATATTTATGATGCTTTTCTTTATGTCGTTTGCAAGAATAAGCTCTCAGGTTTGCCAAAAGTACGAAATGCGTAAGGCTATGCGCTACGGTCTGATTGCGGCAATGTTTGCGCTTGTAATTTCAATATCAAGACTTGCCGTTACCGTTTGCGGACTTTCAGCTACGCTTCCGACGGGCTTCCCGTTCTCTCTTACCGATTTGACCTTCGGCATTTTTGCTATTATCTACGTTGCCGCTTGCTCAAAATCGGGCAGAAGCGCAAGTGAGGATGACTTGCTCGCAGATAACGACGAAAAGCCGTCAAATGATACTGTTGACGAAGATTTCCTCAATAACTGACGGCAGGTACAAATATGTTTTTACAAAATGTTGCGGTTGCGGCAAAGCAGGTGGCAATTCTCTATATAATTGTTGCCGTCGGCTTTATCTGCGACAGAACGAAGCTTTTTACCGAAAAGGCTTCAAGGCTTACAAATGACCTGCTTTTCTATATAGTTGCCCCTGCGATAATCATAACCTCGTTTACGGCAATGGAGCTGACAGACGAAAATTGGCACAATCTTCTTATGTCCTTCCTTTGCGGTACGGTTTTTCACGTTATTGCGATTATAATCTCGCTGCCGTTTTTCAGACACGGCGTTGAGGACTCGATAAGGGTATATAAATTCGCCTGCGTTTACGGCAACGTCGGCTATATGGTGCTTCCGCTTGCGGCGGCTGTTCTCGGCAATGAGGGCGTGTTCTTCTGCTCGGGCGTGCTTATCCCGTTCAACATTTTTTCATTTACGCACGGCGTTTATCTTATGAAAAAGAGCGAAAACGGAAAGTCGCCGATAAGCTTGAAATCACTTATATTTAACCCCGGTATTATCTCGGTCATAATCGGACTTCCTATCTATCTTTTGGAGCTTCGCCTCCCCGACGTAATACTCGCTCCCGTCGAATACATTGCAAGCCTCAACACACCGCTTGCAATGCTTATGTTCGGCACATATCTTTCAAATACCGACCTTAAAAAGATGTTCTTCCGCCGTGAAGCATATCTTGTGGCGTTGCTGAAATTGATAGTGATGCCGCTTATTTGCTTCGGTATATTCAGACTTATGGGCATTTCGGGCACATTGCTTACGGCTCTTATTCTTTCGGCCTCTGCACCGACTGCCAACAATACGGTAATGTTTTCCACAAAGTACGGCAGGGATAACGGTGCGGCATCGCAGACGGTTGCAATCGTGAGCTTTATCTCGATTATCACAATGCCGATTATGATAGCGCTTTCGCAGAATTTTTAACGAAAGATTTTGATTTTATGAGAATAGATGATTTTAATCTAAACCGCCGTGAGAGTGACGCTCTGCGGTCATATGCGAAGAACAACACGTTTCCGCAGACCTTTCTTGTCGAGGGCGGAACGCTTGACGAAAGGGTAAAATTTGCCCGTTTCCTTGCGAATATGATCGTCTGCAAGGGCGAGGACGAAAAGCCCTGCGGTATTTGCCCTGCCTGTGTAAAATGCAGAGCGAACGCAAATCCCGACATTAAGCAATACGGCGAGGAAAAAGAAAATTATACCTTTAAGGTCGAGCTTTCAAGGCAGATAAAGCAGGACGCCTTTGTTATCCCGAATGACTCCGACAAAAAGGTTTATATAATAACCGAGGCGCAGAATATGAACGAGTCCTCGGAGAATGCGTTGCTCAAAATTCTTGAAGAGCCGCCGCATTTCGATTATTTCATATTAACCTGCACCTCAAAAAGCGCAATGCTCGACACGATAATTTCAAGAGCGTCGCTGATAAGTCTTTCACAGGCGGAGGAAGTTTATTCCGAAAAATGCGTTGAGCTTGCAAAGGCTATTGCGATTGCCGTCTGTGCCGACACGGAATTGGAGCTTTTGAAGGAGCTCTCTCCCCTTGCGAGCGACAAAAACAGCTTTCTTGAAACGCTGTCGGTACTCACAAGGATATTTACCGATGCGCTCATCTTTAAGCAGACGGGCATAAACAATTCGGAGTTTTCCGACGCAACGAACGCCCTGTGCGGAAAGCTCTCGGCAGGCAAGCTCTATTCGCTGACGGCGGTTACGGGCGAGCTTGTCAGATTATTCAGGCAAAACGCAAATTATAATTTACTCATAACCGCAATGAGCGAACGTTTACGCTCGGCGGTAGGCAAATAAAGGAGAAATATATGGCAGAGATAGTCGGTATAAAATTTAAGGACGTAGGAAAGGTTTACTACTTCAGTCCGAACGGTATGACTTTTCAAAAAGGAGATAAGGCGATAGTCGAAACCGCAAGAGGTCTTGAATGCGGCGAGGTTGCAACGGAAAACAGCGATGTTCCCGACGAAAGCATCGTAGCACCCTTGAAGCCTGTTATCAGACACGCAACAAAAGAGGATTTGGCGACAGTTGAGCAGAATAAGGAAAAGGAAAAAAAGGCTTTCCAAATCTGCGAAGAAAAAATTGCCCGTCACGGTCTTGATATGAAGCTTGTAGACGTCGAATACACCTTTGACTCAAGCAAAATTCTTTTCTATTTTACCGCAGACGGCAGAGTTGACTTCCGTGAGCTTGTAAAGGACCTTGCAGGCGTATTCAGAACAAGAATTGAATTGAGGCAAATCGGCGTCAGAGACGGTGCAAAGAAGCTCGGCGGCTTCGGAATATGCGGCAGACCCTTCTGCTGTAATACGTTCCTCGGCGAATTCCAGCCCGTTTCAATTAAGATGGCAAAGGAACAGGGTATGTCCTTAAACCCCGTTAAAATCAGCGGCACCTGCGGCAGACTTATGTGCTGTCTTAAATATGAGCAGGACACATATGAGCATCTTTTGCGCCACACCCCGAAGGTCGGCGCTATTGTGGAGACTGTCGAGGGCAGAGGCACGGTAATCGAAAACAACCTTATTACGGGTATGCTAAAGGTTCGTCTTGACAGGCGAAGCGACGCCGCACCCGTGCTCGTTGAACGCCACAGCGTCAAGCTTATCAAGGACGCACAGATAAGACTTGACAAAAAAGAAATCGAGGCTCTCAAGGGTATCGAATAAAATTCATAAAATACCTCTTGAAATTTCAAAAAATTGTGTTACAATGTAAATCAATAAACGACAAGGGAGGTAAGAATTATGGCATACAAAATCAGTGATGATTGCATTTCATGCGGTGCTTGCGCTGCAGAATGCCCCGTTGAAGCTATTTCTGACGGCGGCGATAAGTACGTAATCGATGCAGATACTTGCATTGAATGCGGCAACTGCGCAGAGGTTTGCCCCGTAGGAGCTCCCGCTCAGGACTAATCCGTTTTGGGAAGTTTATAAAGGCTCGTTCTTCGAGCCTTTATTTTTTTGTCTTGACACAGAGCCGCAAAGGATATATAATTACAAATTGAAATTCGTTTTCAATTTCATTTCGGAGGCGAAATATGGGATATACAACAAAGCAGAGTACGGAAATACTCGATTTTTTGAGGAATAATAAAGATAAGCACCTCACGGCGGAGGAGGTCTATTATTCGCTTCGTCAAGGCGGCAGTAACATCGGCAGAACGACCGTTTACCGCCATCTTGAAAGGCTGCACGACGACGGAATAATCAGGAAATACCTGCTCGGCGACGGTGCGTCCGCCTGCTATCAATATTTCGAGGGTTCCGACGATTGCCATAAGCATTATCATTTGAAATGCCTTAAATGCGGAAAGCTCTTGCACGCTGAATGTGATTTTTTGAACGGCCTGTCGGAGCATATCGAAAAGGAGCACGATTTTGTCATTGACGGCGAAAGGACTGTGCTTTACGGCGTTTGCGGCGACTGTCGCAGAAAGGATTGATTTTACTTGCTTGATATATTAAAGGACGTTACGCTTGACACGGCGCTTGACTGCTTAAAAATGCTGCCGTTTTTGTTCTTTGCGTTTCTTTTGCTTGAAGCGGTTGAGCATCACACATCTAAAAAGACCGATAAAATTCTTGCAAGCTCGGGAAAGCTCGGCCCTCTTGTCGGCGCACTTCTCGGCTGTGTTCCGCAGTGCGGATTTTCCGTCTTTGCGGCAAATCTCTATTCGGGCGGCCTGATAGGTCTCGGCACGCTTGTTGCGGTGTTTCTCTCCACCTCGGACGAGGCGGTTATAATTATGCTCTCGCACCCCGAAAGCAAGGGCGAAATACTAAAGCTCATTGCCGTCAAGGTCGTTATTGCAATAATTTTCGGCTATATAATTATGCTCCTCGAAAAGAAACGTCCCGAGCCCGAAAAACACGTTGAAGATCTGTGCAGAGACGAGCATTGCGGCTGCCACGACGAGCACGGCGGAATATTAAAGCCTGCTCTTCATCACACGGTAAAAATTTTCGGCTTCCTTGTATTAACCGTTTTTGTGCTAAATCTTGTGATTTCGCTTTTGGGCATTGACAGAATTTCAAAGCTCTTGCTCTCCGACACGGTTTTTCAGCCGTTTTTGTCGGCTATAATCGGCATTATCCCCAACTGCGCCTCTTCGATTGTTCTCACAGAGCTTTACCTAAAGGGTGCTATCAGCTTTGCCTCGGTCATCTCGGGACTTTGTATGGGTGCGGGCGCAGGACTTATTGTAATTTTCCGTGAAAATAAAAATGTAAAAGAGAATATAAAAATCGTTGCAATTATGTACGCTTGCTCGGTGCTTTCGGGTATTATCGTATCATTTTTGCCGATATGATTTATAAAAAATACACACAAGGCTGAAGATTTTTGTCAGCCTTGTTTTTTATTGCCTGTCCGCTTCGCTTTTCGTTGACATAACGGGCATAGTATTATATAATATTTACGTATGGTTTGAACTAAAAATATGAAACCTTTAAGGAGGAAACAACAATGGTAAAAGCAATTGTCGGCGCTAACTGGGGCGATGAGGGCAAGGGTAAAATTACCGATATGTTTGCCGAAAAGGCGGACATTGTCATTCGTTTTCAGGGCGGTGCAAATGCGGGACACACCATTATCAACGATAAGGGACGTTTTGCGTTCCACTTAATGCCCAGCGGTGTGTGCTATGACCACACTACCTGCATTATCGGAAACGGCGTTGCGCTTGATATCAACAAGTTTTTGAGCGAGCTTGAGGATGTACGCAAGGCAGGTCTTAATCCGAAGCTTCTTGTTTCGGACAGAGTGCAGATTTTGATGCCCTATCACATTCTTTTGGACACATACGAGGAGGAACGTCTCGGCAAAAACGCTTTCGGCTCTACAAAAAGCGGTATTGCTCCCTTCTTCTCGGACAAGTATGCTAAAATCGGTATTCAGTTGAACGAGCTTTTCGACGAGGAAACTCTCAGAGCAAAACTTAAAAACATATGCACATTGAAAAACCTCACTCTTGAGCACGTTTATCACAAGCCACTGCTCGACGAGGAGGAGCTTTACAATACCTGTATGGAGTATAAGGAGAAAATCGCTCCCTATGTTTGCGACACTCACGCTTATCTTCAGCAGGCTATCAAGGACGGCAAGGAAATTCTCCTTGAGGGTCAGCTCGGTACTCTTAAAGACCCCGATTTCGGTATCTATCCGATGGTTACTTCGTCCTCGACTCTTGCAGGCTACGGTGCGGTAGGCGCAGGTATTCCGCCTCATATGATTAAAGAGGTCATCACGGTTACTAAGGCTTATTCTTCTGCTGTCGGCGCAGGCGAATTCGTTTCTGAAATTTTGGACGAGGACGAGGCACAGGAGCTTCGTATCCACGGCGGCGACAAGGGCGAATTCGGTGCTACAACGGGCAGACCGAGAAGAGTCGGCTGGTTTGACTGCGTTGCTACTCGCTACGGCATTGAATGTCAGGGTGCGACAAAGGTTGTTATGACGGCTATCGACTGTCTTTCATATCTCGACGAAATCAAGGTTTGCACAGCTTACGAGGTTGACGGCGAAATCATCAACGACTTCCCCACAACCGCCGTGCTTAAAAAATGCAAGCCCGTTTTCACAACTCTCAAGGGCTGGCACAGCGACATAAGAGGCATTAAAAACTATGACGAGCTTCCCGACGAGGCAAAGGCTTATGTTGAGTTTATCGAAAAACAGCTCGGTCATAAAATCGATATGGTATCAAACGGCCCCGAGCGTGAGGCTATAATCTACAGATAATCAGGTGCAAAAATATATGGAGAAAATTCTTGTTTTGGACTTCGGCGGTCAGTATAATCAGCTGATTGCACGCAGAGTCCGTGATAACAATGTTTACGCTGAAATACTCCCCTATACGACCCCGATTGAGGTCATCAAGGCTAACAATTACAAGGGTATTATTTTCACAGGCGGACCGAACAGCGTTTACGATATGAAATCTCCGCACTACACAAAGGAAATATTGGAGCTTGGCATTCCCGTTCTCGGTATTTGCTACGGATGTCAGCTTATTGCGTGGATGTGCGACGGCGTTGTTAAAACTGCGCCCGTTTCGGAATACGGCAAAATAGAGGTTACGGTTAAGGACAGTTTGCTTTTCAAGGGCATACCCGAAAAAAGCGTTGTTTGGATGAGCCACACCGACTATATTGCGCAGCCCCCCGAGCATTTCGAGGTTGTCGGCTGCTCAAAGGATTGTCCCTGTGCGGCAATGCAATATCCCGAAAAGGGAATTTACGCCGTGCAGTTTCATCCCGAGGTTACTCACAGCGAGTACGGACTTAAAACGCTCCACAACTTCCTCTATCTCGTCTGCAAATGCTCAGGCGATTGGGTAATGGACAATTTCATAGAAAAAACAGTCAGCGAATTGCGTGAAAAAATCGGCGACAAGCAGGTTATACTCGGTCTTTCGGGCGGAGTTGACTCCTCGGTTGCGGCAGGACTTTTGAGCCGTGCCGTCGGCGATCAGCTCACCTGCGTATTTGTCGATCAAGGTCTTATGCGTAAGGACGAGGGCGATTTCGTTGAAAAAACCTTTACATCGCTTTTCGATATGAAATTTATCCGAGTAAATTGCCAAGAGCATTTTTTGGAGGCTCTCAAGGGCGTTACAGACCCCGAGGAGAAGCGTAAAATCATCGGCACGGAGTTCTACAAGGTATTTTGGGAGGAAATCCGCAAGCAGGATGAAAAAGGCTATTTCGCACAGGGTACTATCTATCCCGACTGTATCGAATCAGGCAAGGGCAATGCCGATAAGATAAAGACGCATCACAACAAGGTTAAAATGCCCGACGACATTGAGTTTTTGGACATTATTGAACCGCTTTCAAGTCTTTTCAAGGATGAGGTAAGGCGTGTCGGCGAGAAGCTCGGTATTCCGCATGAGCTCGTTTGGCGTCAGCCCTTCCCCGGCCCCGGTCTCGGTGTCAGGATAATCGGCGAAATCACAGCAGAAAAGGTTGAAATTTTGCAACAGGCGGATGCGATTTTCCGTGAGGAAATGGCTGTTTCCGAATACGAGAGCAATCTTGCACAGTTCTTTGCCGTGCTCCCCGGCGTTAAGTCCGTCGGAGTTATGGGCGACCACAGAACCTATGAGCAGCTGGTAATCTTAAGAGCCGTTACGACGGACGACTTTATGACAGCCGATTGGGCGAGAATTCCCTATGAGCTGCTTGCGAGGGTGTCTAACAGGATTACCAACGAAGTAAAGGGTATCAACAGGGTGGTTTATGATATAACCTCAAAGCCCCCTGCTACGGTTGAATACGAATAATATAAAACGGAGGCTTTTATGAACACTAATATACGTCCCGAGTCAATGACTCGAATTACAACAAAAGAATTAGCAGATAAATTTATCGCCGAGCAAATCGAGGAGATTCGTGCTCAGGTTGGCGACAAAAAGGTGCTTTTGGCTCTTTCAGGCGGTGTTGACTCATCGGTTGTAGCCGCACTTCTTGTAAAGGCTATCGGCAAGCAGCTCGTTTGCGTACACGTAAACCACGGACTTCTCCGTAAGGGCGAGCCCGAAGAGGTTGTCAGAGTATTTAAGGATGAGATGGACGCAAACCTCGTTTATGTTGACGCTATTGACCGTTTCCTCGATAAGCTTGCAGGTGTTGAGGACCCCGAAGCAAAGAGAAAAATTATCGGCAATGAGTTTATAAACGTTTTCGTTGAAGAGGCAAGAAAGCTCGACGGCGTTGACTTCCTTGCACAGGGTACAATTTATCCCGACATACTTGAAAGCGACGGCGTAAAGGCTCATCACAACGTCGGCGGTCTCCCCGAGGATCTCAAATTTGAGCTTGTTGAGCCCGTTAAGCTTCTCTTTAAGGATGAAGTCAGAGTTGTCGGCAAGGCTCTCGGTCTCCCCGAAACAATGGTTGAACGTCAGCCGTTCCCCGGCCCCGGTCTCGGTGTCCGCTGCACAGGTGCTATCACAAGAGACAGACTTGAGGCTGTTCGTGAGTCAGACGCTATTCTTCGTGAGGAGTTCGAAAAAGCAGGCTTTCAGGGTAAGGTTTGGCAGTATTTCACAGTTGTTCCGGATTTCAAATCAACAGGCGTTAAGGACGGCAAGAGGCTTTGGGATTGGCCCGTAATTCTCCGTGCTGTCAACACAGTTGACGCTATGTCGGCTACAGTTGAGGAAATCCCCTATGATATTCTTTTCAAAATCCGTGACAGAATTCTTGCGGAAGTTTCAGGCGTAAACCGTGTCCTCTATGACATCTCCCCGAAACCTATTGCTACGATTGAGTGGGAATGATTTCGCACCCGTGAAAAAGCCCGTAAATAAAGGCTTTTCGCCGTTTGAAAGCCCTCTGTGGCAACAAAATGGCAACATTATTTGAATTATTGTAAAAGTAAAGAGCTAACTGATTTTTTGAGAAGTCAGTTAGCTCTTTTTTCTTTTTATTCGCTTTTAATAAAATTAAATGTTTCGGGGCGGTCTGTTATTTTGGGCGAAGTAAGTATATCGTATAGAATTTCGCTCATTTCATTTTTTACCGAATAATCAAACGCATTGTAATCGTGATCTGTATTTCCTTCGGTTTTCTGTAGATGAACTCTATTTCTCAAATCCTTTAATCGCTTTAGTGCTGGATAAATAAGATGATCAACTCCTAAAGCGGAATGGTGTCGATTCAAAATTTTGATTAATTCGTCCAAATTCATTTGAACATTATATGGCTCAACCTTTTTGAGCAGTTCGGTTTTTATTATATACTTTTGATCTTCAAATTTTGTTTCATTGGCTTGAGTTGTTCCTAAACTTTCCAAATCTGAAGTTTTCCACCAATCATTTGATTTTACAATATTAGTAAATAACCCTTCAATAATTGACATACTTGTAATTACATAGTTTTTAACAACCATTATGTATACAACACTTGATAAGTTCAATTCCTCAAGTTCTTTTTCCAAAAACTCAATGTATTGCAAGTTATATGCTATGTTACTATGCAGCGCCCTGGCGTTTTCAATGCTCATGTCAATCTTAACTGAATATTTCAAAGTGTCAATTGGTGTAGGATACCATCTCTCTTTTGAATCATTAGCTTTCAGCAGTGTTTCAAATGGTAAATCATTCATTCGCAGTCTCCTTATCACTATTAAGAACATTGAACTTTGGATAGTTATAACGCCAGTGGTCATATTCCTCTTTTGTAATTTCGCCATTCTTCAGTTTTTCAGCTTGCTCTTGCCAAGCTGAAAACATATCAAACATTGTAAGATAATTTGTGCCCATACCTTTATCAAGTCGTATGCAAAGCTCGTCATCAAGTTTATCAATACGGAAGCCATATAAATCTTCAAGTGTAAACAGCGTGTGCATTAAGCCGTTGTAACTGTCAATATCCGGCACAGTTAAAGCACTTGTTGATATGTCAAACACATTTGCAAGATTGTTTGTTAAATCAACCTTAGGCGTTCTACTGCCGGATTCATACTGTGCCATACGGATGTCAGCGGTTTTTTCCGGAAAGCCTACCTGCATACCAAGGTGCTTCTGCGTCATACCTTTTAAATTTCTGAAAAATCTTATTCTTTCGCCGATAGCCATACTATAGCTCCTCTCACTTTACTGTTAAATATCATAGCATAACAAGTTAAGCAATGTCAAGTAACACAAAACAAAAAAGTTTAATATTTTTGCGAAAATTGCTTGACATAACGGAATATGTTTAGTATAATCATTAAGCAAATAGCGTTAAGCTGTTTGCGAAAATTGAATAACCGTCATACATCACGGTAATGGTGTATCCGCTCGGGCAAATCGGAATGCGGTCAGAAAGTATCCGACAATAAATAAGAAAATTATATCTAAAACAGAAAGGGGTGATGAAATGGAAAGTGCAAGCTTTATGAAAGTAGATGAAGTGGCACAGGAATTGGGTATTTCCAAATCCTATGCTTACAAAATCGTCCAAAAGCTCAATGCCGAGTTAGCCGGAAAAGGCTATATGGTGATTTCCGGAAGAGTAAACAAACAATATTTTACAGAACGCACCTGTTACGGTGCCGACAAGAAAGAGAGGTAAATTTATGGCAGTATATAAAGAAGAAAAAACAAATACTTGGCGAGTTCTCTATCGCTATACCGATTGGAATGGCGAACGAAAGCAATCACAAAAAAGAGGATTTAAAACAAAACGTGAGGCTCAGGCGTGGGAAAGAGAACAGCTTAATAAGCTTGGTGGAGATTTGGATATGAATTTCAAGAGTTTTGTTGAACATTACTCTGAAGATATGCAGACTCGACTTAAAGAAAACACTTGGGAAACCAAGAAACATATTATTGACAAAAAGCTTATTCCATATTTCGGCAAGCTAAAAATGTGCAATATTACCGCACAGCAAATTATCACTTGGCAAAATGAACTTATCAATTACAAGGATGATAAAGGCAAGCCGTATTCGCCGGTGTATTTGAAAACAATTCACAATCAGTTGTCGGCAATCTTTAACCACGCAGTTAGGTACTATAACTTGAAAGAAAATCCTTGCCAAAAAGCAGGAAGTATGGGCAAAAAGAAAAATCGTGAAATGCTCTTTTGGACAAAAGATGAATATCTTAAATTCGCCGATGTGATGATGGATAAGCCTTTATCCTATTACGCTTTTGAAATGCTCTATTGGACGGGTATTCGTGAGGGCGAGTTGTTGGCATTAACGCCTGCGGATTTCGATTTTGAAAAGGAGACTGTCACAATTAACAAGTCATTTCAGCACTTGAATGGCAGAGATATTGTAACTTCGCCGAAAACAGAAAAGAGTAACAGGACGATAAAGCTACCGAGTTTTCTTTGTGATGAAATGCAGGATTATTTGAAAATGCTCTATGATGTAGGCTTGGACGACAGAATGTTTCCTATTACAAAAAGCTATTTATACAGAGAAATGGAACGAGGTTCTAAACAAGCCGGTATTAAAAGAATTCGTATTCACGATATTCGTCACAGTCACGTCAGTTTGCTGATCGATATGGGATTTTCTGCAACAGCTATTGCAGACCGAGTGGGACACGAAAGCATTGATATTACTTATAATTATGCACACCTGTTTCCCTCAAAGCAGACTGAAATGGCAGAAAAATTAGATATGGAAAGGGGCAAATAATTATGTCAATTAAAAACAAAGATGAACACAACCGTTGGAGAAGTAAGACGGTTGCTTTTAGAGTTTCGCCTGAAGAATGGGAGCAGATTGAACGATATGTTCAGCTTTCAGGTTTAACAAAACAGGACTATATCACAAGGCGACTTACTGACAAAGAAGTTGTAGTTCAAGGCAATCCGAGAGTATATAAGGCTTTGCGTAATAATCTTGCAGATGTACTTACGGAATTACAGAGGATTGAGAACGGCGGTGAAGTCAATGACGAATTGCTTGACTTAATCGAAATGATTGCAGATATTCTCGGCGGATTAAAGGAGGTATCGGAATGACAGAAAAAGAAAAGACCGCTCCGGTTGTATCTGTTGGCGCAGATACGGAGCAGTCAATCCTAAAGCAAACTAATGATAGTATAACCGATTTTGTCGAAGATGACAAGAGTTTAGATGAATATCTTGAAGAAATGCAAAAAGAATTTTTGCAACAGCTCGATCCATCACATTTGAAAACGATTTCTATGCGTGAGTTGTATAACACGGTGTATCAAAGCAAGCCGCCGCTGATTGACGGCTTGCTTTACCCGGGAACATATATTTTTGCAGGAGCACCAAAACTCGGCAAAAGTTTTCTTATGGCACAGTTTGCTTATCATATCAGCACAGGCACACCGCTTTGGAATTTTGATGTAAAAAAAGGAACTGTGCTATACCTTGCTCTCGAAGATGATTACCACAGATTGCAGGAAAGATTGTATAGAATGTTTGGAACAGAAAGTACGGACAATTTGTACTTTTCTGTTTCGGCAGGTCAACTTGGAAATGGACTTGACGAACAGCTTACAAGATTTATGGCAGAACACTCCGATACAAAATTGATTATCATAGACACTCTCCAAAAGGTGCGTGAAGTGGGCGGTGATAATTACAGTTACGCAAACGATTATGAGATTATAACAAGACTTAAAAAATTTGCGGACAGCTACGGAATATGTCTGCTGCTTGTTCACCATACACGCAAGCAAAATTCCGATGACAAGTTTGATATGATTTCGGGAACTAATGGATTGCTTGGCGCCGCTGACGGTGGCTTTATTTTACGGAAAGAAAAACGAACAAGTAATTCGGCAATGCTTGAAGTTTCAGGCAGAGATCAGCCCGACCAAAAGATTTATCTTAATCGCAATCCCGAAACTCTTGTGTGGGAACTTGAGAAAACCGAAACAGAACTTTGGAAGTTGCCGCCCGAACCACTGCTTGAAAATATCGCCAGCAAAATTACAAATGAAAATCGTAAATGGTATGGCAGTCCGACAGAACTTGTTGAATTTCTCGGTACTGACATGAAAGCAAATGCATTGACTATGAAGTTGAATATCAACGCAGGGCGTTTGTTTAACGAGTATGGAATTACTTATCAAAACAAACGCTGTCACGATGGGCGTAAAGTCAGCTTAATTTATGAACAGCGTGACGATGTGTGACGGTTGTGTCGCTGTTTTAGGCGGTGGCAAAATCACCGTCACTATCGACACAGACCGACACGGATAAAGTTTAGCGAAGTGTGCAGAGAGTGCCTTTCCAAAGGCGGCTCTTTGCCCCTCGGAGAGCGCAAAACCTGCTTGCAGGTTGCATTTTTGATGGCTCCGCTGTCAAAAGTGCTTTTGCGTTACTCTTGACAAGAGTAACAGAACCGAGGACGAGCAAGTTTATGAGATTGGAGGTGTATATAATGTAAAGAACGATAAGCGCAATGGTGGGTAAAGGCTCGGTCAATCATAACAGCCGCAAGTTCAAAGCAGAAAATGTTGACGGCAACAGAACGCACCTGAACATAGATTACTGCAACGAGCCGATAAAGAAAATCTATCACAAATTGTTTGACGAAGCATTAAAAAGATACAACGAAAAGCAGACAAGAGCCGACCGCAGAATAGAAAATTACTATGAGAAAATTAGAAATTCAAAGCAAGAAAAGCCGTTTCACGAACTGATTTTGCAGATTGGCGATAAGGAAAATATGGGTGCCGAAAGCGAAAGCGGACAGCTTGCAAGGCAAATCTTAGACGAGTATTACCGTGGATTTCAAGAGCGAAATCCTAACCTAAAAGTGTTCTCGGCTCATCTGCATATGGACGAGGCGACGCCCCATTTGCACATTGATTTTGTTCCGTTCACAACCGGCAGCAAGCGTGGACTTGACACGAGAGTATCACTCAAACAAGCGTTAGCCGCACAAGGTTTTAAGGGCGGAACTCGTGGAGATACCGAGTGGAATCAATGGGTGAGCACAGAAAAATCCGCACTCGCATTCGTTATGGAACGACACGGAATTGAGTGGGAACACAAAGGAATGCACGAAAAACATTTGTCTGTTCTTGATTACAAAAAGCAAGAACGAACGGCAGAACTTGAACAGTTGGGTGCTAAAATCGAGGAAAAGCAAGCTGAATTTAATGTGTTATCCGAGCGAGTGTTAAACTATGATGATGGTTTGGAAAACTTAAAAAATGCGGAAGAAATGCTCGATAATGCACCCGAATATCAACTCTCCGAGCCGCAAAGTTTTATGTCGGCAAAAGCATATAAAACTAAAATTGCAGAGCCGCTTATTCAAAAATTAAAAGCGTTAATAAAGACAGCATTGGCTCTTTGCTTTGAGGGTTGGGACAATTACCATAGATTAAATATCACGAACGGCAACCTCTATCGTGAGAACGAAATGTTATCGAAAATAAACAGCAAGCTGAAAAGCGAAAACGGAAATTTGCGTTCAGAGGTCAAAGATTACAAACTTTTGCGTAAGGTTTTCGGGCATAAACAGATTGACGAGTTGCTTGAACAGGCAAGAAATATCAAAGGTCGCAAGCGTGAAAATCCACGCTCAAGATAAATAAATTTTTGGAGGTAAAACGAAATGGCAAACACAATTTTTGAAAAGCAAGGCGGTACTTATACGCAGGTGGGCGACTATATGTTGCCCGATTTATTACCGGCGGAAGAAGAAAAGGAAGCAAATATCGGTGTTTGGGCAATGCGACACAAACGATATTTGAAGCAAAATCACAAGGTGCGTTACTACAATTTGCTGACAAGCGGTAAGTTCAATTCGTATCTTGCAGATATTGAACAGCAGGCGCAACAACTTTTTCTCCGGCTGGTAAAAGAACTTGCAGAACAAGAAAATGTTACCGAAGAACTAAAATCAACCGATATGATGCTCTGGGTTCAAAAGATGAATAATATCCGTAATAGATCAACAGAAATTGTAAATGCAGATATAATTTACAAGGTATAAACACAACGACGGCAGGGAGTAATCCCTGCCGATTTTAGTCGTACGATCATTAAAATGATTGACAATATAAAACAAATGGTTTATAATATAAACATATCGATCTTTGTGAGGGAAAATTATGACCACATCGGAACAAATTCGTGTTTTATGTGTGAGAACTGGTGTTAGTTTATCGGAACTTGCACGTAGGATTGACCAAACTCCACAGAATTTTAATGCAAAACTTAAAAGAAATACAGTAACTCAAGATGAACTTAACCAGATTGCAAAAGCTTTGAATGTTAAATATGAACAATATTTTGTTTTGGGTAATGGTGAACTTGTTAAGTAGGAAGGATTTTACTATGACCGAACATAAAATAATATTTGGCGATAGTCGTTCGCTCAATCAAATTAAGGATAAATCTGTACAATTGATTATAACCTCGCCCCCATACTGGCAGTTAAAGGATTACGGTACGGAAAATCAAATTGGCTTTAATGACAGTTATGAAGAGTACATAAATAATTTAAACTTGGTATGGAAAGAGTGCAATCGTGTCTTATGTGATGGCTGTAGATTGTGTATCAATATTGGAGATCAGTTTGCTCGTTCTGTATATTATGGCAGATATAAAGTAATTCCAATAAGAACAGAAATTATTCGTTTTTGTGAATCCCTTGGTATGGATTACATGGGTGCTATCATTTGGCAAAAAAACACCACGATGAACACATCCGGTGGCGGTGCCGTTATGGGAAGCTTTCCTTATCCTCGAAATGGCATATTAAAAATAGATTACGAGTTTATTTTGATTTTTAAAAAGTTGGGGAATGCGCCAAAACCTACAAAGCAGCAAAAAGAACAATCTGTTATGACAAAGGAAGAGTGGCGAGAGTATTTTTCCTCTCATTGGAGTTTTAATGGTGTTAAACAAATGGGACATATAGCAATGTTTCCGGAAGAACTTCCAAAAAGACTGATTAAGATGTTTTCTTTCGTAGGGGAAACTGTCCTTGATCCTTTTGCAGGTAGCGGTACAACATCGCTTGCTGCAAAAAATCTCGGAAGAAATTCTATTGGATATGAGATTAACAGAGAGTTTTTGCCGATAATAAAAGAAAAACTTTGTAGTGAACAAACTAATATGTTTGAAGAAAGTAGAGTGATTTTTTCAGAGAGTAGAGAAAGTATTAAATGCTCTTTTGATGATTTACCATACTATTTTCATGATCCGCATAAAATGGATAAAAAGGTGGATGTGAAGAAATTACAATTCGGTTCAAAAATTGATGGAAAAGATGTCAAGCGAAAAGATTTGTTCTCTGTAAAAAAGGTAATAAGTCCTACTTCAATTGAATTAAGTAATGGATTAATCATAAGTTTATTAGGAATAAAAAGTAATCCGGAATACGAAGAAGAAGCTATAAAATTCTTGCAAGATAAATTTAAAAAGCGCAAAGTGTTTTTAAAATATGATTCTATAAAATATGACTGTAACAACAATTTATTATGTTATGTATATCTTGATAACAAAACATTTATCAACAATCATTTAGTTAGAACCGGCTTTGTTTTAGTTGATACAAGTATGGAGTATTCGTGTAAAGAAAAATTTTTAAGTTCAATACCTGTATAATAAAAGGGGGGGAGATATCTCCGCCCAGAAATGTTTATTCTTCAACTTCAATAGTTAATCCTGTTTTCTTTTTAGTATAATAAATCATCTTCACATCAATTATTTCAGATAGTCTATTCATCGTTTTATAAGTATCCGGTTTTACGGAATATGCGGTGTCACCAACATATCCGTCAATACCTACAGACTCTTCTTCTGGAGTGGCAAGACGATAAGTTGTTTCTTTGCGCTCAGCGAGAGAAGCTAAAATCGCTTTTTGAACATACATTCCATTGAATGTCTTGACAATAACTAAATCTTCAACCCAACGTTTAACCATTTCGCGATCAATGAGTGGGATAGCATTTCGGAGATTTTGCACTTGAACATAAATTTTATCAGTTGCTTTGTCAAAGGCATCAGGATATCTTTCTACATACCAATCGTGCCAATTTTCGATGGTGATTTCTTCACCAGAAGTCATAAACTCAGGAAATAGTTCAGACATCTGACCCACAACAACAGGACGAGTACCCTGGGCATTCTGATTCGCCCAGTTAATTAATTGTGAGGTGTACTTTGGAAAAGTGGATGTTTCGCTTTCGTTGTAGCATTCTATGTTTTCGTTTTTTAGTGTATATTTCATTTTTTCCACCTCGCGTAATTATCGTTAGCCATTTTTTGTGTTTTTCTCATGCCACAAATTCGCTTTTCATAGTTGGCATTATAATCAGCCATTTCTTCATCTGTTTGAACAATAAAATAGCCCTTGTTACAAGAAATCAATGGCAAGCCGTACTCTTCTGCAGTATTCCAGATAGCTTGCCTACTAACTGATTGTGTGTCTTCCAGAGGAAAACCCATAGCTTCGCTTATACGTTTAGCTGCGATGGCATTTTTCTTGCCACAGTGCTCCATTAAAATATTTTTAATCTTTTCGCTCATTATGAACCTCCAAAAATAATTTATATGTTTCTATTCCAAGTGCATCGGCGATACGCTGTATGTTTTCTAACGAAATGCTACGGCGATAACACTCAATGGCACTTATATAGGTGCGGTGCATGCCGCACTTTTCGGCGAATGCTTCTTGAGATATTCCCATAGCTGTACGATATTTTTTTAGGTTATCACCAAATACTCTTATAATATCCATAGTTGCAATCCTCCATAATTTATAGTATAATCAAAATGAATACAAAAAGTCTACATACAATAAGTATCTAAGCGAGGTTATAAAATGGCTATACAAAAAATTAAAATTAATAATTTCAAATGTTTCAAAGGACTATTTGAAATTGAATTGAATAAAGGATTAAATATTCTTGTTGGCAACAACGAAACTGGTAAATCAACTATTTTAGAAGCGATGCATATTGCTTTAACTGGGCTTTATGGTGGCAGAAATATTAGAAACGAGCTTTCTCAATATTTGTTTAATAAAGAGGTTGTTGACTCATACATCAACTCTGTTAATAATGGCACAGCATTACCACCACCTTTTATTAGTATTGAAATATTCTTTGATGGATCTATCAGTCCAGAGTATGAAGGAAACAATAATTCGGATCGTGCTTCTTGCGAAGGATTAAAGTTTGAAATTTCTTTTAATGAAAAATACAACAGTGAATACAACACATTAATTTCAAAGAAAAATATGATGAGTATTCCAATTGAATATTACGAAGCATCTTGGACATCATTTGCTCGTCAATCCGTAACAATTAGAAGTATTCCAATAAAATCTGCAATGATTGACTCATCAAATTATCGCTACCAAAATGGTTCTGATGTCTACATTTCAAGAATAGTAAAAGACTTACTTTCGCCTGAAGAGATAACTGCTGTTTCACAAGCGCATAGAAAAATGAAAGATACATTTATTGATGATGCATCTATTAAGGCTATTAATACTCGCATTAGTACAGAAGCTTCAATAGTAGATGGAACGGTTTCCTTAACTGTTGATTTGGGAACAAAAAACGCGTGGGAAAGTAGCTTGGTTACACAACTTAATGAAGTTCCTTTTGGGTATATTGGCAAAGGTGCTCAATGTATTATGAAAACTGAGTTGGCGTTAACACACAAAAGTGCTCAGGAATCTCAGGTGATTCTTCTTGAAGAACCCGAGAGCCATTTATCGTTTTCAAAGTTAAATCAACTGATAAAAGCAATTGAAGAAAAATATGATAAAAAGCAAATTATTATTTCGACGCATAGTAGTTTTGTAGCTAATAAACTTGGATTGGAAAATTTGCTTCTTCTTAACGATCACAAAATAACAAAAATCACAGAACTTTCCTCAACAGATTTTTTCAAAAAAATATCTGGGTATGATACATTAAGGCTTATTTTATGCAAAAAAGCAATATTGGTTGAGGGCGATTCGGATGAACTTGTTGTTCAAAAGGCATATATGAAACAACATAATAATCATCTTCCGATAGAAAATGGCGTTGATGTTATTTCAGTAGGTACATCATTTTTAAGATTTTTAGAGTTAGCAGTTGCGTTAAATTTAAAAGTCGATGTCGTAACAGATAACGATGGAGATATAAGCGCAATTGAAAAGAAATACGCCAATTATATCAAGGAAAACAAGAAAAATAATATTAAAATTTGTTATGACGAAGTCGTTGATACAGGAACGCTTAAAATCAGTAATAAACCTTATAATTATAACACTCTTGAACCTAAATTGCTGAAAGCAAATGGTAACAATTTGGTGCTATTCAATGAGATACTTGGTAGTAATTTCAAAACTATTGAAGAACTTCAAAAATATATGAAACATCATAAAACGGAAACCGCTTTAGCTGTTTTTGAAACTGACAAAGATGTAGTTTTTCCCGATTACATAATGGAGGCCGTTAAGGATGAGTAATAAATTAATTATTGCCGCAGCAGGTTCAGGTAAAACAACACATCTTGTTGAAGAGGCTCTAAAGATTACAGAAGGCAAGGTTCTTATTACAACTTATACAGAAGCAAACGAACAAGAAATTGAAAAAAATTTTTATAAATTAAATGGATACATACCTGAAAATGTTACTATTCAAACTTGGTTTTCATTTTTAATACAACACGGTGTCAAACCCTATCAAAGTGTGATTTACGATGGCAAAGTAAATGGATTACTGTTAGTTAATCAAAAATCCGGATTACGTGGTTATAACAAAGCTAAGAAACCTATGTATTTCGGGGAAAATGACACTGTCAATTACTATTTTAGTAAATCACAATTGATATATTCTGATAAGCTTGCTAAATTTGTTGTCAAGGCAAATGAATTAACAGGCGGAATGGTTGTTAAACGAATTGGCAAAATATACTCTTATATATTTGTTGACGAAATTCAAGATATGGCTGGATATGATTTAGAAATAATCAAGTGCTTATTTTCTTTAAATTCCGATGTTTTGCTGGTTGGAGATCCGAGACAAGTGACATATCACACCCACGATGAAGCTAAATACAAAAAATATACAGATGGCAACATAAAAGAGTTTATTAAACAAGAGTGTTCAGAGTTTTCGGTCGATATAGATGAAACAACACTTAATAAGACTTATCGAAACAATAAATCAATATGTAAATTTGCAAATTCAATTTATAGTAATTTTAAGCCATGCGAATATGTAGAACACGAACCGACAGGACACGATGGAGTATTCTTTGTATCACCGTCGGATGTAGATGCTTACTTATCAACTTATCAACCTATGCAGTTAAGAGATACTAGAAAGACATCTGTAAATTCTACATATCCCGCAATAAATCTTGGAGAATCAAAAGGATTAACTTTTCAAAGAGTATTGATTTATCCGACATCAAAGATGCTTGATTGGATATTGGATCATAAAAAAGAAATGAAGCCGCAAAGCAAATCGAAATTCTATGTTGGTATCACCAGAGCAGAGCATAGTGTGGCAATAGTATTTGATAATAAAAAAGGCATTTCCGTTGACGGAATTACTAATTTCCATTTCTAAACTTTTGGCAACAGAATGGCAACAAAAAATCGGATAGCGTATGCTTTACCGATAATTCAAATAATATAAATACTCTCTGATAAATTTCATAAACAAATGTGTTTAAGATTGATTTTCAGGGAGCGAGTGGGAATAATTTCACACTCGTGAAAAAGCCTTATTTTACTGGGCTTTTGCCGATTGTATATGCAGAACTAATTTACAGTTAAGCCAGAGCGGCGGCAAGGTTTTCCTCGCCGCCGTTTTTATGTATATGACCGAGAAATCAAAGATTTATGGTATAGTTCTAAAAGAGTTATTTTTTAAGACCATCGCCTCAAAAAACGTACTTAATAGGTGAAAGCGCTTTTAGGTCAAATGAGGGAGGTGAACAACATGGATGATCTGAGAATCATAGAACTCTATTTTAATAGAGATGAGCAGGCGATCAAGGAGACGGATGCAAAGTACGGAAAACTTTGCCACAGTATTGCCTATAACATTCTAAATAATCACGAAGATTCTGAGGAATGCGTTAATGATACTTATGTGAGTGTGTGGAACACCATTCCGCCTACAAGACCGCACAATTTCATGCCCTTTATCTGCAAGATTGCACGAAATCTCTCTTTGAAGCGACTGGAGTTTATGAAGCGAAAGAAACGGTCAGCGGAGATCATTTTATCCTTGGACGAGCTTGCGGCAGTATTGCCGGATGAACGATATGCCCCCGATGTGAGCGACGAGGATGTAGGTGAGCTGATCAGTACGTTTCTTCGCAGTCAGGAGGAATATGTCAGAAATGTCTTCATCCGCAAGTATTTTTATTTCGATTCTATAAGGGAGATTGCAAAGCGCTATTCTTTTACTGAGAGTAAGGTCAAAAATATGTTGTTCTACACCCGAAACAAGCTAAAAGATTACTTGATTAAGGAGGGCGTTGAAATATGAAAACACCGAGAATCGCAAATGCCATCGGGCAAATTGATGACGATCTTGTCGCCGGCGCAGCTAAGTGCAAGACGAAAAATAAGAAACATTGGTTAAAATGGGGTTCCTTGGCAGCATGCTTTGCAGTGCTTGTAATTGCAGGGGCAGCAATCCTCCCATCGCTATTTCGGGAAAATGTAACACCGGAGGGAACCGACGGCAGATACAAGGACTTTTCTATCCGAGCCAGCGAATCTGCAATTGTATGGCCGTGGGAGTATCAGACTGTATATGAAAAATATAGAAATGTCAAAATTGACGGTATTGAGTATCATGGAAAAGGCCGTGCGGTATCAGAAACATGGATTGGCGAGAGTATTGGCAACTACACTGTGGTTGGATATGATGAAGTCAATAATGGAAAAAAATATTCTGCCGAGTTTGAAGCATATGCATTGAAGGATATTGCTCAAAGTCAGTTTATAGCCGTAAAGATGGAGGACAGTTATTATGTCTTTCAAAATGATGAGTATGCTCCTCCGAACACCCTTGGTGAGCTTATGGATGCAGTAAATCTGTCCGAGGTCGTGGAGCTTCAGCGCTTTTCTGAGGGAGACAATACTCCTGATAGCAAACGTTTTGCATTGAGCAGTGACGATTATGTGTGGGAAGTTCTGTCCGAATGTAGGAACGCCCCTTTCGTTGAAGATCAAACATGGACGGCTGGTGACAGAAGTTACCTCAGTTTTACGATTACTTCCGAAGCTCTTGGTGTTTACAAAGTTGCTCTGTATGTGACGGAAGACGGCTATCTGTGGACAAACGCATTTAATTGGCAGTATCTATTCAACATCGGCGAGGATGCTGCAAGCAGGATTATCCATTATGCGAAAGAGAATTCCACTGAAGTAGAGTATGAACCGTACAGAAACTCGGTAGCCGGTACAATCATTGAGATTACAGAAGAATATATCGTGGTGGATGATTCTATCCTGTGCAAGAATCCGACAGACGGTATCACCTACAAGGTTCTGCTAAATGACCTTCGCATCTCCCGTTATGTAGATTATGGAATTGTCAAGGTTGGTGATACAGTACAGATTTCCTATGAAGGCGAAATTGATAAGACCAGAGGTAATACCATTGCAGGTGCAATTTCGGTATTTAAGGCAACAATCTCCGATGGAGATGTATTAATTCCTGAATGAACCACCTACGCCTATATGTTTGATAATAATACAAAATCTCTTGCTTTTCTAAGCAAAAACGCTTATAATTTGAAGTGGTATAGATTGCTATTATCCATAGCTACAGGGTAAGTGTTATCAACCCCGATAACAAACTGATAACATTAGCCCATATAGGCAGGATAATATGGATACATCAAATAATCAAAAGCGCCACGAATATGACAGAGAATAATCTCTAAGCAAAATTGATTAGGCTTTGTCGAGTGGGAGTAAATTGAAAAAGTCTGAAGCCCCAGTAATATCAAGGGTTTCAAGGTTTTCAAAGAGCCCGTTGATAAGATTTTGATAAGATTCTGCTCGGTACCCTTTATCGTGTGTATCGAGTGGTTTGTGAGTAAAAAGTAATATCTTGTGGCTCGCAAAAATACCATATTAACATTAACCCCCGTACTGACGGATTAAAGTCAGTACGGGGTTTTTGTTGTTGGCAATTATTTTAACTTATCCTTAAACGCTTCGACCATAGCATCGCTGAGTTCCCATGTTGTTAATATCGGTCTGATTCGAGTATAGCATAATAGAATTTATCCCCGATGCTTCCGTCTTTTTGATAGCAGTACCTTCTGAATGTTCCCTCAAGAGTCATACCTATCTTTTGCATAACCTTACTTGAACCGATATTTCGTGTATCGCAACCGGATGTAATTCTGTCATAATGTACTTCATCAAACAAATAATTCACTACTGCACTTGCCGCTTCTGTCATTATTCCTTTATTCCAATATGGCTTATCAATTTGCCATCCGAGATGACAGGTAAAACATTCGTCGTCTTGAGTAACTACAGCAATATTTCCGATAACAACTCCTTGAAATTCAATAGCCCAGTTATAAGTTGTCGTTTTGTTGTAATTCTTTATCCAGCTTTTCAGGACGGTCTTTGTTTCATTTATCGTTTTGTGCGGCTCATAAGAAAGATATTTTACCACATCAGGATTACTTGCCCACTTAAACATATCGACACTATCGTTTAATTGAAAACGCCTTAAAATTAACCTTGCGGTTTTTATCGTATTAGTTCCGACGTGATTTAACGGACGTAATAGTTCTATATCAGTCATTTATTTACCCCTAAATTATGTTTAGTCTTTTAACTTATCCTTAAACGCTTCAACCATAGCGTCGCTGAAATTCTGTGACGGCACTTTTACAAAACCGGAAGTTTCATCATACTTCGGATAATTGTAGCGCCACTTATCATATTCGTTACGGTTGATGTCGCCACTATGATATTTTTCGGATTGTTCAGCCAATGCATAATTCACTCTAATACAATCATACGGTATAACGCTGTCAATGTCAAGGCGTGGTAATCCTTATGACAACGCTTTAGCCGAAAATTTCTTTTCAATGTATAAAACGGATTTAATCCACATGCAACAGCTTTGTATCTTACATATTAAAGATCGGGAAGCTCGATTGGTCCTGTTACATCTACAAAAGTAGTTGGCTCACTGCTGACAGTGATAATATCAGTCGCACAAAACTCCACTACTTCAAAAGACGGAGCTGAATATTTTTCTTTCATTTCTTTTTCTCCTTTTAAGTTCTATAAGCAACAGCTGATTTTCCATAACGCATCATGGCTTGCGTTAAATCATCAAGAGCCGTGCCTTTATATTCACTTGACTGCTGAACGGTACTTGCATAAGATTCAACGCTGAAACGCATTGTATTACTGCAAGGAACGCCATTTTCACAAACCGTGATAAGAATTTCATTACTCAACTCATGAGCAAAAAGTTCATTGCAATAAACATAATATGTGCCATCGCCGTTATTCACAAAATCATTTTTGTCATAGATGAATTTTGTGTTTCTGAAAGCAAATTCAACGGTCTTGTTTTCAATGTCTTTTGCCGAAAACTTCGCTCTGACCATAATTGAATTGTTAAGCACCAAACCGCAGGCATTCCACTGCACAGAAGGATTGCTTATGGTTTTGTAATTAAAATCTCTGATATTCTTAAAATCCTCTGTATTCTTACTCGCCCAACTTTTTTGAGTATCGGTAAGGTCGGAATTAACAAGATTATCTGTTTTATACCCAACATATTTCTGTGCCATTGCACCATAGTTCAGCAAATCCACAAGTAAAGTGCGAAGCTTTGAATGTTCCTCGGCACTGTATCTGTCAAGCATAGTATAAGCATACTCTTTAACGCTCATCACCTTTTGAGGACTTGTATATTCCTTATTTCCGTTTTTAGCGTGTAAAACGGCTGTTATCTCATCATTCATAAGCTGCGGATTGATGCCTTTATATGAGAAAACAAAGTAATTTCCGCTCTGCTTATATTCGGTAATTTTTTCTTCTTTTTCGCCAAATTTAGCAGTTACATAGAAATCATCAAAAGACGAAACGCTATCTTTAAGCACCTTGAAATTCATTGTTATACTACTTTCAAGCGAAAGTGAAATTGTGTTAATTACAGGTGCGGGTTTTTCGGGAACGGTTTTGTTTTTATAATAATATGTAATAACAGTACCGTCGGAAACGATAGGTGTGTTTAAGCCGTCAGCCTTTACAAAGTCGTAACCATAAAGTGATTTCGGCGGTGTTAAATTGAGCTTTGTGCCATAAGGAACAGTGAATGTTCCGCCGGCGGTGTTTGGAATTTCAGAGCCGTCTTCCAATTTATATTGGAGTGAAACAGTTGTATAACGCTGTGTTTCCGTATTATCATCAGCCAAGACAGTACCGTTTTCGTCAGTCACTTGAAAAGCTACGGTGTCCCCGTTCATAAGCTGTGCATCAGACGGAATTTGATAAATAAGAGAACAGCTTTTTAAGCCTGAATTAAAATCGCTTTTGATGTGGTCCAATGCACCGATCGGCCAGAAATTCGCCTTGTCATTCCAAGCCGGAATGTCAAAGGTCTTTATCGTTTGAAGCGGATTGCCCGATGAGTCAGTTGCTACGCTTCCGTCGGAATGTTTAATCCACATTTTGAATTTTAACTGCCGTGCTTGCTTATCTGAAATATTTTGAATGACGGTGCGAAGTTCAATTTCCTTACCGCTCATATTAGTATTAAATCTGTTTTTACTGTTACCGCTTAAAAGCCTGTCATTGCGATTGTAGGTGTAATTATAGTATGAGCTAACCTCGAGGTCGGTAAAATCAGACGGTTTTGAATAAGCACCGGTATATTCTTTAACTTCAGGCGGTGCAACATATAAATCCGCATCTTTAACAAGCTGTGACATTCGCTTGTAGCCTTGCAAACGACAAACCTCGCAGAATTGATAGTTTGTATCTCTCATTATACACTCATAGCTTGACACAAGCATTTTTGAACCATAAGCGTTACGGCAGGTATAAGTGTTTCTAAAGCCTAAAAGCTGATTCCATTTAATCTTTAAGGGGTCTTCTACTGAGGAAAGGTTGAGCGATTTAAGTTCCTTATCCTCAAGCAAATATCCGTTACCGTATTCATCGCCAAGGCCGAGCAAGCTATGTCCAAACTCGTGGGCAAAAGTTTTTGACGCACGGTAGCTGTCTGATGACGAAATAAAATAATGGAAGCCGTATTCACGGTTGTTATACGCACCGCCGAAATCGGATTTTGTATTTACAACCATAGCAAACTGTGCAATGTAATCGTGAACATAATAATACGGTTCGTATTCGTTCCATTCACCGTTTGGCTTCATCGGGATTGTGTTTGGGTCGGTTGTTTTTTTGATATGTGCATCGTGAATTTTCTCGATAAATTCAGGACCGATACATCTCTCAAAAATATGATTTTTCCACTGACTTCCATGGAGGTTATTGGAAATAGCAGGTGAATTATATTTGTCAACTATAACATCAAAGAATGTGCTTCCTCCATTGTCAAAAGTTGATTCGGAAGCTGTGCAAAGGGCGTAAACATTAAACCTGTCGGCATAACTGCGATACGGTTCATATTTCATTGCATCCTGCCAAAGTCGTTTGACATCATTGATGAATTTACCCTGCTGACTTTTTGTGTATCCCTCGCCGCAAATGACAACAACCATATTTTCTGTATCACTGCGTGTTTTTTGAATAGTATAAACAGGAATTGTTGGATTAGAGTATTTTCCGTCTTTTGAGTACCACGGACCGAGAGTAAGCTGAATACTTTGCTCGGTGCTGACATTCCAATCAGGATTTGCATCTTCGGCAGGCTCGGAAATTGAATAGTCATTTTCCTGCTTGTTGGGAGCAGAGCCGATATAAGGATTGCTCTGTGAGCCGGTACCGGAGGTAGCAACAAAATATTCGGAATCGAGGTAAAACGCAGGTCGCACACCCAAATCGGAATACCACGGAGCATATCTGCCTACCTCGCCGTTTGAGCTGATATATCGCATATCATGATTACAGTCGGTTACGGGAGTGCGAAGCCAATAAGGCCATGCCATGCCGTCATTGTTATATGCAACATAATAGCTTTTGAGATTTTTCCAAACAGCATTTGCTTGCTTTACATCAAGAAGAAATACTTTTTCGGTTGTGGTTTCAAAATATGCATTGTCATAATTTGCTACCGCATCTGAAATGTCTGTGTAGTAGTACAAATCTGAATTTGCATCACCCTCGACAATACCTTTATTGTATTCGGGGTGAGAAACAAGAGAACGCTGAGTAACGGTTTTCATAGCAGCAATTTCAGACTTTGTAAACTCATTCAAGAAGCCGGCTTTGTTGTTATAAGCACTTGTTCCGCTGACATATCCGTCTTTCGGCGGATTTCCGCAAAGCCAATCAACCTTTCCTGCTGAAGCGGTGGAATTAAGCCATGAGCGCATATTACTGTCTTTCCAATAATTTGAGCCGTAATCATCACGCTTATAGCTTCTGCTGTGCGATTTTGAATTGCTATTGTCATTTGTTTTGGCATCATATGCAAGAGTGTCAACAATTCTGTCTGCAAGCATAAGCGGACCGTTATCGTCAATGCTTACACAGCGCCAGAGAATCGAAGCATTGTTATATGTACCCATTTTAATATAATCGCCTACCTGAATATCAGGCTTTGATGCCGCCTGAACGAACATTGGCAGGAGTGAAATTGTCATACATAATGCTAACAAAACTGCTGTTATTTTTTTTGCCATTAACACACATCCTTATAAATGATATTCATGATATTATTTTACACGATAATTATAACTTGTGTCAATAAAAATGGGATAATATCAACTTTTAAGAAATCAACATCGGCAGGGAACAATCCCTGCCGTCGTTGCATACATTTATTGATAAGAGAACAACCGCTGACACACGTAGTGGCAATCCCTGCCGATTTATATCAGATGAGATTATCTAACGATATCGTGAGCAACACTTGTTTTTCTACCGATTATATGCTATAATATAACAAACCATTGTTGTGTTTTATCTAGTGAAATGGAGGCTAATTGTGGCTGTTTGTTATAATAATCTTTGGAAACTGCTTATTGATCGCAATATGAATAAAACCGAGTTAAAAGAATCGGCAGGAGTGAGCTTTAATGTAATGGCTCGAATGGGTAAAAATGAAACCGTCTCTATTGAAAGTATAGAAAAAATTTGTATTGCCTTGCAATGCAATATTGGTGATATAATGGAATTTACAGATGACTCTAAATCCGTTAAACAAAAAATTTTTTCAACTATTGAACTCTTTGCTGGAGCTGGAGGACTCGCTCTTGGTATAGAAAAAGCAGGGTTCAATACATTGGGTTTAATTGAATTTGATAAAGACGCTGCTGATACATTAAAGTGTAATCGTCCCGAATGGCGTGTTATTAATGATGATATCGCAAATATTTCTTGCCTTGATTTGCAAGAATATTTCGGATTGCAAAAAGGAGAACTCGATTTACTGTCTGGTGGCGCACCTTGCCAATCATTTTCATACGCCGGAAAAAGATTGGGGCTTGAAGATGCTCGTGGAACATTATTTTATCATTATGCAAAGTTCTTAGAACAGTTGCAACCGAAAATGTTCTTGTTCGAAAACGTAAAAGGACTTCTTACACACGATAAAGGTCGCACATACAAAACAATTACAGATATTTTTGAGAATACCGGATACACCATTCAGAAAAAAGTATTGAATGCTTGGGACTATGGGGTTGCCCAAAAGAGAGAACGTTTGATTACCATTGGTATTCGTAACGACTTGTTGAATCAAATTTCTTTTGAGTTCCCAGCTCCACATAAGTATAAACCTGTTTTACGTGATATTCTTCTTGATTGTCCCAAAAGTGATGGAACACCATACTCTGATTATAAGAGAAAGATTTTTGAGCTTGTTCCTCCGGGAGGATATTGGAAAGATATACCTGAAGATATTGCAAAAGAATATATGAAGAGTTGTTGGTATATGGAGGGCGGCAGAACAGGTATATTAAGAAGGCTGAGCCTTGATGAACCTTCTCTTACAGTGCTGACTTCTCCAAGTCAAAAGCAAACTGACCGCTGTCACCCATTGGAGCCCCGTCCTTTTACAATCCGAGAAAATGCAAGATGTCAGAGTTTTCCTGATGATTGGCAATTCTGTGGCAGTGTAGGCTCTCAATATAAACAAGTTGGAAATGCTGTGCCAGTTAATTTAGCGTATGAAATTGCAGTAAAAATAAGAGAAGCATTGGAGAATTTATGATGTGGAATTTAACTTTTATAAGTGAAGAGGACTTCACAGACCACGTAAAATCAACTATTGGAAAATACGGAGAGAAGCTTGAATCTTTTGATTTGAAAAGGTTCAACAAAAACATTATTGACCCGATTAAGTTGATTTTTGATAAGACCGTTTATCAATCAAGTTGGGACGAAATTATAAGCAATGAAATTTTTAGACAAAGAGACAAGTCCAACAACAATGACATAGGGTATTTTCATCAACGCATTTTTCAGTACATAAAGAACTGCCATGTTCCACCAAATGGAGAAGAAGGTGGTTGGGATGTAATCTATGAAAATGCTGATGGCATTCCTATTCCGGATGCAGGAAATGTTCACACCGTTTATGTGGAAATGAAAAACAAGCATAACACAATGAATTCCGCTTCTGCTGGCAAAACTTTTATTAAAATGCAAAATCAACTTCTTAATGATGATGACTGTGCTTGTTTCTTGGTAGAAGCGATAGCTCAACGATCACAAAATATCAAGTGGGAAACCACCGTTGATAAAAAGAAAGTGGGACATAAGCTGATACGCAGAGTTAGCCTTGACCAGTTCTATGCCCTTGTCACCGGACAAGATGATGCTTTCTATCAAATGTGTATGGTACTACCATCCGTTATTGAAAAAGCAGTGAAAGAACTTGATGGTACAATCGTTCCACATGATACTGTTATTGATGAACTGAGAGCTATGGCAAGTGAACAAAATGTTGAATCGGAAGATTTGGCAATTGCGATGGCGGTTTATATGCTGGGGTTTGGAAGCTATAAGGGGTTTGTAAAATAGTACAAAAAAGGAGGCAAAGTTAATGTCGTTTTTAATTGCAGTTCATGTCAATGAGGGTATTGTACTTGCCAGTGATCGCCGAACAACATATACTAATACACAATCAGTAGGAGATAAACTTATTCAGCGTATCGGTATTCATACAACTAACTCGACTGATAAAACATTTATTTGTCCCAATAAGGCAGGAATATCAACCTGTGGAGATGCTTCCTTATTGGGAAAGCCAATAACAGGATTCATTCAAGAAATGATTCGTGAGCGAATTTGTACAGATTGTAGAGTTGCTGATATGCCGCAAATTATAGTGGATTATTTCAATGGATTGTCGCAGATACCTGACACTCACTTTATTGTGGCTGGATATGATGAGGATGAATTTGGGAAACAGCAATTGCTTTACAAAGTAAATGTAAAGAGCAAGATAATTGAACAAATTGATACATCTGCACAGGGGGCTTCTTGGGATGGAGAAACATATACTCTCACTCGTTTAGTGCAAAATGTAGCTGTTAAAACAAATGGTGAAAATTATATAGATTTGCCGTTTGAGGAAATATTGTGGGGATACTTTACGCTGCAAGATGCTGTAGATTTCGCACGTTATGCGGTAGAAACAACAATCCAAACTATGCATTTCAAAAACGTTGTAGAAACTGTAGGAGGTTCTGTTGATATTCTCGTGATAACACCAGACGAAACCAAGTGGCTACAAAAAGAAACATTAAGGTGAACAATCAAATGGAACTAAGAAATTTTCTGTATTTAAATACTAAAGTGGGCGAGGACTACAAAAGCAGCGTAACAGGAAATTAAAGCTTTTGTGCAACAACAATACTTCGCAATCTTTTTTCCGTGAATTGAGATGAATAAAAGCATACAATAGATTATTACGAAAGGAGTGTGTCCATATGGCTTATAATGAGCTTATTAAAAGCTTTGAAAGGGTCAGAGCTTATATGCGTGAGTTTTATGTGTATGGCTTTAAGAGCAGAACGGAATATGACGCTAAAAGTGCACGCTCCTATGATGACGAGCGCCGCAGGCTTGAAAGCTGGTTGGGGGATTACATGCGGTTTGCTCAAACGCCGGAGGGAAAAAATGTTTTCTTATCGGTTGACAGTCGAGTAACCCGAAAAAATCCTCTCTATAAGGCGTGGAAGGCTAAGAGCTTCACGGACGGAGATATTACGCTGCATTTTGCAATTTTTGATATTCTTTATAAGCCTGAAATAAAGAAAACCCTTGCAGAGTTAATTGAAGCTATCGACGAGCTTTTGTCCTCCTCCATAACCTTTGATGAGTCAACGCTGAGAAAAAAGCTGAAGGAATACGCCGACGAGGGCATTATTCAAATTGAAAAGGAAGGGCGAAGGGTGCTGTATAGCAGAAGTGCCGACACAGATATTTCTTCCTTATCGGATATCATTGATTTTTTCAGCGAGGTAGCTCCGTGCGGCGTTATCGGCTCGTTCTTGCAGGACAAGCAGCAAGAGCAGCCTGAGCTGTTTTCCTTTAAGCATCACTACATAACATCGGCAATGGACAGCGAAGTAACGGCTGCGCTGTTTGACGCCATTCGCAGTCATCGGTACATTACCGTTGATAATTTGGGGAAGCATTCAAAAGAAGCAAAAACAATTCGCTTAGTTCCACTCAAAATTTACATAAGCGCTCAAAACGGAAGGCAGAACCTTTTGGCATATCACGAAAAGGCTAATCGGCTGAATTCCTATCGCTTGGACTATATGTCAAATGTCAGAATTGAAGATGAGACTTGCGAAAAGTTCGACGCCTTGCGTGCCGCACTTGCTAAGGCTGAAAATCATATGTGGGGCGTAAACTGCAAGTGGAATGTCAAGCGTGTGGAGCATGTTGAGTTTGAGATAAGGATTGAAGATGATGAGCAATTTATTGTTCGCCGTCTGGAAAGAGAAAAACGCTGTGGACGTGTTGAAAAAATAGATGACAACCGTTACCGATATGTTGCGGAGGTATTTGACTCGACGGAAATGCTTCCATGGATTCGAACGTTTATCTCTCGTATTACAAAAATGAATTTCTCAAATCGGAATGCGGAGAATAAATTCAAGGCCGATATTCAGGAAATGTACCGAATGTACGGCATTGACGGAGGTGATGCACAATGATATTCAGTGAGTTATACTCTGTCTACTACAATACGGTTGCAAAGATTATTGAAGCGGCGTTCAATGCGGAGACAACCGAGGAGGATTTACAGCGTTGTGTTATGGAAGAGGCGTTTTCCGAAAGTGTTCTGACCATTCTTCCGTCGCTGAAATCCGGAAAATGGCCGTTGCTCAATGAGGACCTTTCCCCTGTCCTGCAGCACAAGCCCACAATGCCCTTGACCAACCTTGAAAAGAGATGGTTGAAGGCAATTTCTGAAGACCCCCGTGTTAAGCTGTTCGGCGTCAAGTTCCCCGAGCTTGATGATGTGGAGCCGCTGTTTACAAGGGACGATTATAAAATCTACGACCAATACAGCGACGGCGATCCTTATGAAAACGAGGATTACATAAGGCATTTCAGGCTGCTGATTTCCGCCATTCGCAGTAACCGCCCTGTTCAAATTACTATGGTAAACCGCAACGGTAAAGAGGTGCAAGTTCGCTTTTATCCCACGGGCTTTGAGTATTCGGTAAAGGATGACAAGCTTCGCATATTGGCGACGGGGAGCAAATTTAAGCATTTTAATCTCGGAAGAGTCGTAAGCTGCGACTTTTATAACGGGAATGGACGGTGGTGCGAGAAGCCTTGGGTAGAACGTCAAAAGGAGCTGACCCTATTGATAACAGATGAGCGTAATGCGTTGGAAAGAGCCATGCTGCACTTTGCTCATTTTGAAAAGCAGGCGGAACGCACAGACGATGGCAGGTATATCCTACACCTGAAATATTACGAAAGTGATGAGACTGAAATTGTAATTCGTGTGCTGTCTTTCGGACCGTGCGTTAAGGCTTTGGAGCCACAAAGCTTTGTGAATTTAATAAAAGAACGACTGATTTCTCAAAAAAGCTGTGAACTCAAGTGAGTTCGCAGCTTTTTTTCCGTGAAGCACCCACGCTCGAAATGTATAATATGGGTGTAAGGTGCAGATGAACAAACAGCTGCTTCTTACTAAAGGTACTTACAGCAAATACTCGGATTATTAGCAAAGGACTAAAAATCCTTGAAGCTATCTTAAAGAATGTACCTTGTTTGTAAAAGATGCATACAGCAACCAAAAAGACGATGGTTATGCACCTCTCTTTGAGTAGGAGCAACGGTTTGCCGAAAGGCTGCATCTTGAAAAGGCATCTACAGCAATGATGTGGTTTTTTCTAACGGAGTCGACACCTGTCGAGACAGGAAAGCTTGGCACCGTCTCACACTTTTTCGGGCTCGCATCCCGAGGATGCCTTGTAACTAAAACGGAAGGAGTGGCACAATGATTGAAATCAAGGGAAAGGTAAATACAGCTATCTGTTACGCAACCGTCGTAGAGGATGAGGCTATCGAACAGATTCGCAGAATGTGTGACCATGAGTTTACAGCAGGCTCACAAATACGTATTATGCCCGATGTACATGCCGGCAAGGGCTGCACTATCGGTACTACAATGACAATCACCGATAAAGCGGTGCCTAATATCGTCGGAGTTGATATAGGCTGCGGAATGTACACGGTGGAGCTTGGTAAGGTGGATATTGATTTTGAAAAGGTTGACGCCGCTGCTCATTATATACCAAGCGGAAGAGATGTTTGGGAGGGACGTATGGAGCGTTTTGACCTGACCTGCCTTCGCTGCTACAGGAATTTGAAGCAATCGAAGCGATTGGAGAGAAGTCTCGGTACGCTTGGCGGAGGAAACCATTTTATCGAAATTGATGCGGCTTCCGACGGCACAAAGTATTTGGTTATCCATTCCGGCAGCCGTAACCTCGGAAAGCAGGTAGCGGAGCTTTATCAGTCCTTAGCAATCGACTTGAATGCCGGTAAGGCGGATTATTTCGAGCGTCGTGATGAGCTGATCCGTACATATAAGGAGCAGGGTCGCAGGAATGAAATTCAGAATGCATTGAAGGCAATGGAAAAGGAATGGGAAGCAAAGGAGCCGACAATTCCCGCAGACCTTTGCTATCTGTACGGCACATACTTAGAGGACTATCTCCACGATGTAGAAATCTGTCAGCGATTTGCAAGACGTAGCCGTGAAAAAATGGCGGAAATCATTTTGGAAAAGACAGGAATGACTGCGCTCTCTTCGTTCCACACCATTCACAACTATATTGACACAAAAGAAATGATTCTTCGCAAGGGCTCTATTGCGGCTCATGACGGAGAGCTTGTCTTAATTCCTATCAATATGCGGGACGGTAGCGTGTTGGCTCGTGGCAAAGGAAATCCCGAATGGAATTTCTCTGCACCGCACGGAGCAGGTCGCCTTATGTCTCGTACAATGGCAAGAGAAACGTTGGATTTAGAAGCATATAAAAAGACGATGGAGGGTATATACACGACCTCGGTAAATGAGTCCACCATTGACGAAGCGCCGATGGCATACAAGTCGCTTGAGGACATTATCGGTGTTATCAAAGAGTCTGTCGATGTTATCGAGATACTAAAGCCTATTTATAATTTCAAGGCGTCCGAGTAAAAATAACTCCTGCGCCGTCTGATTGGAGGAATTGAAATGTTGAACCATTTGAAAAATGAAACTAATATCGCCTACACAGAAAACGGCGCAGTTACAAACGCAAGCACAATGTCCGATTGCTTGGATTTGTTCGCAACAATCGGTGCAATGAGGGCTGCCGACGATCAGGAAATCATCAGACGCTTTGTCCGTGCATATACGGAAAATGCGGATATTGCCATGAAAATCTTGTTCTTCGGACGTGATGCTCGTGGCGGACTCGGCGAACGCCGTGTGTTCCGTGTTATCCTCAACTGGCTGGCTGAAAACAGAGCTGAATCTCTGCGCAAAAACATTGAGCTCATCCCCGAGTTCGGACGTTATGACGATCTTGTGTCTTTGCTCGGCACAGCCTGTGAAAATGACGCTTTGCGTGTTATCCGCAAGCAGCTGGAGTCCGACCTTGCGCCTGATGCAGAGGTGTCCTTACTTGCCAAATGGCTTCCGTCTGTAAACACATCAAACAAAGAGGCGGTTCGTAGGGCGAAGCGTATTGCCCATTATCTCGGAATGTCCGATTCGGAATATCGCAAGACTCTTGTGGGGCTGAGAAAGAAGCTTCGTATCATAGAAAATAATCTGCGTGAGAGGGACTACTCTTTTGACTACTCAAAGCAGCCCTCAAAGGCAATGTTCAAATACCGAAAGGCGTTTTTGAGAAATGACGGCGACCGCTACAATGCATTTTTAGAGGCTGTAAGCAACGGCGAAAAGCAGCTGCACGCAGACACCCTTGCACCCTATGAAATTGTCAGAGCTGCTCTTAATGCAAGCGATTGGGACTTTAACACCCAACTGACGGTAGGAGAAAAAGCCGCACTCAATGCCTCTTGGGAGGCACTCCCCGATTTCTGCGATAACAGAAATGCCTTGGCGGTGGTGGATACCTCGGGCTCTATGTACTACTATAACAATGCGCTTCCCGCAGCCGTTGCGCTGTCTTTGGGGTTGTATTTCGGAGAGCGTAATACCGGCATCTTTCATAACCATTTTATCGAGTTTTCTTCCCGACCGCAGCTTATCGAGATAAAAGGCAAAACCTTTATCGAGAGGCTGGAGTATCTGTGCACCTTCAACGAGGTGGCGGATACGAATGTGGAAGCAGTCTTTAATCTGATTTTAGATGCGGCTGTGCGCAACAATGTTCCGCAGGAGGAGCTTCCCGAGACCTTATATTTGATTTCGGATATGGAGTTCAACTCTTGTGTTCAAAACGCAGCTCTGTCAAACTTTGAAAACGCAAAACGCAGATTTGCAAAGCATGGGTACAAGCTGCCTCAGCTTGTCTTTTGGAATGTGGCAAGCAGAAACAGCAATCAGCCCGTTAAAAAGAATGAACAAGGTGTTGCTTTGGTTTCCGGTTGTTCCCCTCGCCTGTTCTCTATGGTTGCAAGCGGAGAGTTATCTCCCTATGCTCTCATGACGGAAGTCCTAAATTCCGAGCGATATTCAAAAATTTCAGCATAAACCCAATATAATTAGGAGGCGATGCCCACGGGCACCACCTCCTCTGTTTTTTATATCTGATATATCTTAGCTGAAAAACACTTCGTTAAATCATTTCAACAGCGGTATTATTTTTTCCGCTACGACCTTAAAGCCCTGTGCGTTGAGGTGCAAGCCGTCATAGCAATACTCCTTTGCGAGCCTGCCCTTTTTGTCCGAAAGGTACTTTGTAAGGTCGAGCCAATGCACCTTGTTTTCGACTGCGATATTATGCAATTCCTCGTTAATAGCCGATATTTTCTTGTTACTGCGTTTGCCGACCATCTGCCTTGCCGTGAGCGACATTCGTGAATTCACAGGGTAAATCGCCTGCAAGATTATATTTGTGCTCGGGCACACTTCGTGCGTTACTGATAAAATATCCTGTATATTTTTTAAGGTGTATTCGCTCGGAATATCCTTGCCTATATCGTTTGTTCCGATTAAAATTACAAGATTTTTAGGCGTAATGTTCAAGGCGTTGCACTTGAGCCTTTCCAAAAGTCTGTCGCTTGTATCGCCGCTTATTCCACGGTTATAAACAGCCTGCCCCGTAACCTTTGAAAAGGTGTAGAACAGCTCGTAGCTGTTAAATATTTCCGTAATTGAGTCGCCGAACAGTACGGTTTGACCGTGATGTGCGTAATTTTCGTTTAAGAACAAATAATTTTCTTTTTTAGTCTGCTTTACAAGGTCGTAAGCAGTCTTTTTTTGAATATCCTTACCCATTTCACTTCTCCGTGCGTAAATTTATTTTACACTTATAGTTTAAGCTATTTTTCGACTGTTTTCAAGACGGTTTTACACTTTTTGAAAGACGAAAAGCTCAACCTGAGGCTGAGCTTTCATCTTTGATTTAATATTTTTTATTTAGCGTTTATTTCTTTTCCCAGCCCGAATACAGCGTCATACTGTCGCTGACCTTATCGGTAGTAATATCGAACGGCTTTTGACAGTCCTTGTCCGTGTACCAGCCTGTAAAGGTGTAACCCTCTTTTACGGGATTTTCCTCAACGCTGACGAGCTGACCGTACATAACCTTTTGGTTTTCAATCTGCGAGCCGCCGTCGGTATTGAACGAGACAGTGAAGCCTGCATGATTTACTGCGAAAATCAAACAGGCGATGAGCACGATAACGCCTATTATAATCAACCTGTCCGCCGTTTTGACCGACATCTTTATATTTCTGTAAAGACCGCCCGGCTTTCTTTCGGTATTGAGATTTATTGTGTTGTTATCGTTCATTTTTTTCACTGCCTTTCAAGAGGGGATGAGGAGGGTTATGAATAATTCTTTTATTATCTGCGAGCAAGATATTTACGCATATCGATAGCGCAAGCAACAAGGATGATAACACCCTTGATGATGTAAAGCATATTTGCCGATACAGAGAGGAAGTTAAGACCTGCGAAGATAATCTGCAAAAGGAGAACGCCGATTACGATACCGCTGATTTTACCTGTACCGCCGACAAATGATACGCCGCCGATTACGCAGGCTGCGATAGCGTCACACTCGTAGTTAAGACCTGTGTTTGCAGAGCATGAAGCGATACGAGCACCCTCGATAAAGCCTGTGATACCGTACATAACGCCTGCAAGGACGAACACCATAAGTATTGTCATAAATACGTTTACGCCAGAAACTCTTGCCGCCTCTTCGTTTGAGCCGACTGCGAACATATTTTTACCGAACTTTGTCTTGTTCCAAATAACCCACATAATCGCTGTGAGGATTACCGAATAAAGAACATATCTCGGAATTGTTACGCCGCCGATTGTGAAGAGCTTGCCTGTGATAAAGTCTGTGTAGGACGGGTCAAGACCCGAAAGAGTCTGACCGTTGTTGCCGCCTATCATAAGGTACATAAGAACAGTACCGAATACGATAAGCTGTGTAGAAAGGGTAACGATAAACGGATGAAGCTTAAACTTTGCAACGAAGAAGCCGTTTACAACGCCGACAACTGCGCCGATTGCGATAACTGCAAGGAATACGACGATAAGGGGCATTGTCTTGAGGTCGGGGAACATCTTGTTTGCATAGTTTGTCATCTGTAAAAGCGAGGCTGCAACGCAGGCGGTAAGACCGACGCAGCGACCTGCCGAAATATCAGTACCCGTAAGTACGATACAGCCTGCGATACCGAGTGCTATCGGCAATTTTGCTGCCGTAAGGGATACGATATTTACGATTGACGATACGCTCAAGAACGCAGGCACCTTAATTGCGATAAAGATGACCGCTATTGCGATGATAATGTACATTGCGTTGTTGAACAACAAATCGGTTATAAGTCTTCTTTTGTCGTCACGGCTTGCTTCTTTGTAATTGTTCATCCAAAGGGCAACCTTTGACGGCTTTTTCATTTTTTTAACATTTTCCGAAGCCATAGTTAAATCCTCCTCATACATATTTTGCCGCAAGGGTCATAATTTCTTCCTGCGAGGTTGTCTTTGCGTCAACCTCGCCCGAAAGCCTACCGCCCGACATAACAAGAATTTTGTCGCATACACCGAGAAGCTCGGGCATTTCGGACGATACCATAATTACGGTTTTTCCCTTTTTGGCAAGCTCGAGAATAAGCTGATAAATCTCATACTTTGCGCCTACGTCGATACCTCTTGTCGGCTCGTCCAAAAGAAGTACGGTAGGATCGGTAAGCAACCATCTTGCAAGGATAACCTTCTGCTGATTACCGCCCGACAAAGAGCTGATTTTTGTTTCCTGAGTGGGGGTCTTTACCCTCAAGGACTTGATATATTCTTCTGTCGTGTCCTTCATCTTTTTCTTGTTGAGGAACGGACCCGTCTGATATTTTTTCAAGCTTGAAATTGTGGTATTTTCTCTGATATTAAGTATTCCGAAAATACCGTTTGCACGTCTTTCCTCTGTCAAAAGAGCAAAGCCGTTCTTAATTGATTCGTGAGGAGTTTTATTTTTAACCTCTTTACCGTCAAGATAAATCTTTCCGGTGCTTCTGGTGGTAATACCGAATATCTGCTCCAAAAGCTCTGTTCTGCCCGAGCCGTCAAGTCCTGCTACGCCGAGGATTTCGCCTCTGTTCGCTTCAAAGGATACATCCGTGAGGTTTGTGTATTCGCCTCCGAGATTTTCAACCTTCAGAAGAACATCGCCGATTTCGTTGTCCTTTTCGGGATAGCGGTTTGTAAGCTCTCTGCCTACCATAAGCTTGATTATCTCGTTCATTGTAAGCTCGCTTGCGGGCTTGGTTGCTATCCATTTGCCGTCACGCATAATCGTAACTTCATCGGATATGCGGAGGATTTCCTCCATCTTGTGAGAAATATATACAATTCCGCAGCCTCTGTCACGAAGCATATTGATAATGCGGAACAAATGCTCAACCTCTTCCTCTGTAAGCGATGAGGTCGGCTCGTCAAAAACGATAATTTTCGAATTGTAGGAAACCGCCTTTGCGATTTCAACCATCTGTCTCTGTGATACGGACATTGTGCTCATTACGGTCTTGGGATCAACGGGAATTTCAAGGTCCTTAAAGACCTTCATGGTTTCGTCGTACATCTTTTTTTCGCTTGTAAAAGGAATAAACTTCGAAACCTGTGGAAATCTTCCGAGCCACATATTATCCATAACATTACGCTTGAGTGCCTGATTTAATTCCTGATGCACCATTGCAACGCCGTTTTCAAGGGCTTCCTTGGAGTTTTTGTAGTTAACCTCCTCGCCGTCAACGTAAATGTGACCGCCGTCCTTGCTGTAAACTCCGAAAAGGCATTTCATAAGTGTCGATTTACCTGCTCCGTTTTCGCCCATAAGAGCGTGCACCGTGCCTCGCTTTACCGTGAGCTGAGCGTGGTCAAGAGCCTTGACACCGGGGAATGACTTTTCTATATCAACCATTTTTAACAATACGTCTTTGTCAGCAGCATCGGATATATTTACGTTTTTTTGCATAGCCTTCTCTCCTATCTGCATTGATTTACGGTTGGGGCACGAAGCCCCAACCGTTGAGTTTGCTTTACGCCGTGAATTGATTATTCGGCGCTGTCTGCTGTGAATGCAGAGTAAGGAATGTTAACTCTCCATGTGCCGACTACGTTTTTGCTGTCGATACCGTCAAAGGTTGATGTACCGTTAAGCAAATTCTTCATAATTGTTGTGATTGCGGTTGCCATACCCTCTGCATCCTGCTTGATTGTACCAACCATTGTGCCTGCCTTGATAGCAGATTTAGCTGCATCGGTTGCGTCAACACCGAATACCGGAATAAATGTGCCGCCCTCTTTGTTATAGCCTGCTGTCTGAAGAGCCGAGATTGCGCCGAGAGCCATTTCGTCGTTGTTAGCGATAACAAGCTCAATCATATTCTTATTAGCTTCTGTGTACTGTGCAAGAGCTGTGCTCATATAGTTTGTAGCTGCTGCCGATGACCAAAGTCCGTCCTGGTCAACAAGATACTTGTTCTTGTTTGCTACATCGTAGAACTCGATTTCGGGCTTACCTGCTTCTTTAAGAACTGCGTTTGCATCCTCAACACCGTACTGTGTACGAGCGATAGCCTCCATGTTGCCCTCTTGTCCCTTGAACATTACGTAGCTGATTTTGCCGTCCTTGTTAAGGTCGAGCTTGTCGTAATTCTTAACAAGGTATTCGCCGATCATCTTGCCCTGCATATGACCTGCCTGCTCATAGTCTGTACCTACGAATACGCACTTGTCATAGCTTTCGATAACTGACTGGTCAACCGAACGGTTGAAGAAAATAACCGGAACATTCTTTGCCTTAGCAAGATTGATAATGTTCTGTGCTGCGTCGTTTGAGCCTGTGTCAACAACGTTTACGATAAGCAACGATGAGCCTTTCGCAAGAGCTGTCTGAACCTGCTCTGTCTGTGTTGTCTGATTGCCGTTAGCATCATAGTTGTTGTAGGTGTAGCCTGAATCCTTTAAGATTTTGTCCATTGAAGAACGAACTGTTGAAATATACGCATCACTGAATGTGTAATAGAATACTGATATTTCGCCCTTGTTCTTCGGACCTTCCTTGTCCTTATCGGATGCACAAGCTGCAAAGCCGACAACCATTACTACTGCTAAAAGCAGTGCCAATACTTTTTTAACCTTTTTCATAAAGATAACCTCCTTAAAATTATCGTTTAGTCATTCAGCATCTTCATTATATATTCGGTCAACAAAAAAGAAAATGTAAAATCTTATTCAAAATGTATAAAATTTTATGATTATCCTGAATAAATATGGTAAAAATTTAACCCCGAGATATTGTTGTCAATAAATCGGGGTTTTATTCATATATATAATGCTTGTAGATACGTTATTCAAAGCTGAAAAGCACCTTTTGCACGTCCTTGTTAAACATATTGCTGCGGTCAACAACATAGACGGAGGTTTCAATCGACGGCTCTATGCTCTTGCCCGACATAAGCGTTGCGGCATTAGACACCGCAAGATAGCCTATCGCAAACGGATTTTGAACGATAAGAGTGTCGATTTCGCCCGTTTCAAGCATACCGACGCATTTAACGTTGCTGTCAAAGCCGACGCCGCAGACATTATCAGCAAGATTAAGCTCGGATATTGCCATTCCCACGCCGAGAGTCGCCCACTCGTTAAAGCCGATAACCGCATTGATTTCAGGGTGCTCGGTCAAAAGCCTTTTAGCCTCAGTCGTTGCATTATCTTGGTCTGATGACACATAAACCGTTTTGACGATTTCGGCGTTTTCAAGCGTTCCGATATAATCCGCAAAGCCCTGCTGACGTTCATTGTTGTTTTCGGTGTTTTCGCCCGAGCTCACTACGCCTATGTATATTTTTTCCTTGTCCTTACAGAGCTTTTCAACCGCTTCGCCTGCCTTTTTACCTGCCTGAATATTGTTCGTGCCGATAAAGGACTGCGTGTTTTTGACATTGACGTTACTGTCTATCATAATGACCCTTATTCCGCTGTCAACAGCCTCCTGTACGGCAGGTGCGGTGTTATTATAGTCAATCGCAGACAGAACAATCACGTCAACCCTGCGTGAAATTGCATTCCTGATAAGCTTGTTTTGCGCCTCACAGTCCGACTCGTTGTCGGGTCCCTCGACGGTAAGCTCAAGGTTATATTCGGTTGCGGCAGTAACAGCTCCGCTTTTCAAATCGCTCCAAAAGTCCGAGTCGCTGCCCTTTGTGATAACCGCCACCTTGCCGTGAGCCGACTGAGTTGAGGTGTGTGTGCAGCCGATAAAGCATACGATAGCGAAACACAACACAAAAAGTGATAAAAGAATTTTTTTAATATTCATTTTCGTGTCCTTTCTCTATCATAGGAATTCTGACTGTAACGGTCGTGCCGACATCAAGCTCACTTTCGATTTTAATGCCGTAACGCTCGCCGAAGTAGATTTTCAAACGGTCGTCAACATTCTTAACGCCGATTCCCTTCGAGTCGCTCCTGCCCTTTTCAAGCACTTTTTTGCATTGCTCCTCGGTCATTCCGAGTCCGTTATCGGCAATAATAATCAAAATATCGTCGCCGTCCCGCTTAACGGTAATCTTGATTTCGCCCTCGTCAACCATTCGGTCAAGTCCGTGATAAATCGCATTTTCGATAAACGGCTGAACGGTGATTTTATTGCACATACAGTTTAGTAAATTTTCATCTACATCAAAGGAATAGGTAAATTGATTTTTATACCGATAGCTTTGGATAATCAAATAGCTCTCTGCGTGCTTTAATTCGTCGCCTATCGTGATAAACTCGTTACCGTGGCTTATGCTTATTCTGAAAAGCTTCGCAAGTGCGCCGACCATCTTAACCGCATCCTTGCTGTTGTCCTGCTCGCACATCCATTGAATTGAGTCAAGCGTATTATAAAGGAAATGCGGATTTATCTGCGCCTGCAAGGCTTTAAGCTCGGTTTTACGAAGTATGATTTCCTCGTTATGCACCTTTTCCACAAGCGACTGTATCATTCCGACCATATGCTCAAACGAAGCCGACAGCGTTTGGAACTCGACAACGTTACTCATATCCGCCTTGTACTCGAACGCCTCCGCCTGCTTTTCAAATTCCTGCATAGAAGCGACAAGCCGTCTTACCGGTCTTGTAACCGCCTTTGACAGTATCCAATAAATCACAAGCGAAATAAGCAAACTGAACAAAAGCGCAAACAAAAATCCGAGAAGCAGCTGCTCTCTTACCGACCTTGTAACCTCATCGTTGTAGCTCACGCCGACAATCCGCCAATTACATTCGCTCATCGACATAAGGCAATAAATATTGTCCTTTTCAATGTGCGTGCCGTCGGTCATACTTGAAATTTTATCCGTGCTTTCGCTCTTTATACCCGAAAAAAGCATCTGCTGCTGTGGATGATAAATGACATCGCCCTTTGAATTTATAATGTAGCAATAGCCACGCTGACCTATGCTGATATTGTCGATATAGGTCGCAATTTGCGAAAATTTGTAGTCAATCGCAACATAAACCTGCTGCTTGAAAAGGCTCGAATACTCCTGCCTCGCAATCGTTACAACCCACGGATACTTGTCCTTATACATTGAGTTTACGTGCGGGTCTGTTACAGTAAAGCCGCTTGACGCCGAGACAAGCTCCGTCTTGTCAAGAAGCATATCTTTTGCGCCATCCTTGACCTTATCGTCGGTTTCGTTGCCGTACAAGAGCAATCGCCCACGCTCGTCATAAACCATAACGCTGTAAATATCGTCCTCAAGCCGAGCCGAGGTTGACAGAACGCTTTGAAGCTCGTTTTCGCTCGCACAGCTGTTCGCCTCGGCGCAAAGACTGTTGAGTTTTTGCTTTATCGACGACATATATCCCGACACCGCAATATCAGCCTGCGACACCGTCTGCTTCGACGATACCGCCGCCGAATTTATCATAAGTCTTTGGTGGAACATACCGAAAAACACGGTTGAAGCGATTACCGAAAAGAGTATTCCGCAGACAACTACCGCAATGATAAGTCCCGACAATTTTGTTTTCTTATACTTAAACATTGCCTGCCCCCAAATGCTCCTCTCTGTACTTATTCGGCGACATACCGTAATATCGCTTGAAGCAATAGCTGAAATAATGCTGGTCGCTGTAGCCGCATTTTTGCGATATTTCAAATATTTTCATAGACGTACATAAAAGCAAATCGCTTGCGGCTTTCATCCTGCGTTCCGTAACAAGCGACACAAAGTTTTGCGACTTCGTTTTCTTAATAAGTGCGCTCAAATAGTTCGGACTTACGCCCAATTTTTCACTCGCATCCGTAAGCGACAAGTCCTCGTTCATATATTCATCGTTGATAATCTGCAACGCCTTGTCGCAAATAAGCTCGGTTTCGTGCCTCTGTGAGCGTGAAATCATATCCCTCGCATCAAGACAAAGAGAAATAAGCTCCTTTTTGTATCTCTCATTAAAATCGAACGAAAGTCGGGAGGTTATGAAATTATTAGAAGAAAAAAGCTCCGACAACGCATTCCCGTCTGACAAAACGCTGACGCAGCGGTGCGCCGTTGCAAGGATTTGAATGATAAGATAATCCACGCCGCCCCTGCTCCTGCCGTCAAGCATTTCCTCAAGGTAATCGCTGATTTCCTGCTTCGTTCCGACCTTTAGCAGCTGCTCAAGCTTATCGACGGATTTATCGACCGCCTCATATTCAAACGTGCTTTTCGGCTCTTGGTCGTTGATGTATCGAATATTGCCCGCACCGTCCGAGGTGTATCGCCTTGCCGTGATAGCCTGCGAGCAGGCAAAAGCAAGCATTGACGGCTTATCGACCGTCTGACTGATACCGATTGTGCATTTTTGAGAAAGCAGCTTCTTTGCGCTCTGCACAATTTCGATAACGGGAATACGAAGCTTTGTAGACATATCATCGGGGGTGCTTGTTACAAGCGTTACAATTCTGCCGTTTACGAAAAAGCTTTCGCAATTCGCATATTTTCCGACAATCGCATTTACAAAATCGATATGGTGCTTTTCGGTTACGTTTTTATCCTGTGAATTTTTGAATTTCGACACAACAACGGTACAGCACTCGTCGTCGCTTTTTATAATTCCTATTCTTTTCGCCGTCTGAATAAGCACCTCGTCGGGATAGTTATCGTCACTCGTTCCGAGCAAAAGCGGAAGCAAAAACTCCGCCTTTTCAAGCCTCAACGCCGTATTTTCGTCGGAAGCGCCGCTTTTCAGGTGCTCAAACTCCAAGTCCATTTCCTCTCGGATTTTCAAAAGCTCGTCCCCGAGTTCCTGAGCCGAAACAGGCTTCAAAAGATAGCGAATTACATTGTATTTGAACGCTTCCTGTGCGTATTCAAAATCGTCATATCCGCTTAAAATAACAAATTTTGTCGCAGGGCGAACCTCCCGAGCCTTGCGTGCAAGCTCAAGTCCTGTCATAAGCGGCATTTTAATATCCGTCAAAATAAGGTCCGGCTCAAGCTTTTCAAGCTGCTCCAACGCTTCAATTCCGTTTTCTGCGTCGCCGACAACATTAAAGCCTGCCCTCTGCCAATCTACACTGTTAATAACCGCCTCTCTCTGACGAGCTTCATCATCAACAACAAGAATATTGTACATAATTTACCCTCTCATAAAAATCGGTTTTTGCATTTGTATCAATTTTTATTATATAAAAAGTTCAAGAATTTATCAAGAAATATTTGTGGAATTGTGAATTCGCCGACTTTTTATAAAATTAAAATAAAAAAAGAGATGCCAAAGGCTGAGTGTTCATAAGGAAGTATTGGTTTCTCGCATAAAAATCCATTATGCTTTTGCCAAAAAGCCTCGCAAGGCGACAGCCTTGCTTCATTTCTCGGCTTCGGCATAAAAGAATTTTTATAACTACGAAACTGCAACGCACTTCAAAATAATATATTTTTGATACAAGAAAAGGCAACCCCCACAGATAATGCTGACGCATATCTGCGGGGGTTAACGAATTATTGTGCGAAAAGATGTTGTTTTGAAGCAAAACTTCCTTATGAGCACTCAGCCAAATCGACATCTCCTCAATTACAAACTATGTTTTTAATCGACCAAAACCAAGGCTTTTTTCGGGCAAAAGCGAGCACATTTACCGCATTTTATACACTTGCCGTTATCAACCGTCGGTGCACTGAATCCGACCTGCGATAACGCACCCACAGGGCAAATATCGACCGATGGACACTTGTGATTTTTTGGACAATTTTCAACAATTACCTTTAACTGCTTTGACATTTTCACACCTTCGAATATTTATTCGTCATCATCGTCAAACAAAGCGGAATCAAGCCCCAAAACCGCATCGGACTCGCCGCTTTCAAGGCTTTCAACCTTTTTAAGTCTTTTATTGATTTGAACATTTCTAAACTGCGCCGTTTCAATGCTCTTGCCTGCGGCGTCAATTTTTTTCTTGGCAGCTTCAAGAAGTCCGTCAAATTTTTCATACTGACCTCTTATCGCCGAAAGAAGCTGTCGAACCTCGTTTGCCTTTTCATTTATGGCAACGGTCTTAAAGCCCATTGAAAGCGAATTGAGCAAGGCTGTAATCGTGCTCGGTCCCGCAATCATAATGTTGTACTCCGACTGTATTTTTTCGGGAAGCCCCGACCTTGACGAAGCTATTTCCGCATACAAGCCTTCTGTTGCAAGATAAAGAATTGCAAACGGCGTTGTGTCCGGAACGTGTATGTACTTTGAAACGTCCTTCGCCTCTTGAAGCACCCTCGTTTCAAGTGCCTTTCTCGCCTCCGCCAATGCATTTGCATCTGCACTGTCTGCGGCGTCGCAAAGTCTTATGTAGTCCTCCATCGGGAACTTCGAGTCAACCGGCAAATATACGTCCTTTTCGTTTTTCTCGGATGCAGGGATACGTATTGCGAACTCAACCCTCGCCATCGAGCCGGGAACGGTTGCGACGTTCTTTTCATACATATTCGGGATAGTCTGATCGAGTATTCCCTCAAGCTGAACCTCCGCCCAAGTGCCTCTCGCCTTGACGTTCGTCAAAACACGGTTGAGTGCCGTAACATTTTGCGTAACACCCGTTGAAAGCTTCTGCATTTCGCCGAGCGATTTATATAGATTTTCAAGCTGATCGGAAACGGTTTTGAATGAGCTGTTGAGCCTTTGCGTGAGCGTCGAGGTGAGCTTTTCGTCAACCGTCGTCCTCATTTCCTCAAGCTTCTTTTCATTTGACTGCTGAAGCTTATTCATTGACTCAACAAGGGTTTTGTTGATTTTTTCGCTCTGCTCGGCATTCTTTTCGTTTATCGAGCCGAGAAGTTCAAGCGTTTTTTCCCTGTTCTCATAGTTTACCTTGTTCATATTCTCGATTTTCATCGACATATTATCAAGGCTTTTCTGCACATCGGAACGAATTTCCTTGTTTGCGTTCTGATTTTCAATTCTTATGTTGCTGAATTCCTTGCTGAAGGTGCTTGAAAGATAATCAAGCTTCTGCTCGGTGCTTTTTGAAGCGTCGTTTTCGCCGAGAGAATTCACTTTTTTTGAAAGCGACGAGAGCATAACGGCAAGGACGATAATTCCGAGTGTACAAACCGCCGTTATAATGTATAAAAGTATGTTTTGCATAATGTTCTCCGTTAAAATCCGTTTATCTGTTCTTTTTGTCCTCAATCATATGAACGTTGATATGATTATAGGTCATTTCAATTCCGTATTCGTCAAATTCCGCTTTTATCTCCTCATTAAGAGCGTAATAAGCCTGCCAATATTTATCGGTCATTGTCCAAGCCTTGACAACATAGCGGATACTGCTGTCGTCATATGAAAGCACCGCTGCAAAAGGCTTTTCGGGTGCTTCTTCGAACAGCTCCGTCTTTTCAACCGCCTTCAAAAGTGCCTCACGGACGGTCGAAATCGGTGCGTCATAGGAAGCCGAAACCTCAATATCCACACGGCGTTGTGCTTCGGTCGTATAGTTTACTATCTTTGCCGAAATGACCTTGCCGTTTGGCACATAAATCATCTTGTTATCCGCCGTCAAAAGCTTTGTGTGGATAAGGCTGATTATATTAACAGTACCCGTCACGCCGTCAATCTCAACAAAATCGCCTATCTTAAAAGGCTTTGTAACAAGCAGCATAAAACCGCTTGCAAGGTTTGAAAGCGAGTCCTGAACGGCGAGCGAAGCCGCAAGTCCGACAACCGAAAACGCCGCTACAAACGAAGTTGTAGACACTCCGAGTGCGTCAACCGTGATTATTGCGGTTACAAACCAAAGTATGATTTTTATACCTGTTTTTATATATCTTTTAAGAGCTGTATCAAGCGAGGTTTTATCAATTACCTTTGACAAAAGCGAAAAAATTACCTTGACGACCAAATAGCAAATGACAAAGGTAATCACCGCCGCAAGTATTTTTCCGACGGTAAAATCCCCTATCGCATAGTCAAGAATATCACGAAATTTCATTTTCGAGCCTCTTATTTAATAAATAATATCGTTGCCGCCATACAGAACTGCGCCGCATAGTAAAGCGTGTGGTTTAAGATGATGTTGCCCTTTGTATTCTTGTTTTCGCCGAAGTACATTCCCGAAAGAACGAGGTCGGAGAGCAAGAACAGCAATGCGCCGACAGACATTACGATCCAAGCGGTCAACTTGAATTTGGTAATATAAGCGGTCATCATAGAAGATGTCATTGTAAGCGCAAGCGTGCAGGAATAAAGGAAAACTATAAGCTTGAACTTGCCGTATTTCATCTTCAAGGGCTTTTCCATAAGAATTGCAATCAAGCCTATCACAAGTGCCAGCACGACAGACATAATGATTGAAAACGAATTCCACGGCGAGCTTCTGAAAATTGCCGTAATAAAGCATAGATGCCCGAGCAGGAACGAAATAAAGCCTGCATAGAGATATGAATTTTTATCCTGAAGATATATCCATTTCAAATCAAGCCAAATATCGCCCAACATTCCGAGAATAAGACCTGCAAGAATAAGCGTGCCGAATTCAAGGAAAACTCTGTTCCTGTTCATTGCCGCAAGAGCCGTCGCAATAAAGCAACAGCTTGCTATCGCCTTTGCATACAATGCGGCTATACCGCCCTTTTTAACTCGCAACACAAGAAATACTATCGTTGCCGTAATACCGATTGCGAGCAATGCATAATAAAATGTTGATGAATACATAATCCTGTGCCTCCCCTAAGTTATATGCCAATTATACTATATATAAAGTAAAAATACAATCCAAATTTACAGGCGTTTAATTGACAAAAGGCTTCTGTTGTGTTTTAATTTATTGAGTAATTACATAACAGAGGTTTTCAGTATGAAAAAGTATTTATTTTCGGCAGTTTGCTTACTGCTTACGATAACAGTTTTGTTTTCTGCCTGTTCGGGAAGCGGTACGCAGGGCGAGAAATCCACAGAGAGTCCGCACGACTCGGATTCGTCATTCAGAGTTGCGATAGTGCAGTTTGACAACGACAGCTTCACAAACGAGCTTCGTCAGATGTTCATCAAGAGAATGAGGCTTCTCGGCTATGACGAGGCTAAAATGAAATTCGACATTAAAAACGCACAGGGAAACAGCGAAAAGCTTTCGCAGACCGCTTCCTCGCTTTCGGGCGGCGATTATGATATTGTCGTGGCTATCGGCGACAAATGCGCTTGTGCTTTGGCAAATGCAGGCTGTACCGTACCGACTGTTTTCGTGGCGGTCAGCGACCCCGTCGGCTTAGGACTTGCATCAAGTGCCGAGTCCCCAGACAAAAATATGACAGGCACCGTCAGCAACACCTCCGAGGACACCCTGCTTTCGTATATCAGAGTCCTCACTCCGAAGGTTTCGAGCGTTGCGGTTATATGTATGAACAATGAAAAATCCATTGCGGAAAAGGACAGCGTGGTTAAGTATCTCTCAAACGATTTGTTTGACGTCGAGCCTGTTATACTTGACAGCACCGACTCGATTGACTCGGTCGCCGCAGATGTTCTCACACGAAACGGCGCAATTTTCCTCACGGGCGACGAGGAGCTCAAAAACGTCTCGGCGAATGTTGTGAGTCTTGCGTCGCAGAGCTCAAAATTCGTGTTCTCTTCAAATATTTCCTGCATTGAAAACGGCGTTTTAGCGACGACAGCCTCTCCCGTAAAGGATTTAAGCTACACCGCCGCAGAGGATGCCGACAAAATACTTAAAGGCGCAAAGGTTTCCGACATTCCGATTAAAACGGACATTGCATTTGCGATTTATGTATCGAAAAGCACGGCAGAAAGCTTTAGTATCGATGTGCCGAAAATCGACAATGTAATTCTTTTCTGAAAAAATTAAAATATTTTCCAAAAAGGTGTTGACACTTCCCCTGCTCTTTGATATAATATCATTCGTCGTTAGGAACGGCGAACTGAATATGCGAGAGTGGCGGAATCGGCAGACGCGCACGTTTGAGGGGCGTGTGGTAATCCCGTACGGGTTCAAGTCCCGTCTCTCGCACCATATCGAGTGTTCATAAGGGATTTGACTTATGAACACTCTTTTTGTTTTATCATATAAATTTTATGTACGAGCAAGGGTAACACCTTGCTTTTTTTATGCCGTGAATTGTTCGGTTATATACTCTACGGCAACACCTTTGCGTGTGTCCGCAATGTGGGTTTGTTTTGTGGCGTTCGGCAATTCGATATATCCGATAAAACGGTAATATATAACGATTCGTTGCGTTCTACTTTTGCCTGTACCCTCTGTTTCAAAAATATCAATATGGTCAATCAATTCTCGAAGCAGCGGCGATGTCAGATTATCCATTTGCATAAACCTGCGAATTGCCGATATGAATTTTTCATATTCCGAATTGTTGTTTTTCAACTCTTCGATTTTGTATCGAGTATCAGCAATTTTGGCTTTTAAGTCCATACGCTCTTTTTCGTATTTACGAGATAACTCAACAAACCACTCATCGCTGACTTTTCCGATAACATTATCCTCATATAGCTTTTCATAAAGTTGCGATACCGTGTTGCTGCGAGCAATCGCTTTTTGCAGTTCCGACTCCAAAAACTTTTTGTCTTTTTCTCTTTCTTCGTCATTTTTCCTTAAAAGCAGTTGTGCAAAATATGACTCGTCAAGTTCCAACACTTCAACAAGTCGCCTTAATTCAAGCTTTACGACTTCTTCAAGGGCGTCTGCTCTAACACAATGTCTTCCCGGACACTTTCCTCGATAATCCACTTTGTTATCGGAACAAGTAAAATAGTGAATTTCTTTGTTCGAGGTGCTTGTGTGGTATCTCATTTTACTGTGGCAATCTCCGCAATATATCAATCCGTTAAATATACTCCGTTCGCCGTTTTCTTTTTTCGGAGCCCGACGCTTTGTTTTTGAAATAAACTTCTGTACGATTTCAAATGTTTCTCGGTCGATTATCGGCTCATTAACATCCTTGAATACAGCCCAATTCTCTTTGGAGTTTTCATATCTTGTTTTGTTTTTAAATGACTTGGAATATGTTTTGAAATTGATAATATCTCCGCAATACTCTTGTTGAGAAAGAATTTTTTGAACAGTTGTCTTACACCATTTGTACGGATTGGTTTGTGTTTTCTTTCCGCCTCTGTTCAGTCCTTTAGACTGCCAATAAGCCATAGGTATAAGCACTTCGCTTTCCTGCAATTCTCTTGCAATGGTTTCATTGCCTTTACCGTCGAGGCACATTTTGAATATGCTTTTCACAACGGTTGCGGCTTCGGGGTCAATTATCCATTTCTTTTTGTTTTCCGGAGATTTCATATATCCGTAAGGCGGTTGTGATAACGGCTCTCCCATACTGCCTCTGAGCCTGTGGGATGAACGAATCTTTTTTGAAATATCTCTTGCATACATTTCGTTTAAGATATTTTTGAACGGTGCAATTTCGCTTTCTCCCTCATCGCTGTCAATGGCGTCATTCACTGCAATAAAACGAATATTATGTTCGGGAAAATAGCTGTCGGTATAATTACCTACCGAAACATAATCACGGCCCAGGCGGGATAAATCTTTAACCATTACGGCAGAAACAAGTCCGATTTCAATATCGTCGATAAGCTGTTGAAATCCGGGACGATTGAAATTTGTTCCGGTGTATCCGTCATCCACATAATATTTTGTATCCGTTAAACCCATTTCTTTCGCTTTAACGGATAACAGCTTTTTCTGATTTGAAACGGAATTACTGTCACTGTCTGTTCCGTCGTCACGGGATAAGCGGCAATAAAGAGCAGTTATCCCTATTTGGTTTTTGTTTTTCGACTGCATTTTAGTCCTCCTTTCCGACAGTCGAACATCTATATCCGTTCTCTATTTTATTACCGTTTTCAAATCCTTGCAATTCTGCAAAATCACCGGTGAGATATTTTTGAATACGGTGTTTAAAATGATTGTTATCGGCAAAATGAATTATGTCCGGTTTTTCAAAACGGGATTCGACTGTGTATGTCACGCCGTTGAAACAGTATTTTTTATTTTCGTTACCGAAATTTGTAATATATCGCCTTGTCATCGTTCATCCCTCCTGTTTCTTTCTCTTTGTTTCTGCCATTTTTCAAGCAGTGAAATGATTGTTTTCTGCATATCGGATTTGGTATAGTTTTTCGGAAAATACTTGCGTATATCCTCTTCCATAAATCTAACTTGCTCTTTTTGATTTGGCTTTTCTTCATTGAGAACGGCGAAAACCGTATCGACGAAAAAGTTACCGTCTTTACTGAACTTCCTTAATCTTTGTGCTTGCGATAATGACGGTGTTGCGTCTGTAAATTCGATTTGTTCAAGCAATATTTGTTGTTCATATTCCGACAGATATGAAAGTTCAACCGCAGGAGTAAAGGCTATTCTTTCTTCGTCAACAAGGTTAAGTAATTCGGGTATTAAGTATGTCAGGCGGATATATCGCTGTATTTGTCTTGCACTGTCATCGACGGTTTCTGCAATCTTTTCATCTGTTCTTAACTTTGTGACAAGTTGGCACGAAGTTTTACCTTGATGCTTCAAAGCCTCTGATTTCATTTTGTATGCAAAAGCTTTTTCACTTGGCAATATATGTTCACGGTGTATGTTTGAATCCACCATTTGCACGATTGCCTCGTCTTTTGTGAGTTCTTTTATTGTCACGGGTATGCTTGTTATCCCCAATTCCTTGCACGCTTCAACTCGTCTGTGACCGCTGATAATTTCATATTTACCGGCCGGAAAAGAACGAACGATTATCGGCTCAAGCAATCCGTTTTCTTTTATGCTTTCTGTTAATTCTTGTTGCTCAATCCCGCTTTTTTTCTTAAACGGATGATTTTCAAAAGGAACAAGCAAATCTATGCTTATGTTCTTTATCATTTTTCTGCCTCCTTTAATATTTCAACTTTTTTGAGGGAAATACCCTTATGATTTTTCTCATAAATCAATCTTAAGTTTGTTCCGTTATCTATCTCGTAAAAGCCAAGATAACTCTGCCACCAAAATACAGGTGTGATTATTTTTCTTCCGTCACTTAGCCGAAGAAAAAGTCGCATCATATTTCGGCTTGCCTCTGCTCGCATTATCAACTTTGCGAAGTATTCGCCCTCTTTGTCAATAAATTTGTAGTCGGAGGTAATGATGTGTTCTTCTCTCATTTCTTCTCTTGTGTAAACTTTGTTTTGAATCATAATATATCCCTTCTTAATAAATTCTTTTTATCGGAAAGTAAAAGCTATATATTTATTTATATATTTATACGGCTACTCTCCGTTTTGTTTTTAATCACCGATTTGCCTTTGCTTTACACCTCTTGTTTTTTTGTATTGAAAAGGTGCCGAAATCGGTAATTTTTTCTTTTGTATCGGTTTTTTATTGAAATCAAGTATCGCTATATTAAATTAACCGCTGTCGTCATATTCACGGCGATTTTTAACGCTTTTTCCACCTCTTTTGGATTTGTACTTCGGGCAGAAAACAACGATTGCCTTGTAGCTCTGTTTGCATTTGTTTTTGCATTTAAGACAAAAGCTGTTGTATGTTCTTCTGCCTGTATTGAGATTTATGAAAAAATCCCATTCTTGTTTTGCTCTCTTTGATAATCTCGGCATTGTAAAAACTCCCTTCACTTGTTTGAACCGGGAGAGACATTTTGCACCCCCTATTTGCAAATAAATTTTCCCTCTCACTTGGTAGGCAACGAAAACGGTCAAAAATTAACCCTCTGACCAATATTTTTTTACCCCTTCACTTGTTAGAAATGAGAACGCTTTTTTGGGGGGGTGTTTTTGAAAAATTTATAATTTTTTGCAATTTTTTATTGCCCTCTACTTGTTTGAACCGGGAGAGCCGTTTTGCACCCCCTCAAAAGAGAAAAAGTTTCAGAAACAAAAAATCCCTCCGATTTATTAAATCGAAAGGGAAAAGTGAGTTTGAGTTTTGTATTAAATTTTAATCGGCAAAAAGAAAAAAGACACAGCCTACGAATTTTTCTCCGTAAGCTGTGCCTTGATTTTTAATTGTAAAGAGTATGTGTGATGCAAATCCAATATCGAATGTTCAATCTTAGCGAGCAGACCATTTGTGTATCCAAACGGTAATTTTGTTCTTTAGGGACACCCTAAGACCTTAATAAACTTACCTGTTGGTGTAAAACATTGAAAAAAGTCAAATATTATATTATAATGACTATATAAGTGTATAAATAATAAACATCTTTTCGCAAATTAACATCAACATAGCTTAACGAGGAGGGATTGTGATTATATGTTATTTGATAAACATACAGATAGTATTGATAATCATGTCCAAATTAAAATTAAACACCTCAAAAACCAAGTAAATGAAAGAGCCAATATTGGATTGGAATTGATGAATTTATTAGATGATCCAAATGCAACTGATATAATTGATGAAATTCACCGACAAGCAGAAGAGAAATTATATAATGATTTAGCCTCGCATTCCGATACATATACATCTGGTTCGGAAAGTATATTTATTTCACTGGTTTTAATTGCTATGATGTATTATGATGGCAAATTTTATGACCATGTCAGCTGTGTCTATGCCTCGTTATATGAGAAATTTTCGTCGCAAAAGATAGAGGGACGAATTCGATCAATTTTGAGCAAGTTCCGAACTGAAAATGATATTAAAAGCAACTCACGCATAATCAATACTGTTTTAACAAACGCAATTGTTCCAAATGCGTTTTTGCCGTCATTTTTTGATTTCATTTATGATATTTACAAATTAAATCTAGAATATAACCTTTCTGATGATAAGGAGGAATTGTATGAAGATTTCAAATTTATATTCGATGGTTTGCGCTCAAATATGCTTTTAGATGATGACGATATCCAAATTAATGTCACTAAAAAATCGTACAAACTAATTAAGTCGACAAAACAACTAATAACAAATTCAAACGATACTAATAATGTAATTGAGTTAAGCATGAAAGTTGCTGAAATTATTGATAAACGAGTGTGGGGCAATGAATTTATTGTTAAAAACCCTTACTTGAAATCCGGATATGAAAAATGGGCTTCTAAAATCAAAGAGAAACGAGAGAAAAAGAAAATTCGAAAAAGTTCTGATTTTCAATCACGATGGGAACCAAGATACACTTTAATAAATAATGAAATTTACATAGTACCGCCTATTCACAAAGTTAAAGGTATCTCCGATTATAGAGATATTTATATTATTTTAAAAAATGGTGACGAAGAGATTTATTCTAATTATTCGCCGGATATTCGAGAAATTATCGGTGGATATCGAGTAACTCCGAGTAAAATACGCTTAAACAATCCTATAGGTGAAATTACATACATGCTTATGTCAAACCAGGATGTGATTTATAGCAGCAAAAATCAACTTTTTAGAGATTGCCTTGTTTTTGATGAAAACGGAAATGAAATCAAGAACAATACAGACTATTCCGGAGTAGCAACTTTTTATATGAAAGACTCCGATAATAACTTCTATCTTAATAGTAAAATTGTAAAAATCGGAGATACCATTTCGATTGGCAATGTTATATTTAATTTTTCATCACTATTAAGACCCGGTATTGTAGGCGAGTTATATGATAACCATTTCCTTATAGAAGAAGGCACTGAAAGACAAATTCCGGTTTATAAACAGGCAAAATCTTTAAATTTCGAATGCGAGAGTAAATATTCACGATTCGATTTTATTGTTAACGGTCAAATTAAAAAACAGGAAGAATTTAAACAAACCATTATAAAAAGTGCCACAAGCTCAAAAGTATATGTTGACATAGAAAATATGCCATCCGGCATATATATGTCCGAAATATATGGTTGGGCTAACGGAAAAAGAAATAAAATTTTTGAGCGTCATTTTGCAATTGATAAAGAATTAGAAGCAGAAGTTGATAAAATAGATGCAGAATCATATTTAGTATATGTAAGCTCTTCTTTAATGTCTGAATCAATTATAAAAGAGATTACTATCTCAGATTTTAATGATAACTGGTTATATATCACTCGTGATGATAAAAAATACAACTATTTTATTCCGTTTGAGATGGATATGTATAGAATCGACGGCGGACGATGGATGTCGTTTAAGAATGATATTTGGATTGGTGACATTCAACCTGACAGTGTTATTGAAATTTATAATTTCAAATATGATGCTATATCAATGCTTACTTCTACCGGTATGTATATTGATGAAACGCCTAAATTTGAAACCGGTACTATATATCACCGTGTTAAAGTTGGATTTTTAAATTCGTATAAAACAAATTATGATTATATATCTATTCTCTTTTTAGTTAATGGTATAGCTAAAAATGCATTATGGTGTTATAACAAATGTATAATAGACACAAATAAAACATCGATTATATACAATACCAACAGTAAGTCTCTTGACATTACGCCAAAATTTCATGGAAAAGGAAATGTCTTTTTTACGATTACTGCTGATAATAAAGATGTCTATCAAAGTCAATTTGTAAAAAACAATGTAACAAATCAAATTGAGAATTTAATGTCATTTGTGGAATACACAATAACTTTCTACGAGAAAGAAAAAGGGCTTACATTAAAAAAAGATAAAGTTCTTGCAACTTATAAACAAACAATATATGCCAGAGAAGATTTTATCGGACGAGCATTTAAGATTAAAGATGTGTATTTTGATCAACTAATACAAGGGAATTTTGTCAGAAAAAAATATTCTTTCAATAATACATATATAAAATTTGTTAATATGATCAATAAGGATAATTTTATCGGGGAAGTTTATGCAAAAACGCTTAGGGGAGCATATATGCTTGACAACGTAAATCCTGTTGAGGTTGAAATGTGCAGTGATGTAATAGATGGAATAATTGAACTTTCTGTTACAAAAGACGGGGATGGTCTACTTATGGATTTTGAACATCACGGAATAAAAAACACTATGGATGACAGTGCCGCTATAGACATTTTTTCATATAGTATAGCGGTACACGAGGAGAAAAATTATGAGTAAAAGAAATCCGATTGAACGCTCGGAATATATCAATAACCGATACAAGGAATATCTAAGGTCTTCATTTCAATTTGAGTCAGACCGTCTTCAATCTTTGTTCGAAAAGCAGTTAGATGATGAGGACTTATTCAAAGGTCCGTATGTCGATTTGAATCTTCCTTTCAAACGAGGTAAGAATTTAAACGAGCTGATCAGCGAAGGTGTTGTATGCCAAACTTTCAAAAAACTCGGTGACATTGACTTTGAACGACCATTATATTCTCACCAAGAAGAGGCCATTCGTCATATTTGCTCCGGTCATAATGCAGTTATTACAACCGGTACGGGTTCGGGAAAAACAGAAAGCTTTCTCTTGCCTATATTAAATGAACTTACGAATGATATAGAAATAGGGAATCAAGAAATTGGAATAAGAGCAATATTCTTATATCCTATGAATGCACTTCTTAATGACCAAATAGAAAGAGTAAGAAAAATACTTACTGATTTTCCTGATATAACATATGGCTTTTTTACAGGTGACACTGAAGAAACTGTTTCGAAAAACTATCGAGTAAAATATGCTGAAGAAAATAATATTGTTATACCTGAAAACGAGCTTGTTTCACGAGAAGAAATTCGTAATAATCCACCGCATTTATTGTTTACAAATTACTCAATGTTGGAATACTTGTTAATTAGACCCAACGACTATGCAATTTTTACACCGGAAAGATTAAACAATTGGAAATTTGTTATATTAGACGAAGCTCATACATATCACGGTGCATTAGGGATAGAATTGTCTCTTCTTATGCGAAGGCTCACCGGATTTGCTCCAAAAAAGCCTCGTTTTATTCTTACGAGTGCTACATTGGGCGAAAAAGGCAAATCAGAAAATGAAATCATTGAGTTTGCTCAAAATTTAACATCTTCTGACTTTAGTATCCAAGACATTATATTTTCAAAGAGAATACCTCTTAGAGAGGATCTTGTAAAATATATAATATCAGGCTCTGACTATCAGCTTATTAAAAATGCTAAAAATGATTTGAGTGCCATTGCAAAAGCGGCATCCATATATTGTAATTTAGAAACTGCTGACATACATGAATATTTATATGAATTACTGGTTCATGATAGAAATGTATATGATTTATATAAATCATTAAAAAATGGAAGTAAAGCTGTTAACACAATTCTCAAAGAATTTAACGGCACGTTATCGTCGGCACAACTTGTGGATTTAATAGATCTAATCAACCAATCTGAAAAAAACGGGATTGGTTTATTCGATTTAAAATATCATTCCTTCGTTCGCCCTTTGTCGGGTGCTTATGTAACTTTAGGAGAAAACCCCAATTTAAGTTTAACAAAGACAAATATAATTGATGGTTTTAAGGCTTTTGAATTGGGTAACTGTCGTTATTGCAGTTCTCCTTATATTATTGGAAAAATTTATAAAAACTCTTCTGATGGAATAGACTACCTCATACAAAATAAAGAAATCGATATATATGAGAATTATGGAAACAATGAATCAGTTAGCTTAGATTATTTTTTAATGGACAATATTACAGATTCCGAAATTGATAGCGATGCTCTGGAGGAATACAAAGTTTGTTCAAAATGCGGAGCGATTCATATAGCAAACAACTTGAACGCAAGACGGTGTTCCTGTGATAAGAATTTTATTCGTTCAATTTATCGAGTAACTCAAACGAATGATGATGGAAATGAGATTGTTTATAATAATATCAATCAATGCCCTTGCTGCGGTCACAAAAGTCATTCGGGAATAGTAAAAAGCCTTAGTCTTGGAAAGGACGAAGGTACTGCATTGATAGCTCAAACTCTTTATGAGGCTATTGATGACGGTGAAATCCAAGCAAAAAAAGCACCAAAAATATCTTTAAAAATCAAAGATAAATCAGTAACCGAAAACACCAAAAATAACATCAAACAATTTTTAGCTTTTTCTGACAGCCGCCAGCAAGCAAGCTTTTTTGCAACATTTTTTGATTCTAACCATACAAGAATGTTACAAAAAAGACTGATTTGGGAAATCATAAAGGAAAACAATTATAAAAATATAACAGTTGACGAATTAGTAGCCCGATTATCAAAAATGATTAAAGAACAAGATTTGTTTCCAAACGATATGGAAGCAAATAAGAATGCGTGGATTTCTGTTCTTGTAGATCTATTAAAAGTCGATGGTTCTTATGACAGTGAAGGATTAGGTTTATATTATTTCGACTTAGATTTAAGTGATATATTTTCACAAGTTTCCGAAGATGATGTTGCCGCTGAATTTGGTCAATATAATATTACAAAAAAAGACTTGGAAAATATAATGCAAGTGGTACTTGGCATATTCAAAACCACTCCGGCTATTGATTACGTTAAATCTTCTCTTAGTCCGGAAGAAAAAAGAGAAAGTTTGGATTATAGACGCTTTGACAATTATATAATGTATGAATGTCCAAGAGCATTGAACAATGTAAGGAGCTTCTTGCCTGTCAAAGCAAAAGATAATATGGTTGTTCGCTATGTTCAAAAGGTTTGTGAATGTGACGAAGTAACTGCCAAAGAAATTTTACATGTAATATTTAATAATTTAGCCGTAGCGGGTGGTGTTCTAAAAAAGCATAGTTCCAAAGAACAGTATCAAATAGATGTAGGCAAATATGTTGTGAGAAACTATAAAACATCACCATATTATGTTTGTTCAAAATGCAAAAGGCTTACTCCGTACAATGTTCATGGAAAATGTGTCCATGACAAGTGCGACGGTGAACTCAGAGAAATAAACCCGGACGAAATATTGGCTTCGAATTATTATAGAAATCAATATAAAAATAAAAAAATTGAAAGTATTGTAATTAAAGAACACACGGCTCAACTTGAGCGTAAAACAGCAAAACAATACCAACAAGATTTTAAGAATAAAAAAATTAACATTCTCTCTTGTTCAACAACATTTGAAATGGGAATTGATATCGGTAATTTGGAAACTGTGTTTTTGAGAAATGTACCGCCTTTACCGGCTAACTACGTCCAAAGGGCAGGACGTGCAGGCCGAAGAAAGGACAGTGCAGCATATATCCTTACCTATTGCGGAACGAGTTCACATGATTATACATATTTTTGTGAACCCGAGAAAATGATTAGCGGAGTAATCAAACCGCCATATTTTAATGTAGTTAACCGCAAAATCATATTAAGGCATCTTATGGCTGCATGTTTAGGATTTTTCTTCCGTAAATATCCAAATTATTTTAAAAACATCGACGAGTTCGTCTTCGGAGACGGAATTAAATGCTTTAACGAATTCATATCAAACCATCCAAATGATTTAAATCAGTATATAAATGAAAAAGTTCTTCCCGGCCAAGAATATGCCGAATATCATAACTTTAAATGGTTTGACGATATGGGTGGAAACGATGAAAAATTGCAACACTTTTCAGATACAATTAAAGAAACCGTTGAAGAATATAAAAAAGCTCAAGAGGAGGCATCAAGAGAAGAAAACTATACCGAGGCAGATTATTATAAAAGACAAATTGAAAATATTCATAAGCTTAAAATGATTGATTCTTTATCAAAATTCAATGTAATACCGAAATACGGTTTTCCCGTGGATTTGGTTGAACTTCAAATTTATAATCAGAAAGGAAAACTTGATACAGAGTACGATTTGAATAGAGATCTTAAAATTGCAATTTCAGAATATGCACCTGATTCAGAAATAATCGTTGACAAGAAAAAATATACTTCAAAATATATCACATTACCAAAGGACAAAAAATTTCCAAGGCACTATTTTTGTGTTTGTCCAAACTGTAAAAAAATAAATGTTTTTGTTAGCGAAAGAACTATTGACGAGTGTAAGTACTGTGGTCAATCTCTCAAATCAGAAAAAGCTGAATTTTATATAGAACCAATATACGGATTCAAAACAGGTGATACAAAAGAAAGCACAAGAATGAAGCCGAAACGCTCGTATTCCGGAGAAGTATCATACATAGGTGGAGGAATAAAAGATGATGTTCGTATTCATATTGGCGATGCTATTGAAATAGAAACCAGTACAAACGACGAACTGCTTGTTATGAACAAATCAGCCTTTTATATGTGCCCGGTATGTGGGTATAGCGAAATTATTAAGGGAAGCAATACAGCACCTATAAAATCACACAAACATAAAAATTATAGACAATTTGATTGCAGTTGCGAAGAATTGGAACGGATAAAATTAGGACATCGTTTTCAAACCGATGTTGCTCGTTTTAAAATACCGTCATTGTCATCATCCACAGCACATGATTATGCGGCTGCCTTATCCTTTATGTATGCATTCCTTGAAGGTATAAGCAATGCGTTGGAAGTTGACAGAAATGATATTGATGGAATAATTGAACCAAATTTAGATTTGCATAGTTATGATGTTTTAATCTACGACAATGTTCCGGGTGGTGCAGGTCATGTTAAGCGCCTAACAAGTAAAGATGCCGTGATGCAATCACTTAAAGCTGCTCATAACAAAGTATCTCAATCATGTTGTGACGAAAACACATCATGCTATAATTGTCTCAGAAACTATTATAATCAAGCATATCACAGTAAATTGCAACGAGGATATGCTAAAAATATTATTGAAGGTCTTGTAAGAGAAATCGAGTAATGGTTCTTAAATATGTTTGCATGCATAGGTCTTAGGGTGTCCCTAATGAGTTAAATACCGTTTGGATAACCAAATGGTCTGCTCGCTAAGATTATGCATTCGAATCTCACAAATAAAATTAAGGCACAGCCTACGGATTTTTTCTCCGTAAGTTGTGCCTTGTTTTTAGTTGTATATTACTTGTTCATTAACAATTTCTGTTGCTCGGCTGCGGATATTATTCATCTTTCGCACCCACAACATTGGGTTATCCGATTTCAATTTTTCCGTAACATTTTCTTTTTCGGCAAGGTATTTTACCATCCGAGAAAAAAGATTTTGAGCCTGTTCTTCGATGTCAGCAAGATATGAATTGAGCTTACCGCTTGTCAGCAAATTGTAGTAACGCACCTTATGGTTTTGCCTCAAATATCGTTTGTGCCTCATTGCCCATACGCCTATATTCGTTTCTTTTTCTTCCGCCGGTAACGAAAGATTAGGCAATAAATAATCGCCGACCTGCGTATAAGTACCACCGTTATTTTCAAAAATTGTTTTCATATTAAAACCTCCTTGATTTTTAGTAAGTTTATTATACGAAAAACAAAATCAAATTGCGAATGTGCGGATTCTTGTTTGAATATGATGTTCAACTATCGGTAAAACTGTATTTTACCAAATCCTATATGAACATCCGCACCAGAAAAGCAGATGAACTTTTAGTTTATCTGCTTTTTGTTTTTTTGCAAATAATTTTCCACGGGACATAAGCCCTATCGGGCAGAGAAGAGTGAAAAGTGAATAGTTAAAAGAAGTGGGTGCTTCGCACAGATTGAAATACACCCACAACCCGTAGGGACAGGGCTTGCCCCTGTCCGAAATCCGCAAAAGTTGGTAGCGACAGTGAGCCGTCGTGAGGGCGTTTACAACCGAACAGGCGAGCCGAGCGTGATTTTTGCGGAAAAGGAGGAGTTGCATAGTGAGTGAGAGACAGCCAAAGGCTGTTGCGAACGATACGGTGCAAACGACGACGTGGTAGGGCGGCGGCTTGCTCCCGCCGTCAAATCACAACAAATCAACGGTTAGAAACAATTATATTTTTTATATTATATCGTAGGGGCGAACTGTGTTCGCCCGTTTTTAATTTGCTATGAATTGACGGGCGACCGCAGGTCGCCCCTGTCCGCAGGAAATTACATATAAAATCAGGGCAACGGACAGCCGCATTTCAGCCTCCCTTGTGTAAAGGGAGGGCCGAACGAACGTGAGGCGGAGGGATTGTAGTGTCGATTTTATATGAATTTGTAAAATTCCTCAGTCATTTTTTGTTCCAAAAAAACGCCAGCTCCCTTTACAAGGGAGCCTGTGTTTGTGCTAAATTTTCAATTTGTTATATACCGAAAGCTATTATAAATATGTTAATTTCCACGGCGGCAGCAAGCCACCGCCCTACGTTGTGGGATATTAAATTTAATTTACGGACAATACGTTAAAACACCCCCATTCCGCCAAGCTCGGCAAAACGGGGGTGTTCATATTTTTAGTGTACTTATGAATTATAACTGTGTAAGATGATAAAATTCACATTTTTTATCATCATCTGATTTGATAATTTTTCTCAATTCTTTTAACATGCTCAATCAGCAATTATTATGCTTTTCGTAATCAGCCAAAGCTTTTTTCAATAATTCGATATGGCATTCTATATCAGCTTTGTGTTCTTTCAGATATTCATTAAGTTCCCGAACTAAATCTTGATTTTTTGATACTTGTTCAATCGACACCTTGCCGAAAACGCTTGAGTACGGCGAAAAATCAACATCGTTATAACTTTTATTTAAGACATTAACGACCAGAGTTGCCATATCCAAAGCCCGTGTAACAGTCGTTTCTTCGCTTTGACGGGACCAACGATTTTTATATCGCCAAACCTTAACTGCCGGAACAAAATTATTTTCATCCCATTGTGCCTTTCCGATTGAAATCCCGACAACATCGGTATTTGTTTTATAATTACCGTCAATTTTTTCATAATCATTTATTGCATAAATGGGTTTATGCGTTAAATTTGTCGGAATTTCTTTTGGCTTATTGTCTGACATCTTTTACGCCTCTTATTTCCTTTGAATATTTCATACTTATCTTAGCACCGTTATCAGATATAATTATTTTCTTGTAAACGAATAGCAATAGTATAAATAACTAGTATTAACAGACGGAGTATAATCTGTCAACTCCTTAGCAGTTTTGGCAGATGTTGTGTATGAAAAAGTTTTATTATAATTATTATCATCGTCTTTTGAATATACCCATTCACCACTATTCGATTGATAGTGCCGATATTGAGTTTTCGTCCATTTATATGTTGTATCTTCAAAATAAACATCCGTTAACCCAGTTCCTGCAAATGCTCCTGCGTTGATTGTTTTGACGGATGCCGGAATAGTAATTGTTTTTAATTGTGTGCAATACCAAAAAGCACCATATCCTATTGTCTCCAATGATGACGGCAAATCAATTGTTGATAAGCTATAGTTGCCACTAAAAGCGTCCTTACCAATTATTTTTAATGATGACGGTAACTGAACACTTTTTAATTTTGAATAACCTTTGAATGCTTCGGGAAGTATCTCGGTTACCGGTTTTCCGTTGTGCGTGTCGGGGATTACTATATCTGTCATATAAGTTGTTGTGCCTCCCGAAACCGCATAAGTGTCATCAGGCAGCAGATAATACGCTAAACCGTCTGTACCGTCTCCCGTTCCGCTTACGCTTCCCAAATTATCACTTGTTCCGTCTGTATATGTTATTACCAACTCGCCGTTTACAAGCTCGGTTTTTGCTATTCCACGTCCGTCAGCGCCCTTTTCGCCCTGCAATCCTTTGTCGCCTTTTTCGCCCTTGATATTGCCGAGGTTAGATATTGAATTATCCGACATTACGACCACAAGCTCGCCGTCAGGGGAGAGAGTGAGCGACTTAATTCCTCGTCCGTCAGCTCCGTTTATGCCATTCGCACCGTTTTCGCCCGTTACCTTGCCGAGATTTTTGACGTCGCCGTTTGAATAGGTCAAAACAAGCTCGCCCGAAGCGTTTATCTCCGACTTTGTTATGCCTAAGCCGTCGGCACCCTTAATGTTGCCGAGATTGAGAACCGTTCCGTTTGTAAGCGTTACGGTCAATGCGCCGTCCGCCGACACATCAACATTCTGTATGCCCACGCCGTCAACACCGTTTGTACCGTTTATGCCGTCAGCGCCTTTAAGACCCGTATCGCCCTTGTCGCCTTTATCGCCCTTTGCGCCCTTAATATTTCCGAGGTTAATAACGTTACCGTTTGAGAACGAAAGCACAAGCTCGTTATCGGTATTTATTGTAACATCTGTAATACCTACACCGTCAGCTCCGTTTGTGCCGTCGATACCGTCAGCTCCGTTGATACCTGCGTCGCCCTTATCGCCCTTATCGCCTTTAACACCCTGTAAGCCTTGCTCGCCCTTTGCGCCGTCGTTGCCGACTACCTTGCCGAGATTTACCGTGTTTCCGTCGCTGTATGTTATGACAAGCTCGCCGAGAGTGTTTATTTCACTGCTTGCAATGCCTACACCGTCCGCACCGTTTGTACCGTCGATACCGTCAGTTCCGTTGAGACCTGCGTCGCCCTTATCGCCTTTATCGCCCTGTAAACCTTGCTCGCCCTTTGCACCGTCATTGCCGACTACCTTGCCGAGATTTACCGTGTTTCCGTCGCTGTATGTTATGACAAGCTCGCCGAGAGTGTTTATTTCACTGCTTGCAATGCCTACACCGTCAGCACCGTTTGTACCGTCGATACCGTCAGTTCCGTTGATACCTGCTTCGCCCTTGTCGCCTTTATCGCCTTTAATGTTTCCGAGATTAAGTGATGTTCCGTTCGTGAGGGTTATAACAAGATTTCCGCCTGTTGAAATTTCAATATCATTTATTCCCACACCGTCGGTGCCGTTTGTACCGTCAGCACCGTTAAGACCTGTTTCGCCCTTATCGCCCTTTGCGCCGACAACTGCTCCGAGATTTTCGGTAAGGTTGTTTGTATATGTGATTACAAGCTCGCCGAGGCTGTTAATTTCAGACTTTTTAACTCCGATACCGTCGACGCTGTTAAGTCCTGCGTCGCCCTTATCGCCTTTTGCTCCCTGCAAGCCTTGCTCGCCTTTATCGCCCTTATCGCCTTTTGCACCGACAACTGCTCCGACATTGGCACGCTGACCGTTAGAGAATGAAAGCACAAGCTCGCCCAACGAATTGATTTCCGCCGAAGTTACGCTAACGCCGTCAACGCCGTTTGTGCCGTTTATACCGTCAGTGCCTACTATTTTGCCGAGATTTGCCGTCGCTCCGTCCGTGTATGAAATAACCAACTCGCCCGAGCCGTTTATAACAGCCGAAGCAACACCGACACCGTTCGCACCGTTCGCACCGTCAACACCGTCTTTACCGTTAGTGCCGATAATCTTACCGAGATTTGCAACCTCGCCGTTTGTGTAGGTCAAAACAAGCTCTCCGCTTTCGTTTATAACGGAAGATGCAACTCCTACGCCGTTATTAACGGTTTCGCCGACAACCCTGTCAAGATTTACACTTCTGCCGTCGGAATATGTAATTATAAGCTCGCCTTTTTCGTTTATCTTCGCCGCCGTTATACCAACGCCGTCTTTGCCGTCCTCGCCCTTTGCGCCGACAGCCTTACCTACATTTATTTTCGTTCCGTCCGAAAGAACGATTACAAGATCTCCGTTTTTCGTAAAAGAAGCGGTGCTTATATCGGACTTATCTTTCTTCGACATTGCAGAAAGAGTCTTTGACCAATCCTTTTCGCTGCCGGAATAGCCGTTATCCACCGCTATTTGATATGCCGATTTGCCTTCAAGTGAAATAAGCCACTCGTCCAGGCTTCCCGTGTAGCCCTGCTGTACCGCAAGCTCATATGCCGACAAGCCGTTCTTGACGTTTGTCGAAGTCTGCACGCTGCCGTTTTTATGCACCAAGCTTGCAACTGCATAGGAAATTCCTATCATTGCGACAATTATAAGTATTGCCACAGCTATTTTTTTCAATAAATCCTTGTTTTGCTTTGTTTTATGCATAATCTTCCCTCCAGAGGTTATATATATTTTAATCATACAACGACGTACTCGTTTTGTCAACTGTATTCTCGTTTTTACAAGCGTTTTACGGTCTTTTAGATTAAAATATACAAGAGGTGAAGCATATGAAATTCAGCGATAAATTGCGAATGTTAATCGAAGAACGCAATCTTACTCAAAAGCAGGTTGCTATCGACTTAAATGTTGCGGCGTCAACAATGGGCGGATATGTGCAGGGCAGCAGTGAGCCCGATTTTGACACGCTTATCAGAATAGCCGAGTATTTCAATGTTTCTACTGATTATCTGCTGAACAGACTTTCAAAAAACACCGTCGATCAGGACGAAGAGGAATTGCTGAGGGTTTACCGTTCAATGGAAAAGGAATACCGTCAAATATATATAGAACAGGGCAAAGCATTCCTAAAATAAACAGAGTACACAGAAAAACACGGGCGACATTGTAAAATGCCACCCGTGTTTTTTTATTATTTGTTATTTAACCCATTTGAGCTTATACATGCCGAATGCGCCGAGGAGGCTGACAACGATTGTTATGAATATCATTGTGCCGACGGGCATTGACGGGGAGAAGATATAAACTACAACTCCTGCCAAAATCGGCAAAATCGCAAGCCGCCAATACTTTGCAAAATACGATGCACCGAGTGCACCGAAAAGTGCCGGTATTACATATTCAAACGCCGGCTTTACAACGGAGTCGTCCGCCGTTATATGCGGAAGGACGGGAGCGAAAAGCAACACGCCGACTGCGATAACTATTGTTGTGGTAATCGCCGAAGCCGCTATTGCGACGGTTGAAATAAGTTCGCCCTCCTCGCTTGAGGCTTTGACCTCCGCTCTTTCAAGAGCATTCATAGCGCAAGGAAGCTTTAAGTTCGTGATGTTTCCCGTTACAAATGAAAGATATGTACCGCCTGCACCGAGCATGGGCGTATATGTAATTACCTCGACAATCGCCGTTGACCAATAAATCGGAACGACAGCCGCAAGTGCCTTTAACAGCGTTGAAAACTGCGGAAATGCGTTGTATCTGATTGAGAACATAAGCGGAACGAAGAACAATGCCGCCAATGCGCTGACCGACCATATACTTCCCCAGGTGTGTACCTTGTCGATATAGGTTCTTTCTTTTTTCATTGCCGTTACCTCCTTATCTCCAAGTAAGTGCCGCAATTTCGGGCGGTAATACCTGCGTCAGCAACACGGCAATTCCCATTGCTCCGAACATTGCTATCGGCAGTACAAACGGCTCTAATTTTTTGAGCTCTTTTTTTCTGCAAAGATAGTCGAGCGCAATCGTGAATATCATTGCCGAAAGAAGCGTTGCAACCGACATAACGCCTGCCGACGGTCCGTCCGAGGGAACGCCTGCGATCGCCCTTGAAATAAATGCCGCTATTATTCCGATAAACGCCGCCGCACCGAGAATATCCCCGAGCCTGCCTGCGTTTGCGCTTTTCTGCGTAACCTTGCCCATTGCCTTGTGGATTTTCTTGCAGAGTATCGGCAAAAGCACAAGCGGAAAGCAAGAGCCGATTGTCATAGTCCACGCTATTGTCGAAAACTGCGTAACGTCCGTTACCTCATTTGACACTGAAGTTCCGAGTACGTTCAAAGCCGCTTCGGCGGCAACCGTTTCATATGCCAAATTGCCGATAACCGAAAGCCTTATCCACGGCAAAACAATTCCGAGTGCGGAAGCAAGCGCCAACACCGTTGCAAGAATTGAAATTGCGGGTGCTATTGTGAAAAGCATACTCGAAATCATAGTTTGCTTGAGCTTCTCCGTTTCAACGCCTATTTCCTTTGCCCGTTTCCACGATTTTACAATGAAAAATACGCTTTGTGCGATTACAAAAACAACTATAAAGCCTGCAAGCGCATACATAAGCGGTCCTGTTTTGAAATCTGCCATAAAATCCCTCCGTTTATCAAAAATACGGCAGACCGAGAAAAGCCTGCCGTTTATTTTACTCCTGCTTTGCGAGTATTTTATCCATCCAGCCGATTATATCCGACATAACCTCATCACGGTTTAACTCGTTGAGAAGCTCATGCCTTGCTTCGGGATAAAGCTTCATAATGACGTTCTGATGACCTGTCTTTTTAAGGTCCTCAAACACCTGCTTTACGCCCTTGCCGTATTCGCCTACGGGGTCGTTTTCGCCCGAAATGAGCAAAATGGGCAGCTCCGACGGAACGGTTTTGTACCAAAGCTTCGCCGACACCTGCTTGAGTGCGGTGAACAGGGTTTCAAAGCCGTTTGTTGTGAAGCAAAAGCCGCAGAGGTCGTCGTTAATATACTTATCGACTTCCTTTTGGTCTCTTGAAAGCCAGTCAAATTCGGTTCTTTTTTCAGTCTTTTTATTATATGTGCCGAAGGCGATTGAGTTCAACATTCCCGAACGGTGAAGCTTGCCCTTTGTCTTTTCAAGCTGCTTTGCGAGGGCAATTCCCATACCTGCCGCAGGATTTGTTCCACTTGTGCCGCATATAATTGCACCGTCAATCAAATGACCGTACTTTGCAATATACGCTCTTGCCATAAACGAGCCCATACTGTGACCGAAAATAAAGAACGGTAAATCGGGATACTCCTGCCTTGCAATATCGGTAAGCTGTTTCAAGTCCTCAACGACGCTTTCAACGCCGTTGTCGCCGAAAAAGCCCAATTCGTCCGCATTGGCAACGGATTTGCCGTGTCCGAGATGGTCGCTGATATATACAGCATAGCCCTGCTTGCAAAGTTCCATAGCAAAGCGTGCATATCTGTTAGAATGTTCTGCCATACCGTGAGAAATCTGCACTATACCCTTGACCTGTGAAAAGTCTGCGGGTGCAGCGCTCTGTGCGTAGATGTCGCAAAGTCCCGAGGCTGACGGAAATGTAAATTCATTAGCGGTAAATTCCACTTTAGTCACTCCGTTTCACTGTGCCGCAGTGCGTCGAAACGCCTTACGGTACCTAAAAAATATTTATAAGTATATCACATTCCACGGAAAAAGTAACGTTTTTAGACAATGTTTGTATCGTTCAACAAATTATCGAGGCTAACATTATACAAACTGCACAACAAATTTATCGCAATTCTATCGGCTTTGACAAAACGGTGTACCTCTCGCACAAGAAGTCGTCTATCACGCAAAATATATGCGTCGGCTCGACCTCATAAGCATTTAAGCGTTGCGTAAGCTCGCAAATATCGTCGAGGCTGTCCGAAATATCCCTTATCAAATTGTTTTCATATATTATCCCATAGCTGTTTACATATTCCCTTCCGTCAAATTTCCTCTCTGTAAATACCCCATAAAACATTTCCCTAACTTCCCTAAAATTGTTTCGTATAGTAACAATGTTACTTATTGTAACATAAATGGAGTATAAAAGCAAGCAAAAAAATAAAAAGTCTCGGATGAATTATCCAAGACTTCAATTTGAGCACTATCTTATTATTTCATTTTTACGGGAAATGCAGTTACGTCCGTGCTCCTTTGCGTTGTAAAGCTGAGCGTCAACCCCTAAAACTGCGTCCCTGAACATTGTTGTTGAGTCAATATCAACCGAATGTATGCCCATGCTGACAGTAACGTTTTCATTGAGCTCAGGGCAGCCCGATTTGATTTTCAAATTCTCAATTTCACGCTTTAGGGACTTGAGCTGTTCAAGTGCTTTTTCTTCGCTCTCGCCTGCGACGATTATGATAAATTCCTCTCCGCCGAAGCGACAGGTAATATCCGTCCTGCGTGAAAAGGTCTGCTTGATGCACTCGGCAATCATTTTGATACACTCGTCGCCCTGCGAATGACCGTACTTATCGTTGTATTTTTTGAAATAGTCAATATCGAGCATCGCAAAGGTAATCGGAATAGAGTGCTTTTTGCAGTAGCTCCAAATACCGTCAACCGAACGCTGCATACCACGGCGGTTAAGCAAGCCCGTAAGCGGATCAATCTCTGAAATACGCTCAAAACGCTTCGTTTCAATCGACCTGTTCATATATGTACAGTATTTGAAAATCGACAAAAACAGACCTATCGCAATAATAAGCAAGCTGAACACAAGCACCTCAAATGAACTTTTGGTGATAATCATAACCGCAGTCTGCTCACCTGCTATAACAAGATAATATATAAATATGAGCTTCGGCTCAAGCATTGCGAAGCTTGTCAGCGAGAACACGGTCAGGAAAAAGCTGCTTATGCTGCCTGAGCTTATCGTCTCAAAGCTGTTTATAAGGCTCGCCGTAATCACATACACGCCCCAATAAAGATATGTAAAATATTCCTTGCTCTTGTCGGTTGCGTCTCCGCTTGCAAGCGTTCTTTCCAAAAACACGTATGCCACTACATTAAAAAGCAAAAATGAAAGGCAGGCAACGCCCGTCCCGACTCTGCAATACCAAATATCGCCTGCGGCAATGTTGAAAACGGCGCTTGAGAGCTCAAAAATTATTACAAAAAAGGAAAACGGTATAATGTTCACAAAATTCGTTTTAATTCTTTGACTTTCGACCTCTCTGTACACCGAGTCAAGCTTTACGTCCATACCGACAAAGGCGATTTTGAAATTGTCAAAAAATCGCTTCCATATAACCTTAAATTCTCTGTAAACATATTTCATTAAGAATACCGCCATATATTTAATATGATAATTATACTTGCAAAAGGGTCTGTTTTCAACAAAAATTTTTGTAACACATTATCAAATGCCCCATAAACTGTTAATGAAGTTTTCAAACTTAAAACTTATCACAGGAGGAATTACTTATGTCAGAGAATAAGGCTTGTTGCGGTAACAATATTCCCGGCAAAATCAGAGAAGCAATTTGCATTGACACAAACCGTGTTTACGACTCTTGCGCAGACAAGGATTGCCTTGCCGACCTCAGAGTTTATTTCCCCGACGAGGCGCAAAACGTAATAAACAACTGCGTAAATGTAAAATTGAGAAGCGCACGCATAATCAACTGTCTTATCGACGTTGAAAAAGTGCCGTTTAACAAGGGCTGCTACACGGTTGACATTACATTTTTCTTCAAGGTTGCCATTGAGGCTTACACGGCAGGCTGCCTTGCGCCGATTACAGTCCACGGTCTTACGACGTTCTCAAAGAAATGCGTACTCTACGGCAGCGACGGTGCAGTTAAGGTCTATTCTTCGGAATACACCGCAGATGCGAACGACGACCAGCTTATTTCCACAAACACAAATCCACGTGCAAAGGTACAGGTTGCCGAGCCTATCGCCCTTGACGCAAAGCTCTGCCGCCCGTGCGACTGCTGCTGCACCTTCAGCAATTCCAACGTAACGTTGCCGAAATGCATTAAAAGAGCGTTCACCGAGGAATTTCCCGAGGACCTTTTCAGCCGCCATCACGACAAGGCAGTTGCCGTTACGCTCGGTATTTTCACAATCGTTCAGCTTGAAAGAGACGTTCAGATGCTCATTCCGGCATACGATTTCTGCATACCCCGTAAAGAATGTAACTGCAATACCGACGACCCATGCGAAACCTTCAGAAAAATCAGATTTCCCGTTGACGAATTTTTCCCGCCGAAAAACGAATGTAACAATGAATGCTCCTGCGAGAAAAAGCCCGACTGCGGCTGTTAACGCAACACATCGAAAATCACACCGCCGAGAAATCGGCGGTTTTTTATTGACAGAATACATAAAAAGAGGGTATTATACTATTATAATACACGGAGGCGATACAATGACAGTCTTTGACTTTGACAATACAATATACGACGGCGAAAGCGGATTTGATTTCTTTTTGTACTATCTTAAAAAATATCCGAAAGAGGTTGCAAAATACACGCCTAAATTTGCCGAAGCATTTTTCAAATACAAAACGGGCAAGCTTACAATTTCCGAGGTTATAAACGATTACGGCTATATCCTCAAGGAATGTTGCGCCAAGTTCGACAATATCGAGGAAGAAATTTCTATTTTTTGGGACGAGCACGAAAATAAAATCAAGAGCTTTTACGACAAAATCCGCAAGGACGACGACGTAATTCTCTCCGCATGCCCAACTGTAATTCTAAAGGAAATATGTAGACGTGTCGGCATTAAAAATTATATCGGCACCGAGGTTGACATTGAAACGGGCGACATTCACGGCATTTGCTACCGTGAGGGCAAAATTAAGATGTTCAAGGATGTTTACGGCGATATTGAAATTGACGAGTTTTATACCGACTCAATCAACGACAAGCCGTTTATGGATATTGCAAGGGACGTGTATTTCGTAACGGGCGACAGAATTGAAAAGCTCAAATACAACGGTGTTTATTTGAGAGAGTTAAAGTAACAAAGCAAAAAAATCAGAACCGCAAGTTTTTGACTTACGGTTCTTTTTATTTTAACTCTAATATTGTGAAAGTCTGAAAAGCGTTCCGAGGGAATGCTTGAAAAATGTTTTGTAGCTCTCGCAGAAAATATTTTTTTGCGGTATTCCGGCAACAAGCGGCTCACAATATCTCTTGCAACCGTTTCTACAAATCGGGAAAAACTCGCATTTTTTACATTCCTCCGGCTTCTCCCTTGAAAGCTCGACGAAACCCGTCTCCTCACGCCGCCTGTCGAAGTCCTCAAAGGTGTTTTCGTTGACGTTTCCGAGCTTTAATTCGTCAAGCACATAGAAATCGCACGGGTACACTCCGCCGTCCGCCTCGACAACATACTGAAACGAGCACACACCCGAAAAGCCGCAGCTCTCGGGCGGCTGACCTCGAAGCAGCATAACATAGTTTTCAAACTGCCTTATGCTCACAGGGTCATTTGCCCTGATATCCCTTACCCACAAATCAAAAATCGTGTTCAAGAAATTTCCGTATCTTTCGGGCGTAAGGGTAAAATCAAGCCTTTCGTTCGGCAAATCGATCGGATTAAGGCAGGGAATAAACTGCAAATATTTATATCCACGCTTCTTATATTCATTGTAAACAGCCTGCGGATAGCGAGCAAGCGCATTGGTAACGACGGTCAGGATATTAAAATCGACCTTGTGCTTTTCGAGTGTTTTCGCCGCCTCGGTAACACGGTTAAAAGTACCCTTGCCCGAAGCGTCAACCCTGTTCAAATCGTGAAGTTCTTTATTTCCGTCAAGCGACAAGCCGACCAAAAAATCATTTTTCTTGAAAAATTCCGCCCACGCCTCGTCAAGCGAATAGCCGTTAGTCTGTATGGCATAATGAATTTTCAGCGAATTTTCATTGTTTTTATTCACGCAACCGACAAAGAATTTGTAAAAATCAAGACCGATAAGCGTAGGCTCGCCGCCTTGAAACATAAAGGTAATTTCTCTTTCGGCAAATGGCAACGCCTTTTTAATTAAATTCTCCGCCGTGTTTTCACTCATAAAGCCGAGCTTTTCACAATGCTTCTGCGCAATATCCTCATAGAAGCAATATTTACAGCGCATATTGCAGTTGTCCGACGACGGCTTAATTAGCAAGCATATATTTTTCATTTAATCACCGAGTAAATTTTATCACATATCCGCAATTATTTCCACCGTATGTTAATGATAATTGTTGTTGAAACTTTCCCCAACTTATGTTATCATTGATATATAAGCGAGGTGTCTCAAATGCAGCTTCAAGAATCAGGACAGATGTATCTTGAAACGATACTCATTCTTTCAAAAAAGAGCAACAGCGTGCGCTCAATAGATATAAGCGAATATATGTCTTTTTCAAAGCCGAGCGTCAGCAGAGCCGTTAATTTGCTCAAGGACGGCGGATATATTCTCATTTCAAAAGAAGGCTATATAACCCTTACGGCTTTAGGTCGTGAAATTGCCGAAAAAATATACGAACGTCATACAATCCTCACAAAATGCCTTATTGCCCTCGGTGTAAGCGAGGAAACGGCTGCCGAGGACGCTTGTAAAATCGAGCACGATATATCAGATGAAACCTTTTCGGCAATTAAAAGCCACGTCAATAAAAATTTAATTTGAAACTGAAAAAGTCTCTCATCCGAGAGACTTTTTTATTTATATAAGCTTTATAAGGTTACTCCGTCCTTGAAAATCGCAATTTCACGGTAGCCGTTTTCTTCGTTTTTCGTACGCTTACCGTTTACCGTGTCGATTAAAAACGAAAACAAAGCATCATCTGTTCCTGACTGTGCGTCAAAATCTATCCAATGCGGCTTTTTATTATAAAGTGCGGTATTGGTAGAAATTTTAACCGTCGGCACGACAGAGCCAAGCGGCGTTCCCCTGCCCGTTGAAAACAAAATCATATGACAGCCTGAAGCTGCCAAATCGGTAACGGCAACCATATCGTTACCCGGTCCCCAAAGCAGAGAAAGTCCCGACTTTTCAGCCTTTTCGGCATAGCCTAAAACGTCCGTTACGGGCGAACGTCCGCCCTTTTGAACGCAGCCGAGCGATTTTTCCTCAAGCGTTGTTATTCCGCCCTCTTTGTTGCCGGGCGACGGATTTTCGCTTATCGGCTGACCGTGAGAAATAAAATACCTCTTAAAGCCGTTAATCATATCAACAGCCCTGTCAAACGTGGCTTTATCGACACAACGGGATAAAAGAATTTGCTCTGCGCCGAACATTTCGGGCACCTCTGTAAGCACCGTACAAGCACCCATTGAAACAAATCTGTCGGCAATTCTGCCTATCATGGGATTTGCGGTTATTCCCGAAAGTCCGTCGCTTCCGCCGCATTTAAGTCCGATTTTAAGCTTTGAAGCAGGTACCTCCTGCCTTATATCCGTTTTCGCCTTAGCTTTTAACTCTTCTATGAGCCTTATGCCCTCGGAAATTTCATCCTCGCAGTCCTGAACATTTAAGAACCGTACCCGTTCCCCGTCGTACTCTCCGAGAACACCCTTGAGGCTTTCGATATTGTTATTCTCACAGCCCAAGCCCAGCACAAGCACACCGCCTGCGTTCGGATGCTTTATCAATGCCGAAAGAAGCTTTTGCGTATTCTCAAAATCTCCGCCGAGCTGACTGCAGCCGTACGGATGGGAGAACGAAAACGCACCTGTTTTTTGAGATAAGATTTCCGCCGTCTTATTCACACAGCCGACGGTATTTATTATAAAAATATCGTTTCTTATACCGATTTCGCCGTTTTTACGAACATAAGCCGAAACGGTAACGGGCGGTATTTTTTCAAGCTCGGCACTGCTTTTGTCATAAATATACTCGCCGACACCCGACAGGGCGGTTTTCATATTTTCCGTATGAACTCTGTCGCCCTCTTTGATAAACACGGTTGCCACGCCTATCGGATAGCCGTATTTTATTATCTTCTCTCCGCTTTTTATATCCCGTCGGGCGTATTTGTGCCCGTTGTCCAAGCTGACCTTAACATTATCACTTTCGCTTATAACGACAAAGCCCATCCGAGCGCCTCCCTTATCCCCGATTTTTCAATTTTTTCATAGCATTGCTCGGTTGCAGGCAAAAGGAAAGCTAAATCCTTACCCCAAAGCTCCGTGTTTGAAAGAATATCGGAAATGCTGTTCGATTTTATATAGCTTACTGCCGACTCTAAGTCCTTCGGCTCATAATTTTTATAGTAATAAATAAGGCTTGCAAGCGAAAAGCACATCAAAAGCGGTGCTTCCTCGCCCTTTTCGATTATGTCCTCAACCGTCGGCAAAACTCTCGCAGAAAATTTGCTGACGGAATTTAATGAAATTGACTCCCAATGGTGTGCAAGATACGGATTGCGAAAGCGTTCAAGCACGGCGTTCGCAAATTTTATATTGCTTTCGTTTTCTCCGAGTGAACGCAAAATATAACTGTTGAGACAGGTGCTCAAAAGCTCGGATAATTGCTTGTCGTCAACAGCTTCGCTTACAGTTTCAATGCCGCAGAGCAGCGCAGGGAAAACAAGCAGGGTGTGTGAGCCGTTCAAAACTCTAACCTTGCGCTTTTTATACATTTCGACGCTGTCCGTCCACACGGCATTCACGCCGCCGCTTTTGAGGGGAAATTCCTTTTCAAAATCGCCCTCTATAACCCAAAGATGATACGGCTCTGCAACGTCCAAAAGCATATCCCGTGTACCTATGCGGCGAAAAATATTTTCGCTCTCCGCTTTCGGAAAGCCCGACACAATACGGTCAACGAGGGTACTGCAAAAGTGATTTTCGCTTGACAGCCAATGCATAAATTCTTCCCCGAGAGCCCATTGCTGTGCATATTTTACCACATATTCCTTTAGCCTGTCGGCGTTGTTGTCTATCAGCTCACACGGCAAAATTATAAGCCCGTCAAGCTCCGCCTTAAAGCGTTCGTATAAAAGCCGTGTAAGCTTCCCCGGAAACGTCCTTTGCGGCGTGTCCGAAAGCTTGCACGCACTGTCGTACTCAATACCTGCCTCGGTGGTGTTTGAAATTATAATTTTCATATCGGGGTTATGAGCAATGCTTAAAAATTTCTCAAACTCCGTGTTTGCGTTTATACAGCGGCTTATGCAGTCAATTTCTCTTATGCTGTCCGTTTTCTCGCCGTTTTCAATTCCACGCACAAGCAAATGATATTTTCCGCCCTGCGAATTGATTATCTCGCCTGTTTTGGACGCAGTTGACTGCACAACGACAACAGAGCCGTCAAAAAGTCCTTGCTTGTTCAAGCTGTCTATAAAATCGTCGGCAAAGCCTCTTAAAAAGTTACCGCCGCCGAATTGAATTATACGTTCTTTCATTTATAACACCCGATCAACTATATCAATATGCCGTCGCAATGGTCAATTTCGTGCTGAATTATCTGTGCGGTAAAGCCTGTAAAGGTCTTGATGCGTGTTTGAAAATCAACCGTCTGCCATTTAACCTTAACAGACCTGTATCTTTTGCATTTTCTCGGTCCGCCGAGCAAGGAAAGACAGCCCTCTTCCGTTTCATAAGGCTCTGACTTCTTCAATATTTCGGGATTGAGCATCGTCATATACTCTCCGCCGTTGTCAAACACGATAATCCGCTTGCGTACGCCAATCATATTTGCCGCCATACCTACGCACGAGTCCTTGTGCGCCGATAATGTGTCCGCTAAATCCTGCGCCGTCTGCAAATCGTCCTTTGCCGCCGTTTCCGATTTCATAGCCAACAAAATCGGGTCGTGAACTAACTCTTTTACCATAATTACCCCTTACGGCAAGCAATGACCTGCCGCCCTGTAAATTTCGTACCATTCCGAGCGTGTCAGGGTTACATCCGCCGCCTTGCAAATCTGCGAAAGCCTGTCGGGATTCATTGTACCTGCAATCAGCTGCATATTCGCAGGGTGTCTTAATATCCACGCCGCCGCAACGCCCGTTTTCGTCAAGCCGTATTTTTCGCCTATCTCGGCAAGCTTTGCATTCAATTCGGGATAATCGTCATTGTCGATAAATGAGCCCTTGAAAAATCCCTGCTGGAACGGCGACCATGTCTGAATTGTCATCTTTTTAATGCGGCTGTATTCCAAAATTCCGCCGTCATGCATTTGAGACTCCTCGTTTTTCATATTCACGTTCATGCCCGAGGTTACCATTCCTGCCTCCGTTATCGAAAACTGAAGCTGATTTATGCAAAGCGGCCTTTTAACAGCGGTTTTAAGCAGTTCAATTTGCATAAGATTATGATTTGAAACGCCGAAATCACGCACCTTGCCCGAGCTTCTCAGGATATAAAATGCCTCTGCAACCTCTTCGGGCTCCATCAGTGTATCGGGACGGTGAAGCAGCAAAAAGTCCACATGATCGACGCCGAGGCGTTCAAGACTGCCTTCAACAGAGGATATGATATGCTCCTTTGAGAAATCGTACTGACCGTCGTGAATTGCGCATTTTGTCTGTATTAAAATCTTGTCACGAACGCTCGGATTACGTTTGAGATAAGCGCCGAACAGTCTTTCCGACTCGCCCTTGCCGTATATATCGGCGTGGTCGAAAAAGTTTATGCCGTTTTCCAAAGCACAGCCTATAATGCTGTCAATTTGTTTCTCATCAAGACTTGCCATTCTCATACAGCCGAGAGCTACCGCCGAAGCGTTTGCCCTACTTCCGATTTCTAACATTTTCATATCGTAGCCTCCTAAAAAGTTATTACTTTTTGATTATAGCACACTATTATTTGCACTTCAACACAAAGAAATTCCCCGTACCTCTTGCGAGATACGGGGTTTAGCTTATAAGTTATGCTTTACGCTTTAATTCGTAAATCCGAATTACATCTCAGCGATTGCAGCCTGAGCAGCAGCAAGACGAGCAATCGGAACACGGAACGGTGAGCATGAAACATAGTCAAGACCGATCTTGTGGCAGAACTCAACTGATGACGGGTCGCCGCCGTGCTCACCGCAGATACCGCAGTGGAGTGACGGACGAACAGCCTTACCGTTCTTAACTGCCATTTCCATAAGCTGACCAACACCTGTCTGGTCGAGCTTAGCAAAGGGATCGTTCTCGAAAATCTTGTTGTCATAGTAAGCGTTGAGGAACTTACCTGCGTCGTCACGGCTGAAGCCGTAAGTCATCTGAGTAAGGTCGTTTGTGCCGAAGCAGAAGAACTCAGCTTCCTTAGCAATGTCGCCTGCTGTGAGAGCAGCTCTCGGAATCTCAATCATAGTACCAACTTCGTACTTCATTGAAGAACCTGCAGCAGCGATTTCAGCGTCAGCAGTAGCAACAACTATATCCTTAACGAACTTGAGCTCCTTAGCGTCGCATGAAAGCGGAATCATAATCTCGGGGCTTACTGTCCAATCGGGATGAGCCTTCTGAACGTTGATAGCAGCACGGATAACAGCTCTTGTCTGCATCTTTGCAATTTCAGGATAAGTAACTGCAAGACGAAGACCACGGTGACCCATCATCGGGTTGAACTCGTGAAGAGAAGCAATGATAGCCTTAATCTGCTCAACTGTCTTGCCCTGTGCGTCAGCAAGCTTCTTGATGTCCTCTTCCTCTGTGGGAACGAACTCATGAAGAGGCGGATCGAGGAAACGGATTGTTACGGGGCAGCCTTCAAGAGCTTCATAGAGCTTCTCAAAGTCTGACTGCTGATAAGGAAGAATCTTCTCAAGAGCAGCTTCTCTTTCCTCAGCTGTATCCGAGCAAATCATCTCACGGAAAGCAGCGATTCTGTCAGCCTCAAAGAACATATGCTCTGTACGGCAAAGACCGATACCTTCAGCACCGAGCTCTCTTGCCTTCTTAGCGTCAGCGGGAGTATCAGCGTTTGTGCGAACTTTGAGCTTTCTGTACTTGTCAGCCCAAGACATAATTCTGCCGAACTCGCCTGCGATCTGAGCGTCAACAGTCGGGATAACGCCGTCATAGATGTTACCTGTTGAACCGTCGATTGAAATATAATCTCCCTCGTGGAACTCTTTACCGCCGAGAGTGAACTTCTTGTTTTCTTCATCCATGATGATGTCGCCGCAGCCTGATACGCAGCAAGTACCCATACCACGAGCAACAACTGCTGCGTGAGAGGTCATACCGCCACGAACTGTAAGGATACCCTGAGCAGCCTTCATACCTGTAATGTCTTCGGGAGAAGTCTCAAGACGAACAAGAACAACCTTCTCGCCCTTTGCATTCCAAGTCTCTGCGTCGTCAGCTGTGAATACAACCTTACCGCAAGCAGCACCGGGAGATGCGCCGAGGCCCTTACCCATAGGAGTAGCAGCCTTCAAAGCAGCAGCGTCGAACTGCGGGTGAAGAAGTGTGTCAAGGTTACGGGGATCGATCATTGCAACAGCCTCAGCCTCTGTCTTGTGTCCCTCGTCAACGAGGTCGCAAGCAATCTTGAGAGCAGCCTGTGCAGTTCTCTTACCGTTACGGCACTGGAGCATATAGAGCTTCTTGTTTTCAACAGTGAACTCCATATCCTGCATATCGTGATAGTGGTTTTCGAGAGTATCGCAAACCTTAAGGAATTCTGCGTATGCTTCGGGGAACTCTTTTTCCATCTGAGCAATCGGCATGGGAGTACGAACGCCTGCAACAACGTCCTCGCCCTGTGCGTTGATAAGGAACTCGCCCATAAGCTTGTTCTCGCCTGTAGCAGGGTCTCTTGTGAAAGCAACGCCTGTACCTGATTCGTTGTTAAGGTTACCGAATACCATGGGCATTACGTTTACTGCAGTACCCCATGAGTAAGGAATATCGTTATCACGACGGTAAACGTTTGCACGGGGGTTGTCCCATGAACGGAAAACAGCCTCGATAGCGAGCTTCAACTGAGTAACCGGATCTGACGGGAAGTCCTCGCCGAGCTGCTTCTTGTATTCAGCCTTGAACTGCTCTGCAAGCTCTTTAAGGTCAGCAGCGGTAAGCTCGATGTCATACTCAACGCCCTTCTTTTCCTTCATAGCGTCGATAAGCTGTTCAAAGTACTTCTTACCAACTTCCATAACTACGTCTGAGAACATCTGGATAAATCTTCTGTATGAGTCGTAAACGAATCTCTCGAACTTAGGATCGGGGTTGCCTGCGATCATAGCAGCAACAACCTCATCATTAAGACCGAGGTTAAGGATTGTGTCCATCATACCGGGCATTGATGCACGAGCACCCGAACGAACCGATACGAGAAGCGGATTGTTAAGATCGCCGAACTTCTTGCCGTTGATCTCTTCCATCTTCTTAACGCCTTCCATAGCCTGAGCCATGATTTCATCGTTTATTTTTCTGCCGTCTTCATAGTACTGTGTGCAAGCTTCCGTTGTGATTGTGAAGCCCTGGGGAACAGGAAGACCGATAGCAGTCATCTCAGCAAGGTTAGCACCTTTACCGCCGAGAAGGTTACGCATGGTCATGTCGCCTTCGCTGAACATGTAAACCCATTTGTTTGCCATTTTACATACCTCCAAAAAATATTAACTAATTAAATATGGTTGTCAAAAGAGCATAAAATGCCCATTGACAGAATTAACCGTTGATATTATAACAGAAAAAAATATATAATGCTACTGTTTTTTCAATTTTTTTACGTATAAACGCAATAATTGTAAAAAATAACGGACACTTCCAACAGAAATGTCCGTTTATTGTTATAAATCTTTAGTCCTGAGTCATTTTTTTAACGTAACGCTTAAAGAATGCAACCGCACCCTCGACAGCGGAAAGCGGAAGTCTTTCGTTTGTTCCGTGAGTGCAGAGCAAAAGCTTTGTATCCGAAACGAACGGCGAAAATCTGTAAATGTTATCGCATACGCACTCATAGTTGCAAGAGTCCGTGCCGCCCATTACAAGGAACGGTGCGACAAGGTTTTTACTGTCTGCGCTCTCGCAAAGCTCTTTGATTGTCAAATAAGCCTTTGAGTCTGTGGGAGATACCTTTGAAGCCTCTTTACCGACAAGGAATTTAATATCAATATCCTTGTTTCTGACAGATTTCCTGATATGCTCCTCGACGTCGTTGAATGTAACGCCGGGCATTGTGCGGAAGTTTACGGTAATCGTAGCCTTTTGCGGCAAAATGTTAAACTGCGGACTTCCCGAAGCCATTGTAACAGCCGTACAGGTACGAATAAGCGAAGCCGCAGGCGGTATTTTCTTCATTACCGCAAGAACTATCGGCTTTAATATATTGAGGTTGCACGCCACAAGTCTTACGGGGTATGTGCAACGCTTACCGATTTGCGTAAACAGGTCATAAACAACCTTTGACATGCTCGCCTTGAACTGATGACCCTCTAAGCCCTTGATAACGTCGGCAAGATGACCGATAGCCGTGTGCTCGGGCGGCTGTGAGGAGTGTCCGCCCTTTGCGTTGACGCTTATTTCATAGTTTATGCTTCCCTTTTCGGCAATTCCCACGCCTGCAAGGTTGCAGTCAAGAACACCGTTGATATTTACGGGGAGAATAGCTCCACCCTCGTCAACGACCGCCTCAAGATGAACGCCCTGCTCCTTGAGATAATTAGCAATCTGCTTTGCGCCGTTATCGGGTGCTGCGACAACCTCTTCGTTGTGTCCGAGGCAGATATATATGCTTCTTTCGGGAACATAGCCGTCGGCGATAAGCTGCTCTATGCTCTCCATAACCGCAATAAGGTGGTTTTTCATATCAAGAGCGCCTCTGCCCCAGATAAACTCGCCGTCATTGTAGCCCTCAAACGGATCGTGCTCCCAATCGTCCCAAGTGCCCTCGTTTATCGGTACAACGTCCTGATGCGCCAAAAGAGCAATGCCGTCAAGCGACGGGTTTTTGCCCTCCCACTTAAAGACAAGGCTTGCGTCGCCGATTTTAGTCTTTGTCATCGTCTTGTGAATAAGCGGATAGCGTTCCTCCAAAAATTTATGGAACTTATCAAACTCATTCCAATCGACCAAGCTTGTGTCGTAATTTGAAATTGTTTTGATTTTGATAGCGTCGCTCAAATTTTTGCAATAGCGGTCAAAATCAACCCTTTCAGGCTCCTGCTTCTCCGCATTTTCGGCAGGCTTCGACTTCCAAAATGCCGCTTTTATAAGCGTATAGACGATAAGTGCCGCAATAATGCCGAGAATAATCCATAATGCTGTCATAATACTTCCCCTTTCGCAAGAAATAATTTATATATTATTTTGTATCAACAATATATATGTTCGGATTTTTCGGATGATAATATACAGTCAGCGACTTATTTTTAACGCTCTTTGCGTATTTTTTGCTTACAGCCTTGCTTAAAAACGGTTTACCGTTTCTCCCCTTAACGCTTGAGCTGTCGCAAGCAATTATCTTGCCCGTAAACCAAGACGGCTTGACTTCAATAACACGGCAAACGGCTTTTAGATTATTTTTATAAAGCACCTCTCGTTTTTTCAAGGGCAAATATGCGATTGCTTCAGCTACGGCAAGTCCCAAGCCGAGATAAGCAAGCACATACCAAACGGTCTTTGTCTTAATATAAATATCTTCTGCGTTTTCGGGATTGTAATAGACGTTTACTTCCTCGCCGATATATGTGTCCTTATCGGCAAATTTATATTCCGTTGTGTATCGGGTTCCGTTTGCTAAATAAAAAATCATATATTTTTTCTTGCCGTCATCCTGCTTTTCAACGTACGAAATATATCCTTTAGTCTTTTCCGCATTCTTTACAAACACCCTGTCAGACAATATAAACGCACTGCCGAGGACAACCAACACAAGATTGATTGCCATAAGCGATATAAATGCCTTATCAAGATATTTTATCAGTTTTTCTCTCATATAAATCCGCCTTTCAAGCAAGCCGCTTATTAAAACAATGTCAGCTGTGAGGACTCGGGCAAATCGCCGAACGCACCGCACTCCTTGAGCAATTCAATCGTAGATTTTCCTGCCTTCGCCCTTGTGGCAAAGTCCTCGATAGACACGAACTCTCCGCCGCCGTCCTCTCTTGCCGCAGCAAGCGGAATTGCCGCACTGTCGCCTACTCCCGAAAGTGCGCCGAACGGCATACGGATTTTTCCGTCCTCGATTATATAATCCTTCGCCTTTGATTTATAGATGTCAACGGGAAGCAGCTCGATATTTCTCGCCATCATCTCATTTACGACCTGCAAGGCGGTGTATTGATCCTTATCCTTTGCCGAAGCTGTTTTTTCTCTGACCTTTTGGTCAATTTCTTTCATCTTCTGACGGACTGCGTCTCTGCCCTTTATAACGGTTGAAGCGTCCAAGTCGCCGCCACGCACGGTCAAAAATGCCGTGTAATATTCAAGCGGTTTATATATTTTATACCAGCCGAGTCTAAGCGCCGCAATTACATATGCCGCCGCATGAGCCTTCGGGAACATATACTTGATTTTACGGCAGGACTCCATATACCACTCGGGTACATTGCAAGCTCGCATTGCCTCCTCTGCACCCTCGGGGAAGCCCATTTTTGCGACAATACCCTTTCTCGTTTTCTCCATAATGTTGAACGCCATACTCGATTCAAGTCCTGCGTGGATAAGATATGTCATAATACCGTCACGGCAGCCGATAACCTCTGAAATCGTGCAAGTGCCGTTGTTGATAAGGTCCTGTGCGTTGCCGTTCCAAACGTCCGTACCGTGCGAAAGTCCCGAGATCTGCAACAGGTCGGAGAACGTGTGCGGCTGAGCCTCAATAAGCATTTGACGTACAAACGGCGTTCCCATCTCGGGTATTGAAAGCGTACCGGTTTCGCAGTCAATATCCTCGGGCTTCAAGCCAAGCGGCTCGGGACTTGTGCAAAGTCCGATTATTTTCGGGTCGCAAACATCAACATCCATAACGGGTATGCCCGTCAAATCCTCAAGGTGCTTATAAAGCGTCGGAACATCGTGTCCGAGAATATCAAGCTTGAGAATGGTATCGTGAAGCGAATGGAAGTCAAAGTGTGTGGTTTCCATATCGCTTGTTGTATCGTCGGCAGGGTACTGAACGGGTGTGAAATCATATACGTCATACGCATTCGGCACAACGACCATTCCGCCGGGGTGCTGACCCGTCGTTCTCTTAACTCCCGTACAGCCAACCGTGAGCCTGTCCTCTTCTGCTCTTGAAACGGTCTTACCCTTTGATTCAAGATATTTTTTCACAAAGCCGTAAGCGGTTTTATCGGCAACGGATGCGGTTGTTCCGGCTTTGAACACATGGCTTGAGCCGAACAGCTCTTCGGTGTATCTGTGCGCCTTACCCTGATATTCGCCCGAGAAGTTAAGGTCGATATCGGGTGCCTTATCGCCGTGGAAGCCGAGGAAGGTTTCAAACGGAATTTCGTGACCGTCTCTAATCAAATCCGTGCCGCATTCGGGGCATTTTGCAGGCGGCATATCAAAGCCCGAGCCGTATTCCCCGTGCTCAAAGAACTGTGTATATTTACACTTCGGACATCTGTAATGCGGAACTAACGGGTTTACCTCGGAAATTCCTGCCATTGTCGCAACGAATGACGAGCCGACAGATCCTCTCGAGCCTACGTGATAGCCGTGATCCTCGGAGTCCCAAACAAGCTTTTGTGCGATTATGTAAAGCACGGCAAATCCGTGTTCAATGATTGAATCAAGCTCTCTGTTAAGTCGATTTGTTACGATTTCGGGAACAACTCCGTCTTTTTCGTACCAGTCCTTCGCCTTTGCCCAACAGATTTCACGAAGCTGCTCCTCACTTCCCTCAATGGACGGCTGATATGTACCGTCGGGGAACGGACGAAGCGTTTCTATCATATCTGCGATTTTATTCGGGTTTGTTATAACGACCTCTTTTGCCGTCTCCTCGCCGAGATAAGCAAGGTCGGACATCATTTCTTCAGTAGTTTTGAAATAAAGCGGCGCTTGGTTGTCAGCGTCCTCAAAGCCCTGTCCTGCCATAAGGATAGCTCTGTACTGTGCGTCAACGGGGTCAAGAAAATGCACGTCGCCCGTAGCCACAACAGGCTTGCCCAAGCCGTCTGCAATGGATATAAGGCGGCGGTTTATGTTTTCAATATCCTCAACACAGGTAATTTTATCGTATCTCTTATTTCTCTCGGGATTTTTTGCGTTCGGGTCGGAATGAGCCGCAAGCATAAATCTGTTGTTGCCCGTCGGCTGAATTTCAATGTAATCATAGAACGAAGCTATCTCGGCAATTTCCTCGTCGGGAAGCTCGTCAAGTATCGCCCTGTAAAGATTGCCTGCCTCGCACGCCGAGCCGATTATCAAGCCCTCACGGTGCTTTAAGATTTCGGACTTTGGCATTCTCGGCTTCTTGTAGAAATACTTTATATTCGACATTGAAACGAGCTTATAAAGATTTTTAAGTCCCACCGAGTTCTTAACAAGAATTATCATATGATATGTGGGCAAATCTTTAATCTCCGCTTCGGGATTTTTCATATCGTCAACAAAGTAAGCCTCAACGCCGTAGATGATTTTTATCTTGCCCTTTGCTGCGTTCGCTGCGTCGGGGAAGCCCTGTACACAGCCGTGGTCTGTAATTGCAACAGCCTTGTGCCCCCAGCTTATCGCTCTTTTAACAAGCTCTGCGGGAGGGGTCATTCCGTCCATTGCCGACATATTTGTATGCAAATGCAATTCAACTCTCTTTTCGGGAGCGTTGTCCTTCTTTTCAATCGGAGCAACAAGGCAAATGCTTCTCGGGTTGATAACATTTTCGCCTCTGTACTTGTCAAATGACATTGAGCCTGCCAAAACAACATATTTGCCGTTTGAAATATATTCGAGCAAATCGTCGCAGTAGTCCTTCTTTTCGAAAATGACTACCGAATACGAATATGTATTGTCTGTAATATTAAATGAAATTATATACTTGTCGCCGTTTCTTGTAAGACGAGACTCAAAGCCGAACACACGACCCCAAACGGTAACTCGGTCATCGGTAGAGGTAATATCTGCCATTTTCATAGGCGCACCCTTGATTTTGTTACCGTAAATAACCTTTAAGCTGTCGGTGTAGTAGGGATAACCCTCCTCGATAACCTCGGCTTTCAAGGGCTCGTCTTTCTTGACGGGCTTTGCTTTAATCTGCTTTTCACGCATCTGCTCGTCGATTTTCTGCTGCTTCTGAATAAGCGTCTGCGCCGAGTCCTCCGTTTCGCCGTCCTGCTCGATAAACACCTTCAAATCCGTGTCGAAGCGTTCCTTGAGAAGCTTCTCAACCGCCTTGTCGCAGCCTGCCGAGCAAAGCACGTCCTTGCCGCCGTGAGCAAGCTTAATATGGAGCTCGCCCTCGTTCTCATAAGAGAAAACACAATCCTCTAAAAAGCCGTTTGCGACAACAACTCTGCGCTTTATAATCTCACGCAATTCTCCGTCATATTTATTCGTCAAAAGTGAGCTGTCAAAAACAGGCTCGATTGAAAACTCGGAAATTCCAAGTCCGTTTGCAATGATTCTGTCTATCGTACCGACTGTTTTTTCCGACATAAGTATAGGGAAAAAGACGACCGCCGTAACGCTGTCGCCTGCTTCATCACTGCTTTTGAGCAATCTCAAAATTTTCGCATTTTTAAGTGCCCTGTCATATTTCGTAAGCTCGTCTGCAAAGTCTGCAAACAAATCGTAAAATCCATTCATATTATATGTAAATCCTCAATGTAAATATCTTTAGTTATAAATTGTCTATTTCCTTTAAGAGCTCCTCAACAATCTCGTTTTCGGGAACTTTTTTAAGTATCTCGCCGTGCTTGAAAATAAGTCCGTAGCCGTCGCCGCCCGCAACGCCTATATCAGCCTCTTTTGCTTCGCCGGGGCCGTTTACCGCACAGCCCATAACAGCAACCTTTATCGGCTTATGGACATTTGCAAGCTCCCTTTCGACCTTTTCCGCAAGGGAAATCAAATCGATTTTCGTTCTTCCGCAGGTCGGACAGGAAACTATCTGCGGACAGTCCTTTTTAATGCCGACCGCCTTTAATATATCGAAGCCTGCCGCAACCTCCGAAACAGGATCTGCCGTAAGCGAAACCCTTATCGTGTCGCCTATTCCGTCAAGCAAGAGCGCACCGATACCTGCGGCAGATTTGAGCATACCCATATGACGGGTGCCTGCCTCCGTAACGCCGAGATGAAGCGGATAATCGCACTGCTGCGCAACAAGCCTGTACGCCGCAACCATAGTCGGCACATCAGAGGATTTAATCGAAATCACTATATCGTTAAAGTCGAATTTTTCAAGCAAAGAAGCGTGTCGCAACGCACTCTCGCACAATGCCTCGGGTGTAACGTGACCGTACTTTTTAAGCAAATCCTTTTCGAGTGAGCCTGAATTTACGCCTATTCTTATCGGAATATTTTTCTGCCTGCAAGCGTCGGCAACAGCCTTAATTCTGTCGTCCGAGCCGATATTGCCGGGGTTTATTCTTATCTTGTCAACGCCTGCCGCCACGCTTTCAAGCGCACATTTATAGTCAAAATGAATATCCGCAACAACGGGTATTTTAACCGCATTTTTTACGGCATAAAGCGTTTTAACAGCCTCAATATCCGGTACTGTCAGGCGGACAATTTCACAGCCTGCCTTTTCAAGCTCAACAGCCTGTGCGACGTTTCCCTCTATATCGTGAGCAAGAACATTGAGCATTGACTGGACGGTAATTTTACTGCCCGAGCCTATTTCAACATTTCCTGCTTTAACAGTTCTTGTAAATCTGCGTTCCATATCCTACACCCCTTTTATGAACGAATAATTCTTACAATATCATTATAGGTTACAAACACCATCAAAAGCATAAGCAACGCCAAGCCTGCCGCATGAACATAGCCCTCGTATTTCGGGTTTATCGGCTTTCTCCTTATCGCCTCGATTATGAGGAAGAAAAGTCTGCCGCCGTCGAGAGCAGGTAACGGCAAAAGGTTTGCTACGCCGAGGTTTATCGTGATAAGCGCCATTATAAACAGCAGGTTATCCATATTCCTGTCAGTCGCAGCAGCCGCCGTAACATCAGCGATTATATCGACAGTACCGACAGGCCCTGCAAGCTCGGAAGCTCCGTATCTGCCTGTTACAATATCAAAAAGACTCAGCCACACAAGCCTTGCGATAGACGCCGACTGCGTAAACGAATTTTTCACAACGCTCTTAAACGTGGGCTTTTCGCCGACGATAATGAAATCATAAGTTATCAGCGTTACGCCGTTTTGCTCGGTCGTCTGAAATTTAACATCATTGAGCTCGACCTTTTCGCCGTTTCTCTCAACGGTAAAGTCAATAACGCCGTCCTGACTTCTGCCCATAAGGAAGCTCAAATCCCTTTCGGAAAAGACCCTATGACCGTCGATTTTGACGATTTTATCGCCTGCCTGCAAGCCGTAATTAACGCTTGTTGCACCGTCATAGAAGCTGTGAATGGTATTTGTGCCTATCAAATCCTTTGTGGTTGACAGCAATACCGCCATAATGATTACGCCGAGTATAAGGTTCATTATTGCGCCTGCGGCAACAATGAGAATTCTCTGTATAAGAGGCTTGTTGTTAAACGCACGCTCGTCGGTGCTGTTCTCGTCCTCGCCCTCCATGCTGACATATCCGCCTATCGGAAGACAGCGCACGGCATAGGTCGTTTCCCCCTTTTTCTTTTTGAAAAGAGCAGGTCCCATGCCGATTGAAAATTCATTGACCTTTACCTTGCAAAGCTTCGCACAGATAAAGTGTCCGAATTCGTGAATCATAATAATAACGCCGAAGAACAACAGCGCAACCGCAACAGTCCACACCTTTGACCAAACACCCGAAGCCGTAATCTCAAGTAATATTTTAACCACCTATTTCTCTTGCAAATTTGTCAATTTCGAGTATATCCTCGAAAGTATAATTATCATAATGCGGAGTTTTTTCAAGTACCGCTTCAACCCTGTCGGCAATATCCAAAAAACCGATTTTGCCCTGACGGAACATAAGATTTGCCTGCTCATTCGCAGAGTTTACCGCCGCCGGATAAAGTCCGCCCATATTTATCGCCTTTCTGCAAAGGTTTATGCAACGGAACGTCTCATAATCAGGCTCAAAAAACGTGAGTTTGCCTATCTGCGAAAGACTAAGCTCTCCGACAGGCGACTCAAAACGTTCGGGATAAGTCAAGGCGTACTGAATGGGTATTCTCATATCGGGAAGTCCTAATTGAGCTATTACAGAGTTGTCGTCATACTCGACCGCCGAGTGAACAATGCTCTCCCTGTGGACGACAATATCAACATCGTCGGGGTTAACGGAAAACAGCCAAACCGCTTCGATAAGCTCAAGGCCCTTGTTCATCATTGTAGCGGAATCAATGGTTATTTTTGCGCCCATTGACCAGTTCGGATGCTTCAACGCTTTTTCGACCGTAACATCACGAAGCTCATCTGCGGTTTTGCCGAAAAACGGTCCGCCCGAGGCTGTGAGTATTATTTTTTTCAAAGCCTTGTTAGTAGGTTTACCCTGCAAGCACTGAAATATTGCCGAATGTTCGGAATCGACGGGCAAAATTTCAACCGAGTGCTTTTTTGCCTCACTCATCACAAGCTGACCGCCTGCCACGAGCGTTTCTTTATTCGCAAGTGCAATTTTCTTTCCTGCGTAAATTGCGGTAAGCGTCGGCTTCAAGCCTGCCATTCCGACAACGGAGTTAAGCACGGTATCGGCACTCTGAATTTCAGCACATTCGCATACACCGTCCATACCGCCTAATACCTTTATATCGGTATCTGCAAGCTTAATTTTAAGGTCGGCTGCCGCCTTTTCGTCAACAAGCGCAACCTTTTCGGGCTTAAATTCACGGGCTTGCTTTTCGATTTCATCAACACTCGAAAAAGCAGTTAAAGCCTTGACGCCGTAACCGCATTTGCGACAGACATCAAGACTTTGCTTACCTATTGAACCCGTTGAGCCTAAAATCGATAAATTTTCAGTCATCAGCAAACGACTCCATATAAAGTAATGAATGCATAAAGCATTGTAAGTACGAATAAGGCAGAATCAAATCTGTCCATAACTCCGCCGTGTCCGGGGAAAAGATTTCCGAAGTCCTTTACTCCGAAATTTCTCTTTATAACCGAAGCGGTAAGGTCGCCGCATATTCCGATAACGGCAAGTGCAAGCGAAACCAATATAACCCAACCGTAGCCGATCGTATGTACTGTAAAGAAGCATCTGTCAAAGACGGTAAACAGCACAACATTGCTTACAACCGCACCGACAATGCCGCCTATCGCACCCTCAACCGTCTTTTTGGGGCTTATTTTCGGACAGAGCTTGTGCTTTCCGAAAAATCTTCCCGAAAAATATGCAAACGAGTCCGAGAGCCAAGCGGCAAACAGGCCGAGCAATATAAAGAACAAATCGTAGTGGAAGTCAAACTTGTCGGGATATGTTTCGCTCATATCGTTTAAGAAAATGAACGTCGAAAAGCTCCACGGTACAAAGGTTGTCGAAATAATGACCGAGGCAACCTCCTCAAACTTTGTGTTTTCAAAGTCCGTGAGCATAAGCATAAACAAAACAACGCAATAAATAACGACTACTGCCGTTACGGGAATAACAATTCCCCTCTGCTCAAGCTCGGGTCTGAACTCATAGAACAACGGAACAAGTCCCGAAAATGCAAGGCTTATATAGTATATTGCCTTATTCTTGATTCCTATTACTTTTTCTATCTCCCTTGCGGCGATAACCGTAAAAATCGCCACAACAATCGAAAGTGCGGGCGTGTCTCTGAATGCGAGCACACCTACTGCGAACAACGCCGCCACAATGCCGGTTATCGTTCTTTTAAGCATAAAAATCCCTCAATCCACACAAAAATTATATTCCGCCGAATCTGCGGTTTCTTTTTTCAAAATTACGAAGAGCCTCGACCAAATCCTCTTCCGTGAAATCCGGCCACAGCACATCAGATGACCAGAACTCCGCATAAGCCGCCTGCCAAAGCAAGAAGTTTGAAAGTCGCTTCTCGCCGCTCGGACGGATTATCAAGTCGGGGTCGGGCATACCTGCCGTGTAAAGATTGTCGGAAATCATTTCCTCGGTTATGTCGTCGGGCTTCAATTTGCCCTTTTTGACCTGCTTTGCAAGCTCCTGCACCGAATGTACAATTTCCTGCCGTCCTCCGTAATTTACCGCAATATTGAGGTAAACCTTTGTTTTATCCTTAGTTATCCTCTCGCTGTATTTCATCATTGCAAGTATATCCCTGGGAAGTCCCGACTTGTCTCCGATGAAATTCACCTGAATACCCTTTTCCTCATTCTCCGCCTTGCGTTCGTCAAGCTCTTTAAGATACTCTCTGAACAAATCCATTATTGCGGAGACCTCTTCCTTCGGGCGCTTCCAATTCTCCGTCGAAAACGCATAAAAGGTAAGATATTTAATTCCGAGGTCGCCTGCAAACTCGCCTATTTTTCTAAACGTCTTAGCTCCCTCGATATGTCCTTTGTAGCGGGGCAAGCCTCTTTCCTTTGCCCATCTTCCGTTGCCGTCCATAATAAAACCGATATGCTTCGGCAACACCTCAAAGGTCGGTAAATTATTCAAGTCCATATTAACCGCCTTTCATAAAAAACCGATAATCGCACAACACCCCTCAAAAGAGGGGCTTTCGGCAGATTATATTTCCATAATGTCTTTTTCTTTTTTGGCAGCGAGCTCGTCAGCTTCCTTTACAAACTTGTCTGTAATCTTCTGAATTTTATCCTCGCCGTTATGAAGGTCATCTTCAGTGATAACACTGTCCTTTTTCATCTTTTTGAGCTTTTCGATAGCGTCTCTTCTGATAGAACGGATAGCAACCTTGCACTCCTCTGCATACTTGCTTACGTCCTTGCAGAGAAGCTTTCTCTTTTCCTCGGTAAGAGGCGGAAAAGCAAGTCTGATAACTCTGCCGTCGTTTGTCGGGTTAATTCCCAAGTCCGAGGTCTGAATAGCCTTTTCAATGGGCTTGAGTGTTGAAACGTCCCACGGCTGAATGATAAGGTTTACACCCTCCTGAACCGAAACAGCAGCCATCTGCTGAATGGGTGTGGGTACACCGTAATAGTCAACTACGATTTTATCAAGAACAGCGGGAGACGCTCTGCCCACTCTCATTGTAACAAATTCATTGTGAAGTGCCTTTATGGACTTCTCCATTTTTTCTGTTGCGAAATCAAATACCTCTTGCATTATTATTGCCCTCCTGAAATTATTATTTTACCAAAGTTCCGACATTCTCGCCGCTTACTGCTCTGAGAATATTCTCGGGGTCCTCAAGATTGAAAACCAAAATCGGAATGTTGTTATCCCTGCAAAGCGAAGCCGCCGTGCTGTCCATAACCGCAAGCCCCTTGTTCAAAACCTCGGAATGTGAAAGCGTATCGTACTTCACAGCGTCCGAATACTTGTTGGGGTCCTTGTCATAAACACCGTCAACGTTTGTCGCTTTAAGAATTACATCAGCACCGATTTCAGCTGCTCTCAAAGCCGCTGTCGTATCGGTTGAGAAGAACGGACTGCCTGTTCCGCAGCCGAAGATAACGACCTTACCGTCCTCAAGGTGTCTGACAGCCTCATCCCTTACAAACGGCTCTGCGATACGACGCATATCGATAGCGGTCATAACCCTTGTCGGCACGCCCTTTTGCTCGAGTGTGTCCGCAAGTGCAAGCGAGTTCATTACGGTTGCAAGCATACCGATATGGTCTGCTCTTGTTCTGTCCATGCTTCCGCTTGAACGACCTCTCCAGAAATTTCCGCCGCCGACAACAAGTCCTATCTGCACGCCCGTATCGGCACACTTCTTGACCCAATCGCAAACGGAGCTTATAACGTCAAAGTCAAAGCCGTGTCCCTGCTCGCCTGCAAGCACCTCTCCGCTTAGCTTCAACAGTATTCTCTTATAAACCGGTTCCATTCAAATTCCTCCGTACCTCCGCCACGGATTTTTGCCGTGCGGATTACATAAATTTACACATATATTTTACAGTAAATATTCCGTTGTGTAAAGAGCTATTTTGTTAATAAAATTTATTTAAGGGGGATACTCTTGACACAATGCACAAACTTTGTTGACTTATTATAGAAAAGGTAATATAATTGTAACAATACTATTTATTGGGGAAGGTAAATATATGGAAACTCCTTTTGATATAGAGTTTATTGCCGACTCGTTCAACCTTGACGGCAGCTATGTCGGCTACAAGGTCAAAAACGACGGTCATATAAACTCTACTTATGTTATCAGCTTTGAGGACGGCGACGGCTGTCCCAAAAGGTACACACTTCAGAAAATCAACACTTATGTATTTAAGGACACCGACAAGCTTATGTCAAATATCGTCGGCGTTACCTCACACATAAAAAATAAGCTCGGCGACTGTGAACGCCGCACGCTTAATTTCCTGCCTGCAAAGGACGGAAAATACTATGCCGTTGACCCGAGCGGCGATTGTTGGAGATGCTATGACTACATTAACAACGCATACACCTGCAATATTATCGACTCTGCCGAGGTTTTCTACAACGCAGGCAAGTCCTTCGGCAATTTCCAAAAGCTTCTCTCGGACTATCCGATTGACAAGCTTTTTGAGACTATCCCGAAGTTCCACAACACATATTCAAGATTTAACGATTTCCTGAAGGCTGTTGAAAGAGATGCTTCGGGCAGAGCTTCAAGCGTTAAGGACGAAATTCAATTCGTTCTCGACAGGGAGGCAGATACAAAGGTGCTTCTTGCAGAGCTTGAGAAAAACGAACTTCCGCTTCGTGTTACTCACAATGATACAAAGCTCAATAATATTTTATTTGACAGCGAAACTAACGAGGGCATTTGCATAATCGACCTTGATACAGTAATGCCCGGTCTTTCGCTCTATGACTTCGGCGACAGTATCCGCTTCGGCGCAAACACCGCAAGCGAGGACGAAAAGGATCTTTCAAAGGTTTCGTTGAGCCTTGAGCTTTACGAGGCTTACACAAGAGGCTATCTCTCCACCGCTAAAAATAGCCTTACCGAAAAGGAAATGTTCTATCTCCCGTTCTCGGCAAAGCTTATGACTCTTGAATGCGGTATGAGATTTTTGACAGACTATCTCGACGGCGACGTTTATTTCAAAACGGAATATCCCGAGCACAACCTTGTCCGTTGCAGAGACCAATTTAAGCTTGTTGCCGATATTGAAAAGAAATATGAGCAGATGCAGGAAGTTACTCAAAAAGCTATAAACGAGGATTAAAATATGCTTGAAATAAAGAACAAGAAATTCTATATGGACTCAAAGCCCTTTGACATATATTCGGGTGCTATGCACTATTTCCGTACCGTTCCCGAGTATTGGGAGGATCGCCTGACAAAGCTCAAGGCGGCAGGCTTCAACACGGTTGAAACCTATGTTTGTTGGAATTTGCATGAGAAAAAACCCGGTGAATTTGACTTTTCGGGTATTCTCGACATTGAAAAATATCTTGAAATTGCGCAAAAGGTAGGTCTTTATGCCATTGTCCGTCCCGGTCCGTATATCTGTGCGGAATGGGACTTCGGCGGTTTGCCTGCTTGGCTTCTCAAGGATAAAAATATGCAAATTCGCTGTATGTATCCCGATTATCTCAAATGCGTTGAGCGTTTCTACAAGGAGCTTTTACCGAGACTTGTTCCGCATCTTCAGTCAAACGGCGGCAACATAATCGCAATGCAGGTTGAGAACGAGTACGGCTCATACGGCAACGATAAGGACTATCTCCGCTACGTTGAAAAGCTCACAAGGGACTGCGGAATTGACTGCTTGCTCTTTACCTCCGACGGAAACACAAACAATATGATTTCAGGCGGCTCTTTGCCCGATATTTACAAGGTTTTGAACTTCGGCTCACGTTCAAGAACAGCCTTTAATGTTCTCAAAGACTTTGAAAACGACGGTCCTAATATGTGCGGCGAATTCTGGTGCGGTTGGTTTGACCATTGGAGAGACAAGCACCACACAAGAAATTCACTTGAAATCGTAAATGAAATTAAAGGCTTTGTCGATAACGGCGCAAGCTTTAATATGTATATGTTCCACGGCGGCACAAACTTCGGCTTTACCGCAGGAGCTAACCAAAATCAGGGTCACGGCTACGAGCCGACGATTACAAGCTATGACTACTGCGCAATGCTTACCGAATGGGGCGACTACACGCCTGCTTATCACGCTGTGAGAAAGCTTTTGTGCGAAAAGCAGGGAATTGAACCGCCCGAGCTTCCCGAAAGTCCGAAGCTTCAGTCAATCGGCAAGGTGGAGCTTACCGAAGCCGCTTCGTTGTTTGAAAACCTCGATAACATCGGCGAAAAGCACCATGTCCCCGTTCCCGAGGGAATGGAATATTTCGGTCAGAATTTCGGTCTTATTTACTACGAAACAACCTTAAAGGGCAAGTACAGCGCTTCGCCTATGTATGTTAAGAACGTCCACGACTTCGCAGAGGTTTACTTTGACGGCGAGAAAAAGACGAGCATTGACCGCACTCTTTACACTGTTGAGGGCAAGACCACATTAAAGGACGTCATCTTCAAGAAAAAGAAGGGCGAAAGCTCTCCGTTCCTTATGCCTGCACTTTCGGGCGAGAGGAAAATCGGCGTTCTTGTCGATACAATGGGCAGGGTAAACTACGGAGAAAATATGCTTGATCGCAAGGGTATTTCCGATATTTATCTCGGTATTCAACGCCTTATGAACTATGATGTATGGACTCTTCCGCTTGACAATCTCGACAAGCTCAAATATTCATCAAGCGTTAAAAAGGATGAGCCTGTATTCTTAAAGGGCAGCTTCAAGACCGACTCAAAAGCAGACTGCTTTGTTCATCTTGACGGCTTCAACAGAGGCTGCGTTTACATAAACGGCTTCAATCTCGGTAGATTTTGGAAGGTTGGCCCTCAAAAATCGCTCTACATACCGGGCACGCTCTTAAAGGACAAAAACGAAATTATTGTTTTCAATATCGGCGGTTATTCAAAGCCGACAGTATCAATTACCGACAAACATAATTTGGGGTAACGATATACAAAAAGCACCGAACACAGAGGCAAATGCTTCGTGTTCGGTGCTTTGTTTTATATTAAGAAATTACATAAGTGAAAGGTAAAGCTGCTTGATTTCTTCAACGCTTGTGTCTCTCGGGTTACCCGGACGGCAAGCGTCGTCATAAGCCGATTGAGCAAGGAAGTCAACATCCTCGGGCTTAACAATATCCTTGAGGTCAGCAGGAATTCCGACATCCTTTGAAAGCTGCTTAACTGCGTCAACGGCAGCCTTGCGAGCCTCGTCAAGCGACATTGCGTCAACGCCCTCAACGCCCATTGCCTTTGCAATATCTCTGTACTTTTCGCCTGTTGCGGGAGCATTGTACTCCATAACGGTCGGGAGAATTATAGCATTTGCAACGCCGTGAGGTGTGTCATAAACTGCGCCAAGCGGATGAGCCATTGAGTGAACAATTCCCAAGCCGACATTTGAGAAGCCCATACCTGCTACATACTGACCGAGAGCCATACCCTCTCTGCCCTCTGCGGTGTTTTCAACTGCGCCACGAAGCGATCTTGAAATGATTTCAATAGCTTTGAGGTGGAACATATCGGAAAGCTCCCAAGCAGCCTTTGTGATATAACCCTCGATAGCGTGGGTCAAAGCGTCCATACCTGTTGCTGCGGTAAGCCCCTTAGGCATTGAGGACATCATATCGGGGTCAACAACTGCGACAACGGGAATATCCTTCGGGTCAACGCAAACCATCTTTCTGTTTTTTGCAACGTCTGTGATTACATAGTTGATTGTAACCTCAGCCGCTGTACCTGCTGTTGTCGGAACTGCGATAATCGGTACGCACTTGTTCTTTGTCGGTGCAACGCCCTCAAGCGATACAACGTCTTCAAATTCGGGGTTTTCAATGATAATACCGATAGCCTTTGCTGTGTCCATTGACGAGCCGCCGCCGATTGCGATAATGCAGTCAGCACCCGAAGCCTTGAATGCCGCAACACCTGTCTGAACATTCTCAACCGTGGGGTTAGGCTTAATCTGTGAGTAAATTTCGTAGTCAATCGACGCATTTTCCAAAACATCGGTAACCTTTTTGGTAACGCCGAACTTCAAAAGGTCGGGGTCTGAACAAACGAAGCATTTTTTGAAGCCTCTGCCCTTAACCTCGGTTGCAATCTCATTGATTGCGCCCTTGCCGTGATAGCTTGTTTCATTAAGTACAAATCTGTTAGCCATAATTCTGACTCCTTTACACTTATTTATATGTTTTTATATATCGTGAGAAATCCTCTCAACACTTTTATTATAAAACCGAAAAAGTGTAAATGTCAACATTTTAACAATGTCAATACGCAAAGTTTACATTCTGTTAAAAATAATGTTTGGTATTGCTATTATTCGAGATTTAGAATATAATATAGTAAATGACGCACAGTACAGGAACAGGAGCTTGTTATGGAATTTATGTCTGCAAGAGAAGCCGCTGATAAATGGGGCATTTCCCAAAGAAGAGTGGCGGTTTTGTGCTCTGAACAAAGAATTAAAGAAGCAACTATGGTCGGTAATATGTGGATAATACCTTCTTCCGCAGAAAAGCCCATAGATGCAAGAAGTACACGATATAATCGAGTTGAAGAAAAAGCAGTTAAGCCTTTTTTGAAATGGGCAGGCGGTAAAGGTCAGCTTATTAAAGAAATTGAGCGCTTCTACCCTTTTAATAACGGAAAAATCACAAAATATGCTGAACCGTTTGTTGGTGGTGGTGCAGTTTTGTTTGATATACTCAGCAGATATGATTTGAAAGAAGTTTATATCAGCGATATTAACGCTGAACTTATAAATACCTATCGCATTATCCGTGATGATGTAGATGCTTTGATTAAAATGCTTTCTGATATGCAGAACGACTTTATTCCGTTAGATACGGATAATCGCAAGGCGTATTATATCAAAAAGCGTGAGCGTTTTAATGATTTAAAAGTCAATGGAAACGAGGACATCAATATCGAAAAAGCGGCTTTGATGATTTTCCTTAACAAGACTTGTTTCAATGGTCTGTTCCGTGTAAATAAAAAGGGGTTATTCAATGTTCCTATGGGAGCATACAAAAATCCGATGATTTGTGATGAAAAAAATCTCAGAGCAGTATCGAATAAGTTGCAGAGAGTTACCATTGTATGCGGAGATTACAGAAAATCAGCAGACTTTATTGATGAAAACACCTTTGTTTATTTTGATCCGCCCTACAGACCTATTACTGATACAGCAAGTTTTACGGCATATACCGAGAATTTGTTTAATGATGACGCACAGATTGAGCTTGCACGATTTGTTAATGACATGGATAAAAAAGGTGCAAAAATTGTAATTAGTAATTCCGATCCGAAGAACTCAAATACAGACGATGATTTCTTTGATAATATCTATTCTGCACATAAAATTAAGCGAGTTGAAGCAACTCGAATGATTAACTGCAATAGTGAGGCAAGAGGAAAAATTAAGGAATTGCTTATTAGTAACTTTTAAGGAGATTAGAAATGAATAATAGGAATTTTAGCGAATGGTTATTAGGCTTTCGTGATAGTATTGCTGACTATGGTTATTACATAGATTTTGAAAAAGTTCACAGGAATGTCGATAATATCAAGGTTGAACTTAATATTTTGAACTCACTTATCGGCTCTAATAACATAGAAACAGATTTTGAAAACCTAATAAACAAATATCCGGAAACCTTGAAATGCATACCCCTGCTTTTGGCAGTTAGGTCGAATGAAATATATGCGATTGATGGCGACGGAGACTATACATATAATTTTAATAATCCTAATCTTTCGGTCGAGCAATATAAGATATTTATGCGTAAAACCGGACTTTTTGATTTAATAGAAAATCATATAGTCAACAATTTGGTGGACTATGCAACAGGTGTTGAAACAGGTCTTGACTCCAACGGTCGCAAAAATCGTGGCGGTCATTTAATGGAAAACTTAGTTGAAAGTTTTATCCAAAAAGCAGGTTTTGTCAAAGATGAGTCCTATTTCAAAGAAATGTATATTCATCAGATTACTGATAAATGGGACATAGATCTTTCGGCTATTTCAAATCAAGGAAAAACAGAAAAGCGTTTTGATTTTGTTGTTAAGACTCCTAATATGATTTACGGTATCGAAACGAATTTTTACGGCAGCGGCGGAAGTAAATTAAACGAAACAGCACGCAGTTACAAAACGCTCGCTCTCGAAACCGACACAATCGACGGTTTTACTTTTGTTTGGTTTACCGACGGAAAAGGTTGGGCAAGTGCTCGCCATAATCTTGAAGAAACCTTTGATGTTATGGAACACGTTTACAATATTAAAGATATGGAAAATGGAATAATTACAGAGGTGATTGAATAATGAAATATACGTTTGATAGTTTAATAAGGGACGTTCTCGAAAAGTCCGATGTTCCGCTAACTGCAAGTGAAATATGGAATAATGCAAAAGTATCAGGTCAGGCTGATTCAGTTTGTAGTAGTGGAAAGACGCCGTGGAAAACCATTGAAGCGAAAATATATGTTGATTTAAAAAAGCAAAGAGAATCTAATGCTGAGTCCGATTATATCAAAGTAAGTTCCCGACCAGCTAAGTTTGGGTTAAGAGGTAAATCTTACGATTCAAATAACGATACTAAACACGAGAAGAAAGAAACATCTTATAAAGAAAGAGATTTGCATCCACTTTTGGCAAAGTTCATTTTTTCAGATGAACATTTTAGGTGCTATTCAAAAACTATATATCATGAAAAATCTTCAAATAAAACAAAAGGAAGAAATAAATGGTTGCACCCTGATATGGTAGGAGTACATTTTCCGTTTGAAGATTATAACCGAAACACATTGAATATTATCAATTCGCTTAATGAAAGTGCAGCTAAAATATTTTCTTTTGAGCTCAAGATAGAGATTGATTTTAGTAATCTTAGAGAATACTTCTTCCAGGCTGTTTCTAATTCGACATGGGCTAATGAAGGCTATTTAGTTGCCGTAAAGTTTTCTGACGAATCAGAATTTACAGATGAAATGCAAAGATTAAATAATGCTTTTGGTATCGGGTTTATAAAGCTTAATGTCGAACATATAGAACAAAGCGAAATTTTATTGCCAGCCAAAACGAAAGAAAAAATAGATTGGGAAACAGTTAATAGATTGGTCGAAGAAAATCCAGACTTTTCTGATTTTGTAACACACGTGGTTCAAGATATAACTGTTTCTAATGTTCGTGGTTCATATGATGTTGTTCTTAAAGATGACAAATATATAAGCTATCTAACTCAAAAAGGATTACTTATGTTAGAGGAATAAATATGATGGCAAAGAAAATTACAAAATGGGAACCTGATGATTTTGAACTTGAAATGACTACACACTGGTCATTCCCAAAGCGTGGCGATTGGGCAACTCACGATGCGAAATGGCGTGGAAATTGGTCTCCGTATATTCCACGAAATATTATATTAAGATATTCAAAAGAGGGCGATGTGGTTCTTGACCAATTTGCAGGTGGTGGAACTACCCTCGTTGAAGCAAAGCTATTGAATCGTGATATTATCGGTGTTGATGTCAATGATGTTGCACTTGATAGGTGCAAGGAAAAAATAGATTTTGAGCATGAAGGCGCAAACGGAAAAGTTTACATCCGTAAGGGCGATGCAAGAAATTTAGATTTTCTTACGGATGAAAGCATTGACCTGATTTGCACACATCCGCCATATGCCGATATAATTAAATACAGCGATGGTATTGACGGAGATTTATCACAACTCAAAGTGAAAGATTTTCTTGAAGAAATGAAAAAGGTAGCTGCGGAGAGCTACCGTGTTCTGAAAAAAGATAAATTTTGTGCCGTACTTATGGGCGATACAAGACAAAAAGGTTGTATGATACCAATGTCTTTTGATGTTATGAAAATTTTCCAAGATGCCGGATTTACTCTTAAAGAATTGATTATCAAAGAGCAACACAACTGCAAAGCAACGGGATATTGGAAAACAAATAGTGTGAAATACAATTTTTTGCTGATTGCACATGAGTATTTGTTTGTGTTTAGAAAATGAGTAAATAAAGCCAATTGAAGTATCATCATTCTCACTACATATAATAAAGGAAGCCAATCGTCGATCGGCTTCCTTTGTTTATCTCTTTATTAGTCCGATTATTCCCAAATGCAACGGATAATAGATATAGAAAAACCATTTCATCAGCTTGTTGATTTTCGGGTTGCTTCCCCTCTTGCCGTTATACATTGAAAGCACTGGAATCGAAAGCGCAACGCCGAGCTGTAAAATGCCGTACACCGCATCTATTGCGAAGAAATACACCACTACATAAAGGCATACATAGAACATCATCCATGTCATTTGCTTTTTGAAATTTCCTCTGTTCGTGCCAATCGCCATAATGCAAAGTGCGGCAATGCAACTCCAATCGCTCGGCAGGGTTACAACGCAGATTAAAATAATCGCAAGAACTTTAACAGGCATTTTTATTTTCTTTGAATCTGCCACACGAAGCATTACAAGTCCCCACGCAAGCGACCACATAACGCTTGTTTGATTTAAGAAATTTCCGTAATAAAACGGGATAAACGATTTTACGTCAACAAAGGTCTCCGAAGCAAAAATATAAGCAAAATGCGAGATAATCGAGAACGCAAAAAGCCTTGCTGTGTATTTATTTATGTTTTTGGTGTAGTGATAGCCCTCTGCGACAAAATAGCACATTATCGGGCAGGTAAGTCTGCCGATTATATGCATTACAAGCGGTAAAACTTCCGTCGGATAGCCCGAAAAAGCCGCCCAAGCTATATGGTCAACCGTCATTGCAAGTATCGCTATCAATTTGAGCTGATTTGAATTGAGAATTTTACCTTTTTCCATATCAAAACTCCTAAATTTGTTATATAATTAGTTTAACACACAGAAAATTATCATGCAACCGAAAATTATTTATAAAAATTCCGACACTTTTCGCTTTTCGCACGTCTTATCAAGTGAAATGCATTTCAAAAAGCAAAAGGAGAAAATATTATGTTCAAAAAGACCTATAAAAACATACCGATTCTCGACTTGTGCGGACACACCGCCGACAGTCTAAAAAAAATACGCCGCATAAAAAATGTTGCTGTTCTTATTATCCCTAAGGAGCGAAGTGCGGAATGGACTGCGGCTTATACAGACATCGGCACGGAAAATGTAGCACGGATAATCGAGCTCGACAAAGGACAGAAATACCGTATAATAAACGGTACCGCAATCCTTACCGACGAAGAAACAAACGGCGGCGAACTCTTTATTGTAAACGGCTCTTGCATTCTTGAAACAAGAGAAAACGTGCCCGAGTTGTATGTAAACGGGATGCTCATAAAAAGAAAGAGTGCTCGCTGCAAGCTTATCTCATTAAACGGACAACCGATTGAAATTGCCGACGACGCAGTTTTGAAAACTTACCCTGTTGAGGCTGTAATAGATAGGGGCACAATTAAAAATCTTCCCGAAAAAACCGCATTGGTCGCAGGCGTTGAGATAAAGCTTAAAAGCGACATTACCGAGACGGAGCTTTTGGCAAAAAAGATTAAATTCTATGCAGGCGTAAGTATTGAATGCCCGAAATGCATATACGGCTATGTAAACGCAAACTCGCAAGTAGGCGTGGATATTCAGGTAACCGATGAATAATATTGAATGCTTTAAGAGAATATACGAACAATACTATAAAAGCGTTGTCGCATACTTTGCAAAACGTTTTGATGAAAATGAGGCAGAGGATTTGGCTCAAACCGTCTTTATGAAGCTTTGGGCGTACCTCCCCTCTCTCGAATTTATCAAAAACGAAAAATCGTTGGTTTTCAAAATTGCCAAAAACGTACTCAACGACAGACTGCGAAAATTACAGCTTCAAAAATCACTTGAGGAAATGAATATCAAGGAGACAACAGAAACCTTTGATGACATAACCTCGATTGAAATGCAAGACCTGCTTTCAAACCTCAACGAAGCGGACAGGGAGGCTGTAACGCTGAAATTGTACGGTTGGTCAAGCAGAGAAATCGCAAAGATACAGGGCGTTGCCCCATCAACCGTGCGTACAAGGCTGTCAGAGCTTAAAAGGAAACTCAAATCGCAGCTGTAATCATTTCGCAGACTAATAATAAACCCCTGACACGAGGTCAGGGGTTTTAATATGCTTTAGTTTTAGTTAACTTTTGCACCTTCATCTTCTTCGTCCTTGCGCTTTTTACGCCAAAGGATAAAGAACAAAATGAACAAGCCGTCAAGTGCAAGAACAAGGGTTGCCACAAGGTTTTCCTTTATAAGAGCACCTGTTTTCGAGATAATCGGATGGTCCTTGATAATATCGCCCTTATCCTTATCGGGTTCGGGTGTCGGTGTGGGATCGGGCGTGGGCGTGGGAGTAGGCTCTTCGCCATCGGGTCCCGACGGGATAATATCAACGCTTCCGTCTGCATTTACAACAAAATCAAGCCAAAGCTCCGAAGTGTCCTTCGGCACGGTAACAACTCTTGTTCCGTCGTCAAGCGTAACAACCGAAACTTCGGTAGCCGTATCGCTTACGCTGATAACAAAAGCTTGCTTACCTGCAAGGTTCTCGTCCTTGTCGTAAATTGAAACGGTATGTCTGCCGTCCTTTATTTCATCGAGCTTGTATGCGCCCTTTTTGTCGGCTTTCGCTTCAAATTCGCCGAAGTCAAATTCGAGCTTTGCCGAGGGCATTACATCCTCACCTTTATAGACCTTACCTTTAAGACTCATTCTTACGCATGGGTCATCGGTAACAGACGGGTCGTTACATTCAACGAAAACAAAGTTAATGTCAACGTCAGTTACAACGTCTTCGAGCTTGAGCTGTCCGTTCACAACCTGTGCGGTTACATCCTCGCCGTTTACAAAAACAGCTTCAAGGTGTGCGTCGGGTTTAGCAATAATATCAAGCGTTACTCCGTCAAAACGGTTGACGATTATCTTGTCTCCGCTGGTCATTCTCTGTCCCGAGTGGAGAACATAGCCTCCCTCGTTAAAGGTTACGGTAATTTCATGCGAATCAGGTACTATTGTGCTAAGGTTCACGTTTTCGGCAAATACTGCGAACTGCATGGTCAAAACTAAAATAAGACACATTATCACGCTGCAAGCCTTTTTCATGAAACCACCTCCTTATAATACCAAATTGCAATTAAGCTGCTGTGTATGTTACTGTATAAGTCATTGTGCCGGTATACTCTGCAATCGGTACTCCGGAGAAGTCTGCGATTGTAACGGTAGTAGTTGAATCAACAGCGTTGTTTACTTCGTTATAAACAGCCTCTTCGCCGTTAGCAACTGTGAATGTAAGAGTAGAAGCAGTGCCTGCGTTTGTCATCTTACCGCCATCGTTAGCTTCAGCCTTTACTTTAAGTGTGTCGCCGAGCTTAAGCTGTGATGTTACTGTGTATTTAGCGTCCTGTGCTGTTGTGTCGCCCCAAGCAACCTCAACAGAAGCAGGGATAGTTACTGTGTATGTGTATGCGTCAGTACCATCAGTCTTTGTAAGCTTTGTCTTAACGTCGGGTCTTGCTTCCTGCGGAGCAGGTGTGTCCTTAGTGATGTCGGTTGCAAAGCAAGGAACGCAAATGCTTGCGAGCATCATAACTGCAAGAATTATAGAAATTACTTTTTTCATTGTAAACTCTCCTTATAAATTAAGCTGCAACAACCTGTGCTGTAAAGGTAAGTGTATCGCTGTACTCGTCGATAGCTGCATTAGCCCATGCTGTGCCTGCAACATTAACGGTTACAGTCTTAACAAATGTGCCTGCCGCAACAACGGGAGCTGTTGTCTTAACAGCTGTAATGTCGCCTGTGATTGTGTAAGCGAGTGTTGCGCCGCTTGCCGATGTCATATTAGCACTGTTCTGTGCTACGTCAACCTGAATAACCTTACCTGTTTTAAGCTGGCTTTCAACAGAATATGTGAAATCTGTTGCGCTGTCTGTGTTTGCTGTGTTCCACGGAATAGGCATCTCTGCAGGAATTGTTACTACGAAAGTACCGGTGTCCGTAACAGCTGAAATATCGGTCTTAACCTGTGCTGTACCCTTGCCGTCGGGTGTTGTCTTGTCGATTGTTGCCGCAAAGCAAGGTACACAAATAGCAGCTATCATAAGAACTGCTACTGCAATTGAAAGAATTTTTTTCATTTTAAGCACCTCTCATTAAATTTAAGCTATTGCAACTGTGAATGTAAGTGTGTCCTGATATTCGCCTACAACTGCTGATTTCCAAGCTCTGTCGGCTACATTAACGTTGATTGTCTGCTCAACTGCCGGATAAACAACGGGTTCTGCTGCTGTGAAAGCTGTTGTGCCGCCCAATGTGTAATCGAGTGTCATTGAATCAGCGCCTACTGTGTAGGTCATAACGTCGTGTCCTGAAACGTTAACTGTGAGCTTCTTGCCGTAGCCAAGATGTGACTCAACGCTGTAAGTCAAATTCTGAGAAGCCTTGCCCCACGGAATTTCAGTTGTTGCGGGGATTGAAACGATGAACTTTTCAGCATTTTCGCCTGCTTCGTCAACGGTCTTTGTCTTAACGATTGCATCGCCTGTGCCACCGTTAGTTGTAATGTCGGCTGCGAATGAGGGAACGCAAATGCTTGCGAGCATAAGAGCTGCGATAATGATAGAAACTATCTTTTTCATTTCGGTTTATCTCCCTTCGCCCGTTATATAGCCTCAACTGAAACGGTGTATGTGAGTGTATCCGAATACTCCTCAACTACTGCCTTTTTCCAGTTTACGCTGTCGATTTTAACCTTGAGGTCCTGCTTGACACCTGAATCTGTTGCTTCGTCATAAACAACGGGTGAGGTTGCAAGGAAAGCATCAGCGCCTTCAAGAGCATATGCAAGTGAATATGCGCCGTCTGTTGTTTTCATTGCGCCTGTGCCTGCTACAGCGACCTTAACGCCCTTGTTTCTTGCAAGGTGTGCTTCAACTGTGTAGCTGACATCTGTTGCCTCTGTGCCCCACGGAATTACTGTATCTGCAGGAATTTCAATTGAATAGTTTTCTCCGCTTGTGCCATCCTCTTTAGTTGTTGAGGTCTTAACGATAACATCTGTTGCACCTGCGGTCGTTACTGTTGCAGCAAAGCTCGGAACTGCGATAAGAGCGAGCATCATTACTGCGAGAACTACTGACAATACTTTTTTCATGTCTATTTCTCCTTTCAAAATTAAGCGTTAGTTAATTCAGCTGTAAAAGTAAGAACATCTGTATGCTCGCCTGATGCAGCCTGTTGCCACTGTGCGTCCGCTATTGAAACTGAAAGCGGACAATCCTTGCCGTAGTCGCCTGCGAAGAATACGATTGTATCTGCGCCTGTAAGCGTATAAGCAATTTTGCTTGACGCGGAGGTTGTACTTACAAGGTTGTAACCATTAGCCGAAGTTACTGAAACCTTAACTTTTTTGTCGGGTGACAAACGCATAACCGTTGCCGTAACCGAGCCGAGAGCGTACGATGACGACTCCCACGGAATGTTTGTGTCTGCAGGGAATGTAAGCTGATATTCATCAGTTACGCCGCTGCCGGTTGAAATAGTCATTGAATCCGCAAAGGCAGGCAAAACGCACACGCTAACCAAAATCAATGCGAAAACAACCGATAAAAATTTCTTCATCTTTGTTTACTCCCTTCTTTATTACGGTGTTGCGTCAGTGTAAGTGACCGTATAAGTTAATGTTGTTTTATATTCGCCGACCGGAACAGCATCCCAACCGCTTACCGAAAGATACGGTGTGGTGTTGAGTCCTACGTCGGTATTGATACCTGTAAAGTCGCTCGGGTCGAAGCCCTTGTAGTTGTAAGTAAGGTTGAACGACGGATTTGAGGAGGTCAGCTGACCTGCGCCTGTGTAAGCTCCTGCCGAAGTCGGCGTGCCGTTACAGGTTACCGCAACATTCAATTTCGCACCTGCTTTAAGCGAGGTCGAAACCTTACAATCTACGCTTTGGTCTGTTGAATCGTCCCACGCTACGTTAAATTCCGCAGGAATTGTAACCGTATATGCGTCGTTGGGTGTGTAGATAACCTCAAGCGTCTTTTTAAGCTCCTTGCCCGTGCTGTCCTTGAGCACCGTTCCCGCATCATCCGTGTAGGTGAATACAAGCTTATCGGAAATTGCGTTTGCAACTGCAAGCTCGGCAGGTACGGAAACCTCAACATTTACAGTTAAGGGAGCACCCGGTGTAAGAGTATTATTGGCAACATCGCTCAATTTAACTCCTGCCGCCAAATCAGCCGCACTGTATGTATTTGTGCTGCCGTTTACGGTAACTTTAACGTCATACGCCGCATTCTCGCCGAGAGCGTTCAGCAGCTTTCCGTTTGCGGAGGTCAAGTTGATTTTTGTATTAACAGGTGTTGTCGAGGGAAGCTGTTCTGAGTAGGTTACCGAATATGTATCCGTCTCACTCAGCTTATCCTTTGAAAGATATACCGTTTTATCTGTTGTATCGGCGTTATATCTCGGGAACAATCTCAAAATATCCTCGATACCGTAAGCAGCTTCGGGATTTGCGGTAGAGCCTACCGTTTCGCCGTCATAGAGCTGCTTGATTTTAGCGTAAGCGCTTAAAAAGCTGTTATACTCGTCAACGGTGTCCTTGATTTTTTCAAGGTCGGAGGCTGTGAAGAGCGTTTGAGCATCAAGCGTGCCCTTTGTTTGATTGAACAACGCCGTGTATTCCTTTGAAAGCTTAACAACACCGCCGTCAATCGCTCCTGTCGCACCGATAACGTCCGTATATGTCTTACCGTTTCTCAAAACCTTCGAAACCGCCTTTGAAGCGTTTGCGAACTGCGTATAAACAGCGGGCATTGCAGTTGCATCCTGCATAAGAAGCTTTGCATAATACGGAAGTGTCTGATAGCTGTTCTTTGCGTTTTCAAGCTTTGTAACACCGTCGCCGTCAAGTGTCAGCAAATTGATTACCGTTCCGTTGACGTCGTATTTGGTGTACATTCCCTGAACCTCTGTCTGGAACGCCTTAATCTCTGCGAGATACCCCTCAAGGAGCTTACAGCGTTTAGCCGCAAGGTACGCATTTTGAAGCTTTTCGGCAGGCGTCAACGTGTCCGTCGCCGAGGTCTTTACGTCAAGCAAAGCCTTTTTATCATTACTGAAGCGTTTGTACGACTCCTCGTAAATCGAGATTATCTCATCAACCTGTGCCTGCGTTATACCGTAAGCCGCATAGTTGACTGCAACGCTTCCGTCCGCAGCCGTTACGAAGCCCGGATAAGGCAAGCCGTTCTGTCCGCCGGGGTACTGAACATCAGGTCCTGTAACCGTATCGCTCTTTGCCGTACCCTTTACCTCTGACGGCAAAGCGTTAATCGCTGAAAGCGTTTCGTCTATTCCCGTAGAGTCCTTATCAAGTATAGGCTTGGGTTTAAGAGTTGTGTCTGCAACCCATGCCTCATATTGCGTCAAAAGTGCGTCTGCTTTCTTAACAGACTCAAGAGTTTTCTGATAATCACTGAGTGAATTATAGAGTGCTCTTGCATTTACAACCTCTGTTGCAAAGCCTGTGCCGTAAACATCGATATTTGAAACGTTTGTTTCGAATACCTCTGACGGCAAAGCCTTAACCTGAAGCAGCTCGTCGAAGTTCTTATCGTCGATGCCTCTTGCCGCAGCCTTATCCGAATAGAAATTCTTGTCATAAGAGAAGCCGACGTTATCAATCGTAAAGGATTTGCCCTCCATATCCCTTGCATCCTCCGCAGATACGGGAGCAACGCCGATATTAACACGGAAAATGGAGTTGAGTGCCTCTGCCGATTCATCAAGCTTTGCGTTTGAAGTAATCAAGCCGCCGAGACCACGCTTAAAGTGGAAAAGCGGAATCATTATATAGCCCTTATAGTTGTGAAGTGACAAGTCCTTTACTCCGTCGCCGTCGGTATCTGCGCTGTAGTCCGAAGTAAAGTTATACATTCTCGGCGAAGTCTCGTTCGTCGCCTTGACCCATTCACCCGTTGTCGGGCTTAAAAGATAGAGATAACTGTCACTGTAGCTGCTGCCGAGGTCAACGCCGAAGTTGTTCGGCGAGCCGTCATAGCCTGCACCTATTGTAACGGTAAAGCTGTAATTTTTAAGCTGTGAGAAGTCCGCATAGAAAACAAGTGAAAGCGGAATAGCTCCCGGGGCGTCGGTAAACTTCTTTGAAAGGTCTCCGAGCTTAACATCGGAGGTTCCCATGTTGTTCTTAACCAAGTCAGCATATTTCGAGAAGTCCTGACAGTCCTTCGTGAAGCTCAAATTGTTGAAATAACCGCTGTTTGCGTCATAAAGGTTATTCTTAATTGTAAGAGTTGCACCCTTAGTTCCCTGTGCGCCGTTATTCGAGGAGATATAAGCCTCGCCGCCGTACTGCTTGATTTCACTCATTGAAATAGGATTCTTGAGCTGGTCTGTCTCATTGTCGCCCCAATAGGTGGACTCCTGACCGTGGCTGCTGTGTCCGCTGATTGACTTAAACGAACCCGTCCAGGTTATGAAGCCCTTTTTGTAGTTATAGTCCTCGTTCAAGGTACCTGCGTTGCTTGCATTTTCAAATCTCCAAGCATTTGTGCCTGCCGCAAGATTTTCAAATGTGTTGAACGGTACAAACGGGTTATCTGTAAGCTTCTGTCCTACAACTACGCTGTTAGCCTCGAGAACGTCCTGGAAGTAGTTGAAGTAGTCAAGAAGCTTCTGCTCCGCTACATCGCCGAGCATATCAAGCTGACTGAGGTTGAGCTTTGAATATACTTTGTAAATTCTTGTAATCTCCGCCTTTACCTCGTCCGTTACGGCTATCGAATCGGTAATATTCGGTATTTTGTCAAGGTCTCTTGCGAGCTTCCAAATAATATCGTTAGCACCCGAGTTTTCAGAGCCGAGCGTTCCTGCCGCTTCGCATTCAGCCTTTGCCGTTTTATATTTCTCCCAAACGGATGCCATACCGAGAGCCGTTGCCTTAGCGTCAAGGTTAGCGTCCTCAAGGAAAGAAGCGTCAATCTTTTCGGTTGCCGTCTTATTGTAGTCCTTGATTGATTTCTTGTAGCCTGCGATAAGGGAGTCAATGTATTTTACCGCACGGTAGTCGCTCCAGTCGGGGTCGTCAATATACTTTTGGCAAGCATTGAATATAGCGCGCGGAATTTCAGTTTCCTGATCGTAATAATTCTTAGCAGGGGAGCCGGTATTTACTGCTCCGTTAAGTGTATTTTCACTGTACTGCTGACCGTCTGTACGGTAGAACAATACGTTATCGAGGAAAATCTTTTTGCCTATGCTGTTCTGGCTTGTTTCAAGGCTCGGATTAGCCGAATCTGCCGTACAGCCCGTAAACTTAAAGCCTGCGGACATAATATCCTCGATAGCCTTATAGCCGTTTTCACGGTTTACAACATTTCCGTCGGCATCAATGTACGCTTTTTTGGGAAGTTCTGCTGTCGTCTTGCTTCCGTCCGAGGAGGCCATGCAAGGTGCGAGCATCATACCGCCGTCGACATAGTAACGGCTGTATGTACCGGGTCTGTCAACCGTAAAGGCATAGTGTCTTACAAGAAGCGCATCCGAAATAGATGTTCCCGCAGGGTCAACCACTACCGGATTTGCAAGCTTAATTACATCGTTATAATATTTATTTGCTCTTTCGGCAGTCTTATTGTTGATAAGGTTACCGTGATAAATCGGATTACCGTCTATTCTCGGAGTCATTGTTCCGAACTCTGTGTTGGAAGCGGTAACGATAGAATCCGTCTCGGAGCACATAAATTCAAGCGGTACGCTTACATATCCGCAGAAATGGTCAAGGTCAACCGTACCGTCTGCGCTGAGCAATACCTTTTTCCAGCCGCCGTCGGCCTGCTGAAGGTACAAGTAGGGAGCTTCGCCCGTGTATCCCGGCTTTGAAGCACCGATAGCCGCACCGACAGTCGAGTAAATTATATCGCCGTATCTGTTAAAGGCGTTTTTACTGTCTGTATAGCTATTATCGTAGTCCTGTGCAAACCACTTATCATTTGAACGCAAACGGAAGGAAAGTCCCGTTACGCTGACCTGTGAGAAGTCAACATAGAACCAAACCTCGGAAGCACCTGCCGGATCCCATGTCTGACGGCTCCAAGCAACGTCGAATACCTGCGGAACAGTCTCCGTGGGAGCAGACTCAATACGCATTGCATAGCCTTTTGTTCTGCTGTAATCAGTCAGGTTGCCGCTTGCGTCATAGGTATATTTCTTTGCGCCGACGTCATTTGTGCTGCCGCCGTAAGTAAGATGATTACCCTCCTGCATAAAGTCGAACGAAGCGGATTTACCACGGGTATTATTATCGTCCTGCGTTCTCTCTGTTGTTCCGTAGGAGGAATATGTACCGTGGTTGTCGTCGTCCGACTTGCTTTCAAATGTAAGAATTTCACGGGCAGCGTATGCGTTCGGTGTAACGGGTGCATAATCGCTCTCATCATATATGAAAGTCGGAACGTCGGAAACATAAGAGTTTACAGGCTCAGAGAACCAACCCTCGCTGTCAAATGCCACAACAGACACATTGTAGCGGTGATCCTCTAAAAGTCCCGTGCTCAATTTCTGTTTGATTTCTGCCTTTGTGATTTCAGCCGAATACGGTGCCGTTCCTGTCGGCTTAACTATTTTACGCAATATAACCGTATCTGTATGCAGGCTTGTGTATGTACCGAGGTCAACAAGCTCCAACATATAGCCTGAAATAGTTTTCGCCTTTTTAAGCACGCTGACAGTAGCCTTCGGGAAGCTGACCGAAATTCCCCCATTGGCATTGATTGACGCCGACACCTCACGTGCTTCATCGTCGTTAAAGGTCGGTATCGGGTCGTATGTACCCGGACCTGCCGCCAAAGTAAACGGTACTGAGGTTACCAACAGCACGATACTCAACAGCAAAGCAGTTATGCTTTTTCCGAGCTTAATTTTCTTATCCCTTTGCATTAACTGCAACTCCTTTCCAAAAATCAATATATAATAGTATAGTAATTATTAAGAAGCGATTATCGTCGTTTTAATATCCATATTGTTAAGCTTCCTCTGCTCGCTGTCGAAGCTGAACGTCTTAACGTGGACTATTGCGTTATAGGTTCCTGCCTCAAGAGCCTTATTCATTGTGAAAGCCGAAATTGAATATCCCGGCGGCAGCAGGTTCGAGGTGTATATAATCTCGCCCGTGTCCGCAAGCTCAATTTCAATAACGAAGTAGCAGGGATTTTCCTCGGGGTTTGAGAAAACAAAGGTCTGCTCCTTTGTCCCTGCCTTGAGCTTCATTTCGGGGATGCCGTTTATTTTAATCTGCGCACCCTTTGTGTCCGTCTTGACGGGTACCGAGATTTCTCCGTTGCCCAAAACTGCGTTCGGGTCGATTACGCCGATCGGATTTGTAGTTGTCTGCTCATCGTCCTTCGACGGTACGAAATTCTTAATGAGAAGTGCCAAGCCGACAATCACAGCCGCCGCAATCAGCAAATACAGAAGCCACATAAGAAGTGCGCTCTTGACAACGGCTATGTATTTGCCGTCGCCGACCTCAATATAGCCCTTAACGCAGGAAAACGCAGGCTTGCTCGGCTTGTATACCTTTTCCTCCTGCTCGTTAGAAACAAGCACGCCGATTTCCTCGTCTCCCTTTCCGACCTGACCGACAACGGTATAGCCGCCGGCAGGGTAAAGGCTTTTCATCTGCTTTTTAAGAATATAGGTCGTTTCGAAATCAGCCTTCTTATCCCGAAACACTCCGTCGCCCGTAAATGACGACTGAATAAACCTTAAATCAGACAATTTCAGTTCCTCCGTTCCCTTTTTCTGTATTTATTCACGGATTGTGTACGCTTTATTAACTAATCAATAGATTAAGATAGTTATCCACCTTAAAATTATATATATTTTACCAAACCATATATATTGATTTGACATTCAGTGAATGTTTTTAAGCTATTTTCGAGAAAAAGATTGTGAAGTTTTAGACGATTTTTCGGCGAAATGTACAATAACCACTTTTTTCGTGTTTTTTCGCAATTTCGGACGACTGTAAATTCATCTGAAATTGCTAAAAATGTAACTGTAATGTGTATTCTGACAGCGTACACCGTCCCTTTTATATATCAAACCGAATTCACAGTAAATTTTCAAAATATACTTTTTTGTTTTTTCTCGGTATGCTACAATATAATATATGTTAAAAAAATCAGCGTTAGGAGTGTTTATATGCATATTTTGGTTGTCGAGGACGAAAGGGCTCTTTGCGACACGATCGTTCGCAGCCTGAAGCGTCTTGCTTACAGCGTGGATTTTTGCTATGACGGTAAAGCCGCAACGGAGCTGCTCGCAGTTGAAAAATTCGACCTTGTTGTATTGGACCTCAATTTACCCGGCGAGGACGGTATGAGTGTTCTCAAAACGCTTCGTGAAACCGATTTTGATACAAAGGTGCTGATTTTATCGGCTCGCTGCGAGGTTGCCGACAAGGTTGCAGGCTTGGACGCAGGCGCAAACGATTATCTTGCAAAGCCGTTTCATTTGGACGAGCTTGCCGCAAGGATACGCAATCTCACGCTCAGGTGTTTCACCCAAAATGACGTTGTTTTAACCTGCCGTGAGCTCTCATTTGACACAAAGGCACGAAAAGCGTCCGTAAACGGCGAAACCTTGTCTTTGACCCGTAAGGAAACGGGCATACTTGAATATCTTATGCTAAATCAGGGTCGTCCTATAAGTCAGGAGGAGCTGATTGAACACGTTTGGGACAGCAGCGTTGACAATTTCAGCAATTCAATAAGAGTACATATTTCGGCACTTCGAAAAAAGCTGCGCACGGCTCTCGGCTATGACCCGATAAGCAACCGCATCGGCGAGGGATATGTTATGGAGGGGAAATAAATGAAAAAGCTTTCTTTACAATGGCGAATTACCCTGATGACCGCCGCCCTTGTGTGCATAACCTGCGTGCTGATGAATTGCCTGATTAGCTTCTCTGGTAAGCATTATATGGAGTCGATTGTCAACGGCTTATCGTCTTATTCAGATATTGAAAAGGGCGAGCCCGACTCCTTTGACCCCGAAAGCAAAAAGGCAGACCCCGACCTGACCATAATCGTCAACGGAGCACAGGAGTCCTTCAGCACAACGAATTGGTATATCACGGTTGCCGTTACGCTGTTCGGCGGAATACTTGCATATTTCGTCAGCGGACACGCACTCAAGCCATTAAAAAGCTTTGCCTCGCAGGTCGAAAACGTACAGCCGAGCAATTTATCCGATATGAAGGTCAGCGAGGACGTTTTACCCGAATTCAAGCAGTTCAGCAGGTCGTTTAACAGTATGATTGACCGACTTGACGAGGGCTTTACGGCACAGCGGCAGTTCACGGGCAACGCCGCACACGAATTACGCACGCCGCTTGCTCTTATGCAGGCGCAAATCGAGCTTTTCCCCGTTGAGCACAGCGATTTGAAGCCCGAAACAGCCGAATTTTTATCTCTTTTGCAGGAGCAGACGGAACGGATGTCGCAGATGACAAAAATCCTACTTGAAATGAGTGAACTCAACACCGTGCCGTGCAATGATGAAATTGAGCTTTCGCCTATGATTGAAGAGATTTTTGCAGACCTCGCTCCGCTTGCCGAGGATAAGGGCGTCGCTCTTGAGCACGACGGAAACGCCACGATAATCGGCAGCGACACGCTCATTTACCGTATGCTTTTCAATCTTACCGAAAACGCAATAAGATATAACCGCCCGAATTCAAGTGTTCAAATTTCCGTCAGCGAAAAGGACGATGATGTTCTTATCAGAGTTAAGGACAACGGCTTCGGCATCCCCGAGCAGTACAGGGAGAGTATTTTTCAGCCGTTCTTCCGTGTCGATAAATCACGCAGCAGAGAGCACGGCGGAGTCGGCTTGGGACTCGCATTGGTTTGGGAAATCGTCTCGCTCCACGGCGGCACGGTCAAAGCCGAAGAAAGCACCGAAAACGGAACGGTTATGCTCGTTTCATTGCCGAAAAAGAAAGCAGAAATTTAATTTTACACGGCAGACGATTGGTTGTAAATTCACATTCACGGACAGCCGAATTTCAGCCTCCCTTGTGTAAAGGGAGGTGCCGAGCGAACGTGAGGCGGAGGGATTGTAACACCCACAAATTTACTTTTGCACGGTAGGGCGGGGAGACAAGCCCTTACGGGCAGAGAAGAGTGAATAGTGAAGAGTGAATAGCGAAAAGAAACAGGTGCTTCGCACGAATTAGAAAAATATATCATACCGTAGGGACAGGGCTTGCCCCTGTCCGCAGCAAATTACATATAAATTCACATTCACAGACAACCGAATATCAAGGCTCCCTCTGACGAGGGAGCTGTTGAGCGTAGCGAAACTGAGGGAGAGAAAGCAATAAACAGCAAATTCTCGTTATCTCTCCTTTCGTCACGCCTGCGGCGTGCCACCTATTGCCCTCTTGCGGTATCCCGATTTTGTTTATGCGGCTTGGAGCGCCGCACAAAATCGACCGCTGCGCCAACAGATGCTCCCTTTATCCGCCACAGGCGGCGGTCGCATATGTTGCCCGTCAGAGGAAGGCTTTATTCTACGAGCATTTTCATTTGATGAAAGCCGTAGGGGCGAACTGTGTTCGCCCGTTTTTAATTTGCTATGAATTGGCTGGCGACCGCAGGTCGCCCCTACGGTTGTGCATTGATTATAATTTAATATCAACCGTAAACTATCATATATCAACAACAATCTAACGGCGGCAGCAAGCCACCGCCATACCACGTCGCATAAAAATTTCAACTCGATAGCTTTTACGCAAAAACAAACTCCCTCGCAAGAGGGAGTTTGTTTTGTTTTGATATTTAATTCAACCTTTAATTTGAATAATTAAAGCATGCCTTTGTTTGACATATTGTAAATAATCTGTGCTACTTCGGCTCTGCCTGCGTTGCCGTTGGGATTGAGATAATCGGAATTGCCGATTATGCCGTTTTCAACTGCCCAAGCAACTCCTGCCTTTGCCCACGGGCTTGTGTTTCCGCCGTCGGAATAAGCATTAAGAATTGTATCAACGTCTCCCGATGCTTCGCCGCCGAGGTATCTGCACAAAATCAAGCTTATCTGTTCTCTTGTTATGTATGTGCCAACGCCAAAATTGTCTGCCGAATAGCCTGTTACTATGCCCTTATCCTTTGCCCATGCAACCGCAGCAGAATAATATGCGTTTGTCGGAACATCCGAGAAGCCGCCGTTCTGTCCCTCATATGCCGAAAGGTCAGCGCCTGCAATTCTTGCAAGAATAAGCACAAAGTCCTGTCTCTGAATGTTGTTCGACGGTCCGAATGTGCCATTCGAATAGCCTGTGATATAGCCTCTTTCGAAGTTATATTTAACCGCATCATAGTACCAATCTCCCATTCTGACATCGGGGAATGACATTGTGGGCGCAGGTGCTGCCTGAGCGAAGTTAAATCCGTTTTCGTTTGCATATCTTTCAGCTTCCGAGCCTTTATTTCCATAAATCGTGAAGCCGTCAATAGTTTTGTATGTGTCCTGTTCATAATAGTATCCAAATGCACTGTCGCCGATTTCCGTTATTGTATCAGAAAGCTTAACGCTCTTGAGTGAAAGGCAATTAAAGAAAGCATATGCATCGATGCTCTTAACATTTTCTCCGATTGTTACGCTTGTAAGAGCCGAGCAGCCGCTAAAAGCACCGTTACCGATAGATTTAACGCTGTCGGGCAGGATTACATTTTTAAGGTTTTGATTGTCCAAAAAAGCATAATCACATATGTTGTCTGTTCCTGCAGGAATATTAAATTTTTCATCGGTTTTTCCCTGCGGATAAACAACCAATGAATTGCCCTTATATAATACGCCGTATTCCGACGAATACACGCCGCCGTTGCCGTTTACAACGATATTTTCAATCAAAGGGCACTCATAAAACAGAGTTTCGCCAATAGCGGCTATTGTTTCGGGAAGCATTACGCTTACAAGCTTTTCACAGGATGAAAATGCGCAGTCCGCAATAATTTCCGTTCCGCCCTTAACCCAGAAAACTTCTCCGACATTTTCGCTGACATTGAGCAAATACTTGCCTATGTACAGTCCGTCGTTTTCCCAATTGCTTTCATTGTTATAAAAAGCGCTATAAGTAAATGCAGTATTGCCTATATACGCAATTCCGCTGCCGAGTGTAACGCTTTCAAGCTTAATGCAGAATAAAAACGCCGCATCGCCCAAATACCTTACGCTGTCGGGAACAATAATGCTTTCAAGTCCGTAGCAGAACGCAAAAGCAAAATCGTCTATAATCTCAACGCCGTCGGGAAGCTTAACATTCGTAAGCTTTGAACAGCCTTGGAATGCTGCCATTCCGATTTCCAGCACCCCGTCGGGAACTACGTATGAAGTATCCTCTTTTCCCATAGGATAAGCTACAATAGCATCTTTTTTCTTATTAAACAAAACGCCGTTTTCCGAGGAATAATCGCTATTGTTTGCATCTACCTCGATACTCTTGAGTGCAGAACAGCCACAAAACACGTTGGAGTTTATGTACTCAACGGTGTCGGGAATTTTTACGCTTACAAGAGAGGTGCAATCTTCAAAAGCACCGCTGCCGAGTCCCGCAACCGTGTACCCGTCAATTTTTGACGGAATAGTCAAATCTGTCGCAGAGCCTTTGTAGCTTGTAATCTCAATAAGATTTTCAGTAAAAATATTGTACTCAAAATCACTTGCCGCTTCATCTGCCGCAAAGGAGCTTACCGCCATCATAGGCAGCGAAGTAATTATCATCAAAATTGACAATAATAATGAAATACTCTTTTTTGTATTTTTCATTTTACTTTCTCCTAACATAATGGTTTAACCACATTATATCTTTACAAAAATGCAATGTCAATAAAAAAACTATAATGCGCAAAACCCGTCCTTGCCGAAAAGCAACTCGGAGGGATTGTAAGGTTGATTTTATATGATTTTATATAAATCCCTCAGTCATTTTTTGTTTCAAAAAAATGACAGCTCCCTTTACAAGGGAGCCTGTGATTCAGCAAATTTGAAAATTTTATGCGACCGTAGGGGCGAACTGTGTTCGCCCGTTTTTATTTGTTATGAATTAGCGGGCGACCGCAGGTCGCCCCTACGGTATGATATATAATTCAATCTGTGCGAAGCACCCACTTCTTTTCGTTTTTCAATTTTCTCTCTTATCTTTTCTCTGCTGCAAGGCTCCCCTGTCCCTACGGTCGCATAAAATTTCACGCCCCGAACAGCTTTGTTCGGGGCGTGGTTTGTTATTATTGTGTTTTACGCTCTTTTTGCCATTTCGTTATCGTGGGCAAGAGCCTTTTGGCGAGCCTCTTCAAGCATCATTGACTTGACCTTCATAAGTCTTGTCGTTGAGCTTCTCTCGTTCTCGTCAAGTTTCATTGTAATATACTTGATTGTGTCCTCGTATCTCGGAATCATAACGTGCTCAAGGGCATTTACCCTACGGCGTGTTTTCTCGATTTCCGCAGACATAAGCTGACACGATTTTTCAACCTCCGCAAGTCTCAACATAAGCGGCATAATATCGGAAAGTGATTTTACCGCTTCGTCAAGGTCTGTCGAGGTAAACGCAAAGCCGTAAGAGTATATATCGGACTCGTCCGCCGTTTTGAATTTCGCATCAAACACGGGAAGCCTCACGCTCATTACATTTTTCTCGTCAACCTCAAGAGACATCTCCTGCATGGGAAGCATAAGCGCAACATTCAATGCCGAGTCGCTCATTACCGAGCGTGCAACCGACATATGAGCGTTTGCCTGCCTGATACCGTCCTCGACCTGCTTTCTCAATTCCTTGTTTTCTCTTACAAGCTCGAGAAAACGGCGCATTAGCTCGTCTCTTTTATCTTTGAGAAGCTTGTGTCCCCTTCTTGCCGTAACAAGCTTACGCTTTAAGTTCGTAAGCTCCATACGGGTAGGGTTTACATTCATTACTGCCATAATATCAAATCCTCAAGATTTATACGCTTACTTCTTATCGTAATACTCGTCAAGAAGCTCGTCGCTGACACGCTTTAACTCGCTTCTCGGGAATATTCTCAAAAGACGCCAGCCTATATCGAGTGTTTCCTCAATAGTTCTGTCCGTTTCAAAGCTCTGATTTACATATTCCTTTTCGAACTCGTCGGCAAACTTTGCGTAAAGCTTATCCATATCGGTCAAAGCCGCTTCACCCAAAACTACCATAAGCTCTTTTGCGTCCTTACCTCTTGCATAAGCCGAGAAAAGCTGGTTCATTGTGTTTGAATGGTCTTTTCTCGTTTTGCCCTCGCCGATACCCTTGTCTTTAAGTCTTGAAAGCGACGGAAGAACGTCAATCGGCGGCATAATTCCACGGCGGTAAAGGTCACGGGAAAGGATAATCTGTCCCTCTGTGATATAGCCTGTAAGGTCGGGAATGGGGTGAGTCTTATCGTCCTCGGGCATTGAGAGAATCGGTATCATTGTGATACTGCCGTCCTTGCCCTTTTGTCTGCCTGCACGCTCATATATAGAAGCAAGGTCTGTGTACATATAACCGGGATAGCCACGTCTGCCGGGAACTTCTTTTCTTGCGGCGGAAACCTCACGCAACGCATCAGCATAGTTTGTGATGTCTGTCATAATAACAAGAACGTGCATACCCTTGTCAAATGCAAGGTATTCTGCGGCTGTAAGCGCCATTCTCGGTGTAGCAATTCTTTCGATTGCAGGGTCATTTGCAAGGTTTGAGAACATAACCGTTCTGTCGATTGCTCCCGTTTCCTTAAATGAACGGATAAAGAAGTTTGACTCCTCGAAGGTAATACCCATTGCGGCAAATACAACGGCGAATTTTTCGTCCTTGCCTCTGACCTTCGCCTGTCTTGCTATCTGTGCGGCAAGCTGTGCGTGAGGAAGTCCCGAAGCCGAGAAAATGGGAAGCTTCTGACCTCTTACAAGCGTGTTAAGTCCGTCGATTGCGGAAACGCCCGTCTGTATGAACTCCTGCGGATAAGCTCTCGCAGCGGGATTCATCGGAAGTCCGTTTACGTTCATTCTCTTTTCGGGGATGATTTCGGGACCGCCGTCAATAGGTCTGCCCAAGCCGTCAAAAACTCTGCCGAGCATATCCTCGGATACGCCGAGCTCCATCATTCTGCCCAAAAATCTAACCTTACTGTTTGAAAGGTTGATACCCGTCGAGGGCTCAAACAGCTGAACAAGTGCGTCCGTGCCGTTTATTTCAAGCACCTTACAACGTCTTGTCTCGCCGTTTGCAAGCTCGATTTCGCCGAGCTCGTCATACTTGACGTTTTCAACCTCACGAACAAGCATAAGAGGACCTGTTACTTCTTCGACTGTTCTGTATTCCTTCGGCATCAGAATTCCTCCTTTGCATTGATAACGTCAGCGATTTCCTTTGACAAGCGTTCAAGAATTTGCTTGTATTCGCTGTCGATATTTTCTTCTTTTACATACTTAAATCTGCCTATTGCCTCTCTTACGGGGATTGCGACAAGTCTTTCAATGTCTGCGCCCTTTGTAAGAGCCTCATTTGAAGCGTCAAAATATGAAAGCACAAGGCTCATCATATAATACTGCTTTTTAAGTGAGGAATATGTGTCAACCTCGTGGAAAGCAAGCTGATGGAGGAAGTCCTCACGAATACTTCTTGCCGCTTCCATTTTAAGTCTGTCGGAGGGAGAAAGTGCGTCCATACCGACAAGCTTAACGATTTCGTCAAGCGAAGCCTCATCCGAAAGTATGCCCATCATTCTTGTTCTGAGCTTCATCCACTCGGGATTAACATTCTTGTTAAACCATGCGCCGAGGTCATCTGCATAAAGCGAATATGACGTAAGCCAGTTTATTGCAGGGAAATGTCTCTTATAAGCAAGTGCCGAATCAAGTCCCCAGAATACCTTGACAATTCTCAAGGTAGCCTGCGAAACGGGCTCTGAAATATCACCGCCGGGAGGCGATACCGCACCGATTACCGAAAGTGCGCCCTCTTGCTCCTTTGAGCCGAGTACCTCTACCCTGCCTGCACGCTCATAGAACTGCGCAAGTCTTGAGCCGAGGTATGCGGGATAGCCCTCCTCGCCGGGCATTTCCTCAAGTCGTCCCGACATTTCACGAAGAGCCTCCGCCCAACGTGATGTAGAGTCTGCCATAAGTGCTACCGAATATCCCATATCTCTGAAATATTCCGCAATTGTGATACCTGTATAAATAGATGCCTCACGGGCAGCAACGGGCATATCCGAGGTGTTTGCGATAAGCACCGTTCTCTCCATAAGAGATTTTCCCGTATGCGGATCGATAAGCTCTGGGAACTCGTTAAGAACGTCCGTCATTTCGTTTCCACGCTCACCGCAGCCGATATATACAACTATATCAGCCTCCGCCCACTTTGCAAGCTGATGCTGTGTAACGGTTTTACCGCTTCCGAACGGACCGGGGATAGCCGCAACGCCGCCCTTTGCTATCGGGAAAAGCGTATCGATAACTCTCTGTCCCGTGATAAGCGGCATATCGGGAGGAAGCTTTTTCTTATACGGTCTGCCACGTCTTACGGGCCATTTCTGCATAAGCTTAAGCGGAACGGTCGTGCCGTTTTCGGTTTCGATTGCACCGATTTTTTCCTCAACCGTATAGTCGCCCTCTTTAATGGACTTTATCTTGCCCTCAACGCCGAACGGAACCATTATTTTATGTCTTACAATATCGGTTTCCTGAACATATCCGACCTCGTCGCCCGAACGAACCTCGTCGCCTGCCGAAACAGTCGGGAAGAAATGCCATTTAACATCTCTTGAAAGCGACGGAACCTCGATACCTCTTGTAAGGCTGTTGCCTGCAATTTCCATTATCTTTTCAAGCGGTCTTTGAATACCGTCGAATATACCTTTAATAAGTCCCGGTCCCAATTCAACGCTCAAGGGCTCGTTGGTTGACTCGACAGGCTCGCCCGTTCCGAGTCCTGCGGTGTCCTCATATACCTGAATTGAAGCCTTATCGCCGTGCATTTCGATAATCTCGCCGATAAGTCTGTGCTCGCTTACACGAACAACGTCGAACATATTGGCGTCTCTCATATTTTCAGCCACGACAAGCGGACCCGATACTTTTAAGATTGTACCTTTACTCATTTTATTTTTTACCACCCTTCAAGGTTTGGTTTACTTTACAATATCAGAGCCTACTGCTCTTTCGACAAAGCTGCTGACCTGCTTCATTCCTATACCCGTGTTTCCGTAAACTCCGGGTATGGGAATAATTGCCGGTAACGGTTTGTCCTTATATCTTTCGATTTCCGCATCAATCTGCGAATAAACTGCCTCGGTTATAAAGATAACCGCATATCCGCCGTCTGCAAGGCGACGAAGCGTTTTAACCGTTGCGTTCAAATCATCGTCGGTCGGGAAAATATCAACTCCGATGCTTGCAAAGCCGTAAATACTGTCCCTGTCGCCCATTGCGCCGATTTTATACATACAGCTCACGCATCCTTTCCCTTATAACCTCATCCGAAGCCTCGCTCAATTTTGCCGAAAGAATAATCCTCAAGCACTTTATCTCGGTTTCGTTTGCAACATAATAGCCTGCAAGCGGACTTATGCCGAACACGGTCATTTTCGCCTGCTTCATCGTCTTAATAAGCTCGTCGTCGCAGAGCTTTTCGAACGCAGATGTGCCTTTTTCAAAAGCTGCAGCGTATTTTGAAAGTCCGTTTGAATTGAGGTATTCGGAAAATTCATTTTCTCCCGACATAACCGCAGAAACAAGACCGTCCTTTGAAAGCATAGGACTTCCGCAAAGTGCATTTTTTACAAAGCTTTCGTTTTTCTTCGTCTTAATGCAGCGGTAAGCGGTTTTCAAATCACACGCCGTGCACATTTCGTAGGCGTATTTTTTGAGGGTTTCGTCCTCCTCATTTTCCGCATACGAAAGTATAGCTTCAAGCGTTCCGACGTCCGTAATTATATCGCAATACTGACCGTTGCCCGTTTTTGTTATGGCGTCAAACGCTTTTTTTGCGGTTTCTCTCATAAGCTCGGGCAAATCGGCAAAACGTCTTTCCTTTATCGCCTCAAGCATTTTTTCGGGGTCATAAACGCAGGGGGAAACAAAATATTTCCTCGCATCATCATTTATGACCTCGGATTTAATAATCGCTTTAAGGTTTTGGAAATCGTTTTTAATTATCAGCATATTAAGGCTTTTTGCCTCGGGCGCACTTTTCGCAACTCTGTCCCAGACCTCCGAAAGTCTGTCGTCGAGCATCTTCGAAAAATCGTTTCCGTCGGGCTTTTCGTAGCCTTTTTCAGTCAAAAGTGCAATCGCCTTTTTATAATCGGGAGCGTTTATTAACTGTTCCAAATCAGACTCTTTAAGCAAGTTTTCCTCACTTACACGAAGTGCCGACACCGCATAAAGATAATCCTGTGTTTTCATAACGCTTCCCTCCTTTATCAGTTGAATAACATTTCATTGAGAGTATCTCTCAATTCCTCCCTCTTAGCCGAAGCAACGGCGTCAAAGGAACAGTTTATGTCTATATCGCCATAGACAAGAATAAATCCGCTGTCAATATCCGCACTCTGTCCGAGTGATATTTTATAGCCTCTTTTAAGCGCATTGTTTATGCTGTCGATAAAGTTCGACGGCAACTTTTCCGTGTCCTCTTTGGAAAGACGCAGAACGCCCTCGCCCTTTCTGACATTTTTAAGAATAAGTCCTTTAAGGATTTCAAAATATTCCTTTTTCGGAAGAGCCTTGATAACCTCAAGCGCTCTCTCAAGAGTCGACGAAATAATATCAAGCTTACCCTCAAGAATTATTCTGTTTTTTGTCATTGAAACAGAGGCTTCGATTGCGCCGTCATGCTCTGCAACTTTTTTGTCAACAGAAGCCTTTGCGTTTTCAATATCCTCCTGCGCTTTGGCACTTGCGGCGTCGATAATTTCCTGTGCCTGCTTTTGTGCCTGCTCGGTTATTTCACGGCAGCGGTCATTTGAATCCTGTTCTATTGTAGAAAGTATCTTTTCAAGACCTGTCATAGAAATAACTCCTTAGAAGTTCAATCTCAAAATCATGAGAAGTGATGTAAGAAGAGCAAGTACGGCATAAGTCTCAACCATTGCGGAAAGAACCATTGCTTTACTCTGCTCTGCGGGCTTCTTGGCAACTACCGAAACACCGGAAGCGGCAACTCTTGCCTGACCGATTGCCGAGAAATAGCCGACAAAAGCCATAGGGAGACAAGCAGCCAAAATCTGAAGTCCCTGTGCGGCGGTAAGCTCAACGGGAGTACCGCTTAAAAGCTTAATCTTAATCATTACCATAATTGCTGTGATAAAGCCGTAAAGTCCCTGCGTACCGGGAAGAATCTGAAGAATAAGTACCTTTGTGAATTTTGACGGATCCTCCGAAACAAGACCTGCTGCGGCCTCACCGACCATACCTACGCCCTTTGCCGAGCCCATACCGCTTAAAAATGCTGCGAGAGCTGCGCCTGCGATAGCAAATACCAAACCTAAATTAGCCATTATTATTTTCCTCCTTGAGTTTGAATGTTGAAGAATTTACTTTAAGAGGGTTAAAGGCTCTTCCGCCGCCCTCATAAAATCTTGAGAAGAATTCGACATACTGCAAACGGTTTGTATGAACATAAGCGCCGATTACGTTTATGCCGAAGTTGATTGCGTGTCCCAAAACGAACACAACTGCAAATAATATTGTTTTAACAACCATATTTTCGGGTAGCGTACCCATAAGGTTTACAACGCTTCCGATAATGCCCGTTACAAGTCCGAGTGCCAACAATCTCGAATACGAAAGCACGTCGCTTAAATATCCTGAAATTGTATTGTAAAGTGCATAAAGACCCGAGCCTAACTTTCCGAATATGCCCTTTGACGAACGACCTGCCGTGAGAATTATAAGCACAACACCCACAAGTGCACAATACTTGCCGACCGTCTTGTAAATATCGGGTACGTCGATTATCATTCCCGCACAAATCGGAGCTGCGCCGCCGACTGCGAGATAAACCGAAAGCACGTCGAATATCGCACCGAAGCGGTCGCCCTGCTTCCATTCAAGGTAGCCCTTGATAGCAAGTCCGACAAACAGATGAACGATACCGAACAGGAAGCACCAGAGCATTGTCGTCATAAGGTCGTCGCCCTGCGGATTGAGCCATAAGTACAGTCGCATTTCGGGAAGTCCGAGATAATTTGTTCTTATGACGTTTATCAAGTCTCCGAAGAAGCTGCCGAACATTATGCCCCAGAACATTGTCGATATACCGCAGAAAAAGTACATCATAACCGTCTTTTTCTTGTTGCCCTCGGGCTTGCATTTAAGCAGTATAAACGCCGTTGCGATAACCATTAACAGTCCGTAGCCTGCGTCCGAGAACATCATTCCGAAGAACAGATAATAGAAGAATGACATTATTGCGTTCGGGTCAATATCATTCTTACCGGGGAGCGAATACATTTCCGTTATTCCCTCAACGCCCGCTGCAAACGCATTGTTTTCGAGCAAGACGGGAACCTCCTCGTCCTCCTCGGGCTCTGAAAGCGTGATTGCGACGGTGAATTTATTTTCAAGCTGTTCAACCGTTTTTTCGGCGTACTTTACGGGGATATATCCCGAGAGATAAAGCACATTGTCCGAAAGCGAGACCTTTTTGAACTGCTCGTACTTATCCGCCCTCATTGTGAAATAGTCGATTAAGAAATCTATATCTTCGTGTGCAGATGCCATAGCGGCTATTTCGCTTTGCGCTTCCAAAATTTGTTTATCCAATTCATTGATGGTTATACGGTTTTCCTTGAGCATTTCCTTAGGAGTTTTGTCGGAAATCTCCGTCGGTCGCACAAATCCCATTGACCTCAACGCTTCCGTAACGATATTCGCATCCTTTTTAAGACACATAACCACCGCACAAGACTGCATTTCGGATGTATATACGACCTCTGTTTCAATCGCCTCGATTTCGGGAATACGCTCTGCCAACGCCTCCTTGATCGATGCGTCGGTCTGACTGTCGGGGAACGTTCCTATAAGCACCGTAACATACCTTGTCGATTTGAATTTCGTCGGTATGTCAAGCTCCTTCCAAACCTCAAGCGCCTCATTAGAGGTTTTGAGCCTTATCTGCTGTGCGTGAGCGTTGTCGATAGACTTTTGTGCGCCCAATATATCGTAGCACATATTCATCGTCTTATCCGCCGACTCGGACATATCAAGGAATTTTGACATTTCCATTTCCCGTGGCGGCTTAAAGGAGTCCACAAGCGACTTCTTTTCGGGCACATATTGGGAAAGCGTTTCCTTTGCCTTTTTCGCAGTTTGAGTAAACTTTTCAAGCTGTGAAATATTATAATCGGTATCAGGATTTAACATTCCGTCGGGAAGCTCGTGGCTTGTCAGCTCAACCATTCCCTTGCGCTGCAAAAAGTCGATTACCCTTTTGCTTTCACGCATGGTTGCAACAAGCTCGATTTTTTCCATTTTGAGCTTTGCCGTATGTCATCACCTCGTTTCTTATTTATTGATAACAGTAAAATCGTCGGCTCAGTCAACAATTATGCTTCTAACCGTTCCGACCGTTTCGGAAAATTTTGCGTCAGCCTTTCCCTTGAGCACCTCTACAAAAGCACGTGCATCCTTTTCCGCTTCGGCAACCGCCTTTTGACGGCGTTCCTCGGAAAGCTTCAGCTGCTCGCTCTCATACGCCTGTATTTGCTCGAGAGCATCAAGCTCGATTTGCTTCGCCTTCTGCTTTGCCTCGTCGATAATTCTGTCCGCCTGCTCGCTTGCCGCCTGCTCATTAGCCATTGTCTCGTGTTCCTTTGACAATACCTCGTCAAGCATCTTTGCTGCCATAGGCTTCACCTCTTTTTCGTTTTATGCCATATATTTTATAGTATATCACAACTTTACATATATTGTAATACTTTTTCGCCTAAACTGTATTAAACTTTTGTTAATTCCAATGATTATTTTATAGAAATATGTTGAATAATGTACACTTTTATAGTATAATTGCTGATATAATAATAAAAAGGGAGTGCTATCAATGGATAATCAGAAAATTGACGGCAGAGTCAGGCGCACAAAAAAGCTCTTGCGTGAGGGGCTTACAAAGCTGATGAAAGAAAAGAGCATTAAAAAAATCTCTGTTCGTGAGCTGTCAGACCTTGTTGAGATAAACAGGGGCACTTTTTATCTTCATTACAAGGATATTTTTGACCTTGTTGAGCAAATCGAAAACGAGCTCTTCGAAGAATTCGAGAGCATTATCAATCAGTATTCCGCAAATTCACACAATTCAAGCCCATACCCCGTTTTTGTTGACTGCTGCAGATTTCTTGAAAAGAACAAGGACATCTGCTCTGCACTTTTGGGAAGCAACGGCGATATTGACTTTTCAATGAAGCTTAAAAAGTTTATGGCGGAGCGTTGCTTTGAGGAATTCACACGCTACAACCAAACACCGTCGTTTAAGGAAGAATACAATTATATATACTCATATTTTGAAGCAGGCGCAGTCGGCATAGTCAGATATTGGCTTACCGATACCTCGGACACAAGAAAAACACCCGAGGACGTCGCTCTTATGCTCGACCTTTTGTTCACAAAGGGCTTTTCGGGCTTTGAGAAATAATTTCTTTGAAGGGATATAGTGTGAAAAATCACACTATCATAATTATATTGCTATGACAGAGCTTCTTATCAAACTTTTTGTTAAGGATAATAAAAACACCAAAGACCCGAAGGTCAGAGGTGCATACGGCAAATTAAGCGGTGCGGTCGGAATTGCGATAAACCTTATTTTGTGTATATCGAAATTTTTGGCAGGCGTTATGACGGGCAGTATTACCGTTACCGCCGACGCCGTAAACAACCTCTCCGACGCAGGATCGTCTATTATAACTCTTTTCGGCTTCAAGCTTTCGGAAAAGCCTGCCGATAAGGAGCACCCGTACGGTCACGGCAGAATTGAATACATATCTGCACTCACGGTTTCGATTTTTGTAATAATTATGGGTGTAGAACTGCTCAAAAGCTCCGTTTCGAAAATCAAAACACCCGAAGCTGTGGAATTCAGCACCGTTGCAATCGTCGTGCTTGTTCTTTCGATACTCGGCAAGCTGTGGCTCGCTCTTTTTAATTGGAAGCTTGGCAAGAGAATTAACTCCACCGCCACAAAGGCCGTTGTAACAGACAGCCTTTCCGACACCGCTTCGACCTTTGTTGCGCTTGTTTCGCTGATTATTTCCCACAAAACAGGCTTCAACTGCGACGGTTATTTCGGTGCTGCCGTATCAATCTTAATTCTTTGGTCGGGCATTTCGCTTGTCAAGGAGACGCTCGCTCCGCTTCTCGGTCAGCCTCCCGAAAAGGAGTTTTACGAGGAGATAAAGAATGAGATTATGTCCTATGACGGCATTGTCGGCGTTCACGACCTTATAATCCACGACTACGGTCCGTCAAGGCTTTTCGCCTCTGCTCACGCCGAGGTTCCGTCCGACGTCGATATAATGCAGAGCCACGACACCGTTGATTTGATTGAGCACGAAATTCAAAAAAAGTACGGTATGCTCATTTCAATTCATATTGACCCGATTGTAGTGGATGATGAGAGAATAAACGAGCTTCGTGAGATCACTCAAAACGCAGTCAAGGAGATAAATCCAAATTTCTCGATACACGATTTCAGGGTCGTTGACGGCACTACACATACGAATTTGATTTTTGATGTGGTTTTAACCTATGACGAAAAGCGTTCATCGGCAGAAATAACACGCTTAATAAGTGAAAAGTTAAGCAAAATAGACGAAAGACTTTTCTGTGTTATCACTGTTGATTATGCATTTGACTGAATTAAAAAAGAATAGCTAAAAAGACTTTAATATTTTGTCGAAATATAGTAAAATATAATTGATAAAAAACGCCGCATTTCAGGAGGATATTAAAATGCCCGATTACACAGAAGAATTTACCAACATACCTTACGGACCTTTAGGCATAATCGCATTGCCCGGCTGTGAGGAGCTCGCAGACAAAATTGACCGCTACATTGTTAAATGGCGTGCTCAGAAGCAGTCGGAGCACAAGAACAGCATTGCTTTCGCAGGCTATGAAAAGGACTCCTACATCATCAACGCTTCGTTCCCCCGTTTCGGAACAGGCGAAGGTAAGGGTACACTTTTTGAGTCGGTAAGAGGCTATGACATTTTCATTGTTGCCGATATGTTCAACTACGGTCTGACCTACAAAATCTACGGTCACGAGGTTCCCATGAGCCCCGACGAGCACTACGCAAACCTTAAAAGAGCAATTTCCGCTATCGGCGGTAAGGCTCACAGAATTACAGTAATTATGCCCATGCTTTATGAGGGCAGACAGCATAAGCGTTCAACAAGAGAGTCTCTTGACTGCGCACTTGCTCTTCAGGAGCTTTGCAACACAATGGGCGTTGACAACATCATTACCTTTGACGCTCACGACCCCAGAGTTCAGAACGCTATTCCGCTTAAAGGCTTTGAGAACGTTCAGCCTGTTTATCAGATGATTAAATCTCTTGCAAACAGCGTTGAGGACCTTAACCTTGACAACGATCATATGATGGTTATCTCTCCCGACGAGGGCGGTATGGGCAGATGTATTTATTATTCAACCGTACTCGGTCTTGACCTCGGTATGTTCTACAAGCGCAGAGATTACTCAAAGGTTGTCAACGGCAGAAACCCGATTGTAGCTCACGAATTCCTCGGCACTAACGTTGAGGGCAAGGACGTTATGATTGTTGACGATATGATTTCCTCGGGCGAGTCAATGCTTGAGGTTGCTACAAAGCTTAAAGAGCTCGGTGCAAAGAGAATTTTCATTTTCTCGGCATTCGGTCTTTTCTGCGAGGGTCTTGACAGATTTGACGAATTCTATGAAAAGGGACTTATCGACAAGGTGTTCACAACAAACCTTGTTTACAGAACTCCCGAATTGTTAAAGCGTGAATGGTACTGTGAGGTTGATATGTCAAAGTACGTTGCTTACATTATCGACACTCTTAACCACGATATGTCAATCAGCAGTCTCCTTGATCCTGCTGACAGAATCTATGCTTTCCTTGAAAAAAGAGGCATAAAAAAATAATCCGCAAATAAAAATTACCACCGATATACTCACAAAGAGCGTATCGGTGGTTTTCTTTTTAATAAAGCTTATTAAAAAATTCCGTAGGTTACAAGCGACATAATCAAGCCTGCTATGAACACGCCGAGTGAGATTATCGGCAAAGCACGCTTAAAGTCAATATCGAGAAGTGCCGCCATAAGCGCACCCGTCCAGCCTCCCGTTCCCGGAAGCGGAATTGCAACGAAAATAAGCAAGCCCCACGACTTATACCTTAAAACCTTATCCTTGTTTTTCTCGGTTTTCGCTTCAAGCCTTGTTATTATCTTTTCAAAGAAAGGATATTTCCTTAAAAGCTCGAAAATCTTTTTAATGAAAAGAAGAATAAACGGTATCGGAAGCATATTTCCGACATAGCAAATGGCAAATGCCTTCAGGAAACTGACTCCGAGAAGTCTTGCGGCAATCATACCGCCGCGAAGCTCAAGAATAGGCAATAATGAGATTACAAAAATCGTAAGCTCGGGCGGAATTTTGTCCTGAAATAGATCGACAAAAAAATGAGCGAGTGTTTCGGCCATAATTCTCTCCTTAAATATTATTCTTGGTTATATATGCTTTTGCGAGCGACAAAATATCCTTATCATTCGGATAATTAAGCGTCGAAATGGCATTATCGTACCCGAGCCAAATATAGTCCTCAATCTCCTCGGGCTGAATGATTGTTTGAGTGTCATCGGTCGTCGCAAGGAAGATAAGCACGGATTTTTCAATCCTGCCTCTTATCGTGTACTCGGATTTATGCTTAAAGCCGGGGAATATTTTGATGTGAATTCCCGTTTCCTCCAGCACCTCACGCTTGGCTGTCTCCTCGTCGGTCTCATCTTTTTCGACGTGACCCTTCGGAAAGCCCCAATGGCAGCTCCGCTTGTTCTTAATAAGCAGAAATCTGCGCTCTCCGTTTATAAATCTGAAAACAACTGCTCCGCAGGAACGCTCATATAAGCAGTCTATTGTGTACTCGCCGTCTTTATACATAAACGAGACGGCACGCTTAATATCGTTGACGATATATTTTTTACTCTTTGGCGACACGACAATATAAATACCCTGTCTGTCAGGCAATTTAATTACGGCAACAACTCTGCCTTCAAAATTACGAACGGGATGCGTTACTCCCATAATGTATGCGCCCTTGACAGGCGACCTCGGGTCAAGCCCGCTTTCCACGCTTCCGTAATTGAGCCTGTAAACAGTGCCGGTTTCAATATCGTGCCAGCCCATAGGTCTTTCGACCCTTACTCTGACATATTTACCCAGCATACAATGCTCCTTAGAAAAATCTAACCATAATTATACATTGTTTTCAGTGCCGATTCAAGATATTTTTCTTTATATAATATGTTTTATAAAAATTTGCAACTTTTTTACAAAAATATATTGTGAAAAACGGTCAAATAAGTTAGAATAGTAAATTGAAGAATTATTAAATTTATTGACAGGAGATATAAAAATGAATCCTAAGAACTTTAAGTTTAACGACGACGCTTTCGATGATGTTATGAGCTCCTCGGAGGAGGATAAAAACGATATAAAGAGCAATTCCTTTGAAGATGAATTCGAAGATATATTCAGCGGCGACGATAACGCAGAAAACGGACATCACAGGGATTTCACCGACGAGTATTTCGTCGATGAGCAATCCGCACCGAAAATACCCACCGCACCTGTGGAGAAAAAGCCCTACAGCTATAACTATTCAAAGGCATCGCAGGAAAAGGCAAGGCGTGTTTCGCAGCAGAGAATATCCGACGACGTAATTGACGGGGATATTTCTTCGGGCAAGCAGCCCCGTGAGAAGAAAACCCGTGACGGCAAAAAGAAAAAAATGGCAGGCTGGAAAGTCGCTCTTATAATCCTTCTTGTTTTGCTTATTGCTGTCGGCGGTGCGGCAGGCGCAGGTCTCGGCTACGCAAAATCGCTTACCAAAAAGGTTGATTATTCTCCGCTTGAGGAAAACAAGTACATTTCAGCCTCCGAATTAAAGCATGACGACGCAGTGCGCAACATTCTTCTTATCGGAGTTGACGCAAGAGAGGGCGAGGATGCAGAAAAGACTCGCTCGGATACAATGATGCTTGTCTCGATTGACACAAGGAACAATCAGATAAAGCTTACCTCCTTTCTCCGTGACACCTACATTGACATTCCCGGCTACAAGTGGAAAAAGCTCAATGCCGCACAGAGAAAGGGCGGAACACAGTTGCTTGTTGATACTCTCGAATACAACTATAAAATCAAAATCGACAACTATATGTTTGTAAACTTCGATATGTTCACAACGATTATCGACTCGCTCGGCGGAATTGACGTGGCAATCACGGAAAAGGAAGCCAAGTATATCAACAGCAAGGACCATATGACAAGCGTTGAGGCAAGTGCGTTCCCCGAGGAAATCAAAAGCGGAGACGCCGTTCATCTTACAGGTGCGCAGGCTCTTTGGTATTCAAGAATTCGTTACCTTGACAGCGACCTTATGAGAACTCAAAGACAGAGAAAGGTTATAACCGCAATTTTCGATAAGGCGGTGGCAAATCCTGCCGAGGTTGTCGGTATGCTCGGCGATATTATGCCGATGATTAAAACAAACCTTACCTCGGACGAGCTTATGCAGCTCGGTATGAACGCTCCAAAATATATGACTTACACGATCGCTCAGCAGCAAATCCCCGCAAACAAAACATACAAGAGCGAAAGGAAAAACGGAGAGGACGTTTTGGTAATAAATCTTGAGAAAAACCGTGACATTCTTCACGATTTCATTTACAATAAGGCAGAAACCACAACCGAGGCTCAGACGGCAAAGAGCAAGTAAAAAATATTGAAAACAGCATTTTAATATGCTACAATAATAAAGGTGGCTCACTATGAAGAAAGCTAAATTATCCGTAGTAAACGAATTTAAGGTTGGAAAAATCGACCCGAGAATTTACGGCTCGTTTATTGAGCATCTCGGCAGAGCAGTTTACGGCGGAATTTATGAACCCACGCACGCAACCGCTGACGAGGACGGCTTCCGTAAGGATGTTATCGACGAGGTTCGCAAGCTTAATGTTCCGATTGTACGCTATCCCGGCGGCAACTTTGTTTCGGGATATAATTGGGAGGACGGTGTTGGTCCTGTCGAGGAAAGACCTAAACGTCTTGAGCTCGCATGGGGCGTTACAGAGCCTAACAGCTTCGGCACCAACGAATTTATGAAATGGTGCAAAAAAGCCGACACAACCTGTATGATGGCTGTAAATCTCGGCTTGAGAGGTCCCGAGGAAGCAAGAAATCTTGTTGAATACTGCAACCATAAAAGCGGTTCGTATTACAGTGATTTGAGAATTAAGCACGGCGTTAAAGAGCCGCACAACATAAAGCTTTGGTGTCTCGGAAACGAGATGGACGGCGACTGGCAGATAGGTCACAAGACCGCATACGAATACGGCAGAATTGCCTCGGAGTCCGCTAAGGTTATGAAATGGGTTGACCCCGATATCGAGCTTGTTTTAAGCGGCAGTTCAAACCTCGGTATGAAAACCTTCGGCGATTGGGAGCTTCAAACCCTTGATCTTGCATATGACAAGGTTGATTACGTTTCGCTCCATCAATACTATGACAATAAAACGGGCGACACCGACAGCTTCCTTGCCAAAAGCATGGCAATGGACGAATTTATAAAAACAGTCATTTGCATTTGCGACACCGTAAAGGGCAAAAAGCACTCTAAAAAGCAGGTCAACCTCTCGTTCGACGAATGGAACGTTTGGTATCATTCCAACGACGATTATGTTGAAAGATGGTCGGTTGCACCGCATCAGCTTGAGGACTATTACAATTTTGAGGACGCACTTCTTGTCGCTCTTATGCTTATGACCCTCTTAAAGCACGCAGACAGAGTTAAAATTGCCTGCCTCGCACAGCTTGTAAACGTTATTGCTCCGATTATGACGGAAAATAACGGCGGCATTTTTGAGCAGACAATCTTCTACCCCTTTATGCACCTTTCGAATTATGCAAGAGGCTCCGTGCTTCTTTCAAATGTAACCTGCGATAAGCACGACTCCAAAGAGTTTACGGACGTGCCCGATATGGATTGTATCGCCACCGTAAACGACGACGAAACGGAGCTTACCGTCTTTGCGGTTAACAGATGCAAGAGTGAAGATTACACCTTGTCTGTAAATATGCTTGACCTTGACGGCTTTGAGGCTGTTGAGCATATTGAAATGGCAGGCTTCGGCGCTCTTGACGGTAATAATTTTGTTTCGGCACCGGTTAAGCCCTCTCTCGCTCCCGTGCCCACAACCGACGGCAGAGCTTGTGATATTCACATAAAGCCGTTTTCATGGAATGTAATTAGATTTAAGAAAAAATAAATTTTTCAAAGGTGGATTTTATATGGCAAAATGTCCTAACTGCGGCAAAAAGCTCAAATGGTATGAATTCCGTGCCGAGTGTAAGAGCTGCGGCACAAACATCCCTAACTATAATTGGGAGACAAGACTTGAGGAGGACGCCGACAAGGCAGAAACCTCCTTCGCAAAGCTCCATTACAGGCTCAACAATTTCAAAAGCGCAACAGTCGGAAGTCCGTTCAGGATAATCAGACTTGTAGCAACGCTTCTTCCGTTGGTAGGTCTTGTAGTGCCGCTTATGAAGGTATCGCTTTCGCTTCCGTTCTACGAGGACACCTCAACGGTTTCGTTCCTGACTCTCATTTTGAATTACATAACAAAGCTCGATTTTATGGGCGGCTTTCAGCTCATGAGCGCAACGGCTCTCGGCTCTACCTTTAAGTTCTTAATGCTCGCAATCGTTTTCGCATTCCTTGCGGTTGTTGCAGGCGTTCTCAACTTCTTCGTTGTGCTTATCGCCGCAGTATCGCTCAAGGCAGGATTTAATATATTCCTCAACGTTGTCGCAACGGCAGGCTGGATTGCTTCGGCTGTGCTCCTTTCAATATCGGTTACAAACGCTATGTCAAACAACATCGATGTTTTCTCCGGCAATGTCATTTGGTGGGGCTATGCAATAGGAGCTGCACTTTTCCTTGCGAATGTCGTAATAAGCGTGGTCGCAAGCAAGAGCTTCAAAAAGCAGTTGAGCTCACAGCCCACAATGGACGAATATATTGCAAACGAATTGGAAGAAATACGCACTCAAGCTTAACGCTTAACATATTAAAATAAATCTGGGGGATTTAAGATGAAAAAAGCTATCAAAATATTAAAGGCTGCTACACTCTCGGCAGCACTCGCATTTGCAAGCGCACTTCCGTCATTTGCGGCGGACGTTGCAAGACGTAATCCGCTTCCGCTTCCTGCAATCATTGTTCTCGCAGTTTGCATCGCAGGCTGGATAAGCGCAGGTCTTTATCAGACTAAAAAGGCTGACGACGAAGCAGACGAATCCTTGTTCGAGATGTTGAAAACAAATCCCGAGCACGCAAAGGAGCTTCTCAAAAAAGACGAGTCCGAAGAAAAATCATTCTTTGAGAAATTCTTTGAATAATCACAAACACAGAAAAACGGCAGACACAAGTCTGCCGTTTCTTTTTGCCTTAAAATTTAATCAATCGTAGAAATCAACCGCACCTCTGTTGACGGTTACTTCTTTTATAAACTTCGCAACCTTTTGATGCTCGGGATGAACTTTGTACGCCTCTAAATCCGCTTCGTTTTCGGTTTCAACAATAAGCAACGCATCAAAATTCCTGTCGCACTCAACCGCATTTTTAATAAATGTGATTTTCTTGAGTGTGGGCACGCTCTCGGGCAATGCCTCAAGACCGCTTCTTGCGATTTCAACGTTTTCGTCTTTTGTGTTACCGCAGCCGTCGGTAAATTTCCACATTACAATATGCTTTAACATAAAATTTCTCCTTTTTTATAACTATTCCCCACTTGAAGTGAGGTATTCTTGCCTTTAGAGATTTTCCCAATCGATTTTTTCGTCCTAATTCTCTCCTTATTTCACCCTAACCAACTGCACAACCGTCTCCACATGCAGCGTATGCGGGAACATATCGACAGGCTGGATTTTACGCACCTTATAGCCGTTTTTGACAAGGAACAGCAAATCTCTTTTCTGCGTTTCGGGATTGCAAGAGATATACACCACTTTTTTCGGCGCAAGGGTTACTACGCTTGACAAAAATGCCCTGTCAGAGCCGCTTCTCGGCGGGTCCATAATTACCACGTCTGCCGTTTCGCCCTCTTTTGCCGCTTCGACCATAAACCTGCCTGCGTCGGCATTGAAAAACCTGATATTTTCGACCTTGTTGACCCTTGCGTTTTCACGGGCGTCCTTGACCGCCTCGGAATTCAATTCCACGCCGATTACCTGCTTTGCCCTGTCGGATGCGAAAATTCCTATCGTACCCGTACCGCAATATGCGTCGATAACCGTCTCCTTGCCCGTAAGCTCGGCAAATTCAATCGCCTTGTTGTATAAAATTTCCGTCTGCACGGGGTTTATCTGATAAAACGCCTTGGGCGATATTCTAAAGGTGTATTTTCCGAGCTGTTCCTCGATTTTTCCGTCACCGAACAATATTTCTTCTCGCTCGCCGAGAACAAGGCTTGTCTTTTTCGGATTGTAATTCCAAACGACCGTTGTGATTTCGGGATGCCTTGACAAAAGAGCATTTACGAACGAACGCTTTTTAGGAAATTCGGGCATTCCCGTTACAAGCACGACCATTATTTGACCGCTTTTGAAGCCTCGCTTTACAAGCACATGGCGTAAAAATCCCTGCCTTGTGTCCTCGTTGTACGCCTTTAGCTTAAAGCTTTTGAGCAGCTTGCGAACAGTCCCGATTATCTCGTCGGCTTTCTCGTCCTCAAGCATACACCTTTCAACCGCAACGACCTTGTGGCTCGACGACTGATACACGCCGGAAATTATATTTCCCCTGCGATCCGTCGAAAATGCCGCCTGCACCTTATTCCTGTAATTATACGGCTTATCCATACCGATTATCTCGTCCACATGACAAAATGAGCCGAGCAATTTTATAACCCTCGCCTGCTTAAAGCTCAGCTGCTCGCTGTACGGCATATTTTGCAGCTGACAGCCTCCGCACTTTTTGTAAAGCGGACAGGCATTTGTATTTTTCGGCATAGCCTCACCTCAATTCACAGATAATTTTAACATATAACGCCCGATAAGGCAAACAAAAAGGACTGTAAATTTTACAGCCCTTAAAATTTAACTCCACAAGCCCGTGTACCAATTTATCATTTGATTTCCGAACATCAGCGCAACGAAAATACCGACTGCGAGGTGCGGACCGAACGGGACTTCCTTTTTCATATTCTCTTTTTTGAGAGTGTTTGAAAAAATCAGATACAGCGTGCCCGTAAAGCCTGAAACCAACAGCGCAAGCAAGACATTTTTCCAACCGAGCGCAAAGCCTGCCGCCGCCATAAGCTTTATATCGCCGCCGCCCATTGAATCGGGTTTAATGTACGAAACGAGCAAGAACAGACCGCTTACAAGGAAAAATCCCACAATCCTGCCGATAAGCTCATTTTTATCAAAGCCGTTTTCGATAATCGAGTCGATATAAATGACAATTCCGCCTAAAAGAATGGTAATCCACATTGAGTCGGGAATAAACATATGCTTCCAGTCAATGCAAAAAACAACGACAAGTGCGGCGCAAATCATAAAATAGCCTAAAAGCCGAAGCTTGAAATCGCAGCCGCAGCCGAACACGAACGACATCACGAACAAAATGCCCGTAACGCTTTCGACAATCGGATAAATCGGGGAAATTTTCGCCTTGCAGTAGCGGCATTTTCCGCCGAGGAAAATCCAACTGAAAAGCGGAAACAAATCGTACCATTTAAGCGGATGCTTGCACGTGGTGCAAATCGACGAGCCTTTTTTGAAGTCCATACCGAGCGGAATACGGTAAATGAGCACGTTCAAAAAGCTGCCGATACATATTCCGACAATAAACACGCACACCGAAAAGTATATTTTCATCACAAGTAAAAAAGTATCGTAATCCATAATCAATCATCCTTTTCGGGAGCATTTGCGGTTTTTTCCGCTTCCTCCTGAACCAAAACCTCGGCTTTCATTTTGCGAACCTTTGAAAGCAGCATCACAAGCGCAAGTGCCAAAATCGAAGCGACGGAAACGAAAATACCCTCTTTAAGTCCCTGTGGAAAATATTTCATTTCGACGTTGTGCTCGCCCTGTGAAATGTTGAACATCATCATATGGCTTTCATTTTTGATAAGCTCGACCGCCTCGCCGTCAACCGTAACCGTCCAACCCTCGTCATAGGGCATTGAAGCGACCATAACGCCGTCCTTTGAAGCGTTGACCGTGCCCTTGATATATGAGTCCTTGAACTCGTCGATTTTGAGCGTGCCGTTTTCAAGAATATGCTTGTAGCCGTTCATAAACGCTTCGTTGTCAACGGTCATTGCGGACATCTGAACGGAGTCCGTAAGCGGCTTATCCGCATCGAATTCCGAAATATCTCTGTCGGCATCATGTACCGTAACCTCAACGACGTCGCCTGCGTGATAATATCCGACGTCGTAAAGCTTTCTGTCTATTATGTCATATTCGCTTGCTTCGCCTGCAAAGCTAACTGTCATTTTCTGCAAGCAGCCGCTTGTGGCAAGCATAAACAATTCGCCGTCCTTTTGAACGGTATAGTTAAACTTGATTGAAAAATCGTTTGCGGTTGCCTTAAAAGGATAAACGCCGCCGACGGTTTCAATAATGGTCGTGAGAGCGTTGTAGCCGTCCTCGTGCACCTCGCCGTCCTCATGAACGTGAGCGTGCTCGTCCTCGTTTTCCTCATTAAGCTTAGCGTAATATTTGTTTACTGTTCCGCTGTCAACCGCCTCGCAGCTGCTGTATTCAATCGAGTCAAGCTGTGCATAGTCGAACACATTTCCTACGCCCGTTGCGTTATACCAAAAGCCCGTCTGCGAATACGACGGCTGATATATGTACGGGTCCCATTTGGTAACCGTCGAATCTGCACAGTATGCAAGCGGAAGCGCATATTTTACCTTGTATATACCCTTGCCGTCAACATCGCCGATTTTTTCATAATACGGGTTGTCCTCGCCTATAAGTCCCACATTGTCAAACACATAGTCAAGCGAATGCATTGCATTATATATGGGCGTTTGCGGCGAATACTTGTACGCATTTTGCCTGTTAGCGTCAACGCCGAGGCAATACTGCGTAAGCGCAAGATTTGTATCGGTCATTGAGGAAAATGTTGAAATTCCGTTGTAGTTATAAAGTGCAGGGAAATTATTGACTTTCTTGTTGTTGCTTATTTCCATACGGTAAAAGCCGTCTGCATTTGCTTCTATAATTTCCTTTGCCTGCTGAACTGCTTCACGGTCTGAATAATGTGTATTGTGAACGTCTCCCGAAGTCTTTATGGTTTTCGTGTTTGAAAGGCAAAGCTCTGCGACAATCAAAACGCACAGTAAAATCGGAAGTACACGCTTAAAGCCGTCTTTATTTTTTGCGATAAGCAAAATTACAAGATACACGGCAGCCGCCACCGCACTCAAAACAAGTCCGTAGGTTATAAAGTGGTCGGAGAACTGCGAAAATTTAGCGTAACCTACCGAAGCGCCGACAAGGGCAACGGGAAGTACAAACGCCCATTTCGGAACGCTGTCGATATTCAAAAGGGTCTTGAACGCAACCGTGATTATCAGGAAAAGATAGAGGAATGAAAATCTGTAAGGAAGTCCTGACGGAGCGTTGAGTCCGTGCCAAAAATAATTGAGCTTCGGAATTTGCATTGAGAGGAAGAAAAGCACGGTAACAACAGCCGTAGCGACCTTTTCGTTCGGTTTTATTTTCTTCGAGGTAAAGAACAACGGGAAAAGTATCATTGTGAGCATACTGCTCATAAGATACGGTGCAGTTTTCGCTGTTTCTTCTATAAAGCCTATATTCATTCCGTCTGTATGATAAGAAAGGAAGTCAAGAATGTTGAAGAAAAAGTCCGTCGTGTCAAAATCACTCTTTGCGGCGGTGTTTTTAAGGGCGTAAAGCACGGGGATAATTACAACCGCCGAAACAAGACCTGCAAAAAGCGAGGCTGTGCCGAATTTCAGCATAACGGGGAAAATCGGCTCATCCTGTTTTTCTTCCTTGTTTTTGCTGATGTCCTGCGAAAAGACGAGCAGGAAGAAGTAGAGCACGCAGAAAATGCAAATCATATACGCTATGTAGAAGTTCACGAAAATCGTATATGCAAGTGCAAAGAAATAGAGCGTAGCCTTTTTTCCCTTGACGATATTTTCAATGCCGAGGGCGATAAGCGGCAAGGTAATAAGAGCGTCAAGCCACATTGTGTTGTAATAGTAGGCGAGGTAAAAGCCGCTGAAGGTATAAATGAGCGAAAATACGCTTACGGTTATATTCTGAATTTCAAACTTATTTTGGAGAAATACCGAGAACGAAGCCGCAATCAAAGCCGTCTTGACCGTAATTATCAAGAGCATTGCGCTGTCGATATTTGAGCTGTTAAACGGCAGTGCAAGCAGGTTGAACGGGCTTAAAAGATAGTAGCATATGCTTGCAAATTCATTTGAGCCAAGCCCCGTATTCCATGAATAGAACAGAGAGCCGCCGCTTTTAAGCCTCTCGATATATTCAGCAAGGAACGGCGCATACTGCCCCAAGCCGTCGTTACGAAGAATGGTATAATCGCCGAACGGTGCAATCTTTGAAAAGGCGCAGAACACCAGGAAAAGCACCACGGCGGCGAATGCAGAAATTAAAGGAAATATAAATTTATTCTTTTTGTTATGAGAAATCTCCAACGAAATCTTCCTTTCCGGAATATAAAGTTATATACAGCTATAATTATACACTAACCGACAGCCGTTTACAAGGAAAGCCGTGAAATTTTGGCGTGCCTTAGGTAAAAAAATAAGCAAAGGCTTTCGCCTTTGCTTATTTAATGTTAATCCGCTAAATTGATTTTATTCAATTAGTCAGCTACGTGCTTGTCGTAACCCTTAGCTACTTCAGGGCATGTAACTGTTGTAGAAATCTGACCGTTACCGTCCTTAGCCATTACAGCTGTGTAATCCTTTGCTGCGCCTGAAAGTGCAGCGTCATCTTTAGCAACGGGGCACTGCGGAAGCTTACCGCCGTCAAACTGATTCTTAAAGCTTTGGTTAGCAGCGAGGTCGATTGAGGCACCATCAGCAAGAGAAATCTGACCGCCGTCAGTTCCGCCTGTCATCTGCCATGTTGAAGCAGTTGACTTAATGCTGCTCATATTTGACTTACATGTCTTAGCCTCTGCGTTCTTTGTAACAGCACCGTAAACCGGGATAGCTACTGCAACAAGGATACCCATGATAACAATAACGATCATCAATTCAACGAGTGTGAAACCTTTTTTACTCATAAGTTTTCTCATGATAAATTTCTCCCTTTTTCATATTAGAATAATTATATAATGGGTGGGTTGCCCAGAATACCGAACCAAAAAAGTTAACGGGAAATTTCCGTAACCTTTATCTGTATTATAAACTAAAAAAAACAGTTTGTAAAGTCTTTTTTATAAAATATTTACAATAAATTGTAAATTTGTATTATTTTGCACCGTGAGCTACACCCGAGCCGCTGTTTTTACACTCCACATTTACATATTTTCCGTTTTCGGAGAGCGTTACAGTGTAATATCCGCCCTCGGTGGGACAAAGCGGAAACTTTCCGTCCTCAAAGCAAGCAAGATATGCGTCCGTAAACGCCTGCCTTGCGTCCTCCTGCGTTCTGATGTCAACCGTGGTTGTGCCGTCGTTCCTGAAAATGACCTTTGCACCCGAATCGGTGTCGGTCAAGGCACATTGCTGCGCTCCCTTTGCGATAATATCCATATTTGCGCCGCAGGTCTTTTTCTCCGCATTCTTTGTAACAAGTCCGAAAACAGGGACTGCCACAGCGACCAAAACGCCCATAATTACAATGACAATCATCAGCTCAACAAGTGTAAAACCCTTTTTGCTCTTCATAAGACATACCCCCATACAGTCTCGTGATTTTTCAGGGAATTGTGCGTGAATGTTCCGTAACTGTTTTAAGTATATCCTATATTTTATTTTTTGTCAATCACTTTGTCATTGCAATAAATATAGCCATATCGGTAACAACCGTCCTGCCGATATTCTTCAACGTCTCATTCCTTGAGCCGATTTTGATTATTGCAGGCGACCACTCGTTATAATACTTGTCAATGATAATATCGCCGAGATATGTGCCTTTAAGCGTGTTGTCTCTGAAATCACGAAGCGTTTTGACAACTCCGCTTTCCATATCCGTACCTGCCATAAGCCATCTTGTACCGCAGGTAAACGCTGTCTCGGTTGTTCCCGTATCGGCATCAAGCGCACCGCCTATCGAGTCATTATAGGAAATAAATCTTATAACGTTGCCCGAGCGTTTGGAATTCGGATATGTTTTATCCGCTTCCTGTCTATCCGACGGGTAGCCCTCGGTGTCCGTTCCCGAGTCCCAGCCTGCCGTGTATTCGCTTGTGAAATAGTAGCCGCTTTCATTGTTGCAGTTGACAAGCTGACCGTTGGTTTTCATATTGTCGAACGAAAATGACGAGTTCAAGTCATATTTCGCAGGCAAATATTCACGGTTGCTCTTAACCGCTACTGAAATACCGCTGTCAAGGTATTTATGCTTGAGCGCATTGCCCGAAGCGTCCGTCGGGTTTTCCATTTCCTTGTTTTCGGTCGTGTCCCATTGGAACGCATCAACGCCCACGCTGAACTTAACGTCAAGCTTCAACGGATTGTCAAACTGATAATAAAATTTGTATGCGATAGCGTTCGACTTAATCGTTACCTTGTTATCCTCATCAATCAGATGAATAGGTGCAAGCCCATAGAAATATCCCTTGTATGTAAAATAATAGGTATATTGATTTGTAGGCTTCTGGAAGGTAATCGTGCCGTCGGCATTCTCCGTGAATGTGCCAAGCTCGGGGCAGGAGGCTAATATCTGATTTGCCTCAACCGTTGCAGGGTCCTCATAGAAAATGTCAACCTTTGTCGCAGTCGAAAGCGAGGTCTTTGTCGCATCCTCTTGGAACTGTGCGACAACATATTCAACCTGTGCTTGAAGCTTAAACTGCTTTTCGACCATATCATAACGCTTGTATATCGTGCCGAAGAGCTGAGCGACCAAGCCCATAACAAGTGCCATAACTGCGATAGCCACTATAAGCTCTGCGAGGGTAAAGCCTCGCCTGTCATGTTTTGTTTTGTTTATCAACTTAAACATAGCCTTGCCGCCCTTTCTCCGTTTTATCCCTGAGATGCCATTGCGTTTACGCCCGTAAGGTCAAGATCTCTCTTGTTGCCGCTTGCGTCGAAGAATACCGCCGTGGTGTCGTCCGTGTATTTGCCGTCAGCACCCTGCGTTTTTACACGCTTCCATGCGCCTGCGTCCGACGGGTCTTTCGTGTAGTAAATATATGCCTTTTCTTCGGCATCGTTTTTGCCGTTACCGTTTTCATCCTTGTAGCCGGTAAGATACCATAAGCCCTCGGAATAGGTAATCGAAATGAAGTTTATGTTGGTGTCATCAGCTATCTTAATCGCTTTCCAAGCGTAGAGATGTTTTTCCTCACTGTAGCAGTATTTGACGTTGATGTACGAGCCTGCCTTGCCGTTGCCCGAATAGCAATACTGCGAAGCGCAATAGGTTTCGGGAGCTTTTCCGCTTTGCGTGCCTACCGCTACCCAATAATCGTCCGCATACTCAACGTCGGTTATTCCGCTTAATACGGACACGAAGCCGTATGCATCCGACGTATTGTTCTTTTTACTTGTGTAATCATAGAACTGTACACGGTCGCCGTCGTCTTTGAGCTTTCTGTTTGTCGGTCCGCCTGCTGCGCCGATTCTGTCAGCCCACATATAGCTTTCAAATTCCTTTGTAACCGCAGTTATCTTTGAATTTGTCGGGGTTTCGTAGTCGTAGCCCCAGCTGAACAGCGAGCCGTTGTCCGTGCCCCACATAAACTGCGGCTTTGCATCCCATGTAAGTCCCCAACGTACCGTTGTACATTGAGTCTGGTTCATCGGGTGCGTATTTGTACCGTACAGCTTTGTGCCCGGAATGATATTCGGAGCAGTAAAGCCTGACGGCGGTGTAGAGTCACTGTTTGAAATTCCGAAGAACGACCTGTGATACGAGGTATCCCAGCCCAATGCAGTCATATTGCCCGAGCCGTCCTGATATTGGTCTGTTCCGTAGAACTGATGGAATACGTTGGTTTCCTTTTTAAGCGACCAGCCCTTACCCGACTCCATAGAGCCTGCCGTATCGCTGTCGCTGCCGTCGCCCGAGCCTCTGATATATACAACACCCATATTTGAAATGTCGTTTACACGTGTTGCCCAGCTGTAGTCGGAGAAAAGGTAGCCCAACGTGTAGCCGACCGCAACAGAAATATTGTTGCCCGTAATATCGTCGTGATAGCTGTCAATATCGAGCATTGTTACGTTATCTCGAAGTCCTGCCGACTGGAACGAGTGGTCGTATTTGCCGCCTGTTCCGTTAAACTTGTAGAAATAGTAGTCAGAGCCGGTCAAGCCCGTAATTACCCATGTTGACGGATTTTCAAGTCCGATTGCAAACGGATGCGAAAGATAACCGATTGTAATGTCGATTTCCTCTCCTGCGGTAAGGTAATACTTATTACCCTGCTCGCCCAATGCCTGACCGCCGCTTCCGTTAACAGCAGTGTAGTATGCAGGCGTGTTCTTTTTCGTTGACCTCGGATAAACAATGTCCTTATACGGATTTTCCGAGGTAAAGAAGTTCAAAAGGTCCTCATACTTCAAGGATTTGAATATTTCAGCATCAAGCTTTGTGCTCGATGCCTTTGAGTCTCCGAAAAGTCCTGTCGGATACCAAGCTCCCGTTCCGCCCGGGTTTAAGATGCCCGACGGAGTATATATGTTGTTCGAGCTGTACGCAACGCCCAACGTCGCAAGCGGAATATATCCCTTCCAACCAATCGTAGCAGTTTTCCAGCCCCAAACGTCGATAACGGCAGGAATTCGACCGCAATAAAGTGTATAGGACTTGCTCGGATAAACCTTGCTGTTCCACTGAGTCTGATCCTGAATTTCAATATAGTTGCTGTTCGTTTTATCGATTTTAATCGCACCTACAGAGGTAATGGTTATGAGCGAATCATCATTTTCATACTCATAATCTACAGCCTCCTTGTAGCCGAGGCTCGAAAGCTTTTTGGATCTTGCGTTGCTTGTGTCGTATGTAAGCCACGCTCGCATATTATCGTTTTCGTCCCAACCTCTGCCCGAGTTGCCGCCGTAAGCCTCCGTGCCGTCACGCCATTTAACAACGCCGCCGAGGGTCAGGAACGCCTTGCCCGAATCGGAGGTTGCAACGTTCGCTGTGAAGTAGTTTGATGTGATGGACTTATAGTCCCAAAGACTTGTCTTTTGTGATTTGAAAAGATAGTTTATCTGTCTGCCGTTCCAATCAATTTCAGTCTGCGGAGAACGGAATATCGACTTGAACTCTGCCTGAGTTGAATTCTCGGCGGTTATGTTCTCGTAGCTGTCGCCCTCGGGCATTCCCTTTGACGTGATATGTGCATAACGGTTGTACTGCCAGAGCGTGTCGCCGCCCCAATAGTAGTTGCCCGTTTTTTCGTTTCTCCAGAAACGGCGTACCTGTCCTGCGTCGCCGCCCATAACATAGTAGCCGTACTTATTGTCTCCGCCGTTGCCGTCATCGCCGCTGCCGACGCCGACCCACTCAACGTCATTCATTGCCGAGTTAAGCGGAGAACCCGTCATTTCCTTTGCGATGAGATCCATATATCCGTACTCGTCAACACCGCTTGTCGCATAGTAATAGTATTTGCCGTCGGAAGCTTTTTCGCCGACAAGTATAATCTCGGGTGCGCCGACCTCGATTTTAGTGCTGTACTGAAGGTCGCCTACGCCCTGTCCGTATTCAATTATCAACGGAGAATGTTCGAAACAAATGACGTTGTTACCACCCTTGAGCGTGAACACCGCAACATTTGTATTTCCGTCTTTTTTGAAAACTATATCGTAATACTGCTTCTCAACAGTCTGCTTATTGCCGTTTTCGTCGGTATAGCTTACCTTAAAGTGCCAGCCTGCCTGATCCGCATTCTTGTTTTTAGCTGTCGGGTTAAACGCAAAGCCCTTGGGGACAAGCGTAATTTCCGTCGTCAAAAAGTCGTCGGTAAGATTGCTCGGGAAGCAGAGCATACGGCTTGTGTTATCGCTGACATAGAAGGTCGAATATGAATTCGGCGTGTTGGGGTTGCTTGCGATAAGCGTACCGTGAACCTGACCGGCAGAGCTGTCCGAGCCAAAGCTAATTGACTTATCGGTATCTCCATCCTTTGTCATTGTAAGCGGAACATCGCTCACGGAGATTTCATAGCCGGGTGCGTTTTCGCCCTTATTTGCAATAAGTCTCTCCAGCAAGCTCGCCTTTTCGTATGAGGACTTTGTAACCTCGCCCGCCGTGCGAATGTTCTTGAAATTTTGGAGGAAAAGCGGTGTAAAGGTAAAAATTATCAGCATAATCAAAGCTATGGCAACAAGTGTTTCCACAAGCGTCATACCTTGCTTTTGTTTTACCGTACTTTTAATGCTCTTAAAAATACTTTTCATAATGCTCCTCCTAACTTATTTTCAAAAAGTCTTATTCCCACATAAGAGATGATGAATCTGTGGGATCGGGCGGAATAATCGAGCTGTATGTGTCCTTTGCGTTATTGTCAACGTCGATTTTTCTCATCAGGTTTTTGGTCATATTGCCGTTGCCGTCGCCGACAACATACTGCGTAGGTGTATCTCCGTCGGCAGTCTGATAATAAATCTCAATCAAATCCGCAAATCTGTTAAGGACGTTCTTTGAATATTTATTGGTTGCAATCGAATAGTCAAGGAAATACTTGAGCAAATCGACGCCGTATTCGTTTTCACTGCCTGTATTCTGCGTGGCGTTGTCGTCAAAGTAGTAAACGTCGCCGGCAGAAAAAGCCTTGTATCTGTATGTGCCGACGTTCGGCATTTCTATATTGACATATACGTCGCCGCCGAAAAAGACCTTGCCGCAGCGACCTAAGCTGTAAATATTGTTGCTTATCGGGTCGGTAATTGCCGCAGTTTCAGGGTTCGGAGTTCCCAAAACAACCGTACTGAATCTGTACTTTCCCCTTATGGCGTCGGCTAACATTCCGATATTGCTTGAAATCTGCAAGGCGGTGTTTCTGTAAAATCCGTATGCAAAAATCTCTATATCGCCGTTTATTACAATGTTGTTGCCCTTCAAGAACATAATATTGTAGTTCTTTTTAGTGGGTGTAACATCAATATTCGTGTTTACAAACAAGTCGTTCATTCCGACAAACGAAACAATGTTATCCTGATTTCCCTTCAGCTTGATTGTTCCCGTCGTGGGAGCGTTCAAAATAAGGTTGCCCGAGGAATAACCGAGCTTTGCAGGTGTGCTTCGTTCGCCTATGTTGATTGTAAATGTGCCGAAATGCTTTGTTTTAAGCGAAAGGTTTGACGGAAGCTTTACCGTGCCGAGCTTAGTAAATTCGTCATTTGAAATCGGGTCGATAATTCCCGCATTGGCACCGTCGTTATCGTAAAACGTGCCGAGTCCCTGAACAGGCTCTGAAATTCTCGCCGTCACGGTCGCAGGAACAACGTCATTTATATCGTTTCCCTTAACCGCATAGCCCTTGCTGACAAAACGCCTCTGCTTGTCGATCATTTCGACCTCTTCCTCGGCTATAATGCCCGAGCCGTCGCCCTTTTCCTCGGTTTTCAGGAATTTACCCTTTTTGGTTTCGACGATATTCGTTATTTCAACCTGATAATATCCGATTATTTCCTTATCCGTACAAGCAGCCATGCCTGCCTCGGTAACATACTGATATGCCGCCGGGGATGCCGCCCTGTTCCAAATAAGGTATATTTTATTTGTTAGAATTTTATCTCCGTCCTCGCTTGTTTCAACGATAAACTCATTGACATCAGAGTCGGAGCCTCTGTTGTTGACGGCAAGCTGATATGCGTATGCCGAGGCCTCTGCTCCCGCTTGAGCAAGATACTCCGCTTTCTTTCTGTCGGACAAAAAGCGCACGGTTCTAAGGCTGGTCATTGTATAAGCATACATTGCCGTGCCCATAAGCGAAAGTATAAACAGCAACGCAATGACCGCTGTCAATGCAAAACCGCCGTTTTGTTTAAGCCTTTTTTTCATACGAATCACCTTTCCGTATAAATTAAACTATAACTCTCAAAATTTCCTCTATCGATGTTTTTCCGTGCATTACCTTGTAAATACCCTCATCCTTAAGCGTGTGCATTCCCTGCTTAACGGCAAGCTCTTTAATAGCTGCAGCGTTTGCACGGTCAAGGATAAGCTCCTTCATTTCCTCGGTAACGGTAAGGAATTCAAATACAGCCTCTCGTCCCTTATAGCCTGTATTGTTGCAGGTAATACAGCCCTTGGGCTTGTAGAGTGTAAACTCCTCGTCGGGATACTCGTCAAGCGGAAGATCGGGGAATATCTTGAGAAGGTCATCCCTCTTTATCTGATATGCCTCCTTGCACTTGGGGCAAAGACGTCTGACAAGACGCTGTGCCAATACGCCGACAAGTGAGGATGTAACAAGGAACGGTTCAACGCCCATCTCATTAAGACGGGTTACGGCGCCGGGTGCGTCGTTTGTATGCAGGGTCGAAAGAACCATATGTCCTGTAAGAGCCGCTTCGACGGCAATCTTTGCAGTCTCGCCGTCACGAATCTCACCGACCATGACAATATCGGGGTCGGAACGCAATACCGAACGCAAAGCCGCCGCAAAGGTCATACCTGCTCTGTTATTCATCTGAACCTGATTGATACCTGCCATACGGCGCTCAACCGGGTCCTCAAGTGTAATCGTGTTTTTATCGTCCGAGCTTATCTCGGCAAGGGTAGCGTAAAGAGTTGTGGATTTACCGCTACCTGTGGGGCCCGTAACAAGCAGGAAGCCGTAGGGCATATGAATTGCTTTTTCAAATCTCGGGAACTGCCTCTCGGAGAAGTGCAGGTCGTGAAGCTTTACAACACCCTGCGATCTTTCAAGAAGTCGCATAACAATCTTCTCGCCGTAAACGGTGGGCATTGTTGCGATACGAATATCAAGTGTTCTGTCCTCAAATCTAACGGTAGCACGACCGTCCTGCGGAATACGCTTTTCGGCAATATCCATACCGCCGAGTACCTTAACACGTGAAACGACCGAGGGGAAAAGCTTGATTTGGTTCTGCATTACCTCCTGCAAAACGCCGTCGATTCTAAAACGGACTCTCATATGCTTTTCAAGTGCTTCGACGTGAATATCTGATGCGCCTGCCTTAATGGCGTTGTTTATAATCTGGTTTACAAGCAAAACCGCCGGCTTATCATCAATGGAAAATTCCTCTGATACATTCTGGTCGTCGCTTGCTTCGTCCTCGTCATAATTATCAAGCGACGAGTTCATATTTGCAAAGTTTTCGATTGCGGCGGTAAGCTCCATATCGGGAGCGACAAGGGGGCAAATCTCAAGCCCTGTCATAAGGTGGAGGTTGTCTATCGTAATGATATCGTTCGGATTTTTCATTGCGACATACAAGGTCTTTTCATCCTGATAAAGCGGAAGAATGTGGTTCCTCAACGCCATTTCGGGTGTAATAAGGTTAGCCGCTGAAACATTGACGCCTATCTCATTGATTGAAACGTATTTGTAGCCTGTCTTTTTGGCAAGTGTTTTTGCTATATCGTCCTCTGTGCAGTAGCCTAACTGCGTAAGGATTGTGCCGATAAGCTCCTTGCTCGTTTTTTGTATCTCCAATGCCTCGGCAAGCTGTTCCTCTGTGATAATTCCGGCTGCAACAAGCCTTGAGCCCATGCTTCCGGGTATTATCAGATTGTTATTCGCCATTATTTAATCTCTCTCCATTCGAAAATCTGCCCGTTGAATTATCTTGCTTATCTTGAAAATTCTACAAGTACAATCTGCGCCGTTCTCTGCTCTTCTGTACCCGTAATATTGATAGTATCTATACGCTTTATCTGCTTATCGGTTACCGTGTCATGACAGAAGGTTATAATATCCCTGTATGTGCCGGTAATTGTAAGATTAACAGCTATTTGATTGACGTTCTGCTCGTTTTTCTCGGGCTCGCCGAAGGTAAGCTCTGTAAGGCTGCAATTATGTGCCTCAACATCCTTTTCAAGATCAATCATAATCTGCATTTGATCAAGCGGATCCTTTGAAATCATTATATCGTATTGAGCTATCTGATCCTTATATTCGCCGCTGCGTGCCTGCAAAGCCTTGAGGTTTGCGATAGCAAGCTGATTTTGCTTATATTGAGTCTTTGCCTTTTCAATATTCGCTTCCGTCTCGTCGATACCCTTTGCACCGAAAACGGTAAGAACGATAAGTCCTATGCAAGCGACAATCAATACGGCAATTACCACTCTGACGTCATCGAGGAGATTTTTCTTAGCAGCTTTTTCCTTTTCCGAGCCGTCGCCCGTAGCCTGCTTCTTTTTAATAACATCGCTTAAAGCCATAATTATTTAGCCTCCCCCGTAGTAGTTTCGGTCGTTGTTGCCGCTGCGGTAGTCGTAACCTGTGTTGTCTGAACCTCTCCGCTCTCATTTGTTACAGCCTCGCCCTTTTTGTCGGTAACTGTCTCATAAACGGGAGCTCCGGCAGTAACGTTAACGCCGTTTGACATACTCAAGACAAGCGTAAAGGTAACGCTTTTTCCGTCCTCGCCCGAGGTTCTTGTGTAGCTTGTTGTCTCAACCGTCTTAACGATTTTTTGCATTTCCTCAGTTTTGAACAAATCGACATAATCCTTGTAGTCCTGGTTGTCCTGAACTGTGCAGGTAAGGGTGCAAATGCCCTCCTTAAACCAGTTTTCAAGGTTTATCTGTGTAATCTGAACATAGTCGGGTGTTTGGTTTGAAATCGTTGTGAAAAATTCAACTGCATCGGGGTCCTGCGGAGTGATGCTTTCAATCATTTTTCTGACCTCGCCCAACTCGTTGTATATGTTTTGGTATTCTTGAAGTGCAGGGAATTCGCTCTCAATAGCACTGTTTTTACGCTGAATTGTTTTGAGCTTCGATTTAAGGATTTGACCCTTAACCGCAACGCCTCCGTAGACAATAAAGAGGCAAACAAGAATTACAAGCGCAATTTTTGAAATCAAGTCAATTTTCTTTCTGCTTTCAAGCCTGCGTCTGTAACTGTCCGGTAACAAACTAACTTTGAACACTGCTTAAACCTCCAATGCCTGAATTCCAAGACCGATACAGCCTGCGAATTCGTTTAATACGTTTCGGTCAAGTCCGAAATTATAATTTGAATAAAAATCAGGAATAATTACGGGCATTTCCATAACCGTATCCTTGATTATATCGCACAAGCGAGCACTTTGATCAGCTGTCGTTGTGAAGAAAATCTTTTCAATCGGGCTGTCGCCGTTCTGCATTGCATAATAGCTTACGGATGAAGCTGTTTCGGAAGCCAGCATTGCGCCGATTTCCTCAATGTCAAATGCGAGAGTCTCCTCGTTCGGCTCAAGCTTGTAAATATTGTTCACGCTGTCGACAACTCTGTCCGGAGTTGTTATAGAACGTACCATTGAAATTTCGTCGCCCTTGATAACTATAAAGTTAAGAAGATCGTCAGTCATATTCAAAAGTGCAAACTTTTCGTCGCCGACAAGACCTGCTTTAAGTCCTCTTATCTGCGAAAGCACCGAAGAGTCAACGTCCGTAACCTGAAGCTTTGAAGCCGAAAGAATATTTATGTACTGCTCAATCATATTTCTTCTTGCCGCAACAAGCATTACGTGCGTTATGGGCTGATCCTCATCATTTACGCCGTCGCCTGCAACAACATAGTCAATTTCCATTTCCTGTATCGGAATGGGGATGAACTCTTGAGCCTGCAAGAGAACCATATTGCGAAGCTTATCGTCATCAACCTTGGGGAAGGTCGCATATCTCATAATAACGTTTTCATTGTTGATACCGACAACAACATCGAGGCTTTTGAAGCCGCCGCTTTGGAGCAGCTCTGTCAATGCAACGTTAAAGCGATCGGGATCTCTGATAAATCCCTCTTCAATCGTTCCCTCGGGCAACGGTGCCTTTCCGCACGCTAAAATTGAATATGTACCGCTTGAACGGGTAATTTCAACCGCCCTTATTTCTCTCGAATCGACCTCAAGGCCGATTACACTTTTAACTTTAGCCATAAATTTCTCCCCCTGTTTATGAGCCGATAGAAGTAGACGCCGTGAATATAGGCAAGTACAACGAAATAAGCATTGCGCCGACAAGTCCGCCTATACCGATAAGAGCGATAGGCTCGATAATTGAACCGAGGTTTCTTGATGTCGTTTCAACATCCTCCTCGTAAAATTCGGCAACCTTATCAAGAAGCTCAGGCAACGTACCTGCTTCCTCGCCGATTGCAATCATACCTGTAACCATAGGAGGAAACAATCCACTCTTATCAAGAGAGTCCGAAATGGATTTACCCTCTTCAATGTCGGAAATAGCGTTGTCAACCGCATCCTTTATTAAATCACTTCCCGATGTGGGACCTGCGCTCTGTAATGCTTCAACAGCGGTAACACCGCCTGCAAGAAGCGTGGCAAGAGTTCGGCAAAAACGAGCTACAACCATTTTTGTAATAAAGTCGCCTATCAACGGCATATGCAGCTTGTTCTTTTCCCAAAAGTTGTGCGCAAACTTACTCTTTATAATAAATCTTAATGCGACAATTAAAACAACTGCAACCAAAATCCACAAATACCACTGTGTTCTCAAGCTGGTTGACGCATTGAATATGAACTGTGTAAGTCCGTTCAGCTCTGTTTTCGCAGGAATCATCTTCTGGAAAATCGGAACCATGAACGCAAGCATCATAATAAGAAGTATGATAGCGAAAATACCGATATTCTTAGGATACGATACCGCCGATTTGATGTTATCCTTCAACGCCTTGTTTTTCTGCAGCTGGTTTGCAAGGCTGATAAGCGATTGCTCGAGAATACCGCCGACCTCGCCCGTAGCAATCATTGCAACGAAAAGGTCGTCAAAAATTTTCGGGTACAAAGCAAATGCGTCCGAAAGAGGCATACCGCTTTCAACATTTTCCGAAATATCTACAATAGCAGCCGCAAGAGTCGGGTTGGTTGTCTGCTTTGCAAGCGTCGCCAACGCTCTTGTAACAGGAACACCTGCAGAAATCATAGCTGCCATCTGTCTTGAGAAAACAGCGACGTCCTGTATAGAAACCTTTTTACCGCCCGTCTTCTTTTTCTCACTGATAACTTTTTCTTTGATGTCGGTAACGATAATTCCGGCTTCACGGAGCTTATCCATAGCTGCGGAGGAATTATCCGCAACAACCTCGCCGTGAACGTTCTGTCCCTGGCGGTTCATACCGTCATAAGTAAAGGATGCCAAAGCATTTGCCCCCTTTTATATTAGTAACCCGATGTCATAAGAAGTCGTCTGACCTCTTTTTCATCAACGCAAAAGTCAATTACTGATTCTTTTGAAATCTTCTGCTCCTTATAAAGTCTTAAAAGAGCCTGGTCCATAGTCTGCATTCCCTGCATCTGTCCTGTCTGCATAGCCGCATAGAGCTGATGCTCCTTTTCCTCACGGATAAGGTTTTTAACAGAGGGTGTATCAATCATATACTCAACCGCAACGCATCTTCCCTTGCCGTTGATGGTGGGAATAAGCTGCTGCGAAATAACAGCCTTCAGGGAGTTCGCAAGCTGCTGTCTTATCTGTCCCTTTTGTCCCTCGGGGAAGGAGTCGATAATACGGGAAATTGTCATAGGAGCAGTCTGCGTATGGAGAGTCGAGAAAACAAGGTGTCCCGTTTCAGCCGCAGTAACGGCAATCGAAATACTCTCGGGGTCACGCATCTCACCGATCATAATTGTATCGGGGTCGTGTCTCAAAACAGTTTTAAGCGCATTTGCAAAGCTGTGAGTATCGTTTCCTATCTCTCTCTGACGTACAGTTGATTTAATATGAGTATGCAAAAACTCGATAGGGTCCTCAACCGTAACTATGTTTGTTTCGTATCTTTCGTTTATGTACTTAATCATAGCGGCAAGCGTTGTCGATTTACCGCTGCCCGTAGGTCCTGTAACAAGTACAAGTCCTCTCGGGAGATTGCAAAGTCTTTTAATATCCGAGGGAAGTCCAAGCCTTTCAAGCTCAGGAACCTCAAACGGAATAGCTCTGAATACCGCTGCGAGCGTACCTCTTTGGATGATGACGTTTCCTCTGAAACGAGCAATGCCGGGTACTGCTACCGCAAGGTCCAATTCCCAATCCTCTTCAAGCTTCGTTTTCTGTATCGGCGACATTATATCGAGAAGCATTTTCTCAATATCCTCCGGTGCGAGCTTCGGGAAATCGGATTGACGCTTAAGATCTCCGTTTATTCTGACGCACGGCTCAATTCCCGCTACCAAGTGCAAGTCGGAGCCTCCAACCTCCGCCGTATGTCTTAAAAGGTCCTCTATCACGAACGGATAAGAGCTTTCTTTGCCTGTAAAAACCACTGAATACAACTCCTAAATTTTGAACATTTAACTAAAAATATGCGTATAGGGTGCAAGAAAAAGTATTATTCCTGCACCCGATTTTAACAATTAAGCTGCCGAATCCAGCTCTGTAAGCAAGCCCTTAATGTAATCTGCCATTTCGGGTGTAGCCATAACGTAAGTGGTACATGCAGAACCGCTTCCCGTCTTGGAATCAGCTGTTATAAATGTAAATTGATCCATTGTCGGAATTTCGGGATGAACGCTCATCAATCCGGCAATTCTGTTTCTCGCAACTGCTTCGTTGGCAGTAACCTCAACTGCTCTGTTCAGAACCTCCTCGGTGCTTGCCGTATCCATTGCGTCAAGCAAGCTCTTAACCTGCTCCTGCTTTGCAAAATCGCAGTAAACGATAAGTGCCTTTGAAATTGTCGGATACGCATTAGTCTTGAAGGTAACGTTTTCAAGCTTTATGTTTGCAAGTCTGTCAAGCATTTCCTGAGCCGTGCAGTTCTGAAGATCATATACAAAGAATGTGTTTTCAAGCTTCATGCTGTCAGCATAGCTTTCGGTATCAAATTCCTTAATCTTGCTCTCTGCCTTGTTGACCTCAGACTCAGTTCCCATAAGCCAAAGCTTCTTGGTCATCTTTTCGGGTCCGTAAACCGTAACCTCATAGGGGAAGCTGTCTATAATGCCGACAGCCATAGTTCTGTCAATATATTCGAGCTCGATTTCACGAAGTATTTTCGTTTCCTCAGAGCCTGTTGAAGTGCCCGGAGTTCCTGTTGACGGCGCATCTGTTCCGCCCGAGGGGGTGGTGGACGGCTCTACAACCTGATCGCTCTTTGAAGCACCGAGATTAGCACCTGTAAGGGGCTTATCGATAACAGCCTTAATAGTGTTAATGTCTGCAAGAGCGCTGCCTGTAACAAATGTATAGAGGGTATAAGGTCTTGACGCTACAACAATTCCGGGGTCAAGTCCGAGACTTGAAAGAAGTCCGCTAAATTCTTCTGCTGTAATGTAATTAAGATTGATTTCCTTGAAATTAGCCGCAACAAGAGCCGCACCTGCGTTGATGTTGCTGCTTACGTCAATAAGCTTTATAAGCTCTTGAATTTTAGCAAGCTCCTTAGGACTTGCGCTGACAAATACTGTGCTGTCGTCAGCCTCTGTCGAAACATACTGAACGTTTGACAAGCCGAGTGCGCTTGCCTGTGTCTGAAGAACGCCGACTGTTATGTATTTAAGGGTGAACTTGGTCATTACAACCTTGTCAATAAATTTCTCATTAAGCTCTGCGGTAGTGCCGACCATTAAGGTATTGCCGTCTTTAAGGTATGAAAGACCTGCAAGTCTTGTAACATAGTCAATTGCCTTGAGTGCCGACATCTGTTCAAGATTAACGGTAAGCGTTGTTGTTGCATCACCGACAAAAATGATAGTATAGCCCGCATTTCTCGCAATTGCCGAAAGTGCATCCTTAACATTTGCGTCAACAAGATTAAGAGAAAGTCTTGAGGACGACCATGTGGAAGCAGAGGACTCCTCGGTAAGCGGTATTTTAATTACCTTTCCCGAAATAATCCTGTCGGCATCCGAAAGATTGTTAGCGGTCATAATGTCGCTGACTGTAACGCCGTGAGTTTTAGCTATTCTTGTCAAGGTGTCCCCCGACTTGATTACATAATATTGGTAATCGCCTGAATTTTTCTTGCTTGAACCCATTACCGTCATAGGTAACACGGCATTTACAAGCAATACGATTGCCAAAACCGCAACCAAAACAGCTTTCAATTTTTTTGTTGAACTGTTGTACATTGTGTGTTCCCCCTAAGAAACTCTATTATTTATATATAAAAGATATTATTTTTCCGAATTATTTCATCTCGACAGTTCTCTTCTTTTCGCCGAGCGAGAAGGTAACTGAGCTGTCTGTTATGGATTCAACGAGCCACTCCGAGCCGGGTACATAATCTCCGACCTGAAGCACATACGAGCGAAGTTTCGTTTCCACGATTACCGTTCTGTAACCGTCGGAGTTATACACCATACCCTTTATCTTTGCGTTTGCGATAACATCCTCGGAGAACGGGTCTACACCCTCCGCAACGGTTTCGCCCTCGCTTCTCTCAATCATCGGAAGAACGTCAACCGACTGTGCCGGATTGGTAACGTCCTCGTCGAGCCCTGAGTCCGTTTTTATGCCCGATATAATTATCAATGCCGCAACTACAATCGCAATTATAAAAAGTATAAGCGGCAAAATGATTTTCATTTTAGGATTCTTCTCAAAGAACGCATTAAAGGAATTCCTTTTCCTCGCATCCTTTTTACCGCCCTTGCCTGATTTGAATTTGGCTATGACATCCTTGATGTCCATATTCATATCCATAAAGCACCCTCCGATACGCTGCACTTTTTCAGTTAAATTTTAGTAAAACTTATGCTTGCCCCCACCGTTTTTTATAAAATGGGCGCAATAATACACATATTTATAGTTTATTGTACAACTAAATATGCTTTTCGTCAATAAATATATAAAAATTTTTACAAATTTCATATATTTTTTCGTACAACTTTATGCAAATTATCCTAAATGCAAAAAAACGCAGGCAAAAATGCTTCTGCCTGCGTTTGATTTTGATTAAAAATTTTTACTTTTGTTTTACTTTTTTGAGTTGTCGTGCTTTGAATTGTAGCCGTAGCCATAGCCGTATCCGTAACCGTAGCCGTAACCGCTTTTCTTTCCGTAGAAAGCGGGCTTTCCGAAGCCGACCTCCGCATTGTTGTAAATACAGCCGAGAATTTCAATTCCCGAGTTCTCAATGTTATCCATTGCTCTTCTGATTTTTCTTGCCGGAGCGTAGTCCTGCTTGATAACAAGAACGCTTGTGTCCGCATAGCCTGCAAGGATAGATGCGTCGGCAAGTATTCCGCACGGTGCGGTGTCAACAATGACAAAGTCGAATTCCTTCTTTGCCGTTTCAATGATTTCCTCCATCTTAGGCGAGGAGAGGATTTCCGAAGAGTTATCGACAGCCTTGCCCGAGACAAGAACGAACAGCTGATATTTTTCGGAATACTTAATCGACTCTTTGAGTGTTTTATTGCCGGAGATTATTCCGCAAATTCCCTCGTCGTCAGTAGCCGAGAAGCCCAAAGCCTTTGCAACCGAGGGTTTACGCAAATCGGCGTCGATAAGAAGAACGGATTTTCCGTTTTGGGCAAGCGAAAGAGCAAGGTTGGTTGCCGTTGTGGTCTTTCCTTCGCCCTCAAGCGTACTCGAAACAACAATTGTCTTGTAGCCGTGCTTTGTAGCAGCGTATTCAATCTTTGTTCTGATAAGCTTATAGGCCTCGATAAAGGAGAAGCCTGTTTTCTTGTCCGTAATGAGAATACCCTGCTTCGAGTCGGCTTTCGATTTGGAATTAACTCTGTTGATGGTGCCGAGCGTCTTGGCGTCAAGTTTATTGCTGATTTCATCACTGTTCTTAATGGTATCCTTAAAGATAACCGATGCTATAATAAACAGGCAGGCAAGAATTGCGCCGACAATAAATCCGAGTACCGTGTAAACTGCCTTGTCGTTGTTTTCATCCGGCTTTTCCATAAGTAACGGAGGGTCGATAACGGCAAGTCTTGTATTCGGGAATGCCTTTTCGATAGCGCCCGGATAATTTTCAACATATGCCTTTGCAATTCCGTAAGAAACCTTCGGGTCGGTGGTTGTAACCGTAAGATAAATTATCGAGGTGTCCTCAATCGAATTTACGGATATAAATCTCTTAACCTGCTCCGGAGTAACCTGATATCCGCAAGCGTTTGCAACATTTGTGGCAAGCTCGGTTGTTGTGAAAACATACTTAAAGCTTTCCGCAAGCGAAACCGAAGCGTTGATATCGGAGGCAGACTGACCTGCAACCGAAATAGCCGAATCTCTGTTGCTTGCAATAAACATAATCTGCGAAGAATATTTATCAACGTAAGTAACCTTTGCAATTATAAATCCCAAAAGAGCAACAACGACAGCCGAAATAACAATCAGCCACCATTTATTCAAAATCTTTCTGAGATATATAAGCACGGTGTCGAGGCTCATGCCGTCCTCATAATCTTTTTTCTCGTCCGAACTATACCTCATAGCTTTCTCCCTCTGTGAAAAATTATCAATAAAATCATTCTAAATGATTATAACAGATATATTTTAATTATACAACAATAAAAAACAAATTTACCTTAATTTCTGCATACTGATTTTTTTATCCGCAATTCTAAGCTCTGTGTCGCAAATCTCAAATGCCGCCGCCTTATGTGAAATAACGATACAGGTCTTGTTTTTAAGCTTCCGAATATTTGAGAGCACCTGCTTTTCCGTTTTCTCGTCAAGTGCAGATGTCGCCTCGTCAAGCAAAAGTATCGGAGCGTCGGTCAGCACCGCACGGGCAATCGCAAGCCTTTGTATCTGTCCCTCGGAAAGACCGTGTCCGTTTTCCAAAAGCACCGTGTCAAGACCGTCGGGAAGCTCGTTTATAAATTTATCCGCACAGCTTATCTCCGCCGCACGCATAATCTCCGCATCACTTGCCGAGCTGTTCACAAAGCGGATATTATCCCTGATTGTGCCGCTGAAAAGCATATTTCCCTGCGGAACGTAAGCGAAAAGGCCTCGCATATACTTATCTATGCCGTATTCCCTATCGCCGCATTTTATGTAAATCCTGCCGCTGTCGGGCGGAACAACGCCGACTAACAGCTTGAACAGCGTGCTTTTTCCTATGCCCGATATTCCCGAAATGACCGAGAACTCATTTTTCTTTATTGCGAAGTCGGCATTTTCTATTACCGTAGCTCTGCCGTAGCCGAAGCTCACATTTTCAAAGCGGATTTCTTGCATTTCCGAATAAACCTTTTCAGTGTCAATGCTTTTATCGTTTACACTCTTGCTTGCGCTCAGCTCTTCGATTTCAATAATTCTCTCCGCCGAGGCGAGCATTGAATAATACTGCGGAACAATGCCCGAAAGCGAGGTAAACGGAGCTTGAACCTGACTTATCAGCTGCATAATCGCCGTAAGCGTGCCAAACGACATACTGCCTGCGCAAAGCTTTACGCCACTCCATACAAGTCCGAACAAATATCCCAACGAGAAAGCCGCCGAAAAGCCTAAATTCGCAAAAATCGACCATCTGTTTTTCTTAATTTTGGCATCGAGGTTGTTTTTTTGCAGCCCCTCTGCCCTGTTCATAATTTTTTTGCCGACGTTGAAAATTTTAATAACAAGCACGCTCTCAATCGACTCTTGCATAAAGGAGCGAACGGAGCCGTCGGTTTCCTGCACCGCCTTGTGGAGCTTTTTCATTGAGCCTCTGAATATTCTTGTAAACACAAACAGCGCAAGTCCTGCGACCAAAAACAAAAGTGCAAACCATTTGTCGAGCGCAAACAGCACCGCAAACGCACAAACAAGCCTTGTAAGCATCGAGGCAATCGCAGGCATTATCGTTGTAACCGCCTGACTTACAACAGCAGTGTCGCTTGTGAGCCTTGTCATAAGCTCTCCGGAATGATACTGACTGATTTTGAGATAATCCTTTTTTAATATGCTTTCAAAGAGCTTTGATTTGTATTTCATTTCAAGTCTGCCCGAAATACGCACCTCAAGAGCCTTTGACAGTAGCTTCAGCGATATTTGAGCGGCTATTACAAGCAATAAAATTATTGCATTGTGAATAAGTCTGTCCTTGTCGCCCTTTTGCGCCGAGTCAATAATAAGCTTTGCAAATACCGCCATTGAAACTCCGCACACGGAATAAAGAGCGTCGCAAATTATAAGCGACACCATTTTCGGCAGTTCCGAGACGGAATTGCGTTTTATCCAATTCAATGCGGCGGTGTTTTTCATTTTTTCAATTTTCCTCTTGCTTTAACAATGTATTTTCTTATCGGGAAAAGCATACTCCAAAAACGGCAATACGCTCTGTATTTTTTACTGCTTACGGGAATTTCTTTTCCGTTCCTCTTTATTGTGCGGACAAGCCCGATAATCATACCGTCGGTTACACCGTTTTCCTTAACCCACTGATTATCTCCGCACATTGTGTACGAATCATCCGAAACATTTACGACCCTGTGAAGCACAAATGCGCCGTCGGGACGTCTGTAAAGCGGCAGATCGTATTTTTTGAGCTTCCTGTCGCACTTTTCCAAAATTACCGTATCTCTGCCCTGAACGAGCAACGGCAGCATACTTGTACCCGTTATCGGCATTTCAACCGTTCCGCCCTGCGAAAGCTTATCTTCGATTATCGGCATAAGCTGTGCAAGGTGTATTTTCTTCTTTTCCACGGCTCAATCCTCAATTATGCTCTTTTCACGGAGCTTTGCGATATACTTGTCAATATCGCTTGAAGCTGTGGCACGGTCAATTTCATATTCTTTAAGAACAGCGTCAACCAATTCTTCCTTTGTTGCGCCCTTTTCAAGCAGCTTCCAAATGAACGCACCCACGGGGTTGAGCGTCATAATTCCGCCGAACGACATCTGCTCGTCGCCTATCGGAACAACAATATTACTTCCTGCAACTTCTCTGATTATATATCCGTCTTTGATTTTCATTGCTTTTCTCCATTTGATAAATCATTTTTTATTCCGAGATATGAGGTCATGACCGCATCCTCGGAAATATTGCATTTTAGCTTGTAAATCGGTACATTTTTAAGTACGCCGTCGAGCACCATCAAAAGCTTATCCATAACGCTTGCGGCTGACGGACGAATTGTCTGCGCCAAAAACAGCGGTATCGCACTTTGCGGCGATATTCTTGAAATACTGTTATCAGTGCCTCGTTCAAGAAAAACGATTGCCTTTATCGGAACAGCAATATTTGTGCTCTCATCATTTTTTCCGCTGAACGGCGTTCCGCAAGCACAATATTTGCCGTCAATTAAGCGAATTGCAGGCTTGTCGTCGTTTATCATATGTGCGTCGGGGAACTTGTCCAACCATAAATGCGTGTGAGTGGATTTTCCGACGCCGCTTTTTGCGGAAAACAGGTACGCAACGCCGTCTTTTTCAATGCAAGAGGCGTGAAGCAAAATTCCGTTATGGTTTAAGAGGTTATAATAGAACGCCTCGCCCATATAGACGTAGTAACATTCGTCAGCTGTGAGCTGCGGCAATGCTTCGGCTTTTTGTTTTAATATTTCGTCGGGCATTGCGACGGTAAAATCCTCTTTACCGTCTTGGTTTTTGCTCAAATATGCCCTTGAGCGTTCATATAGCATCCCGTCCTTGCAATCCATACGGATTTTAAGTCCGGCAATATCAAACAATTCCGTAACCTCACCGCCTTTTAAGCATTATTATATATTTTAACATTATTTTGCGGTTTTGTATAGTTAATTTTTTGTGTGGGAAAATTGAGGGTTGTCCGTTAAAGGCTCCCTTGTAAAGGGAGCTGGCGTTTTTTTGGAACAAAAAAATGACTGAGGGATTTTATAAATTCATATAAAATCAACCTCAAAATCCCTCCGAGTTGCCTACGGCAACCCACCTCCCTTTACAAGGGAGGCTGCGTCGGACAGGGGCAAGCCCTGTCCCTACGGTCGCATATATTTTCAAATTTGCTGGAATTCCGGCTCCCTCTGACGAGGGAGCTGTTGAGCGTAGCGAAACTGAGGGAGAGAAAGCAATAAAAATCAAGTTTTCGTTATCTCTCCCTCAGTCATTTTTCTGCGAAAAACGACAGCTCCCTCGTCAGAGGGAGTCTGTGTTTCAACAAATTTTCAAATCAGATAAAAGCCGTGTATTAACCTTATAATTTAATTTTACGCAAGAAAAAAGCAGGGTAATTGCTTACCCTGCTTTTTATATTAGTCATTTTGCACGATTTGACGTCAGATTATATCTCAATCCAGCCGTCTCCGCCGCCTTCAACAGGACCTGTGCCTACTGAAAGGGTGATTACGTCTTCTACTTCATAAACTGAAACGTCGAAATCAGGTGCGCTATAAATTTGTTTCATCAAATTTTCTCCTCTCAAGTTATTGTAATAATTATCTTTCAAACCGTTTCAGTTAAGCTGCATACGGATATGCTGTAAGATAAGCATTTACAATAGTGTCATAGTTCGTTGAGAGAGCAGCTGTTCCAGCAGTCTCGTAGAAGATTGTCTGTGCGTTGCCCGAAGCGTCAACATACTGAACGAAGCCCATGTATGTTACGTCGTTTGCAAGTGTTGAGTGGTTAGCCTTAATGATAGCACCAAACTCAGCATCAGCAGTGTCGCTTACCTTACTGATGTAATCAGTTGTAGCAGCTGAGTAATCAGCAGCGGGTGTACCTGCAACAACTTTCTTAGCTGTGTCAGCGTCGAAAGCAGCAGCGCCCTTGTAAGCTACCATACCTACAGCTGTGATGTAATCAGTTGTAGCACCTGCAACACCTGTGTTCTTGAAGTAAGTATCCCAATCAGAATCGCTGATCTTGGATATTACTCTGAAGCTGAACTCGTCAGCAACTGTTGTTGCGCTTGTAGCGGTCATCTTAACCTGGCTCTTAGCCTTTGTTACTGCAGGACCTGCAGGAGCAGGAGTGCCTACTGTAAGTGTTACAGAAGCATCAGAGCTGTCATAATAAGCAGCACCATACTTGTTGGTTGCCTTATTACTGTTTGATGTATCAACTGATGCAAGATATGTGTGGTTCTTACCAAAAAGACCCGAAATCATATCAAACTGTATTGTATCACCGTCTGATACCGTATCAGCAATTTTCAATGTAAGAGTAAACATTGTCATGCCGTCTACTGATTCCCAATATCCCTGTGCACCATAGGTAGTTGAAGCATCTTTTACGCACTGAATTTTGCAGATAGCATCATAGCCGTTGGCAGTATATCTTGCCTGTTCTTCGGCTGTTGATGTGTTTTTAACCTGCGTCAATGCATTTGCAGCAACTATTTTACCAATAGGTCTAATCTGAGAGAAATTATTATAAATATCTCCATACGCTACGGCTGTGGGAGTAATAACAGACGTATTGTACATCCATGAAACGCAATAACCAGCAAAAGTGTTAGCCCAAGTTCCGCTTTCATTCTTGTAAAGCTTAACTGTAACGTTTACTGTATCGCCAGGTTGAACAACCGTCTTATCAGCTGTAGCCTCTATTCTCATCTCTTGAGTGCCCGTGCCAGTCCATGCAAACGCAGAAATTGCACAAGTGCTGAATATCAAAACAAGAGCGAGGACAACGCTGATAATTTTGTTTGTCTTAGCCATTGATATATTCTCCTCCATTTATAATTTGCAACAATTATTATGCATAATTAGCCGCAATAGCTGCCTGAGTATTATAGAAACAACCCTCGGGGTCGTATGTCAACTCATAGTCAGCAAGAATAGAACCATCCGTACCTGTTACTGATGTATCAGCATCGATATCAGCTGCAAGAAGCATAAACTCTTGATCGAGTCCTTCATAGGTCAACTCATAGTCGTTACAATAAGATGCATCTGTACCGGTAATCGAACCATCTCTATCAAGGTCGCCAAAGTATATAAATACATACTTAGCTACCAAATCGCCACTGTTATTGTAAACTTCGATTACTGCGCCTGTTGTTTCATTACCGTTGCTAGCATCGGTATTAACTACCATTGTACCGTTGTTAACGGTAACATTGTCAGCAATAGTTTCAGTAGCATAGATACCTAAAGTATCAATACCCATTACGCAGCCATCAAAGCCATCGCCTGTGCAATGTGCAGTGCTGATTACTGTACCAGCTGCTTCGCCTGCCGCAGTAAGTACAAGTTCGGGTGTGCCTACTGCGCCGCCTTTGTAAGAAATTGTTGCAGAAACTCTGTTGAGAGTCTGACCCATTTCTGTAAGCTCGGCAGTCTTAGGATCAGCGCTGTCGAACGAACCGCAGTAGAATTTACCGCCAATGTTAGCAGCAGTTTTCTGGTCATCAGCGATTGCTACTGTGCTTGAGCCTGTTGAGCCGATAGCCTTAAGCTTGAATGTAAGCACAGTAAGGTTTGCTCCGTTAAGGTCGGGAGCTGTTACCGCACCGCTTGTCGAAGGAGTGAGTGCAACTGTAAGCTTACCAGCCTCTGCCTTAACAGCAGATTTGGTTGTGCTTTCGCCATAAATGTTTGCAACTGCAGCTGAATCTGCTACATACTCAAACAATGATGCGTCATACTCAATCGGGAGCGACATAGGTCCGGCATAGAAAGTTTCTGTAGCGTTTGCTTTAACAGTGATTGTAACTTCATCACCTGTTGCAACCTCGGAAGCCGAAGCTGAAACGGTAAATGTAGCTGTGGGGGTTGTCTTTGCGGCAAATACGCCCATAGTCAACACACCTAAAGCCATTACAAGAGCTAAAGCAAGGCTAAGGATTTTCTTTGACTTAACCATTATTAGCCTCCTTATTCTGTTTTCCCAATAAATATACACTTAATCAGCATAAATGTCAATACATTTACGTTATTCAATATTTGAATCAGCGGAAATTTCAAAAACAGCTATCACTCTGCTTTGGAAAACCTGTCGGCTGTGGTGCTGCCTAAAGGCACCGCCAAAACCTTATGAACAAGCCGATTAAATGTAAGCGATTTTTTAATTTCCGTGAGGATGCCGAGCCGGTTGACCCGACACCCCCATTTTTTTAATCAATAACTGACTGTGTCAATTATCTTGTCTGAGAAATTACATCAGCGTTACCAACAGAAGCGCTCATGATCGGAGTCAAGTCTGCAACTGTGATTGCGCCGCTTGCGTCAGCGTCTGCTGCCTTTGCATATACACCGTCAAGAGCTGCAAGGCTGTTAACGTTCTTATCAACTGCGAATGCGTCGAATGCATCAACTACGCCGTCACCGTTTACGTCGCCGTAAACAACAACATAGTAAGTTGAGAGAACGCCGATGCCGTCGATTGAAACATCAACCTTAGCGCCTGTACCAAAGCCGTTTGACTTAGAAGGTGTAACAGCAAGCTTAGCTGCTGCGTTGGAAGCCTTAACGTTATTAAGGATAGCTTCAGCTGTTGTAACAGTACCGGGAACGATACCCTGAATGTATTTAACATCCTGTGTTACCTGATTTACAACGCCATTATCGTTCTTATCAAGTGTTACGCTCGATACGAAGTTGTTGAGAGCTGCCTGGAGTCTGTCGCAAGCTGCGTCAACCTTTGCCTTTTCCTTATTGGTGTTAAGTCTGTCGTTTGTCTTGAAGTCAAGAGCTGACTTGTTGTAAAGAATACCTGAGTAATCTGTACCGTCAACCTTTACGTTATACTCAACACCGAGAGCCTTAACAAGCTGCTTCCAAGCTTCGGTAGCGTCAACGCCATCCTTAACCTTGAAGTACTCGTTGAAGTGACCTACAACTGTGTTAGCCTGTTCAATGAGTGTTGCAAGCTCGCCGTCGAGATAACCGTTATCCTTCATCGAAGCGTACTTCGGAAGGAGTCCGTTCTGAGCCTTCATAAGCTCATACTTAGCATCAAATACTGTTGACTGAAGAGCCTTTGCATCAGCCTGAACAGCCTTTGCATCAGCGAGAGCCTTAGTATAAGCTGCCCATGAATCTGCGCTGTAATCGCTCTCAACATAGTTCTGAGCCTCTGCGATTGCGATTTCCTGATCAAGGAAGGTCTTAACTGTCGCAGGCTTCTTAGTAGCATTCATAAATGCATAGTAGTAAGAAAGTCTTGCAATCTGATCCTCGAGCTGAAGCTCTGAATACTTAGGAGCAACGAAGTTAGCAACTGCATCATTGTACTTGTTCATAGCATCCTGTGAAGGAGCAGAAACAGTAGCGCTGATACCTGTCTTAACGTTGCCGCTGTTTGCATTTACAATAGCTTCGATAACTGCCTGTGAAAGGTTCTCGCCCTCAATGTAATTTTCGGGAGCTGTGGGAGCCTTTGTGGAGTTAATCATATTGCGAGCAGCTTTTCTTGCTTCATCGTACTGGAAGTACTCATAAAGCTCGTTGTCCTGATAGTTAAGGTCTGCTGCCTTGTCAACCTCGATTGCATTGTATGCATTCTCAAGAGTTGCGATTGTTGCAGAACCTGTTGTTACCTTTTCGAAAGCCGAAAGTGCTTCATAAGCATTGTTAAGTGCTGTGATAGCATCCGGAATCTGAGGCATTATTGTTGTGGTGTAGTTTTCAAGCTTAGGAGCGTTTGCAAGTGAAACAGCTGTTCTGAGAGCTGCGTCATAAGCTGCATATGCTTCCTGAGCGTCTGCACCGTAGTCAGAAGCCAAAAGGTTCTTGTCTGTGTAAGACTTAATGATCTTCGGAAGGTCGTAATCCGTGTAGTAAATGAATTTAACGTCCCAAGTATCACTGCCCTTACTCATTTCAAGCTTAACAGAACCTGAATCGTATACGCCGTATTCAAATTTAGTATCCTGTGTAACGCCTGACTTAGCCTTCCAGAAGTTACCTGCCGAAGACTTGTTACCGCTGTTGGAAAGGTCAACCCAACCAGCCTCAGCCTTATTTGTGATAAGGTCAAACTTGCTCTTGAACTTGGTCTCGGGCTGTCTTGCATAAGAAACTTTCTTGAAGTTTCTGTCGGGGTGAATAGCACCACTACCGGGGATGTAAATAATCTGACCCTTATATTCAGTTACTGCATTATAAAGGTTCTGAGTGAACTCGTACTTGTTGTACGGGTTTTTGCCCCAATAGCTGATGTCTGTCTTTTCCCACTGATCGCCTTCGATATCCCATGTTGTAGCAACACGAGCGTACATAGCCATCTTCTGCTCACCGCCGAGAGCCTTGCCGTCCTTACCTGTGTAAGAATAAGTAACGATTGCCTTGACTACTGTGTCTGTACTCGGAACAGTAATCGAAATGTCTGCGGTAGCGCCTGGTGCAACGTCTATCGGGAAGCCCGATGCGGAAGCACCGTTGTCAAGCTCAACATTTGTAATTCTGATTGTGTAAGGCTGATCGACCTTATCAGAATTTCTGTGCTTTTCAAGCATACCTGAAGAGTTGTTAACGAACTTCAATACGCTTGTAGCTGACGGATGAAGATATGTATCGCCTGAGCTTGTTGAGAAGTAAATTGACGGGTTAGAGTAAGCCTGCGGGCTTGTCTTCCAACCAAGTACCATACCAACGATCGGAAGGATAGGATCAAAGAGACCGTTCTGTCCGATTGTGTAGAGCTTTTCAACAAGTGAAACGACAAGATTCTTGAGGTTATCCTGGTTAAGGACTGTATCAAGAGTTGTGTATGTGTTGTCAGCAAGGAATGTGTAATTGCCTGCCAACTTGTAGAATACAGAGTTGAGAAGCTGTCTTACAACAGTAACAACCTGTGTAAGAACATTACCATTTCTGAGAATTCCGTCCGGAATCTTGAATGCGCTTGCAACCAACGGAAGATCAAAGCTGTTGATACCGTTTACAAGCTTGCCTCTGAGGATGTTCTCAAGCCATGTGTTGCTTGCAGTTGTAACGCCGCTTGCATTGAATACCTGATCAAGGGGAAGAAGCTTAAGAAGAACTGTGTTGAGCTTAGCCCACGGATCCTGATATGTAGCAAGATCAACTGTGCCGCAGTCAACGAGCTTCTCGAACTTCCATGTCCAATCCTCCTGAGAGCTGAGACCCCAGTCGATAACCCAGTCAAGCTTATACTGCCATGTCGGAACGCCGTCCTTGTATGTCGAATCTGCTGTGTAAACAAGAGCAGATGCATCAGCTGACGGAATTACGCCGAGGCTGTTCATTACATTGTAGTAGCCATTTGCTTGGTCTTCGCCGATATCGGTGAGATTACGCAAGTAGAACATACCAAGGTCCATACCCATTGTAAGAACTGTATCAAGCCAGTAGTTAGCGTCGTACTTAGCGCCTGAAAGTATGGTCTTTGTGTTGTAATCTGAATAGATAAGTGCATCGAAGTTGTATGAGGGCATAAGCTGTGTGCAAAGCTCACGAACTACGACAGCACCGAATGCGAGAACTGAAACGTCCTCAGCACTGTCTGTGCCGACTGTCTTGCAAAGCTTAGCTGCTGTCGGAAGCTGTGCCTGAGGCATAAGAAGCTTAATGCCTGCTGCAGCAAGACCTGTAAGAGCCTGCTTAACTGTACCGCTCATCATCATGTTGTAGTACGGTGAAAGCTTAGCGTCATTATAATACTCGTCGAAGATTTCTTCGGGAGCGATGCTGAATGCATATCTTGCAGCACGGAGAACATTGTTAACAACCTTATCAAGGCCGCCGTCTTCCCAGCCAAGACCTGCTCTAAGGTCATATTTCTTACCGTTAACCTCAAAGCTCGGTACAAGAACAGTATCGATTACCTTGTAAACGAAAGCGTTGAGACCATCAAGGATGTTATCATAGCCTGCTGCAGACTTACCGATTGTTGTTCCGTTTACTGTCGGGATGAAGTCATTAACGAAGTCGTCAGTGATCTTCCAATCCCAGTTGAACATATAGTAATATGTTGAAAGGTTTGCGGGAAGTGTACCCTTGAAGTATGTATCCTCAAAACGATAATAAGGAACACCGTCGATTACTTTGTAATCAGAATATTCCCAAAGATAGAACTCCTGAGGCTTTGTGAAGAAATCGTCTGCTTCTGCCAAGCCTTTAACAGCGTCAACTTCAGCTGAGGTCATTTCTGCAAAGTCTACACCGAGAGCACCTGCAAGGAGCTTCTTAACAGAACCGTTAAGAACTACGGGTGCCATCTCTGCAAATACATAAGGAATGAACTTGTAGAGAAGTGTAAGAGCACTGTCTGCGCCGTTTACAGAGAATGAAAGAGCACCGCTGTTGATAGCGTCTCTTACTGACGGAAGAAGATAGCCTGCATCGCCGTTCTTATACCATTTAAGAGTCTGATCTCCTGTGTAGCCTTCGGGAGCAGTGTATACATAAGTATCTCCGCCCGTAGTTTCAAGAGTCTTAGTATAAGTAACTGTTTCAGTCCACTTGCCTGTGTTCTCATTCGAGCCCATAAGCGGTGCAAAGTTGTAGTCGTACTGAGTGATTGTATCACCGTTAACTACAAAGTATCTTGAAGTCTGCTCAGCAGCTGTCGGAAGAGCTGTTGTGTATCCAAGATCTGCGCCGTCAGCGGATACTCTGTATGATGTCCAAAGCATCGGCTTTGTAAAGAGAGTCTGTACAAAGCTGTCAAGAACTGTAAGAACGCCGCCGTTACCGGAAACGTTTGTGTATGTACCTAATGCCGAAGCTGCTGTATCCGGTCTTGCAAGAAGCGGGAATATCGCAGTCTTAACAGCACTCGGGATGTCCTTAATGATAGCGTTGATAGGTCTAAGGTCGAGGCCTGCGATGAAGTTCGCAACCATACCAAGCTGGAGACCCTTGTTGAAGATTGTCTGGATAGCAGCCTTGTTTGTAGAAAGAAGCTCAAGAAGCTCCAATACAATTGTAACCTGAGCTGTCTTACCTCTGCTCATGCCAGCCTGCCATGAATTAAATTTCAATTCCTCAACAACACCAAGGTCTACGAACGCAGCGGCAAACTTAAATGTACCTGAAGAAATGGTAGATTTAAGAGTGTCGATAGACGAGCAGATCTGGTCAATCGATCTAAAGTCAAGAGTGATTTTAAGACCCATTGTGTCAAGAACTGTGCCCATGTTGAGATTAGCCTGGCCAAGGATAATATCAAGCTGGTCAAAAAGAATTGACATTCTCTCCTCGGTTGTAAGTCTTGTTACAGATCCGTAGGGGTTGTAAGCCTGCAAAGCTTCAAGCTCGTCTACTGTCTTGTAATTTGCCTTAGCAGCAAAAGACGCAACCGAAAGAGATGAGAAAATCATAAGAATTGCCAAGATTACACTCAACAATTTTGTTGACTTTTTCATTTGTTTACCTCCTAATTGTTTTACATTAAATAATCACAATTAAATATTTAATGTCCGCACCCCGTTAATCGAATGCCGACGGGGGTGCCGCATCGGCTGTTTGCGACTGCAGTTTGTTTCTTGCCTCTGACCGCCCCTTTAAGGGAGGAGTCCGCAAACGCTGTCTTGTTTAACTCGGTAGCCTCCCACCATTCCCACTTGTTAAAGTCGGTGGGAGACGATGATACACACCCGAGTAATATTACCAAAGGATGTGTATCAAAACAGGCTTTTGCCCGCCAAATATAGCGAGGGCATAACGACCGTATCTAAAAAATTCGATACTTCGCCCATTACACCATTCCTATGGTTATTAAAATTATAGAATTTTATTATAAAAAAGTCAATAAATTATTCACGATTTAGTACCGTTTTTCCGATTTGAACAAATAAAATTGTTATTTTTGGGCAAATTCATCAAAGAATTTTGGCAATATTTCCACAAAATTATGAACGAAATGTGAACATTTTAGTTTTCGTCGTTTTTTGAACAGAGTTTTAGTCAATACGGGCATTTACTGCACATTTTATCGCATTTTGTCGATTATTTTTAGAGCCACAACATATAGTATTTGCCTAAAATTACCTGTCGAAATGTAGTTTTGGCATAAAAAACGCTAAAATGCCGTCCATCGACACGTGTCCCTTCACAAAATGTCATCAATGTATAAAAAAGCACCTCGAACAAGCTTTCACTCATTCGAGGTGTGATTTATTTTATCGGGGATATTTTATTTGCCGATGCCACCGATAATATCGCCGCCGATATCACCGATGTCGCCGCCGTTTTCGATTTTGTCTGCAATGTCATAGAAGAAATCCTTAGCGGTATTTCCAAGACCTTCAATGGTATCACCTGCGCCGGAGAAGTCAACATCGCCGATTCCGCCGATAAGACCTGAAAGCGTATCCATAATTCCGCCCAATGCAGAATCGCCGCCTGAAGATGACGCTTGCGTTGTGGGAGCCTGTGTTGCAGGAGCCTGTGTTGTGGGAGCCTGCGTTGTGGGCTCGGTTGTGGGAGTTGTCGGAGCTGCAACAGTAACGATCTGAGTTACTACCGGAACATTTTCCTCAACCTGCTTTATTTTGTGACCGCCCTTTGAGCCTGCCGCATAAACCGCAACAGTGATTGCAAGTGCACAAACAATAGCGCCTACTCTTGCCCAGCCTTTTCTGGTATTGAGCTTCTTTTCAGCAAGCTCTTCAGGAGTTAACTGAACTTTCTCTTTCTTTGCCATATTAGTTGCCTCCTAAAAATTAGTATACAAAGTTAGAATATTTTGCGTTTGCATCAAGGTTACCTGTACCTGTGATGCTAAGTCCTGCCTTGAGCTGAAGCTCTGCATTGGCAGTGAATGAATATTCAAGGCTCTGAAGCTTGCCGTCTGTGATAACAGCTTTAACCTTGATGTTCTTGTAGTTAGCGTTAAGCGAAGTAACATTTACTACCGATACAAAGTTCTTGATTTCGGTGTTAACCTCGTCGAGAACAACGATATCGTTTGTAAATCTTGAAAGAGCCGTATTACCGCTTCTGTCGGGATTTGATGAATCAGCAAGTGTGAATTCATATGTATCGCCGTTTACCGAAAGATTCTGAATGTCGTTCGGCTGAAGAGTTGTAGCTTTAAGAGTGTAGCTCGAACCGTGATAAAGCTTCTCTGTTGTGCCGTCGTCCTTCTTAACGTCGATTGTGTCAAGAGTCATACCCTTCGGGCAGGTCTCCTTCTTATCGCCTCTTCCGAGGAAGCCGCCGACAACCGAGTTCAAGTCCGAATTGGAGTCAACGCCCTGAATAATCTTGTTAAGAACGCTTGTTGCCGAGCCAACGTCAATGTTGTCAACTGTGCAATGTCTTTCCCAATCGTAGCCTGCTTTTGCGTCAACAGCAGCCTTTGTAGCGTTGTTGATAAGTGTAGCAACTGAAGCAGCGTCGCTTGAGCCTGCATTTGCCGAGCCTGCGTTGTCTGAGCTTGCAGGTGTTGATGCGTTGTTTGATGAACCGCCGTTTGATGAGCCGTCATCCCATGAGCTTGAGTTTGATGCGTTAGCAGCACCGCCGTTTACAGCGGTTGTTTGCTCGTCGCTTGAAGCAGAGCCGAGACCCTGTGTGCGAGCAAAAGCGAACACGCCTGCAACGATTGCGAACGAAAGGAAAATAGCCCAGAAGCGAGTCCAACCGTTCGATCTGCGAATTTTTCTGTCAGCAATCTCCTCAGGAGTTAACTGAACTTTCTCTTTCTTTGCCATTTGAGTTTCCTCCTAAGAATTAATATACAAAGTTCTTGTAGCTTGCAGTAGTATGGATAGCGCCTGAACCGTTGATACCGATACCGAGTGCTTTAAGTGCAAGCTTAGCACTTGTTGATGTCTCATACTCGAGAGAAACAAGCTTACCGTCTGTGATTGTGCCCTTAACCTTGATGTTTGTGTATTCGCCGTCAAGTGAGTTAACTGTTACAACGGAAACCTGAGCCTTAATCTCTGCCTCAACCTCATCCTTAGTGATGATGTCGTTTGTAAATCTTGAAAGTGAGTTTGAGCCGTCCTTTGCGGGAGTGGTTACGTTGTCAAGTGTGAACTCGAAGCTGTCGCCGTCAACCTTAAGGCCCTTAAGATCCTCAGGCTTGAGTGATGTAGCCTTGAGAGCATAGTTTGTGCCATGGTAGTCGATAGCAGCTGCTGCGTCTTCGCCCTTCTTGATTGTGAGGTTCTTATCGCCTACTCCGAGGAAGCCGCCGACAACAGAGTTGAGGTCTGCGTTTTCGTCAACCATGTGAATAACCTTATTAAGTGTGCCTGTTGCATTACCAACGTCGATGGGAGTTGTGTACTCACACTTTCTTACCCAATCGTAGCCAGCCTTTGAGTCAACAACAGCCTTTGTTGCACTGTTGAGAGCGTCAGCTACCGTCTTAGCCTCTGAAGCGTCGGAAGCGGGAGCGTCGCTTGATGTGCCTGTATTGGTGGTAGCGCCGCCTGCTGTGCTACCGCCTGCGTTTGAGACGCCCTGAGCCGCACCGCCGTTACCGGCATTCGAGCTACCCTGTGTAACAACCTTCTGCTCGATTGTCGTACCCTGTCCGAATGCTATGTAAACTATTGAATAAACAAGTACAATAGACATAAGAACTGCGAGTGATTTAAAGAAGGTCTCTCCGAAGATTTTTCTCTTCTCTTCCTTCCTTGCATTTTTAGCTTCCAACTCCTCGGGAGTCAGAACAGGTTTGTTTTTTGCCATCTGAAAAATATCCCCTTTCAAATTCTTCTTGGCGTATAATTGCACATTATCAATCGATACATATAAAATTTACAATAAATTTCGCCGCTTGTCAATCAAATCTTTGGTTTTTATGTAAAATTTCAGTTTTTTTCTTTACTTTTTATTCATTTAGCACTAATTTGAGTGCTATTACCGTAACGTCATCCTTCGTTTTTTTGCATCTTTCGTGCTTTGACGCCTCGGCTATTTTCTCCGCAAGAGTATCCACGGAAGTGTCTTTTTCTGTTGAAAGTAACTTTTTTGCCGTATCGAGAGAGTATTCAAATGCGCCGTCGCTTGCCATTACGACCGTATCGTCCTTGCGAAGCTTGAATTGTGTCGATACAAAATCAGCTTCGTCGAGAATTCCCAACGGCATTGACGCACGGTTTACAGCCGTCACGCTTTCGTTCTTACGCACAAGCGTTGCCACAGCACCTGCCTTACACAGCGTTGCCTTGCCCGAATACAAATCTATGGAAAGCACGTCAAGCGTTGCAAGCGACTCCTCGGTGGATTTCAATAAAAGTGCGGAGTTTACAAGCCTGAATGCCGCAGAATGTGAGAAGCCCGAGCGCAAAAGCTTTGCCGTCATTGAGCTTGCTAGCGAGGAATCGACAGCAGCCCTCATTCCCGTGCCCATTCCGTCGCTCAAAACAACATTGAAATTCCCCTTGCCGTCATAAAAGCTCTCAAAGCTGTCTCCGCAATATTTATCCTTGTTCGCCGTGCTCCTTGAAGCCGCCGCCTCCACCCTGAAAAACGTCTTTTCGCAAAAGCAAACGCACGCCTCATCGCCCGAAGCTGTAATTGACGGTCTGTCAAGCTGCACCCGACAGGTCTTTTCGAGTGCCTTTCGAAGCTCATATTCGTTTATTTTTTCATTGGTCTTTATAAATGAAAATTCTATTTTCAGCCTGCCGTTCTCCGAATTTCTGCACACGAGCGCAGACGGTGTAATGTTAAACGAAGAAATAAGAAGCTCCTCAATTTCAGCCGAAAGCTCATCCGCAAAGTCAATTTCCTTTGTGAATTCTTCGGATATTTCGGTAAGCATATCGCATATGCCGCCGAATTGGCGTGAGGATACGCTCCTCATTCTTTCGACTTTTTCCTTTGCCGCCCTCGACGAGACAAAGCCTATGTAAAGCTTATTAAAGCTGTCCGTCAGCTCGTCCGATTTCACGCAGCAGCCCTTGAGAAACGGCGGAAGCTTATTCGGATTTACGACCCCGTTATTTTTGAGGGCTTCACTCATAGCGTCAAACGCCTTTTTACAGTCGGCAAAATTCTTGCTCCAGCAAAACGAATTTAACCGACAGCCCGTGCAAACGCTTGCCCTCACTCTTGAATAAACATCGAGCTCCGTTTCGGGCGCATTGCTTTTGAGAAGCGAGGAGGCGGCATTCACGGTCTCCGATACCTCCTCGACAGCCATCGACGCATTTTTAAGTCTTTCAAGCAATGCAAGACGTTGAGAATTTATATTTACAGGCTCTCTTTTCTCATAAAAGCCGCCCGTAATGACACGCAAATACTTTTCGGGAATACACAAAAACACAACGCAGGCAATAGCAAATTCAACGATTAGATAAATTTTATCTAAAGTACCGTTTTCAAATAAAAACACCGCCAAAAAGGCAAGAAGTCCTGCCGCCGTACCGGCAAACCTGTTAAAGCGTGAGAACAGACCCGAGGCAAGTCCGACAACGGCATAGGAAACTCCCGTTGCGCCTACGCTTTGACTTAAAGAAAACGCAAGTCCGAGCTCTACGCCGAGGCTTGTCCCTGCCGACTCCTTGTAAATGAAAGAGGTCAACAGCAGTAAAAAAATTCCGATTATCCTTGCCGGCGAAGCGGAAAACACGGTTATTTCCGAAAGCGACAGCAGAACAACGGACAGGAATGCGCCTACACTCACAATATCCCTTGCCGTAAAGCCGCCCTGTGAGGAATAGACCGTCGCCGCATCAAAAGCCGACGAAAATACGAACGACAAGGCAAAGCCGAGAGTCGCCTCGCTTAAAAAGATAAAAAACGATCTTACGGAAGTCCCGTCTGCGAAAAGCACCGCCATACTTGTCAGAAATAACGACATAAAGCTTATACACGACGGCAGCAGTCTGAATTTTTTAAGCCTTTCAAGCTCGTTTGTGAGCCTTATTAAAATCACCGAGCAGATTATCGCCGCTATGTACCTAAGTGCCGACAGGCTGTCCTGAGTTAAAATATAGCCTGCCGCTGCTCCCAAGCCTGCCGAAATTGTATATTTGCCCGATACAGCCGTAACAAACGCAACCGCAAACGGCGAAAATGCATTGAGCTCATTTATCGAGCCGCATAAAAGTCCGAGCAGGAAACACAGCATTTGAGCTATGATCCGCTTTGATATTCTCTCTATTTTTTCGGCGTTTGCGTCGAGATATACCCGCCTTGCCGTCTGTGAAGCCTTCAAAAAAATCACCGTACCTTATAACATAATTTTACAAAAAAATTATATCCTCGGTACGGTGAAAACCGTGTCGCCTTATGCTGTTGTTTTTACGAAATCGCAGACGTTTTCGGACGAAATATGAAATTACTGCTCAACATTAAACGGCTCGTCGGGAATTACAAGAGCACATATAATATAGAAAAGAATTCCGGGGAAGCCTGCCGAAAACATTGCAATAAGAACATAAACAAGTCTTACAAGGGTTGAATCGACTCCGATATACTCCGCAAATCCGCCGAGTACACCTGCGAGCATTTTGTCGTTGCTGCTTTTATAAAGCTTTTTCTTCATATTTATTACTCCTTTTAATTTTATTTTTTGATTATTATTTTAACTAAAAATCAATATCTGTCAAGAACTCCCATTCGACAAAGCGTGCCTGCATCCAATTGTCGGGTGCTCTTTCGTCGAGATACTCTTCAAATTTGGTTTTCGCCTCAAGTCCGTAATGCCTCTCGCTCCATCTGTATATGGAAGCGGCAGTCATTATAAAGTTTACCGCCATAAACACGCTCATTGCAACACAGGCAATATGCCATTTCTTGCCGTTGAGTTTTTCAAGAAGCACGTCGATTTTAGGACAAAGCTTGCAAAAAGCCGTGCCTGCAAGTCCCCACATTATCGAAAAGCCTAAGCATATTATGCCCTGATAATTCATAAAGCTGCCGTCATAGCTCCATGCACGCATACCGAGAACATCTTTTAACAGCAAGCCGCAAAGCAGCTCCAATATTGTCGCCACAACGGAAAACACCAAAAATTTCTCAACCTTAGGCTTGCAGTCTAATTTATCCGCCGCAACATAAAACAGGACTGCCGCCGCCCCGTAAAGTATGTTGAAAGAGCCGTAAACGGAAACCACATGGCTTTCCCAATGCCCTTTTGCAATTTGGCAGAAAACGCCTTCGATAATCACGCCCAATATACTGCCTGCAATAAACAGCCAAAACAGCTTATCGTATGTGAGCTGCTTGCTTTCCGTCCCCTCTGTCAAAACAACCTCTGTATCGAGCTTGTTTTTTCTCTCCATAATTATTCCATCCGTTAAATACACTTTGTATTTTTTATACCGTAAAAGCCTTAATCGTAATCATACAAATCGTAATCATCATCAAAATCAGGCTCGTCAAGGTCGTCGTCATCCGGCTCCTCAAACCTGTCCTCAAAATCATCCTCAAGCCTGTCAAGTGCTTCCTCTATGCTCATATTATTCCTCGAAGCAAACGCTATAAAGTCGTTTCCGAGCGCCGCCGTAAAGCAAAGAGTTGATATAATCGAAGCTAAAAGGACTATCGTTGTTATAATTATCAGCTTTTTCATATCAGTTCCTCCTTATATTCCGGCTTTGCGGAAGCTCAGTCTTAAAAGATAGGTCATAACAGCAAAGGCAAGCAAGCCTGCCGAAAAAAGCATCACGCTAAATGAAACAAGAAAGCCTATCATCGCTCCCGTAAACGGTGGTGCAACTGAAAAAATCGTGCCTAACGCAACCGCTATCGGAGAAAGCATAAGAGCCACCGAGGCAGGATAAACGCCGAACGCACACAAAACAAGGAAAATGAACATTCCTGTCCACAAGGTTTTGTTGCGTCTGTCAAAATTCGGCTTTTGAGCTGTCTGCGAGCCGACATTGACAGTTGCCTGACTCTGCTTCGGCTGTTCCTTTGTGTCGGCAGACGGCGAAGCCTGCTGCGAATTTACATACTGCATAGCGCAGCTGTACGGAGTTCCGAGCTCCTCGCAAATCTGTTCTTCGCTTTTTCCAAGCTCAAGACCGGCGGAAAAATGCTCCTCAAAGTCCTGTATTATCTCATCACGGTCCGCAGGCGAAAAGCCCGAGAGATAATTATATAATTCCTGTAAAAATTCAACCTTGGTCATTACCGTCGCCTCCTAACAAATTTGAAACGCAAAGGGTAAATTCGTTCCATTCCTTTTCAAGTGCCGCCTGTGTGTCGCAACCCTTTTTGGTAAGTCTGTAATATTTCCTCGCAGGTCCCGTGGGCGACTCCTTGAGGTACACTTCAAAATATCCCTCGTTTCTTAATCGCTTCAGCAACGGATAAATCGTTCCCTCGGAAACATCTATCTGCTTTCCCACGGCGTCCGCAAGCTCATAGCCGTATTTGTCTCCCTGCCGCAGCTGGGATAAAACGCAGAGCTCCAGCACGCCCTTTTTGAACTGCGTATTCATTGCGCCTCTCCTTTCCGCACTATCCGCATTACTGTCTTTATTACAATTACAATATATCACATACTATCTTGTAATGCAATATACTATGTAATGTTTAACACTTTGTTAACAAATCGGAAAGAATTTATAAACAAAAGAGCAGACCGTATAGATCTGCTCTGAAATGAATTTATTTCTCCTCGAAGAACGTCTTGAACGCTCTGTATGCCATATAAACGTCAAGCTTTGAGACGACCTCAAACGGAGCGTGCATTGAAAGCACCGGAACACCGAGGTCAACAACGTCAATATCGAGTGCCGCAAGATACATAGCGACCGTTCCGCCGCCGCCTGCGTCAACCTTACCGAGCTCGCCCGACTGCCATACGACCTCCGCACCGTCAAGCATACTTCTGATTTTGCCCATATACTCCGCCGAAGCGTCGCTTGTGCCTGCCTTGCCTCTTGAGCCTGTGTATTTCGTGATAACTACGCCCTTGTTGATATAGGAAGCGTTTCTTCTCTCCGAAACATCGGGGAACGTCGGGTCAAACGCAGCGTTTACGTCAGCCGAAAGGCAATGAGTGTTTGAAAGCACGGTATGATAATTCACGCCCTGTGTATTTGCAAGGTCAGCAACAAAATATTTGAAATATGAGGAATTAAGTCCCGTGTTGCCGTCAGAGCCGATCTCCTCCTTGTCGGTAAGAACGGTAATTGCGGTATATTCGGGATTTTCAATGTTAAAAATAGCCTCTGCGGCAGGATAAGCGCAAACTCTGTCGTCGTGTCCGTAAGAGCCTATCATACTGCGGTCAAAGCCAATATCGCAGGATTTGAAGGCAGGGACAGCCTCAAGCTCTGCCGAAAGAAAATCGCTCTCGATAATTCCGTATTTCTCAAAGAGAATGTTCATAATATTGAGCTTAACTTTTTCGCTTGCCTCGTCATCCTTGAACGGACGTGAGCCGATTAAAATATTCAGCTCCTCGCCCCTTATTCCGTCTGCAAGAGTACGCTTCATCTGCTCTGCGGCAAGATGCGGAAGAAGATCCGTTACAACAAATTTCGGGTCGTTATCATCCTCGCCGACATTCACATAAGCCTTTGTTCCGTCTCTTTTTACAATTACGCCGTGAAGCGAAAGCGGAATTGCCGTCCACTGATATTTCTTAACTCCGCCGTAATAATGTGTCTTGAAATATGCGATTTCCGTATCCTCGTAAAGCGGATTTTGTTTCATATCGAGTCTCGGAGAGTCAATGTGCGCCGCCGAAAGACGGGTGCCGCTTTCAAGACCCTTTTTACCGATAACCGCAAGGATTATAGACTTACCTCTGTTATTGTAGTAAACCTTGTCTCCTGCGTTGTATTTTTTTGCTCTGTCAAACTCAACAAAGCCGTTTTTCTTCGCCTTTTCAAGAACATAAACAACAGCTTCTCGCTCCGTCTTTGCCTTGTTCAGAAAGCTCTTGTACTCCTCGCAAAATGCGTCAGCCTTGTCGGTTTCTTCCTGTGAAATAACCTCCGAAGCGTGCTTCGGATTGTAAAAAAGCTTCTCTTTAAGCTCTTCTGCTCTTGATTTTTCCTTACTCATTTTCATAGCTCCTCTTTATATAGATTACCGTAAATATTTACGGCCTTTGTTACCTTATTTACATAGTGTGCCGTCGCCCTAGACGGAATTTTGTCAAGTGTTTTCCCGTCCTTTGAGTATTCGGGGTTTTTAAGCCAGCCGTCAACCCTGTTTATACCTGCGTGATACGCCGCCACGGCAGCTTCGGTGTTCTCGAACTTTTCAAGAAGTATCGAATAAAAGAACGCACAGTATTTTATTGAAATTTCGGGATCTGTCAAATCCGCTTCGGTGTATTTTTCGCCCGTTTTAGTCTGAAGCCACATAAGCGTATCGGGCATAATCTGCGTAAGACCTATTGCTCCGACGGAAGATTTTGCATTTTCGTCAAATCCGCTTTCAACCTGCGCCGTAGCATATAATAATTCCTTCGGAACGGAATACTCCTTCGAATATTTCTCTATATATTCTGTGTATTTTTGCGGATATCTATGCTTGTAGCCTGCTCTTACAAAAAGCACGGTTACAGCCGATATGACCGCAACAAAGGTCAAAATCAACGCAATTATTTTCGATAATGCGATTTTCTTTTTATCAGTCATCATTGACAAGTTCCTTTATCTGCTCGGAAAGTCCGTAGGGCGGATAATTTTTTATAACCTTATCGGCATTTGCAAGGAAAAAGTCCTCGCCCTTTTGAGCCGATATTCTCTGTCTTGCACCCTCAAGCGATATTTTATCTCGGTTGATTATCCTCTCAAGGCGTATTTCCTCGGGTGCGACAACGCAAACGTTTATATCGCAAAGGCTTGACAGTCCGCTTTCAAAAAGTCCTATTGCATCAACCGTTACGCCCAAAGCGTTCTCCTGCTCTTTTTGTGAAATTATGCTTTTTATTCGCCTTACAACAGCAGGATGGGTTATCTCGCTTAGCTTTTCAGTTTTTTCTTTTGACGAAAAAGCCCTTTTCGCAAGCAGCTTTCTGTCAACGCTGCCGTCGGGCAAAGCAATATCCTCTCCGTATTCCCGTGCGAGTGCGGAGATAACAGCCTTGTCGCCGTTTATCACATCCTTTGCGACAAGGTCGGCGTCAATATGATAATATCCGATTTTTTCAAGCGCCCTTGCGACGGTGGATTTGCCTGCTCCCGTCTGCCCTGTAAGTCCGATAATTTTCACACTACAACTCCTTTATCTTAAAGCCTGCGGAACGGATAAGCCTGTTGTAAACCGCAAGTCCCACGCCGCTTATTTCGGGGCATCTTGCGTAAACGGTTTTTGCGCCCTTTTCGTCAAGCTCACGAAGTGCGTCAAAAAGCCTGTTAGCCTCAGAAAGTCCGTCATCTGCTCTGCCGTATGTAACGGCATTTTCAAAATTATGCTCCTCGCCCTCAAAGCAAAGTACAAAGCAGTCCTTACCCTTTACAAAATCGACAAATTTTTCAAAACCGCCCTTTACTATTGTTATGTCGGCACTCGGTGCGTAATGCTTGTATTTCATTCCCGGAGAAGCCGCCGTTTCGCCGTCCTTCAGCTTATTGAGAACAGCCGAAGCAATATCGATTTCGCCGATAAGAGCCTCAATTTGCTCAACCGTAACACCGCCCGGTCTTAAAAGCGTGGGCGTTTCGGTTGCAAAGGTTATAACCGTTGACTCAACGCCGATTTCACAGCCTCCGCCGTCGATTATAAGCGGCACTCTGCCGTCCATATCATCAAAAACATACCTTGCGTTTGTCGGGCTCGGACTTCCCGAAAGATTTGCACTCGGTGCGGCAAGCGGTAAGCCGCAAGCCTTGATTATCTTCCTTGCGTATTCGGATTTCGGCATACGCACCGCCACGGTGTCAAGTCCGCCCGAAGTAACGTCGGGAATTAAATCGCTTTTTTTCATTATCATTGTAAGAGGTCCCGGCCAAAATTTTTCAGCCATAAGCCTTACCTTTTCGGGTATCTCCCTTACAAGCGGCGAAAGCTCCGACATATCGCTTATATGAACTATCAGCGGATTGTCCGACGGTCTGCCCTTTGCAATATATATTTTCTTAACCGCTTCGCCGTCGAGCGCGTTTGCCGCAAGTCCGTAAACGGTTTCTGTGGGTATTCCCACAACCTCGCCGTCCTTTATAAGCCTTGCCGCCTCGCTCAAAGCCTCTTTTTCGTCTGTTCTGATGTCAATTACCCGAGTAATCATCAATTTTCCTCTGCCTTTAATTTTTCTGCCGTATCGGCTGTGATAAGAGCGTCGATTATCTCATCAAGGTCGCCGTTCATTATCTGCTCGATTTTATAAAGAGTAAGCCCTATTCTGTGGTCGGACACCCTGCCCTGCGGGAAGTTGTAGGTTCTTATTCTCTCGCTTCTGTCGCCCGTGCCGACCTGCGCCTTTCTTGCGCCTGCGATTTCAGCGTCGTGCTTTGCCTGTTCAATTTCAAGAAGTCTCGAACGAAGCACCTTTAACGCCTTATCCTTGTTTTTATATTGGCTTCGCTCGTCCTGACACTCAACCACCATTCCCGTAGGAAGATGCGTTACACGGATAGCCGACGAGGTCTTGTTTACCTTCTGACCGCCTGCGCCCGACGAACGGAAAACGTCAATCTGCAAATCCGCAGGGTCAAGCTCCACGTCCACATCCTCAGCCTCGGGCAAAACGGCAACCGTTGCGGTCGAGGTCTGAATTCTGCCCTGACTTTCGGTTTCGGGAACACGCTGAACACGGTGAACTCCGCTTTCAAACTTGAAGCGTGAATATGCGCCCTCTCCCTCAACGCTGAAAACAATTTCCTTGTAGCCGCCGAGCTCCGTGGGGTTTTCCGACAAAATCTCAACCTTAAAGCCCTTTGACTGTGCGTACATTGAGTACATTCTGAAAAGCTCGCCTGCAAAAAGTGCCGCCTCTTCTCCGCCTGCACCGCCTCTTATCTCGACAATAACGTTTCGCTCGTCGTTGGGGTCCTTCGGCAAAAGCAAAACTTTAAGTTCTTCCGAGCAACGCTCAACGTCAATTTTAGCCTGCTCAAATTCCTCTTGCACAAGCTCTCTGAAATCCTTATCAAGTCCGCCTGCATCAAGCAATTCCTTTGACTCCGTAAGCGCACTTTCGTATTTCTTATATTCTCTGAATTTTTCTACAACGGGCGTTAAATTCTTCTGCTCCTTCATAAGCTTTGCATATTCCTGCTGATTGCTTATTATATCGGGAGAGCATAACAGCTCGTTGATTTTTTCGTATCTCTCTTCTATTCCGTTAAGCTTATCGGTCATTTGGACTTTCCTCACGAATTATTTTCTTAATATTTTTTTCAATCTTTATACGGGGCACCATTACTTCCCGTCCGCACTTCTTACAACGCAGTCTGAAATCAATCCCCGAACGCAAAACCTCAAACCTGTTCTCGCCGCAGGGATGTGCCTTTTTCATTACAAGCTCGTCGCCTACACGCACGTCCATAATATACCTCCCAAACGATTTTTATATATTGTACCACAATATGTGAAAAAATTAAATACCGCAATTCTCATTTCACTTCCTCGGGCATATAAATTTATGAGTAAATTGCAAAAATATCAGAAATCTGAAAGGCACGGTAATCATTATGGAAAAATATTTACCCGAGGGAGCCGTTTTCAATTCAAGGGAAACGGAAAAAATATTTGCAAGTGAAAGCTTGCTCAAAGAGGCGTGTGAAAAACGGCTTTATCTTGAAGCGAGGGCTCTTATGTGCGATAACGCCCACAATCTGCATTTCAAATTGGGCAATATAAAAGGCTTTATGCCGCACGACGAATGTGCCGAGGGCGTAAAGGATGCGAGTGTAAAGGATATTGCGATAATTTCAAGGGTCAACAAGCCTACGGGATTTTATATAACCGAGGTCGATTTATCAAGTGAAAATCCCATCGCCGTTTTGAGCAGGACAGAAGCGCAGGCGGACTGCCGAAAAAATTACATTTCAGCTCTTCGCACAGGCGATATTATAGACGCAAAAATCACGCATATTGAGCCGTTCGGTGCATTTTGCGACATCGGTCGTGGCATAACCGCACTTTTGCCGATTAACTCCGTTTCGGTTTCAAGAATACCGAATCCGCACTCAAGATTTTTCATCGGTCAAAACATAAAGGCGGTTGTAAGAAGCATTGACGAAAACGGCAGAATAACCCTTTCGCACAGGGAATTGCTCGGCACCTGGGAGGAAAACGCAAAAGCTTTCCATTCGGGAGAAACCGTCACGGGAATTGTCCGTTCCGTAGAGCCCTACGGCGTTTTTGTTGAGCTTTCGCCAAACCTTGCAGGACTTGCGGAATACGCAGAGGGCGTCGAGGTCGGGCAGAGTGCAAGCGTGTTTATCAAAAGCATAAATCCCGAAAAAATGAAAATAAAGCTGATAATCGTCGGCACGGACAGCTTTGCCTGTGAAAACCGAAATTACAAATATTTTATTGATTCGGGGCACATTGACTTTTGGCGTTATTCGCCGTGCAAATGTACAAAATTAGTTGAAACTGTTTTTTAATTTTGTATAAAACATAAAAAATATTGCACTCGGCGTGCCTATGTGCTACAATAATTTTGTATTTCAATATACGAGGAGGAAGTATAATGTCAAAGAAAATCTTCAAAAAATCTTTCAGCGTTATTTTATCCTTAGTTCTGATGTTCAGCTGCGTTGCACCGTCTTTTGCGGCAAACAAGGTGTGCGACTGCGGCAAAAATCCCATGCTTGTAATCTCGGGCTTTTCGCAGTATCTGCTTGTTGACACCACAACGGGCAAGAGCGTTTGGGCACCCGAGGCGGAAACAATTACAAAGGCTGTCGAAAAGGCTCTCCCCTCCCTTACGACTCTTCTCGCATCAAAGAGAACGAGGGCGGATTTCGACAAATTCTGTGACGAGTTTATCCCGATTGTAAACGAGGTGCTCGACCCCATTGCCTGCTCTCCCGACGGAACACCCAAGCACAAAAACGTCGAGATTATAGAGCAATTTACAGAGCCTGTTTCAAGCTACGATTATGCCTATGTCAAGGAAATTTTCAACAATGATATAGTTGATGTTGCCTGTGAGGCGGTCGGCAAGGATCACGTTTGGGTTTACGGACTTGACTGGCGAGTTGATCCGCTTATTCTTGCGGATGAAATTCACGAATATGTCGAAAATATCAAAAAGACCTCGGGTCATGATAAAATTTCAATTTCAGGTATCAGTATGGGCGGCGTTATTATGTCCGCTTACCTTGCGAAATACGGGTATGACGATTTAAGCAATATAACAATGCTTTCGTCAGCTTACACGGGACTTGAAATGGTCGGCAAGCTCTTTATGGGCGACGTGTCAATCGACGCTCCGGGACTTTACAACATACTCAGCGACGTTTTGGGAACAGATAAGGTAAGCACCGTTCTCTCTTCAACGGGCATTGTCGAAAAAATCATTCCCATACTCGGCGATTTGTTCAAATACAATAAGGATCGAATTTACGAGGAGTGCTTAATCCCTGCCTTCGGATACACCACGGGCTTTTGGGCGTTCGTCCCCGAGTCTTGCTACAATTCCGCAAAGACATATATGTTTATGAGAATGAGCGGCGGTACGGTACAGCAAAAAAAGACTCTCAAAAACAGAATTGACGATTATCACTACAACGTTCAGTCAAAAATCGCTTCCATTCTCAAGTCGGCACAGGCTGACGGCATCTGCGTTTCGGTGGTTTCACACTACAATTTGCAGAACTCTCCCGTTACCTCGGCAGCAAGCCTTATGAGCGATCAGGTAATCGAAACTATCCATACAAGCGGCTTTGCAACCGTTGCCGAATACGGAAAAACGCTTGACATTGCTAAGAAAGCACCGCACGTTTCGTTTGATAGGGTTATCGACGCACGCACGGCTTATCTGCCTGATAACACGTGGTTTATCAAAAATATGAAGCACGTTGAATACAGCAACAAGGGTGCTAACGACAACGGCGAATTTTTCAAGTGGATACTTACTGCCACTCCCGACACGAACGTTTATTCCAATGCAAAGTTTCCGCAGTTTATGAACTATGACAGGAACGCTCACAAGCTTTCTCCGCTTTCGGGTGCTGACGGCGACGTCAATGCAGACGGCAGAATTTCGCTCTTTGATGCAAAGCTTGTTCTCAGATCCGTTGCGGAAATGACAACGCTTGACGAGCAGCAGGCGTGGGCAGCCGATATGAACTGTGACGGCGCTGTTTCGGTAGCGGATGCCAAGAGCATTTTAGTTTACATTGCGGCACATTAAATTAAGATAATTCACGCATAAATTTATCCCACTATGTTTTGCATAGTGGGATTTTTATTTTTGTATTAAAATTAAAAGAAGCATACGCCGTTTATTCAACAGTACAGGGCGGGGGGAAGCCCTGACGGGCAGAGAAGAGAGAAAAATGAAGAGTGAAAAGAAGTGGGTGCTTCGCACGGATTGAAATATACCTACAACCCGTAGGGACAGGGCTCGCCCCTGTCCGCAGTAAATTGCATATTAAATCACATTCACGGACAACCGCATATTCAGCCTCCCTTGTGTAAAGGGAGGTGCCGAACGAACGTGAGGCGGAGGGATTGTAAGGTTGATTTTATATGAACTTGTAAACTCCCTCAGTCATTTTTTGTTCCTCAAAAAACGACAGCTCCCTTTACAAGGGAGCCTATATCGGACAGCCGCAAGGGCTATCCCTACGGTATGATATTGGATTTAATTTGATAACAACCGTTAGTTATCATATATCCGTTAATTCGTTCGGCGGCAGCAAGCCACCGCCCTACGCTGTTTGATATAAATATGCAGTCCGTGCGAAGTGCCACATTCTCTATCCAAACGCTTATCTCTTAAACAAATAATTTATATACCTGTAATAATCGCCGTCAACCATACCGATTGTTTCCTCGGTTGTTCTGAACTGCCAATTTCCGAACGCCCTGCCCGGAACATTCATTCTCGCATCAGAGCCGAAGCCGCACAGGTCTTGGAACGAAATAATCGCAATGAGCGACGAGCTTCTCCACACCGTTTCGATTATCGCACGGCAGGATGGGCTGTAATATCCGCCGTCGCCCCAATTATCGCCCTTGAAATTGCAATAATCGAGGGCAAATTTTCTCTGCTCGGGCGTCGCCTCCCAAAGCCACGCAAGCAAGGTCGTGTTATCGTGTGTTCCGACATAAGCAATCGAGTTTTTCGGGTAATTATGCGGCAAATGCGTGCTGTCGCAATTCGGGTCAAAGCCAAACTGAATTACCCTCATCCCGGGGAATTTCGTATCGTCAAGCAGCTTTATTACGTCCTCGCCGAACGTGCCGAGGTCCTCCGCTATAATCGGCGGCTCGCCTATCTCCTGCTTAATTTTGTCAAAAAGCTTCATACCCGGGCCGTCAACCCACTCGCCCGTTTTGGCAGTTTCTGCATCCGCCGGCACCGCCCAATAGGACGCAAACGCTCTGAAATGGTCAATTCTTACCGTATCAAAGAGCTTGAACGATGCTTTAAGCCTGTCGATCCACCACTTGAAGCCGTCCTTTTCCATTTCGTTCCAATTATAAAGCGGATTGCCCCAAAGCTGACCGTTTTCCGAGAAATAATCGGGGGGAACTCCCGCTACTCTTTTCTTTGAAAAGTCATTTTCATCAATTTCAAAAAGCTGCCTGTTGCTCCAAACATCCGCACTGTCCATTGAAACGTATATCGGCATATCGCCCAAAATTTTTACGCCTCTGTCATTTGCGTAAAGCTTAATTTCTTTCCATTGCGAAAAAGCGATATACTGAACAAACGCATAAAAATCCGCTTCAGCTTTGAGCTTGTCGGCATTTTTTAAGCAATTTTCATATCGTGCGAAGTCCTCGCCCCACTCATACCACGGCTTATTGTCAAATTTTTCTTTTGCCGCCATAAAAAGCGAATAGCTTTTGCACCATTCATTTTCATCTGCGAATTTTTCCGCCTTTGCTTTTACCGCTTCGCCTGCATTTGAATATGCCTTTCTCAAAAGCTCAAGCCTTGCGGAATATGCGAACTCATAATCGGCTGTATACGGAGAGCCGTAATAAACCGAGCGTTCAATATCCTCCGAGGACACCAAGCCGTCCTTTACAAGCTCGTCGGGCGAAACAAACATATGAGAAATCGCAAAAGCCGCATCCGAGGTGTACGGAGAGCCGTGAAAATCGGGCGGATTTAACGGCAAAACCTGCCAATACGAAAAGCCCATTCCCTTTATTTTATCTATAAATCGCTTCGTTTCATCGCCCATTACTCCCACCCCATACCTTGACGGTATGGACGTCAGGTGCATAAGCACTCCCGAAGCTCTTGTGTTAAGCATATACTCACCTCAAAACAAATATCCTAACTATGATACATTATATCACGCCAAAGTGCAAGAAAAAATACGGCTCCCGAACGAAACGAACAGAAGCCGTATATTTAACACGGTTATTTATTTGCCTTATTTCTGACATAAGCTATGCAGCCTGTCAAAACGCCCATAATCAACGCCGCTACAAGCATTGCCACAAACGAATAGTTTATAAAGCTTGAAGCAAAGCTGAAAAGCGAGGCATTTGCAACGTTTATTTTACTGCCAATTCGCATAATAAGCGCCGCAATCGGTGCAACGGCAAGCATCAATGCACTGCCCGAGCAGGCATAGATATAAAATCTTGTGTAATTTCTGACCTTTGCAAACGAAAGCCTGATAACCACCGTTGCAAAAATCGCCAACACGGCAAGCGCTATCATTGCGCCGTTCAGAACGGGCATATATCTTTTGAGGATATTGGAAGCGGACATAAAATACGAGGTATTGAACATTCCGACATATTTTACATAAAGGTCGCCCATTTCCTCACACATAACCTTGAGATTTTCACGAAGCGAGTCGTTTATCTCAAAGCCCTTTGTGTCGGCATAAGCAATCAGCTTTTCTTGAATTTTGCCTTCAATCTCCGAGGTGTCGATTTCGCCCTCGGCGTCGTGCTTATAGAAGAATTCAAGGCTTGTCTGTGTATCCTTTACAATTCTTTTCGGTGTTATAATCTCTTCAAACACGTCGTCAAAGAAACTTTCGTCAACATTGCAGGCACTTCCGTATGATACGAACTGCTCCTTGAGCTCCTGCTGCATATGTGCCGAATAGCCCGACGTCTGCGCTATCATTTTTGCATAGCCTGCGTTCAAAACCGTAAAGCGAAGCGTTACAAGCATAAACAAAAGTGTCAGTGAAACGCTGAGAATAAACGAGACAAGTCCGCAAATAAAAGAACGGATTTTTTTTGTTTTAGTTGTCATATTCCGCCCTCCTATTCGTACAAATTAACCTGCGGACCCGATACAAATTCGCAAAATACGAAATATCTGTACGGAGTTGAGGCAAGTGTATCAATCGGATAGCAGGTGTAAAGAATTAAAGTTTCCTTATCCCCGTTAAGCTCGGCTTCATACTTCGCACGCTCATTTTCCTTTATAACCTCAGAGCGATAAACCTTATACACATAAGAGCCGTAGTTGGTCTCAAGATGCACCAAAGCTCCCTCCTTGGCATTGGGCAGGGTGTGGAAATACGTGTTGTTGTGCGCCGCTATCATAACGCCTCTTCCGCAGCCGGGAATATGACTGTACAGAGATAAACAAGCACCTTTTTTCAAAAGAGCCGTGTCGTCCCCGTAAATCAAGTCGCAATTTATTTCAGTTCCCTCGACGGAAATTTTGCCGAAAACGCTTCCGTAATTAGGGAATTCAAAGTCGTCGTAATTCAAAAGACCGCTGTGAACACCGGTTGAACCATTGAAAATGCTGCTCGTCCCTGATTCGTCAATGGTATTGAAATTAGTGTTTGAAAACGCTAATTTATAGGCCGAAAGCAGGGGGTCAATAATCGGGGTAAGACAAGCGAAGAACAGCATATATCCGCATATTAAAAAAACTATCGGAAGAATTATAAAATACTTCCGATAGCCTTTCTTACTCCGATTTTTATCGGAATTAGTCTTCATTTTCCTTACGGAATTTCTTAGCTGCTACGCCAGCTGCTGCAAGAACTGCAAGAGCTGCTACGCCGCAAACTGCTGCTGAAGAATAGTCAGCACCGGTCTTAACGATTGCCGGATGAAGCTTAGCAACTACGTTGCCTTCAGCATCAGCAATGATAAGAAGACCGTGGTCAGCATCAGCGAGGCTACCCTGTGTTGAAACGTGGTAACCAACTACACCCAAAGCACGGTTAGCGTAACCGATAAGGGTAGCTGCTGCATTCTTTTCTGTGATGTCTTCAATCTTTGTAAGGTTGTTTGCTTTACAGTAAGCAAGAGCTTCATCAAGGATAGCCGTGATTTCAGTGTGCTGGCTCTCTGTAACGTCAACCTTTGTGAATACATTCTCAAGTGCTGTGATGTATTCAGCGGGAACCGTAATTGTTTTGCCGTCAACTACATATGCTGTTTTAACATATGTGATAATCTTCTGCTCGCAATCATTGATTCCTGAAGCAGCGAAGCAAGGAATCATGCTTACAGCGAGAAGGACAGCTACAACCATGAGGCATGCCAATTTTTTCATGTTAGGAACTCTCCTTAGAAAAATATTATTCAACGTTGAGCAGTGATAGCTATGATACTCAACATAGAATTAAATATATTGTAGCACACACTTTAACATTTGTAAACCCATAACAAAAAAATTCACAAATTAAAAACAAATACCGTCTGCCTTAGGCTGAGTGTTCATAAGGAAGTATTGGTTTCTCGCATAAAAATCCATTATGCTTTTGCCAAAAAGCCTCGCAAGGCGACAGCCTTGCATCATTTCTTGGCTTCAGCATAAAAGAATTTTTATAACTACGAAACTGCAACGCACTTCAAAATAATATATTTTTGATGCAAGAAAAGGCAAACCCCGCAGATAATGCTAACGCATATCTGCGGGGTTTAACGAATTATTGTGCAAAAAGATGTTGTTTTGAAGCAAAACTGCCTTATGAACACTCAGCCTTCGACAGACGGCTTTTACTGAATTTTAAGAATTAAAGCTCAGCGAAGTATTTGATTGTTCTAACCATCTGTGATGTGTAGGAGTTCTCGTTGTCGTACCAAGAAACAACCTGTACCTCATAGAGGTCGTCAGCAATGTGAGAAACCATTGTCTGAGTAGCATCAAAGAGTGAGCCGTATCTCATACCGATAACGTCCGAAGAAACGATGGGCTCTTCGTTGTAGCCGAAGGACTGAGAAGCAGCAGCCTTCATTGCAGCGTTGATGCCGTCAACTGTAACGTCAGCACCCTTAACAACAGCAGTAAGGATTGTTGTTGAGCCTGTCGGAACCGGAACTCTCTGAGCAGAGCCGATAAGCTTGCCGTTAAGCTCGGGGATAACAAGGCCGATTGCCTTAGCAGCGCCTGTTGAGTTGGGAACGATGTTAGCTGCGCCTGCACGAGCTCTTCTCATATCGCCCTTTCTGTGAGGACCGTCAAGAATCATCTGATCGCCTGTGTAAGCGTGGATTGTAGCCATGATGCCCGACTGAATGGGAGCATAGTCGTTAAGAGCCTTAGCCATAGGAGCAAGGCAGTTTGTTGTGCATGATGCAGCAGAAATAATCTGGTCATCAGCAGTAAGAGTTTTTTCGTTTACAGAGTAAACGATTGTTTTAAGGTCATTGCCTGCGGGAGCTGAAATAACAACCTTCTTAGCGCCTGCGGTAACGTGAGCCATAGCCTTGTCCTTTGAGCAGTAGAAACCTGTGCACTCAAGAACTACGTCAACGCCGATTTCGCCCCAAGGAAGCTCAGCTGCGTTAGCAACAGCGTAAATTTTAAGAGTCTTTCCGTCAACAGTAAGTGTGCCTGCTTCGTCATCAGCAGAAACTGTGTGAAGGTTTTCGCCGATCTTTCCGCAGTAGCCGCCCTGTGCGGTATCATACTTAAGAAGGTTTGCGAGCATAGAAGGCTTTGTAAGGTCGTTGATAGCAACTACTTCGTAACCCTCTGCGCCGAACATCTGTCTGAAAGCAAGACGTCCGATACGGCCGAAGCCGTTAATTGCAACTTTAACTGACATGGATATTACCTCCAAAATAGAATATAAATTTTATTGCGATATTATTTTATACCGAAAAGTACAAATATGCAAGCAATTTTATTGTCAGTTGACATATTTTTGTCAAACTAACCAAAATATGCGTTATGTAACGCAAAAAGGATATACTATTTACAAAGGAGTTGTGCATATAATGAACTTTTGTCACGAATTTGAGCAGATAAACCGTATGATTTTCCCCGATGCCGATTTCCCTTGTGCAAGAGAAAAGCTGCAAGCCGTTTTTGATGAAATTATACTTTCGGACTGCACCTGTAAGGAAAATTTGCTTAAAAGCGCTTTCTTTCTGCTTCGCAAAATAAACAATCTCGATTTCCCCGAAAAGCCCTGCAAATATAAATGCAATCTTACGCAGTTAGCCGAAAATCTTGTCTTTTGCTGTGATGCGGTACTGTGCGAAAGCGAAAAGCGTCTGATTTTCCTGACCGACAGCGACGATATTTTTACACTTGCCGACCCGAAGCTCATAACGAGGGCAATATTAAATGCCGTTTCTAATTCCGTCAAGTATTCCCACGGAGATTATATCGGTATTTGTCTTGAAAGGATAGGCGACAGAGCCGTGTTTTCCTTTGAAAGCTCGGGGGATTTTCCGATCGACAATTATTTTCACTCACTTGACGGCACGGGCGGCTTGAATTTCATTTCAAAAACCGCAAGGCTTTACAACGGCTGTATGCTGATGAATTCGGACGGAGAAAGGACGTCTTTTTTGTTTTCAATTCCGATAACCGATGCAGATGATTTCCCCGAATATCGCACTCCCGACATTGACGAGCTGCTTTTTGACAGGCTCGGCGTGATTTACGAAGCATTATATTAGTTGACATTTCGGCACAAGTAATTCATAATGAATAAAAAGGCTCTAAGGAGGTAAAAATATGGCTTCCCCTTTGGATTTTTATTTGATAACGGATTTACACCACTACGGCGAGGCTCTCGGCACAAGCGGAAAGGCTTATGATAAAATCAATGCAAGAGAGCAAAAGTGCCTTGCGGAGACGGGTGCGATTATCGACGCATATTTCAACAAGCTGATTGCCGATACCGACACAAAAATAGTTTTGATAGACGGCGACCTCACAAATGACGGTGCTATGGAAAGTCATCTCGATCTGCTTCCGAGATTGCAACGCCTTAAAGACGCAGGCAAGGACATTTACCTTATAACCGCAACGCACGATTATTACGTTGAGGGCAACAATACGGGTATGGCAAAAAAATGTGTCGGCGACAAGACTGTTCCTGCGACAAACACCTCAAGGGAAGAGCTTTTTGATATGTACTTTGAGTACGGGCTTAACAAGGCTTTGAGCATTGACAGGGAGAGCCACTCCTACTGCGTTAAATTGCAGGACGGTTACAGGCTTCTGTGCCTCAATGACGACGGCGACAGAGTTTTCTGCGGATACTCCGAAAATCAATTAAAATGGATAGAACAGCAGATTGACGAGGCTCACACGGCAGGCGATTATATCTTCGCAATGACGCACCATCCGACGCTTCCGCCGTCTGCGATATATCCGCTTATCTCCGCCCGTGATATGCTCGGCGATTGGGATAAAACGACCACCTTCCTTGCCGACAAGGGCATTGAGGTTATGTTTACGGGTCATACGCATATGCAAAACATTGCTAAAAAGGTTACGGCAAAGGGCAATGTATATTATGACGTGAACACCTCGTCAATGGTAGGCTATCCGTCCTGCATAAGAAAGGTACATATAGACGATAAAGCAATCGACATCAAAACGCAGACCGTAGACGACTTTGAATGGGACAGAAACGGCTTGTCCGTTGACGAATATTTAAGACACCATTTCCTTTTCTTCTTAAATGATATACTCGACTCTGCGGCAGATGACATTGACCACCTTGCAGAATTGGGCTCAGGCTTCAGTATGACGAAGGAGCAGGTGTATAAATTAAAAATTCCGCTTCAGATAATCGGAAAAGGACTTAAAAAATGGACGTTCGGCAGTCTCGGAAGATTTTTCTTAATTTCAAGGAAAATTCCCGACAGCGTTAAAAATATAAAAATCAGAGATTTTCTTCTTGAGGTCTTGCAAAACGTTTACCGTGGAAACGAGCCTTATTCCCCCGACACGCCCGAATATCAAGCGTTTTCTGCAATAATCGACTGTGTTGTGGGCAAGCTCTCACATTTCAAGAAATTCAAAGACTTACACAAGAGCACCGATTTGATAAAGCAGGCACTTTATAACAAAGAGCCCGACGACTACGAGCTTATAATAGAAAGAACGCATTAAAAATCAGACAAACCGTAATTAAATCTCCTTTGTTTTCATATTATATTATATGCTATCAAGGCATATTATATGGACAAAGGAGGTTTTTGCATGGCAGAAAACAGCGGAATAACAAATCAGCGAGCTCCACACAATATAATAATGGAGGACAGGCGTCATCTTACCGTATCGGGAGTTTCCGATATTGACAGCTTCGACGAGCAATCTGTCGTGGTATATACGGAGATGGGTGAGCTCACTGTCAAGGGCAACGATTTACATATAAACAGGCTGAGCCTTGAAATGGGCGAACTGCTTGTCGAGGGCGATATTTATGCTCTTGTCTATGCCGACAAAGAGGAACGGCAGTCGGGCGGCGGCTTTTTCTCTAAGGTATTCAGATAATGGAGTATATAACAAGCCTTTCCTCACAGGCGAAAAATTTTCTTTTCTCTCTCGGCTTCGGCGTTTTAATCGGTGTGCTCTATGACCTTTTGCGTGTCGTCAGAATGAGCGTTTCCTCCTCAAAAAGAGCGTTATATATAACCGATTTTATATTTGTATTCACAGCCTCGGTGGCAACCTTTCTTTTTTGCCTTACCGTGACCGACGGACAACTTAGGTTTTATATCCTGTTCGGCGAAGCGCTCGGCTTTTTTATTTATTACCTTTCTTTCGGAATAATAGCGGTAAAGTTTTCGACAAAAACCGTCGAAAAAGTCAAAGCGTTTTTCAAAAAGATATTTCATTTTATATTCACTCCTTTTCGTAAAATTTTCTCAAGAGTATCCGTATTTATAAAAAAAGCGGCGGTAAAATCCCGAAACTCAACGAAAAAATCAATAAAAAACGCAAAAATCCTCTTGCAAAACGACAAGTCTTTGTTATATAATCTAAATAATAATATACACAAATTATGTCATAAACCAAAGAGGACGGAAGTGAAGAAAAAATATGAAAGCGAAGAAAACGAAAAAAGCTCCTAAAAAGCAGAAATTCAGTTTTATCCTTACCGTATGTTTACTTCTTGTTGCAGGCTATTTTATAATCAGCCTTATCAATACTCAAATGGACATAAAAGACCGCAAAAACAAGGTCGATGAGTTGAACGCTCAATACGAGCAGCAGGTTGCCGAAAACGAGCGTTTGCAGGATGTTATCGACAACAGCGATAAGGACAGCTACATCGAGCGTGTTGCCCGTGAAAAGCTGGGCTATGTTAAACCGGGAGAAAAGGTATATTACAATATAACGCCTAACAACTGAATTTGTTTTCGGGGAGGAACTATCTTTTTTATGGTCGAGATCGGCGCAATACTTGAGGGAAAAGTTACAGGATTAACCAATTTCGGTGCTTTCGTCAGCTTGCCTGACAATAAAACCGGTATGGTACATATTTCCGAGGTGTCATCAAGCTATGTCAATGACATCCACGATCACCTTAAAGAGGGCCAGCAGGTCAAGGTTAAGGTTATCGACGTCACGCCAGAGGGCAAAATCAGCCTTTCGATTAAGAAGGCTTCGGACAATCCGGAGTCAGACGAGCAGCAGCGTGATAAGCCGAGGCGAAACGGCAAGCCGAGGAATAACGCTTCCAACGTTTGGAAAGGAACTCCCGAGCCCAAGAATGACGGCCCTATGTCCTTTGAGGATATGATGGCTAAGTTCAAGCAGGTCAGCGACGAGAAAATGACCGACCTTAAAAGAGCGACCGACGGCAAACGCAGTTCATATTCAAGAAGAAAGTAAAATAACGGTGCAGGCATTTTTGCCTGCATATTTTTTAGGTGGCATAATGAGAGAGATAAATGTTCAAACAGTCAGAGATACAGTAAAGGAGCTTGTTATCAGGGCTAATAAAATTTTGCCCGACGACCTTTGCGATTGCATAAAATGCGGTCAAAGAGCTGAAACGGATGAGCTTCCGAAAAAGATTATGGGCGAGCTTATCAACAACCTTGACTGCGCTAAGGAGCTTAATATTCCTATCTGTCAGGATACGGGAATGGCGGTTATTTTTATTGAAATAGGTCAAGATGTGCATTTTGTAGGCGGCGACCTTTACGAGAGCATAAATTCGGGCGTTGCGGACGGATACACCGACGGGCTTTTAAGAAAATCCGTTGTTCGTGATCCGCTTGACCGTGTTAACACGCAGGACAACACCCCTGCCGTTATTCACACAAAAATCGTTCCGGGCGAAAGCGTTAAAATCAAGGCTTGTCCAAAGGGCTTCGGCAGTGAAAATATGAGCAAGCTCAAAATGTTCACTCCGTCGGCTACAAAGGAAGATTTGATGAATTTCGTACTCGACACGGTAAAATCCGCAGGCGGCAATCCCTGTCCCCCTATGGTCGTGGGCGTAGGCTTCGGCGGAGATTTCGAACAGTGCGCATATCTTGCAAAAGAGGCTCTTTGCCGTGAGGTCAGCGTCAGAAATTCCAACCCTTTATACAGCGAAATGGAAGCAGAGCTTCTCAGGAGAATAAACGAAACCGATATAGGTCCGCAGGGCTTCGGCGGAAAAACAACAGCACTTGCAGTTAATATCGAAACTGCGCCAACGCACATTGCAGGCTTACCTGCGGCGGTAAATATCGGCTGCCACGTTACAAGGCACGCTGAAAAAACGATTTGACGGTGAGCTTATGAAAATCAGTCTTATACAAATGAATATGACATATGAAAAGCCCGATGAAAATTTTAATCGGGCTGATTTTCTTATTCGAAAAGCGGCAAAGGGCGGTTGCGACACGGCGGTTTTGCCTGAAATGTGGAACACGGGATTTTTACCGAAAAGCAATTTTGAAGCACTTTTAGGCAAGGACTGTGAACGGGTTAAATCGCAAATCGGCTCATTGGCAAAAGAACTTAATATAAATATTGTCGCAGGAAGCGTAGCCAACATAAGAAACGGAAAGCGATATAACACCGCTTGCGTTTTTGACCGAAGCGGAAGGCTCGTTTTAGAATATGACAAGACAAATCTTTTCTATCCGATGGACGAGGACAGGTATTTCACGGCAGGCAACAGTCCTTGCACGTTTACGCTTGACGGGATAAAATGCGCTGTCATAATCTGCTTTGACATTCGCTTTGACAACCCCGTAAAAGCCGCTTCGGAAAATTCAAGCCTTGTTTTCACGGTATCGCAATGGCCGAATGTGCGTGTAAATCAGCTTGAAGCACTCGCAAAGACACACGCCGAAAAATACGGCGTTTACTATGCAGTTTGCAACTCCTGCGGTACGGCAGGCGAAACCGTCTACGGCGGAAGCTCGCTTTTCTGCGGAAAAGACGGGAAAATTATCGCAAAAGCAGGCGAAACGGAAGAAATATTGACTGCCGACATTTTATTTGATTGAAGTTCAAGAAAATCTATGATATAATGGTATTTAGGGTTAATTATTATGAAAAGGGAGAGCAAGGGTCTGAAAATTCGACCTTTGCAAATTTGTTATGACACAGCTTATTGAAGCGGTGTACAAATTCCTTTGGGGAGATTTGTTCACCATCCACTTGGCAAACACAACGATAGGAATTCCCCTACTTGTTGTCCTGCTAATTCCGGCAGGCTTATTTTTTACTGTCCGAACGAAGTTTATGCCGATTAGAAAATTTCCCCAAATGATTAGGGCACTCGGCGATAAAAACGACGACAGCAGCAGTCTTTCGACATTTCAGACTTTGATTGTTTCCACCGCTACGAGAGTAGGTATGGGAAACTTAGTCGGCGTTGTTGCCGCAATTTCTGTCGGCGGAGCAGGTGCTGTTTTCTGGATGTGGGTTTCCGCATTCCTCGGCGCTTCAACCGCTTATGTTGAGGGCGCACTCGCTCAGCTTCACAAAAAGAAAGACCCGCTTTACGGCGGCTATCACGGCGGCCCTGCTTATTACATACACGATTTCATCGAAGAAAAGAGAAAGAAAAAAATCAACAAATCCGTTCTCGCCGTTTTGTTTGCAATTTTCGGTCTTATCTGTTGGTGCGGTATAAGTCAGGTTATCAGCAACTCGGTTTCGTCATCCTTTGAGAACGCTTTTTCAATCCCTCCGCTTTACACGACAATCGCAATTGTTGTGCTTGCGGCGATAATCGTTCTCCGTAAAAACGCAACCGTTAAAATCCTCGATATTATCGTTCCGATTATGGCTGTGCTTTACTTTGTAATCACGCTTTTCATCATCTGCAAAAACATAACGCTTATGCCGTCGGTATTTTCAAGAATATTCCAAGAGGCGTTCGGCATAAAGCAAATTGCAGGCGGCGGCTTCGGTGCGGTGCTTATGAACGGCATTAAAAGAGGCTTGTTCTCAAACGAAGCAGGCTCAGGCTCTGCTCCTTGTGCGGCGGCTGCGGCAGAGGGTAAAAAGCCCGAAACGGTCGGTATGGTACAGGCTCTCGGCGTTATAATCGACACAATGGTTATCTGCACCTGTACGGCAATGATTATGCTGCTCGTTCCGAGAGAATTGACAGACGGCTTGCAGGGTATGCAGCTGCTCCAGACCGCTATGCAGTACCATTTAGGCTATGCGGGAACAATATTCATTGCGGTAATTCTTTTCCTGTTCAGCTTCTCGACCTTCCTCGGAATACTTTTCTACGCTCGCTCGAACGTTGCGTACATTTTCGGAAATAACTGGACAAGTCAGACGATTTATAAAATTATCGCACTCGTAATGCTCTTTATCGGCGGCTTGCAGGAATACACGGTCGTTTGGGATCTCGGCGACGTGGGAATCGGCCTTATGACGATTATAAACCTCATCATCCTCGTCCCGATGTCAAAAGAAGCAATCGCTATCCTCGACAAGAAGAAGGATAGGTAGTTTTCGGAAAAAACCACCGAATAATACATACAAGCATACGCTCCCTCATCAGAGGGAGTTTTGTTTTATCAAATTGAAAATTTATAAGACCGCAGGACAAGCGGAAGGGATGTGCCTGCAAAATTTTTCTTTTCAAGTTCATTTTTATTGAAATCATACGGATAATAGGTAGAATATATATTCAAAAATCAAGTTGACAGCACAAAAACATTTTTGTATTGTTTACTTAAATATGCTTTAGGAGGTGTGCCGTGTTATTTGTTGAAGCTTTGGAAAGCCAATCGGGAAATAAAGAGCTTTTTATCGAGCTTTATGAAAAGTATAACGCCCTCGTCTATTCCGTCGCATACGAAAAGGTGAAAAACAACGCTCTTTGTGAGGAATGTGTGCAGGATACATATTTAACGGTTATGTTAAAAATCAAACACTTTGAGACTTTAAGCGAAAATCATCGCAAAAATCTCATTTGCACCATTGCACGAGGCAAGGCGATAGACTGTATCCGCAAAGAAAATCCTTTTCACGATACTGAAAATATTGAAAATGTTGATATTTCTTATTTTGACGGCTTTGACTCGGTTGTTCTCGCCCGACTTATCGAAAGCCTCCCAGAGCTTTGGCAAACCTTTATTTTCCTTAAATATACATACGGATTTTCAAACGTTGAAATTTCAAAAATGTATAACATATCCGCTTCGTATGTCGGAAGAATAATTAAATCCGCCCTCAACAGGCTAAAAAACGAATTGGAGGGAAAATGTAATGAATAACTTTGAAAAAGCATGTTTGACCGCTTGCGAAAATCAAGTGAACAGTATCAAGTTGACAGAGCCTCCCGTTTATTCAAAAAAGCACAAAGAAAAAATTGAACTGATAGCAGACGGCAAAAGCACCTTTGCGACAAAAGCAAATTATATCAAAATTTCTTTGCTCGCAGCGTGTATACTGACTCTTATTTTAAGCATTACGGCATTTTCAAACCAAGAGCAGACAATGAGATCAAAAGAGCTTAACTGTATTGACGGCTCAATAATTTTCGGCGATACCTCGTCAATATATTCAAACACTCTTGAAAAAAGCGGAATAACCTCGGACGGATATTTTATCCCACGCCAAGCCTATTTCAGTCTAAGCGACGGAGAATACAGCTATGTTGACAGCTTCTCGTACGGCTATATACCTGAAGGTTATACTCAGCAAAGAGAAGAATATGTGAAAATCGGTGTCGATCCGTGTTACCTCTGTTATGCTGTGTTCGGCAACGAAAATAACGAGATAATCTACGTTTCAAAAAACTCCGAACGATCGACAATTCCTGTTAAAATCAACAATATAGACACAGATGTAGAACGCTTTGCGGACAACGGGGTCAACTATGTATATTCCGATAAAGTCGGCATTGAATATACAAATCCATCACAGGTTCTGCTTTGGGATAAAAAAGGTTATATATATGAAATTCAAGCCCCGTTGTCGATAACGAAAGCAGAGCTTATGAAAATTGCAGAAGAAATGGAATAACAGTATTTATAATTAAAAGGAGATATTATGCGCTACTTAAACACCGTCTTTGCGGCTGTCGGGCTTGTGTTTGCCGTCCTCGGCGTTGCATGCGATTACAGTATTTTTCTTATGGCAGCAGGACTTGTCTTTACCGTTTCGGCATTTATAGAGCTAAAGTCCAAACGGACAAGGATAACGCAAATCGTTGTAACTATTATATTTGCACTTATATTCGGAACGTCTCTTTTGACGCACTTACTTTCCCGAACAGGCGAATTTCTGTCCTCTTATTGCGGCAACGAAGCCACGCAGAACATTCCGTTTGCAGTCTTAGGAATACTTGCGGATATAATCTGTATTGTTCTGATTATCCGTTCGATTATAAAATCCGACAATGCTTTTACGGCGTTGAATAGGTTTATTTATTCCGCCACTCACTGCCTTTTAGGTATTTTTCTTTACGGATATTTCAATTACTTGATATATCCTGACATTTATGACAACAACGCTTCGACAACGCAGGAAATGTTCGTATGGCACGACTTTTTTACCGTTCTCGGCTTGTTTACCGTTTCTCTCGGTTTGGTATCGTTGCTGTTACAAATAAAAAGAATTGTCAATTCGGCAAATAAATAAATTCCCCTTCTTCTTAGGCTGAGTGTTAATAAGGCATTTTCCATTCTAATCCATCGTTTGATTTTGAATTAAACGGTGGATTTTTATTTGTTTCATCGTATATTTTCATGCGTATTTTTATGATTGAAAAAATCAAAGTGTGCAAAAGTGAGCATTTGCAGTTTGATATTATTGCATATTTAACAATAAAAAGGGCAAGTTATAAGTATAATCGCCGATTTTATTTGCACACTATTGACGGTATTTGAGCGTTTTTGTATAATTAAGGCATAAAAGAGAGATATCGGAGGTGTGAATATGCTTACAACCGACAGGAGAACGCAGATACTTGAAATTCTGCGGCAAAACGGCTCGGTTACCGTTTCAGGTCTCGCCGAAAAATTCGAAACAAGTGAGTCTACGATAAGGCGTGACCTTTTGGCTCTTTCCCAGCTCGGAAAAATAAACAAGGTTCACGGCGGAGCAACTGCTCTCGGTCAGGAATTTCTCCACAACGAGGAGGATTTCAATGAAAAATCGCTGCTGAACATAAATGAAAAGGAAGAAATCGCAAAATATGCCGCTTCGCAGATAAACGACGACGATTTTGTTTTCATCGACGCAGGCACGACCACCTTTCTTATGACGAAATATATAACCGCTTACAAGGCGACCTATGTGACCAACGGAATTGCCCACGCAAAGGAGCTGACAGCCAAGGGCTGCAAGGTTTTTGTTATCGGCGGCGAATTAAAAAGCACAACCGAGGCAATCATAGGTTTAGTGGCCGCTTCAAATCTTCAAAAATATAATTTTTCAAAAGCGTTTATCGGAACAAACGGTGTCAGCGAAAAACAGGGCTTTACGACCCCCGACACCGAAGAGGCAATGCTCAAGGCGGTTGCAATGGAACGAAGCTTTGTAACCTATGTGCTTTGCGACCACACAAAATTCGGCAAAGTCTCGGCTGTATCATTCTCGCCGATTGCGGCGGCTTGCATAGTTTGCGACAAATGCGACGACGAACAGCTTAAAGCGAAAACGGTAGTGAAAGAGGTGACTGCATAATGGTTTACACCGTAACTCTCAATCCGGCTCTCGACTATGTGATGAAGCTTAAAAATCTTCGAACCGACGACATAAACCGCACGGACGGCGAAGAGATTTATTACGGCGGCAAGGGTATCAACGTTTCCGTCATTCTCACACAGCTCGACATTCCCAACACAGCACTCGGCTTTCTCGGCGGATTTACGGGGAAAAAGCTTGAAGAAATGCTAAAGTCAGACGGTATCAGCTGCGATTTTAATTACCTTAAAAGCGGCGATACAAGAATAAACGTCAAAATCAAAGCCGACAAGGAAATTGACCTCAACGCCTGCGGCCCAGAAATTACACAAGAGGATATGCAGAGCTTCCTCAAAAAGCTTGACGGCATAAGGGACGGGGATTATCTCATCCTTGCAGGCTCTATCCCGAAAACTCTCCCCGACGACATTTACGAACAAATGCTTGAGAGAGTCAGCGACAGAAAAGTGAACTGCGTAGTTGACGCAACGGGCGATTTGCTCAAAAACGTACTCAAATACAAGCCGTTTTTGATAAAGCCGAATCATCACGAGCTCGGAGACCTGTTTTCGGTCGAAATAAAGAGTGATGAGGACATTGTGAAATATTCGAAAAAGCTTCAGGAAATGGGTGCTAAAAACGTACTTGTTTCAATGGCAAAGGACGGCGCAATGCTCACGGACGAAAACGGGAATGTTCACAAGATAGGCAACGCAAAGGGTAAGCTTGTTAATTCCGTCGGTTGCGGAGACAGTATGGTGGCTGGCTTTACCGCAGGATATATCAAGACCGCCGACTACTCCTACGCTTTAAGGCTCGGCTCGGCTTGCGGTAACGCAACGGCTTTTTCGGAAAAGCTTGCAACACGTGAAGAAATTGAATGCGTCTTTAACGCAGAATATAAATAAGGAGGAATTCTTATGAAAATCATTGACTTGTTAAAAAAGGATGCGATTGCTCTCAATGTTTCTCTCGACAGTAAGCAAGAGGCAATTGACAAGCTGATTTCCCTGCACGAAAAAGCAGGAAATCTTGCAGACAGCACAGCATACAAGGAGGCTATCCTTGCAAGAGAGGCTCAGGGCTCAACGGCTATCGGCGAGGGAATTGCCGTTCCGCACGCAAAATCAGACAGCGTAAAAACCCCCGGACTTTCGGCAATAACCGTTCCGAACGGCGTCGATTACGGCGCACCTGATTCAAAACCCTCAGACATTTTGTTTATGATAGCTGCTCCCCTTGACGGCGATTTGCACCTTGAAATTCTCTCTCGCCTTATGGTAATGCTTATGGAGCCTGAATTTTGCACGGCTCTCCGCAACGCTAAAACGGCGGACGAATTTTTAGACATAATCGACAAAAAGGAAGCGGAGAAATATCCCGAAGAAGCGGCAAAACCGGAAGCTAAGCCCGAGGGTTACAGAATACTTGCCGTTACAGCTTGTCCGACAGGCATTGCTCATACCTATATGGCGGCAGAGGCTCTTGAAAAGGCAGGCGAAAAATTAGGTTATCCGCTTAAAGCCGAAACAAACGGCTCGGGCGGCGCTAAGAATGTACTCACAAAAAAAGAAATCGCAGAATGTGACGGAATTATCATTGCCGCAGACAAGAATGTCGAAATGGCTCGTTTTGACGGCAAGCCCGTTGTTAAGACCTCGGTTTCAAACGGAATAAACAAGCCCGAGGAGCTTATCAAAAAAATCGTTGACGGTAAAGCTTCTGTATATCACGCAGACGAAAGCGAAAAGCAGACTGTGGATGACGACGAAAAGGAAAGCGGCTGGCACAAGCTTTACAAGCACCTTATGAACGGCGTTTCGCATATGCTTCCGTTCGTTGTCGGCGGCGGCGTTCTCATTGCTCTCGGCTTCCTGTTCGACACCCTTGCAGGCAATGCGGATGTCGGCGGCACCTTCGGCTTCACAAGTCCCGTTGCGGCAGTCGTATTTTGGATAGGTAAAGCGGCATTTGCACTTATGCTCCCCATCCTTTCGGCTTATATCGCCTCCTCCATTGCGGACAGACCCGGTCTTTTACCCGGTATGATCGGCGGTGTGTTTGCATCAAGCGGCTACACGTTCAGCTCACTTATTGAAAATCAAGGTCTTGTCGGAGATGACAAAGCGGTATCTGGCTTCCTCGGTGCTCTGCTCGCAGGCTTCCTTGCAGGTATTATAGTGAATCTCCTGAAAAAGGCGTTTTCATGGCTTCCGAAATCAATGGACGGAATTAAACCCGTATTTATCTATCCCCTTTTAGGCACTCTTATTATGGGCTTGCTCATGTGCCTTATAAATCCCGTAATCGGTGTTATTAACTCAGCTCTTTCCGCATTCCTCTCCTCGCTCGGCGACACAAGCAGAATACTCCTTTCAATCGTACTTGCGGCAATGATGGCAACAGATATGGGCGGCCCGTTCAACAAGGCAGCTTATGTCTTCGGCACGGCGGCAATAGCTGACGGCAACACTTGGATTATGGCGGCTGTTATGATTGGCGGTATGGTTCCCCCGATTGCAATCGCACTTTCAACAACCTTCAACAAGAAAAAATGGACAGCGGAAGAAATTAAATCAGGTCCCGTTAACTATCTTATGGGTCTCTGCTTCATTACGGAAGGCGCTATCCCCTACGCTGCTTCCGACCCGTTGAGAGTTATCCCCTCATGCTTGGTAGGCTCGGCTGTTGCAGGCGCTCTTACATCACTGTTCAACGTTACCTGCCCTGCTCCTCACGGCGGAATTTTCACATTCATAGTTTGCGACCATCCGCTTCTCTACATTGTAGCTCTTATCGCAGGCTCGGTAGTCGGAGCACTGATGCTCGGACTTCTCAAAAAGAACCGCACAGAAGCTGTAAATAACTGAATAAAATAATGCCGAGAGTCAGACAGACTCTCGGCAAGCATAAAAACAAGGAGAATTACCATGATACAGAAAACCTTTACAATTACTAATAAAATGGGACTTCATATGCGTCCGGCAAACACCTTTGTAACGGAAATGTCGAAATTTTCTTCGGACGTTAACATTGTTTTCGGCGGCAAAAAAATCAACGGCAAGAGCATTATGAACATAATGGCAGGCTGTATAAAATGCGGAAGCGAAATTACCGTAGAATGCAACGGAGCAGATGAAAACGAAATGCTCAAAAAGGCCGAAGAGCTTATCACCTCGGGCTTCGGCGAAGAATAATATCGCTGCGGCAAAAAGAAAGGATGGGTTTTATGCTTAAAGGAATCGGCGCATCACAAGGCTTCGGAATAGGTAAGGCTGTTGTTATAAGGGATATAAACCTCGATTACTCCTTTGTAAAATTTACCGATTCGGAGCATCAGAAAAAGCGTCTGCGCTCGGCAGTTGCCGACTTTTCCGATGAGACTAAAGCGCTTGCTGCGGAGCTTAAAAAGAACGCAGGCGAAAAAGAGGCGGAGATACTCGAAGGGCATCTTGTTATGCTTGAGGATCCGTTTATGCTCTCGCAGATGGAAGAGGCAATCGACAACGGCTCTGTTGCCGAAGCGGCGGCAGACAGCGTATGCACAATGTTTATTGATATGTTTTCGGGTGTTGACGACGAACTGACCCGTCAGCGTGCCTCGGACGTAAAGGACATACGAGACAGCCTGTTGCGTATTCTTTTGGGTGTAAAAAGCGTGGATATTTCATCTGTGCCTAAGGGCTCTGTGCTCATTGCGAAGGACTTTACTCCGTCTATGACCTCGCAGATAAACAAGGAAAACGTTTCCGCAATTATCACAGAGGTCGGCGGCGTTACGAGCCACAGCGCAATCCTCGCCCGTGCAATGGGTATCCCCGCAGTTTTATCGGTTGTCAATGCGGTTGAAAAAATTTCAGACGGCGAAATGCTTATTGCCGATGGCTTCAAGGGCAAGGTCTTTACCGACCCCACGGAAGCGGAGCTTAAAATATACAGGGATAAGCAAGCGGCATATCTCAAGGAAAAGGAAAGCCTCAACGAATACTTCTCAAAGGAAACCGTTACAAAATCGGGCGTCAAAAAGCGTGTTTACGGAAATATCGGCAAGGCGGAGGACGCACAAAACGTACTGCAAAACGGCGGCGAGGGTATCGGACTTTTCAGAACTGAATTTCTGTTTATGGACAGAAGCTCCCTCCCGACCGAGCAGGAGCAGTATGAAGCTTATTCGACCGTCGCAAAGACAATGGACGGCAAGGAGGTTATAATCCGCACGCTCGACATCGGCGGAGACAAGGCGATAGATTACCTTAAAATCGAAAAAGAGGACAACCCGTTCCTCGGACACCGTGCGGTAAGATACTGTCTTGACAATCCGAAAATTTTCAAAACCCAGCTTCGTGCAATTCTCCGTGCCGCAGTTTTCGGAGATATAAAGGTTATGCTTCCGCTTGTAACAACACTCGACGAAGTTCGCAGGACAAAAGCACTTATTGAAGAGTGCAAAAACGAGCTCAAGGACGACGGGCTCAGATTTGCCGACATCCCCGTAGGCGTTATGATTGAAACTCCGTCGGCGGCGATAATTTCGGATTTACTTGCAAAAGAGGTTGCGTTTTTCTCCATAGGAACAAACGACCTTACCGGCTATACTATGGCTGTTGACAGAGGGAATGCGGCTGTTTCCGAGCTGTATGACCCGACTCAGCCTGCGGTGCTTCGCCTTATCGAAATGACAATCAAAAATGCCAAAAAAGCAGGCATACCCGTCGGAATGTGCGGAGAAGCGGCAGCCGACACACGTCTTATTCAAAAGCTTTGCGAATGGGGACTTGACGAATTCTCGGTAACACCCTCCTCAATTTTGCACACAAGAAAAATCATATGCGAATGTGAATAAAATCAAAAAGCACGGCTTTTATTTCAGATAATCATATGTACAATCCGTACAAAATCAACCAAAAGTTGACTCTGTGCGGATTTTTTTTGCTTTTTTACTTTATAGTTGACGATTACTGTGGTAATATAGTAGGAAAGGGGTTGATATTTTGGAAAGGTTTAATTTCAATATAATTAAAGAGCTTCGTCTGAAGAACGGAATGACCCAAAAAATGCTGAGCCAACAGCTCGGCATAAGCAACCGTGCCGTTTCAAAATGGGAAAGCGGACTTTCACAGCCGTCTGCATCACACATTTTCAGACTTGCGGAAATTTTCAATGTGCCTATGGACACCTTTTACGAGCGTTCGCAGTCAGTTACGGTTAAGCCTGAGCCTACGGGTATGCTCTCCGTTACCGATATTTACAAAATCGGCAGAGGTCCGTCAAGCTCTCACACAATCGGCCCCGAAAGAGCGTGCGAAATCATCAAAGAGAGAAATAAGCAAGCGGATTACTTTAAGGTTGTTTTATACGGCTCACTTGCAAAGACGGGCGAGGGGCACGGAACGGACACCGTTATTCGCAAGACGCTTGCACCCGTGAAATGCGACGTTTGCTTTGATTTTTCACAAAACGATCTCCCCCACCCAAACACAATGCTTTTTACCGCTTTCAAAGACGGAAAAGAACTTAGCTCAAAAAGAGTTTTCAGCGTCGGCGGCGGCGATATTGTTTTCGAGAACGAGCCTATTTCACAGAAAAGTATGGTTTATCGCCACACCAAATTCAATGAAATTGCGGAATACTGTCAGGCAAGGCAAATGCGCCTTTGGGAATATGTCGAGGAAAACGAGGGCGACGGCTTCGAGGAATATATGAAAACCGTTTGGGAAGCTATGAAGCGCTCCATTCACAACGGATTGAACGACGAGGGAATTTTGCCGGGCGGACTCAACATTCAGAAAAAAGCCAAAACGCTTTACAATAATCAGCACATCGACGAAAAAGCCGAGACGAGGGAGAACAGAATAGTTTGTTCCTATGCCTTTGCAATCGGAGAGCAAAATGCCTCGGGCGAAACGATAGTTACTGCTCCGACCTGCGGTGCGGCAGGTGTTTTGCCTGCGGTTTTGTACTATCAGCAGAGGAAAAACGGCTTTGGCGACGCACAGATAATCAAGGCTCTTATGACAGCAGGGCTTATCGGCAATCTAATTAAGACAAACGCCTCAATTTCGGGTGCAGAATGCGGTTGTCAGGCAGAAATCGGAAGTGCCTGCGCTATGGCGGCTGCGGCATTGTCGGAGCTTTTTGAATTGAGCATTGACAAGATTGAATATGCGGCAGAAATCGCAATCGAGCACCATTTAGGTCTTACCTGCGACCCGATTTGCGGACTTGTTCAAATTCCGTGCATTGAGCGTAACGCAGTTGCGGCAATGAGGGCGATAAACGCCGTAAACCTTTCGAGCTTCCTTTGGAACACAAGAAAAATCTCGCTCGACAGCGTAATTCGCACAATGAAGGAAACGGGGCTTGACTTGTCGTCCGAATACAAGGAAACCTCCGAGGGCGGACTTGCGAAAATCAAATTAAAATAAACACAACGGCAATATTTTGTGGAATATTGCCGTTTTTCTTTGGAAACTTTTTCCGACGATTTTTGAAATGTTCATTACGAGTTCATTATTATACAGTATAATTATAACAATGTTGAAAATGTAAATCCAATATCAAAGAGGTGACCGAATGACAGATCGCCGTATCAAAAACAAATACATTATGATTTGCGAAAAGCTATCTGAGGCGGCAAAAAGCGTAATTCCGATTGTTGCCGTTGTCCTTGTGCTCTCGCTTACAATAGCTCCCATACCGACAGATCTTATGCTGAGTTTTCTTCTCGGCACATTGTTTCTCGTTCTCGGCATGGGTCTTTTTTCTCTCGGTGCAGAAATGTCTATGACGCCCATCGGCAGTAAAATCGGCACTTCGCTTACCGCCACGAAAAATTTACCGCTGATACTGATTGTCAGCTTCGCTTTGGGCTTTGCCGTAACCATAGCAGAGCCTGATTTGCAGGTGCTCGCACAAACCGTTCCGCACATTCCGAACAAGGTTTTAATTGTTACCGTCGGCGCAGGCGTCGGCTTTTTCCTCACGCTTTGTATGCTGAGAATTCTCACGGGTGCAAAGCTTCGCTGGTTTTTAATCGCCTGCTATACGGTGGTTTTCGCTTTAGCGGCATTTACCGACAAGGATTTTCTCGGTATCGCCTTTGACTCGGGCGGTGTAACGACAGGCCCTATGACAGTTCCGTTTATCCTTGCGTTCGGCGTTGGCGTTGCTCATTCTCGAAGCGACAAGGACGCAGAGGCGGACAGCTTCGGTCTTGTCGCCCTTTGCTCGATAGGTCCTATTCTATCGGTTTTGCTGCTCGGACTGTTCAGCTCGGGTGCTGATGCAACGGCTGAATTTTCGACGGCGGTATATGACAGCACCGTACATATAGGTCAGGCGTATCTCTCGGAAATACCTCATTGCTTTTCCGAGGTTTCGCTCGCACTTATGCCGATTTTTATTATTTTCCTGCTGTTTCAGGTTTTCTCTATAAAGCTCTCAAAAAGAAAATTTACAAAAATTATAATCGGATTGCTTTACACCTATGTCGGTCTTGTTCTGTTCTTGACGGGCGTAAATGTCGGCTTTTCCTCGCTCGGTGCGGTGCTTGGAATTACACTTGCAGACGGCAAGCTTAAATATCTTGTAGTTCCGATTGCCGCTATACTCGGCTGGTTTGTCATTTCCGCAGAGCCTGCCGTAGCCGTCCTTGAAAAGCAAATCGAAGAGGTCAGCGCAGGCGCAATCTCGGGCAAAAGCATTAAGCTCGGGCTTTCTGTCGCAATTTCCGTGGCAATGGCAATTTCGGCGCTTCGTGTTATAACGGGAATTTCGCTTATGTGGTTCTTGATTCCCGGCTATGTGATTTCGCTGCTGCTTTCGTTCTTCGTTCCCGATATTTACACGGCGATTGCCTTTGACTCGGGCGGAGTTGCCTCGGGTCCTATGACGGCGACCTTTATGCTTCAGTTTATAATCGGCGTATGCAGTGCCTTCGGCGGTAATATTCTCCGTGACGCATTCGGACTTGTGGCGTTGGTTGCCATGATGCCGCTGCTCACAATTCAGGCAATCGGATTTATCTCCGAACGCAAGAGAAAAGAAGAAAATATTTTTGTTCCCGAGGAATACGACGACCTTGATATTATTGAATTTTGGGAGGAGGCATAGCTTTGGAATACATAATATCCGTAGTCTCTCCGAACGACGTGAAAGAGCTTTCCAAAATACACAAGCAGATGAACATTCCGATTTTTCTGACGGTTTTTGCTCACGGAACGGCAGTTCAGAGTATGCTCGACCTGTTGGGTATCGATTCAAACGAACGGCGTATAGTAATAGCCGTCGCAAATTCCGAAAAAGCGGAGAAATTGATAAAAGAAATTAAGCGTCGCCTCTATATAGGCGTACCCGGACACGGCATAGTGGTTTCCGTGCCGATAAAAAGTATAGGCGGAGGTAAAAGCATGAGCATTTTAAGTGAAGGCGAAATGCCGAAAAAGGAGCTTCCGAAAACAAGCTCAAGCTATGAATTGATTGTTGCCGTCGCAAATGAGGGCAGAACCGATACGGTTATGAACGCAGCCCGTGCGGCAGGTGCGGCAGGCGGAACTGTAATACACGGAAAAGGCACCGCCTCGGAGGAAGCGGCGCACTTTTTCAACATCTCTATAGCAAGCGAAAAGGAAATGATATTTATCGTTTCGAAGAAGGAGCAAAAAGCGCAAATAATGCGTTCCGTCCTTGAAAAAGCAGGTCCCGGCACAGAAGCCGGAGCAGTCCTTTTCTCACTTCCCGTAACCTCGGTCGAGGGCTTCGGACTGTTTGAGGACTAAACGAGCCTGTTATCTTTTCTTGTACAGCACAAGCTCGGGATTTTCCCCGTTTTCTTCGTAAGTGCAGACTAAAATAAAATCCATATTTGCAAGCACTCCAAAGCATCTGTCTGTACCAAACTCACATTCAAGCTGATTTCCGAGATATGTTGCGTTGTCATCTAAGAACTTCACGGTTTGCCCGTTCGGAAGTCTGTATTCCAAATTAACATATTTCCCCACGAGCGCATTAAGCCTTGTAATTTTGGGCATACCGTCAATATCAAGAGCGTTTATTTCGTCAATCAGCGTTTGCTTGAACAGCTCAAACTCCCCGTTATCACTGAGTTCTTCGTATCGCTGCCAATAGTTAAGCGTGGGAAGCGTCTTTTGCAAATATGAGCGTATTTCATCTTCGGAATGAGCTTCGTTTGCCATATTTTTTACACAAACCTCTATCAGCTCATCCATATCGCTGTACATATATTCGCCGTCGGCATAGCACCATTTGCAATAATCCTCGTTCAAAAACCCGTCCTTTTCCCTGCTGACAATGCTGTCCTCCAACGGCATACCGCAGCATTGGCAAATCAGCTGTCTCGGAGAGCCGAGCAAGGTGTTGATAGAAACATTGTATAGCCTCGAAAGCAGCTTGAGCGTTTCCGTATTCGGCACGGTTTCTCCGTTTTCCCAACGTGATACCGCTTGACGTGTTACGAACAGTTTTTGTGCAAGCTCGTCCTGCGAAAAGCCTGCTTTTGTTCTTAAATTAAGTAATACATCCTTTGTCTGCATTTTTGTCTGCATCTTAATCACCATAGCCTTTCAGTCAACAAATAGTTTATTAAATAATCACCGTACTTGATAACATTATAAAGCAATCGTCCATATTAAACAAGCAACTGACTGTTGCTTGCTTTTTTATATGCCACGCAGTTAAAATTAACATAAAAAATACTTTTCTGACAAGTTTGTATGGTGGAAAAGCTTTTTTGTTGATATTATAATTATAACAAAGATAAGGAGGCAGACAAAATGTTAGCTGATAATTTGGTCATTCTCAGAAATATTAAAGGGTTAACGCAGGAAGCCGTCGCCGAAGCCATAGGGATTTCCCGTCAATCTTATTCAAAATGGGAGCAGGGCGAAACAATTCCCGATGTGGACAAATGCGATAAATTAGCAAAATTCTACGGCGTTACGATAGACTCCCTTGTAAATCAATCAGATAAAATCGGAAGTGTGAAAATTGCACCTGCGCCCATAGGCAAGCACATTTGGGGAACGGTTACAATCGGCACCAAAGGTCAAATTGTCATTCCGAAGGCGGCAAGAGACACCTTTAAGCTGAAGGACGGCGACAGAATTGTCGTTCTCGGAGACGAAAAAGAGGGAATTGCGCTTATTAAGGCAGAGGTGTTTGAAGAAAAAATGCAGGAAATGTTAAAATTAAGTCAACAGGCATTATTTGAATAATAAAAGGAGACGATATTATGAAATGTCCTAAATGCGGAAAAGAAATGCGAGACGGTTATCTGTTTTGCAGTAAAGACGGTGCGTTCAGCTTTGCAAACGAAGTGCCGAGAGTTTTTGAAAATGCCAAAAATGCCGACGGCTTCGTTAAAATAACCGATGTTAAAGCGAGCCACCGCACGAAAATTCCGGCTTCGATATGCGAGGCTTGCAAAACCGTTATGTTCGATTATTAAGGAATAACTCCGCATAAAAAGCTTAACCCCCGATACGTTTTGCATATCGGGGGTTATCTCTTGCTGTATTGATTTTAGCTTTAATCAATCGTCGTCTTTTTTGCTGATAATTTTCGACCAGTCTACAAGAATATTTTCATTATAGAAGTTGCTGCGCTTTTCAAGCTCGGCATTAACAAAGTCTGTTCCGTCACGCTCAAAGAGAGTCGGCGTATCAGAGAAGAGGTTTGTACCGATTCCGACCTTATCTCCGTCAAATTCAACACCGATGCTTGCGAGCATTGTCGGAAGCATATCGAAGGTTGCCCACTCACGATTGTGGAAGCGCTGCTCGGGAGCAGCTGCACATTTCGGAGCCGGATTAAGAATGAGGTTGAAGCAGGTACGTCTGTAATTCGGGTCGAAATCTCTGAAAAACGCCTGATCCATGCTCAAATGGTCGCCGTTGATAACAATTGTTGTGTTCTCATAGAACGGCTGACTCTGAATCCAACGGATAAACTTAGCAGCCTCTGCCTGACTGTAGAAAATTGCGTTTGCATAGGGCTTTTCAAACGGTGCGGTTGCCTTTTCCGAAAGATAACCGTCGGGGAAATGCGTATCCGCCGTTTCCATTACGAAGTAGAAAGGCTTGTCCTCATTTGCAAGACGGGTAAGCTCATCCTTTGCAAATTCGTAGAGCTTATCATCCTCATAGCCCCACCATACATAGTAGTCCTCGGGAATCATACCGTTGTCATGCGCATATTTCCAGTCCATTATTTTATAGTCGCCGTGCTGACGGAACAAATATTCAAGTCCGCCGAAAGCAGCCTCTGCACCGAACATAACAGTCTGATTATAGCCCTGCTCCTTTAATATATCGCCGAGCGTAGTAGCGCCGGGCAGGAAGTTGTCGGCAGAGCCGTAAGAGTTCGGGCTTGCGGGAACCTTCATAGGCAAGCCGCTGCACATATTAACCATTGACGCTATCGACCAGTTAGCACCCGTTGAGTTGGGGTTGCCACCGAAGCCCTCGGGAAGATCCGAGAAGTTATAACCCTCTCTTGAGAGCTTTTCAAGCTCGGGCATAAGGTTTACATCCATATATCCGCCGAGTTCCTTTGAGAAATAGGAGTTTTCCATAGATTCAAGGTAAATGTGAATAAGATTACGCTTCTTCTCGGGGAAGGTCATATTTATCTTGTTGGGATCGGCGAAATTTTCCTCAATGTACGGAGATTCGTCCATATATGCCGTGTAGAGCTTTTTAAGCGAAAGCTTTTCAACGCCGAACATAATTCCGCTTGCAAGCATAAGAATTGAAAGGAAAAGTGCTACAAGACGTCTTGCAAGTCCCGAAAAAACCGTAAACTGCTTTTCGTGAAGCTTGTATTTGATTTTCCTTGTCGAGAAAGCGAACACGCAGAACAATATCGTTACCACAGCCGTTGTCAAAATCGGACCCTGGAACATTGTAATCATAACCTCGTCGCTTGTTCCGCCCGTGTTGCCGTTGAGGTTGATAAGCATCTGGTCGGGTGTAAGACCTGCAAAGGTCTCCGCAGCCCAAATCGAAGCTGTAACCGCAGCAGCCGAAAGTGCGGCAAAAAGTGCCGAGAAAATGCGGAGTATCCATGCGCCGACCTTGTGCTTCGGCTTTGCGTGTTCAAAGAAGATTACGCCCTCTGCAATTCCACGGCCGAACAGGAACACAAGACCGATAGCCAAAACAAAAGCAAAATACTTAAACGGATAAGAGCCGCTGTGCTGTGAAAATACAAACATATTCGGTATTTTAAGCACAAATGACATAAGTCCGAGCGCAGCCGCATTGCTTACGATCACATCACGTACAACCGCAAGAATGCATGACGAAGCCGTCTTTTTGCGAGTAAGCAAAAAAATGTCCGCAACGCTCAAAAGAATTCCTGCAAGAATTCCCATAAACCAAAACATATAGATCCCTCTTTCATCACTTTGTGATAGTGATTTTACCATATTATAGTTTTATTTGCAAGCGTATTACGTCGTAATATGTTGAAAAAGGACTAAAGCTGTAGCCGTTAAAAGAAAAAGCACCGTAAAAGCTTCTAACTCTTACAGTGCCGTCTCCGCTTGAAAATTATTCCGATATTCCGTCCTTTAGGATTGTAATAATACCCTCCAAGCTCGCTTCAAGGCTATTGATTTTGTCGAAAAGCTTATCTCGCCCGTCTTGAAAAGCTTCATCCTCCCCGTCATCAGTTTCAAGCTCATCAACCATATCGTTCAGGTCGTCAAGCTCCGACCTGCATATATCTATGCAGTCAAGAAGCTCCTCTGCTTCAATTTCAAGGTCGCCGAGCTTCCCGTCAAGCTCGTCAAGCTTATCGGAAATATCGTCAAACGACTCGGACGCTTTTTCCTCGGCGGGTACTTCAAGCTTGATTTTTACGCCCTCGTCCTCGGCAGCGTTTTCAATAAGCTCCTTTGCCATAGAAAAGATATTCTTTACATCATCGGAAAGTCCCATATTTTATCCCTCTTTCATAATAATATGTTATTTTATTCCTATAACATAAGCATATCACGTGCATAGTACCATTAAAAGTACCCACGCAATAGAACGGATAGGTAAAAATAAGTCCTGTTCGCACTTTCAAGCTCGCAACATTTTATTTTTATAACAAGCTGTCCGTAAAATATGCATAAAACGTCGTTTTTGCCGTATAATTCTGTTGTCAAATTGTACAAATATACATTTTTCTTGAATAATTATACACAAAGCACTTGATTTTTATGCGTTGGCGATGTATAATTTCTCCACAATCAAAATTCGACGCTTTTACTGACATTCGGAGGTAGCAATATGAAAAAAGACAAAAAGGAAATCAAAAAGGTCGTACTCGCTTATTCGGGCGGACTTGACACCTCAATCATCATTCCGTGGCTCAAGGAAAATTACAATAACTGTGAGGTTGTTGCCGTTTCCGGAGACGTGGGACAGGGCACGGAGCTTGACGGACTTGAAGAAAAGGCTCTCAAGACAGGTGCGTCAAAGCTTTACGTTCTCGATTTGAAAAAGGATTATATTGAAAACTACATTTGGCCGTGCCTCAAGGCAGGAGCTGAATATGAGGAATATCTTCTCGGCACTTCTCACGCTCGTCCTTGCATAGCAAAGGGACTTGCAGACATAGCAAAAAAAGAAGGTGCGGACGCAATTTGTCACGGTTGCACGGGCAAGGGCAACGATCAAGTTCGTTTCGAGCTTTCGCTTAAAGCCTTAGCTCCCGATATGGAGATTATCGCTCCGTGGCGTGAGTGGAATATTAAATCCCGTGATGAGGAAATCGATTATGCCGAGGCGCATAACATTCCGCTTAAAATCAACCGTGAAACCAACTATTCGAAGGATAAAAACGTTTGGCATCTTTCGCACGAGGGACTTGACCTTGAAAATCCCGCAAATGAGCCCTTGTACAACAAGGACGGCTTTTTGGAGCTCGGAGTATCTCCCGAAAAAGCACCGAACGAGCCTACATATATCACAATTCATTTTGAGCAGGGCGTTCCCACAGCGGTTGACGGCAAGGAGCTTGACGCTGTTTCTCTTGTTGAAAAGCTCAACGCACTCGGCGGCGCAAACGGTATAGGACTTCTCGACATTGTAGAAAACCGTCTTGTCGGTATGAAATCCCGTGGCGTATATGAAACCCCCGGCGGAGCTATTCTCTATAAGGCTCATGAGCTTCTTGAGATGATAACTCTTGACCGTGATACAGCTCACTACAAAAAGCTTGTTGCACAGAAATACGGCGAACTTGTATATGACGGAAAATGGTTTACCCCCTTGCGTGAAGCTCTTTCGGCTTTTGTTGACAGCACCCAGCAGACAGTAACGGGCGACGTAAAGCTCAAGCTCTATAAGGGCAACATCATCAACGCAGGCGTAACCTCACCGTACACTCTCTATGACGAAAACGTGGCTTCGTTCGGCGATGACGGCGGTGCATACGACCAGACGGACGCTACCGGCTTCATCAACCTATTCGGACTTCCGATTAAAGTCAAGGCGTTGCTTGACAACGAAAGAAATAAATAATCGCAAATTCAGTAAATAAAGGCGTGACAGGAGTAATAAAATGCAACTTTGGCAGGGTAGATTTCAAAAAACTTTAGATCCCAAAACAAACGACTTTAATTCATCGATCGCATTCGACAGCAGAATGTATAAGGAGGACATAGAAGGCAGCATAGCACATTCGTCTATGCTTTGCGCTCAAGGCATAATCTCACCCGACGACCTCGCTAAAATCGTTGACGGATTAAACGCCATAAAGTCCGAAATTGAAAGCGGCGCTTTGGAAATCGACCCGAATTCAGAGGACATTCACACCTTTGTTGAGGGAGAGCTTACAAAACGTATCGGCTCGGCAGGCAAGAGGCTTCACACCGCACGCAGCAGGAACGATCAGGTTGCGCTTGATATAAGGCTTTATCTTCGCAAGGAATGTGACAGCGTATATGCGTTGATAACGGATTTGATAAAGGTGCTTTGCGAAAAAGCCGAAAAATATTCCGATGCCGTTATGCCGGGATATACGCATATGCAGCGTGCACAGCCGATAACCTTCGGACACCATCTTTTGGCGTATGCGGAAATGCTGCTTCGTGACCGTGACCGTTTGAAAGCTGCAAAAGCAAGAATGAACTACTGCCCCCTCGGCTCTTGTGCGCTTGCTGGAACAACATATAATATTGACAGAAATATGACCTCGGAGGCTCTCGGCTTTACGGCTCCTATGTCAAATTCGCTCGACGGCGTATCGGACAGGGATTTTTGTATGGAGCTTGCGTCGGTGCTGTCGATACTTATGGTGCACCTCTCACGTTTTTCCGAGGAGATAATCCTCTGGTGCTCATGGGAATTCAAATTTGTAGAGCTTGACGACGCTTTTTCTACGGGCTCGTCAATAATGCCGCAAAAGAAAAATCCCGATATTACAGAGCTTATCCGTGGAAAAGCAGGTCGTGTTTTCGGCGATCTGACAACACTTCTTACAATGATGAAGGGCTTGCCGCTTGCTTATAACAAGGATATGCAGGAGGATAAGGAGGCAATCTTTGACGCCTTCGATACCGTAAAAATCTGCCTTACAACCTTTATCCCCATGCTTGACACCATGACGGCTTTGCCCGATAATATGCGTAAGGCTGCGGCAGGCGGATTTATTAACGCCACCGATTGTGCCGATTATCTTGTCGGCAAGGGCTTACCGTTCCGTGACGCATATAAGGCGACGGGCGAAATCGTGGCTCTGTGTATCAAAAAGGGCTCAACTCTCGAAACTCTCCCGTTAGAGGAATATCAGAAAATCTGCGACCTGTTCGACGACGGCGTTTACGATGCGATAAACCTCGACAAATGCGTAAACGGCAGAACCTCTCTCGGCGGACCTGCGCCGCAGAATGTGCTTAAAGAGGCAAAAAGAATCAAACAGCTGTTAAAGGAATAAAAATATGACAAAGGTATTTATCGACGGAAGTCAAGGCACTACGGGCTTAAAAATATTTGACCGACTTAAAAAAAGAGACGACATTGAGCTTATAACCGTCCCCGACGAGCTTAGAAAGGACGCAGCCGCAAGAAAGCAGGCAATCTGCGATGCGGATATTGCGTTCCTTTGTCTCCCCGATGCTGCGGCGATCGAAGCGGCTGATCTTGCTTCGGACTGCGACACGGTTATAATCGACACCTCGACCGCACACAGAACAAGCGACGGTTGGACATATGGCTTCCCCGAAATATTCGAAAACGGCTTTGAAAAAATCGCCTCGTCAAAGCGCATTGCCTCCCCCGGCTGCTATGCAAGCGGATTTATCGCACTTGTAAAGCCGCTGATTGACAACAATATCGTCTCCCCCGATTGCAATTTTTATTGTCACGCAATGTCAGGCTACAGCGGAGCCGGAAAAAAGGGCATAGCACTTTATGAAAATGACGAAATTCCCTTAGAGCTTTGTTCTCCGAGGGAATATGCTTTAACTCAGGAGCATAAGCACTTAAAGGAAATGAAAAAAATATCGGGTCTTTCCGTTACGCCGATATTTTGCCCGTACATATGCAATTATTACAGCGGTATGCTTGTTACCGTGCCGATATTCAAATCGCAGCTCAACAGCGGAAAAACCGTTGCCGATATAAAATCGGTTTACCGTGCAAAATACAATTCGCCGATAGTCAAATACACGGACTCGGTGGACAACGGCGGATTTATAGCTTCAAATTCAAAAGCGGAGCTTGACAGTATGGATATTGCCGTAGCGGGTAATGACGACAGAATACTTTTGACAGCCGTCTACGACAACCTCGGAAAGGGCGCTTCGGGTGCGGCTCTCGAATGTATGAATATAGTTATGGGCTTACCGCCCGAATATAAATTAGATTTATAAGTAAAAGGAAAAATATATGGATATTAAATTCACAGACGGCGGCGTTACTGCGCCGAAAGGCTTTACGGCTAACGGAATACATTGCGGTATTCGCAAAAGCAAGGATAAAAAGGACCTCGCACTTATTTTCTGCGAAAAGGAATGTGATACTGCGGCGGTTTACACTCAAAATCTTGTTTGCGGAGCACCGATAACCGTCACAAAAAACAATATAAGCGACGGCAAGGCAAGAGCCGTTGTCTGTAACAGCGGAATTGCAAACACCTGCAACGCAGACGGAATTGAAAAGGCGGAGGGAATGTGCGAAATTACCGCCAATGCCCTCGGAATTTCAAAAAGCGATATAATAGTCGCATCTACCGGCGTTATCGGACAGCCGCTTGATTTAGAGCCTGTAAAAAACGGTATAAACGAGCTTGTTTCGGGACTTAACAAAAACGGCTCGGACTCGGCGGCAAACGCTATAATGACCACCGACACCGTAAAAAAGGAGTTTGCCTGCGAATTTACACTCGGGGGTAAGCTCTGTCATATAGGCGCAATTTCAAAGGGAAGCGGTATGATTCATCCGAATATGGCGACAATGCTTGCTTTCATAACCACGGATGCGAATATTTCCTCGGAAATGCTCAAAAGCTCACTTCTCGAAGTCGTTGCGGACAGCTTTAATATGCTTTCGGTAGACGGCGACACCTCCACAAATGACACGGTGGCGATTTTGGCGTCGGGTCTTTGCGAAAATGAAAGAATAACGGAGAAAAACGACGATTACCGCACGTTTACTTTGGCACTTTCGTCAATTTGCGAAAAGCTTGTAAAGCTGATGGCAAAGGACGGCGAGGGTGCAACAAAGCTTGTTGAATGTGTTGTGACGGGTGCTTCCGATGTTAAAACCGCAAAAACCTGTGCGAAAGCTGTTATTTGCTCATCGCTTGTAAAGGCGGCAATGTTCGGCTCAGATGCAAACTGGGGCAGAATTCTCTGCGCTCTCGGTTACAGCGGCGTAGATATAGATGTTCACAGGGTTGACGTTAAATTCAGCTCCGACGGCGGCGAAATCGAGGTTTGCAAGGACGGCTCGGGAATAGATTTTTCCGAAGAGCTTGCAAAAAAGGTCTTGTCCTGCGACGAGGTTTATATTCTTGTCGATTTGAAATCGGGAGCTTCCTGCGCAACTGCTTACGGCTGTGATTTAACATACGATTACGTTAAAATCAACGGCGATTACCGCACCTGATGCTTACTGAAAAGCATAGTGATTTAGGAGAAAAATATGGAAATATCAAATATATCAAATTCCGAACGCTCTGAAATTCTTGTTCAGGCGTTACCCTATATTCAAAAATATCAAAACAAAACAGTCGTAATAAAATACGGCGGAAATGCCATGATAAATGAGGAACTCCGTGACGCCGTAATGACCGATATAGTTCTTCTTCGCTCTGTCGGCGTAAACGTTGTGCTCGTTCACGGCGGCGGTCCCGAAATATCGGAAATGCTCAACCGTATCGGCAAGGAAAGCCGCTTCGTTGACGGCTTGCGTTACACCGACAAGGAGACGATAGACGTTGTTCAAATGGTGCTGGCAGGCAAGGTAAACAAGCATTTGGTTCAGCTCATCTCAAAGCACGGCGGAAAAGCGATAGGACTTTGCGGACTTGACGGCGATATGATTAAGGCTCGCAAATACACAAAAGCGGATATCGGCTTTGTCGGCGAGATAACCGAAATCAACACGGATGTTATAAGCTACACTCTTGAAAACGAGTACATTCCCGTCGTTTCCTCTGTTGCGACAGGCGAAAACGGCGAGGTTTACAATATAAACGCAGATACCGCCGCAGCATCCTTGGCGGCTGCACTCCATGCGGAAAAGCTGCTGCTTATGACCGACATAAGCGGTTTGTTGATGGATAAAGATGACGAATCGACCTTAATTCACGATGTTCAGGTTTCCGAAATTCCCTCCCTCAAAGCTCAAGGCGTTATTTCAGGCGGTATGATTCCGAAAATCGACTGCTGTGTTGAGGCTGTCCGCAGAGGCGTTCTTCAAACGAACATAATCGACGGACGTATTCCCCATTCAATTCTTATGGAGTTGTTTACGGACGAGGGCTTCGGCACAATGTTTCACGGATAAAATATTCTGTTTTAAGGACTGATAAAATGGATTTTAATGAAATCAAAAGCATTTCAGATAAATATTTGATGCCTACATACAACCATTTTCCCGTTGCGTTGGCAAGCGGTAAAAACGCAACCCTGACCGCTTCGGACGGCAGAGAAATTATCGATTTTACTTCAGGAATAGGCGTAAATATTTTCGGTGTGAATGATGACGGCTGGAAAAATGCCGTTACACAGCAGATAGAAAAAATTCAGCATACGTCAAATCTCTATTACAACGAGACTGTTGCCGCTGCGGCAAAATTGCTCTGTGAAAAAAGCGGATTTGACAAGGTGCTTTTTTGCAATTCGGGCGCAGAAGCAAACGAGTGTGCAATAAAGCTCGCCCGAAAATACAGCTATGACCGATACGGAGAAAACCGCAGCACGATAATCTCGCTTGTAAATTCCTTTCACGGCAGAACTATGGCGACCATAACCGCTACGGGACAGGAGCACTATCACAAGTTTTTTATGCCGTTTGTTGACGGCTTCAAATATGCCGAGGTCGGCAATAAAGAGGCGTTTTCAGAGCTTTTGGACGGAACGGTTTGCGCCGTGATTTTAGAGGTAATTCAAGGCGAGGGCGGAGTTTTGATAACTCCGAGCGATTACATAAAATATATAAGGCAGCTTTGCGACGAAAATGATATAATATTGATATTCGACGAGGTGCAGACGGGCGTCGGCAGAACGGGCAAGCTCTACGCTTGGGAAAATATCGGCGTAAAGCCCGACGTGCTTACCTCGGCAAAGGGGCTCGGCGGCGGACTGCCTGTCGGAGCGTGTCTTGCAACGGAGAAATTCGGAAGCACCCTGACAGCAGGCACACACGGCACGACCTTCGGCGGAAATCCCGTTGTTTTGGCGGGTGCGATTGAAATTCTCAACCGCATTGACGGCGAATTTTTGAAATCCGTCCGTGAAAAGGGCGAATACATAAAAGATAAGGTTATCGCCTTTAACGACGTTTCCGAGGTGCGTGGAATGGGACTTATGATAGGCATTGACCTGAAAACGAAAAAGGCAGCCGACGTCGCAGCACGCTGTGTTGAAAGCGGACTTCTTATCTTGACGGCTAAGCAGTCGCTGCGTATGCTCCCTCCGCTTACCGTAACAAAAAACAAAATTGACAAGGGTCTTGAAATCCTTAAAAACGTCCTTGCCGAATAAATATATTGCTTCTGCTCGGCTACAGGCAGAAAAGCATATCAAATTTGTAGCAGAAAAGGTAAGGTAAACACAATGAATCATTTATTAAGTCTTTTATCCGTCACTCCTGACGAAATATCGGAGCTTCTCAATCTTGCCGACCAGCTTAAATATGAAAACAAGCACGGCATATCTCACAAAAGGCTTGAGGGTCAGACTCTCGGTATGATATTCCAGAAATCCTCTACAAGAACAAGGGTTTCCTTTGAAACAGGTATGTATCAGCTCGGCGGTCAGGCACTTTTCCTTTCAAACCGTGACCTGCAAATCGGACGTGGCGAGCCGATACAGGACACCGCAAGAGTTTTGTCACGCTATATCGACGGTATTATGATAAGAACCTTTGAGCAATCCGAGGTCGAGGCTCTTGCAGAGTACGGCTCTATTCCGATAATCAACGGACTTACCGATTTTTGCCATCCATGTCAGGTGCTTGCGGATTTAATGACCGTGCGCGAACACAAGAGTCATCTTGACGGACTTAAAATGTGCTATATCGGAGACGGCAACAATATGGCAAATTCGCTTATCGTCGGCGGACTCAAAACGGGTATGACGGTATCTGTTGCTTGCCCAGACGGCTACAAGCCCGACAGCCGTGTGCTTGACTTTGCCGAAAAGCACGCAGAATTTTCAATGTTCACAGAGCCTATGGACGCTGCCGAGGGTGCAGACGTTATTTTCACGGATGTTTGGGCATCTATGGGACAAGAGGGCGAATCGGAACAGCGTAAAGCCGTGTTCGGCGGAAAATATCAAGTCAACGAGAAATTGCTCTCGGTTGCAAACAGCGGTTGCATGGTTCAGCATTGCCTGCCTGCTCACCGTGGCGAGGAAATAACCGCCGAGGTATTTGAAGCGCACGCAAACGAGATTTTCGACGAGGCGGAAAACCGTCTCCACGCTCAGAAGGCGGTAATGGTCGCTCTTATGGAAAAATAAAACTGCGAATAATATGTAAAAAAAGCGTCGTATTTCTACGACGCTTTTTTCTTGCTCAAAGCAAGAGCAAGTCAACATTTAATTATTCAGCCCGTTTTTTCTTCCTGCCGACAAGCGTTATGCCGACAGCCGCACCGCCGCTGACAAACAGCAGAGCAATCCATAAACCGAGGTCGCTTGCGTTGCCTGTTCGGGGGGATTTATCGCTCGGGTTGACAGCCGCAGAGACTTTCTCGAGTGCGGCGATAGCATTTTCAATAGCCGCTGCCATAGCGTCAACTTCCGCCTGCTCGGTAATATTCTTTCCACGGTCAACAGCATTGACTGCCGCCTCAACCGCCGAGAAATCCTTGTATTCGTACTTGTTTAAGGCTTTAGCCCTTGTGATTGCTTCGTCTACCCTGCCATAGTCCGCAGCCTTGTATTCGAGTGCGGCGATTGCATTTTCAATTGCCGTTGCCATAGCGTCAACTTCTGTCTGCTCGGTAATATTCTTTCCACGGTCAACAGCGTTGACTGCCGCATCAACAGCTGAGAAGTCCTTATAGAGACTTCTGTCCAAAGCTTTTGCCTTATCGAGTGCCGCATCAACCTTGTTGTAATCTGCCGAACGTACAGCAAATTTTACGGGCGTATTGCCGTCCGATTGAATATAGGTATCACTATCGGTCTCATTAGTATAGCCGCTTCCTGCGATACCTCCCGAAAGCTTGAGAGCTTTTGCCTTGAGTGCCGTATTTCCTGTGCATACGGTATCTAATATGACCGTACCGCCGCTGATTGAGGCGGTATTGTCAAACAAATTTATTAAAGGCTGTGCATAACCTAAATCGTTATCCTTCGGGAACACGATCGGCGTATATTCGCCCCAGTCCCATGATGCGTCAAGCGTTCCTCCGCTGACGTTCAGGTTTTTGCAGGAAATGGCGGAGAAGGGATAGAATGTATCTGTAACTTTATCCTTATAAACAGGCTCACGCACTGTCAGGCTGCCGCCGCTGAGCTCCACTGCATTTGCATTGATTCGTTCGCTTGCAAGCGTTCCGTTCGATACAGAGAGCTTATTCGTACCGTAAATTCGACCGACTGTAGCCTTGCCGCCGATAACCGAAAACAGACCAACCATATCGCCGGGATTCATTTGGTACATATATATATTACCTGCACAATCGAATTCGCCGCCCGATATTTCGATACATCCGCATTCATTGTCCCGTCCCTCCTGCGTAACTGTAACGGCATTGCCGTTCTCTGCAGCAGTGTAAGCACGGAGCTTTCCGCCCGAAAGCTTCAGGTTGCCGCTTAATATATGAATTGCGAAGCCTGATGAAGCAAATACAGAGGCGTTGTCCTTCACGGTAAGCTCGCCGTTTATCATATTCACACCGAAAGAAAGCCTGCCGCTTGCCATACTCGGAACGTTTTCGGCAATAAGCTTACCGCTGCCTGAAACGGTTATATTGCCGTAACCGACGTCTGTGCCTACGGAAACCGTGCTCTTGGCATCATTCGGATTCTTGATGTTGAGCGACTCTCCGCCGACAGCAGTAAGTGTTCCGCCCGTGATTGACAAATTGCCGCCCTTGTTAATCCGAACTCCGTAGGAAAATCCGCCTTCGGTGCTTGTAGCTTTGCCGCCCTGCACCGTCATAGAGCCGCTTTTAACCGCAAGGTCGCCTTTCGTATAAACGCCAATGGTATAAGTCCATGCGTTGTCGCTGTTGATATGATTGCCGGACCTTACATAAAGCTTGCCCGTGCCGTTTGCTTCGCCCTGCAACGTCAGCGCACCCTCGACATAAATTCCGTAAATATAAATACTATTTGTATATCCGCCGTCCTGCGAAACCGTTGCACCGCCACCGATAATTCGGTTTTCCGTGCCGTCCGCCGTGATAACCGTCGTGCCGTCGGGCAGCTTTACCGCAATCGTCGCCGTGGTAGCAAAAGAAATGCCCTTCAGCGTGAGTGTCTTGGTGGTGCTGTCCCAGGTTGAGACTTCTGAGCCTGTTTTGGCAGCGTTCAGCAGAGCTATTGCCTGCGCACCGCCGTCCGCAGCGGTAAAGTCCGCCGTTTTATCGGAAAGCCTTGCCCACTTGCCCGTCAACGTAATGTCGCTTGTAACGGGAGCCGTAAAGTCATGCTCGGTTTCGCCGTCAAACCATCCGATAAAAGCATATCCGTCCTTTGTGGGCTCGTCAGGCTTTATTGCCGCTGTGCCGCTTCGCAAGATTTGCTTGGCATAATCCGCACCGTTGACCTGATAGGTTACGGTTATTTCGGAAACAGTTCCCTCGTTTATATTAGCGATACCGCCGTAGAACGTACCGCCCGAGATTGTGCCGTAGTTATTCATAACACCGTCATAGAACGTGCCGCCGCTGATTGTACCCCAGTTTGTAACGCTGCCACAGAATGTGCCGCCGCTTACCGTGCTGCTGTAAATATACATAGCGTCCGAGCCCGTTCCGCCTGCCGTGCAGTCGCTGACCCTCACATCGCCGCTGATGTTGAGCGTTCCTTCGTCAAAGATTCCGCCGCCGTAAGCAACGCTCTGTCCACTCAACGCTACCGCCGTACAGTCGCTGATGCTGCCGCCGTTCATATCAAACTGTCCGACGACATTTACGAACACACCGCCGCCGTAAGCACTTGAATCTTCATTATTGTTATCGTAGCCTACAGCAGTACAGCCGATAATATTGCCGCCCGTCATGGTAAAGCTGCCGTAGTTGCACACACCGCCGCCATAAGCAACAGGACCCGTAGCAGTACAGCCGACGATATTGCCGCCGGTCATAGTCAGTTGACCGTTGTGTTCAATGCACACACCGCCGCCGAGAGTATAATCGCCCATTACCGTTCCCGTGCCGCCGTAGATAACGCCGCCGTGTACCGTCTTTGTGCCGCTTGTGCCCCACTTCCACAGTCCGTTAGCGTCGGGGGTAAATTTGTATGTCGATGTGGGGTCGCTGTCTTTTATCGTCAGATGGCCGCCGCTTTTTATCCTGATAACGCTGCCTTTTCCGGATATTTCAAGCATATAGCCGTAAATATCCAATGTAACGTTGCGGTCAACGGTCAGGGTAGTGCCGATTTCAATGTCACTTTTCAACGTGATTACGTCCACGCTGCCGTCCGACAGTGCATTGACAAGCTCCTGTTCCGTTTCAACTTTTCTGTTCGTCTCTCCCTCGGCAAATACGCTTGTCGGTACAAGGCATATCATCATACAAAGGGCGAGCAGGATACTGAGTATTCGTCTTTTCATTTCTTACTACCTCCGTTTTGCATAGATAGGCTCAGTCAAGAGCGATTATGGTTATGTTGTACCGGGCGTCCTTAAAATTCGTATCTTGGAGCAGCATGGTTGTGTATTGAAATGTCAGAGTAATATCCTCTTCCGCTGTGTATATGGTGTTATACGCCATGGTCAGCTTTTCTGTTTGGCCGGCCTTCGGCGCAGTCACATAGGTTTGCGTCTCCAACGCCATTTCAGAGTTATATCCGTCGAAGAGCGCTGCCCCGCATGCTTTGCCATCGCTCTTGGCGCTCACTGCAATCGTTCCGCTGAACACAAGGCTATATGTATGCCCTTTTGAAAGAGTGATCTTATTGCTTGATGCGTTATAGGAGATCAACCCTCCGCTTTTCTTTTTCACCGTGAACGGAAGCGCTTTTCCCGCGCTGTACACACTGCCGTTTGCTGCAAAATACCCGGAGCTCCCGCCGTTCTGACCGGGGTCGCCCTTGTCGCCTTTGTCTCCTTTATCTCCTTTATCTCCTTTATCTCCTTTTTCGCCGGGGTCGCCCTTATCGCCCTTATCGCCCTTGTCGCCGTCAACACCGTCTGTGCCATCAATGCCTGCGGCTTTTACAGCGGTGTCGATTTCTCCTATCCACCAGTTGCCGTTTTCGCCGATAAAAGGTGTTTTACCGTCTTTGCCGTCAGAGCCGTTTTGTCCGTCCGCACCGTCCCTGCCGTCTTGCCCGTTTATACCGTCTTTACCGTCTTTACCGTCTTTGCCGTCTCTGCCATCCGCACCTTTTAATGCGGTAAGGTCATAGAGATTCAGCCATATTTCATCGCCGACATAACGCCATTGCAGGATATTTTCGCTTATGCGGAACTCCGGTGTCTTACCGTTTGCTCCGTCTGCTCCGTTCTGTCCGGCGGGGCCCTCTATATCGGCTATCGCAACAAGATTTTGCCACTCGTCGCCCTCGTAACGCCACTGTATGTGGGTTTCAGCTCGTTGCACCTCTATATTTTTGGCGTTAATGCCGTCTTTACCGTCAGCACCGTCTTTTCCGTCAGCACCGTCTTTACCATCAACGCCGTCTTTTCCATCAGCGCCGTCTTTTCCGTCAGCACCGTCTTTACCATCAACGCCGTCTTTTCCATCAGCGCCGTCTTTTCCGTCAGCACCGTCTTTACCATCAATGCCGTCTTTACCGTCAGCACCGTCTTTACCGTCAGCACCGTCTTTACCATCAGCACCGTCTTTTCCGTCAACGCCGTCTTTACCGTCAGCACCGTCTTTACCGTCAGCACCGTCTTTACCGTCAGCACCGTCTTTACCGTCAGCACCGTCTTTACCGTCAACGCCGTCTTTTCCGTCAACGCCGTCTTTTCCGTCAACGCCGTCTTTACCGTTGGTGCCATCTATTCCATTCTTACCGTCAGCCCCATCCTTGCCATTTTCTCCGACAGCACCCGTAAGCTCGGTAAGTGCAACAAGGTCACGCCAATCGGTTTCATCGCCGTATTTCCACTGAATCGCCGTGCCGTTATTCCTCACTTCCGGCAGTACGGCGTTGGTCTTTGCCACTTTGCTGTATCCGACAGCAAATACAATGCAAAATACGGTGCAAAGTGCAAGGATAATGCAGTAGACACTCTTCTTCATATTCTACCTCCGTATCGTTACGATTTTTTGCGTTTTGCTTTAATCGCCGTGCAAACACCGCCGCTGACAAACAGCAGGGAAATCCATAATGCGAGGTCGCTTGCGTTGCCTGTTCTGGGAGATTTGAAATTGCCTTTTATTCTTGCCGTTACCGTGTCGGCTTTTTTAATTTCGTTTATACCGTCTTTGTCGCTGTAATATTTATCACAGCCGCCGCAGTGCCAATACTCGATATTGCCCTCGGCATCCTCGGTCGCCGCCTTTGAATCGATATGCATAAGGTCGGCGTGGTTGTTCGGGTCAAGCTCTCCGTAAGCCTCTTTGCAAATTTCGCAAACCGCCTTTTCGGTGCAGGTTGCATTTCCGCCCGAGCAAGCCATTGTTTCAACACCCTTGCAGCCATCCACGGTACATTCACGGCTATGCGTGCCGTCGCCGTCGGCTTTCCAATCGCCAAAGGTGTGCCCGTCATGAACTGTTACGGTCATTTCGGCAATATTGCCTGCTTTGTCGGCAACAACGATCTTCTGCTCGCCGTCTGCCGCAGGAAGAATAAAGCTGTTGTTCTCGTCAAGCTCGACCGCCGTTCCGTTTACGGTAACTGTCTCTATATACTTCTCGTTAATTGTAACCGTCTGTGCTTCGCAATAAATCTTGCCGTCCTCAATGCCGCCGATTACAGGCTGAACATTGTCAAGCGTTATTCGGTCGGAACGAAGATATGTTATATTAAGGCTCGCATCAACAAGCATTGCATAAACAATATATTCTCCGTTAGGCTCTATTAAAAACGGCTCATCATACACACGGTACACAAGAGAGCCGAGTTCCTCTTCGGATAGCTCCTGATCCGTTATCAAATATGATACAAACACCATTCCGCTGTTATCGGAAGCGTTTATCGTTACCTCTTGAGTGTCCTTAAAGAACAGTCCGAGGGTAAGCTTATTCAAAAATTCGTGCCATTTATTTGTACCTATTATAATTTCGCCCGTGGGCTTTTCAATGTCTTTCCATTTCGCTTTAAGAGTTATATTCTCGGCAGGCATGGTCGTGGGGATTTCCATATCCCAGCCGATAAAGGTGTAGCCCTCTCTTGTCGGATCGGCAGGTGCGGTAATATTCGTTCCGTAGTCCTGTGTAATGGGTGCGATTTCGCTGCCGCCGTTGGTATCGAAAGTAATTGTATATTTATTCGTGTTCCAAACGGGATAGAGCGTCAAAGCCTCGTTTTTGGTATGAGCATCTTCAAAGCCATACACCTTTTCGCCGCCGTCAACGGTCGCCCAGCCAACTTGCGTGTGCCCCGTGCGAGTGAACAATGCACCTCGCAGCGTGAGTTCGTCATTGTAAAGCTTAACGTCCGTCAGCGTATTGCCTGTGCCATTTTCGCCGGGCTGATAGGTCACATCCCAAGCGTTTGTGATACGCACATAGGTCTTATCGGAAAGCAGGGCAAGCATATCGCTCTGTCGCTTCGAAAAAGCATCACTTAACGCATCTTGCTCTTCCTGTGTCAATGCTTCGCCTGCAGAAGAGCGCTCATACAGCTTTTGTGCTTCGGGGGAAAACTCCGGCATGGCAGTCTCTGACGCATCCTGCTCCGAAGAGCCTGTGAACAGCCGCATACCGTCGCCCGGATAGAATGCATAAATAAAGCTATGCAGCGTTAAAGCCTGCGTATCGTCCGTTACGGTAAGCGAGCCGCTGTCTATGGTAAGATTGTACGCTGTCAGCCCGTTCGTCATAGTAACGCTGCCGCCGCCGTATTGGGTGTATCGAAAAACCCAAAGATTGCTGTTCAGCGTCAGCGAGCCGTTGCCGATAACGCAAAGAGTGCTGTAACTCTCGCTGATTCCGTTCAGGCTCCCGATGGTATTCTTTCCGTCCGCCGTGATAAAGAGCGGGCTTTTATTTCCGATATATTCTTCGCTCAGGCTCACAGAGGTCAGGTCGGCATTTTTGAGCTTCAGATTCGGGAAAACACTGCCGTACTTTTCAAGCCTGCCGGTCGAATAAAATACCAATCTATCCTCTTTTGTCAGAACCCCGGGTCCCGCAAGAGAGTCATAGCTTCTGCCTTTAGGCAGAACAAAGGAGGCAGTTCCGTCGCCGAAAATATCGGTATAATTGTCCGGCGTAACCTCCACCGCACCGTCGCCGCGATCCAAAAACAGACCTAAGCCGCCATAGATAGCGGAGAGTTTCGAAACATCCGCGGGAACGGTATCGCCGGGCTTATAGAAGTTTCCGTTTTCGTCTCTCCACCACATAGGCGTGTCGGCAGAGATGCCATCGGAAAGGGGCAGTCCCTCGGCAGAGGGTGCAGTGAAGCTCTCGCCCTTTTTCACGATGATGTTGATTTCGTTATAAGTCTCGCCGGGCATACGACCCTTCGTGACCAACTCAACCGCCTTCAGGCTGTCGGCGGCAAGACCTGTCGGCAGCTCAAGGACGGGGCGGAAACCGACGATCGGGTAGGAGAACGTAGCACCGTTGTTGCTCCAGAGGCGGGCCGAATTGTACCCGCGAATCGCACGGCGCGACGCGCCGCCAGAAGAAACATCCTGTCCCCACGAAAACATTCCATTCCAGTTTTGGATATATCCGCTGTCCTTGTTCAGCATCGTGTCCCATTCGTTGCTTTGGGGCACGCCGCGTTGGGAATCGTCTAAACCCGTACAGTCACTTCCCACAGACGGCGCACGCAGCGTATAGCCCACGCCGCCGGCGACATAGTCCTTGCCGAAAATCAGACCTGCGGTATTCAGGTCATTCCAGCTAATCGTATGCGTTACGACATAGTCCGCCACAAACAGGCTGTGGGGATATTTTTCCCGCTGTGCATACTCCTCGGTGGTTGCCGTCTCCGATGTGAGCTTGTAGGCATCCACAGTTCCGACATAGGTGAAAGGCACATAATGCAGTGTGCTGTCCGGCAAATCGCTGTTTACCGTTCCGGGAATATCCATCGCCGACAAATCAAAATAGTATCTGCCGCCGGGGGCGAGGGTAAACTGCTCGTCAGGCTGATTTTCCACCGTCAGCGCAATGTCTGTGAAATTACTTGCATAATCGGTATTATAATCGCCGTTGCACTGCTCGCTGAACACCTTGAGGTTATAGCTGCCCGGCGCAAGGTCGCCGGGAATCGCTATGCTTGCCGTGCCGCTTGCGCTGTTTTGAGCGATCTTTCCGTAGTAAAGTACATTGTCATTGCTGTCGCAAAGCAGGACGGAAACATACTCATTGCCGCCCGTTTCCGTGCCGGTATAGGTAATCTCTACGGTGCCGCCCGGCGCTGCTGTAACAGTCTTATTGCTCGTTACGGAAAAGCTACGGCTGCCGTCCCTCAACGTCAGCTTCCACTCGTTGCCGCTGTATTCTGAAATCGGAGTCAAGCCGCCTTCGGGCTTTCCGCCTACGGCAGCAGAGGCAAAGAGTACGGAGTCCGAATTTAAGTTAAAAGCAGGACGAACACCATACTCACTGCGAAAATCGTACATACCGTGGTATTGGATGTTGCCGTTGCCATCCACATAGGCAGCCGCATTGGGAAGCTCGCTCGGGGAACGCAGCCACCAAAAGCTTGACGCCCAATCCGGATGCTCGGGATCCGCAACTCGCAAATCGCTTTTCACCGCATTAGCCTCTTTTGAGGAAAGCGGCCAAAAAACAGCATTGCTTACCGCAGCACCATCCACGCAATCGGTATTTTCCCTGTCATAGCTTCCGCTTTCAAGCGTCCTTTTTTCAACAGCAGACATCTCCGCCGCCGTCAGCTTACCTGCAAGAGCGTCTATTGCCACCTTCAAATCACTGTCTGCATAAGCGGCATTCGAGCCGATTTTTGTCAAGCCCATATTGTCTGCCGCAAATAAGGTTGTTTTTCCTGCTGCGGCGGCAACACCGTTTCCGTCATAGCCGATAACTCGCCATGCGGCAGGCTTATTTTCTTGATTTTGCCCGAAATACACGATAGGTGCGGCCGCTGTGTTTACAGTTTTATTCAGTGCGTCTGCGCCAAGCTGTACCGTCTTTTGCAAACGCAAGCGCAGTGTGCTTCCCTTCTGAATATTGTAATCTGCCATCGTGCGCCCGTTCTCAAGCTCTTTTTCGCCAAAAAACAGTCTTTGCGCATCGGGAGAAAAGCCTGTTTTATCACGAATTTTCTCCTTGATATTGTCAATGCTGTCGCCCGACACAACCTCGAGCGTTAAGTTTGCCTGACCGACAATTTCCAAGTCAATGTAAATCTCAATTGCGCTTGCCATCATCGGTACAAAGCTCATCATCATACAAAAGACGAGCAGGATGCTTAGTAGTCGGCTTTTCATCATGTTCCCTCCGTTTCGCCGTCCGTAGACAGCTTAAAATCATATTTCATTTCAAGCATGGCAAACAGCTTATGCATAACCGTAACGGCAAGCTCCCGAATATCGATCGAGCCGATAAAAGCGAGCACCCTTTCCTGCTCCTCCTTCGGCACAAGATACACACGCATTGCCGCCGTTAAAAATCTGCTGAGCTTGCGCTCCAACGGGAAATGAATATCGCATTTGCGAGCCATATAGTTACGCATAAGTCCTGCCGTGCCTATTTCCATTTCATAGAAATCGCTGTCGCTGTAATCGGGGAAATTTGCGCCGAATATCTGCTTTAATTCCGCCGTAGTGTGCAAATAAATGTATTCCGCCGTGTCGGGGACCGAATAAGCTTCAATATATATTTCTCTCAGATTTTCATTCAGCTCCGTGAGAGTAAGCTGGAGACAGGTTTCCACCGCATAAGCAAAAACGGGCGGCAAATTTTGATCCGCAATGCTCCTTGCCACGCTGAACTGACCGCTGAACATTGTTTCGACCAAATCAAGCAAAATTTTGTCCTTAGTCGGAAACAAATTCAGATAGCTTCCCCTTGCAACGCCTGCTTCGTCAACGATTTGGCTGACCGAGGTATTCTTATACCCCTGCTCCAAAAAAAGACGGACGCATGCGGTCAGGATTTTTCTCTTTGTCTCACTGCTGTTTCTTCTCAATTATAGCACCTCTTAGTAATTGTATTGGTATATATACCAACAATATCATATAAGAAGTAAAAAATCAAGCAAATTTTGAGATTTACGGCACGCAGAACGGCATAATTTTATAAAAGCAGGCTCAAACAAAAAAGTTGCGTAAAGGCGTGCTTTATGATAGACTAAAATATAGGATATTTCATTTTATTTTGTTCTATATCGAATTTTCGAGCAAAAAGCGTTATGAGGAAGCGAGGCGTTACCCCGTGAAGCGAAGCAGGAAGCAAATACTTTGTGCGATATTCGTTTTTGCGATTATTGCGGCGGCTTACGGCTGCCGTACACTTGCACGTCTCGATATCGGCGGCAAAGAATACAATTTCATCCGAGCAGGGCTTTATTTACTGCTGTTTTCCGCATGGGGCTTTTCTCTTGACAGGCGCATAATTCAAAAGCAGGTGCTTCATTATCTGCGTATGATTTCTGCGCTTATTATTATTTGGCTATCCTTACGCACCGTGAAGTATGAGCTTGTCAGCGATCCCACAGTATCAAGATATTTATGGTATCTTTATTATCTTCCCATGCTGTTTATTCCGCTGTTCGGAGTGTTTATCGCCATGACGTTGGGAAAATCCGAAAACTACCGTCTTACGTCAAAAACGGGTATGCTTGCGATTATCCCGTCGGTGCTTTTCTTATTTGTCATTACAAATGACCTGCACCAATTAGCGTTTGCATTCAACGGTGCTCCGAGTAATCCGAGCAACGGCTTTACCCACCAACCGATTTACTATGCCTGCCTTGTGTGGATAGTCGGCTGTATGACCTTTACATTAGCCTGCCTGTTTAAGAAAAGCCGTATTCCCTACGGCGACAAAAGGCGGCTGACTCCGTTTTTGTTCGGCTGTGCAATTGTTCTGTACGGTCTTTTATATCTGTTAGGTTTTGAGTTTATACGCCGTTGGCTCGGAGATATGAACGTAACCTTTTGCCTTTTATATGCGGCGATTTACGAAAGCTGTATTCAATGCAGAATGATACAGTCGAACGACAACTATGACGAGCTGTTCCGCATTTCGGGAATAGGCAGCTACATAGCCGACAGCGACGGCAATATCATTTTACGCTCCGACAGCGCAGAAGATATCGCAGAGCTTCCCCTCCTCGAAAAGCCCGTTATATATCACGAAAATATGCGTGTCTCCTCCGCAAAAATAAGCGGCGGATATGTTGTTTGGCAAACGGACGTGGGCAGGCTTGTGGCGTTGCAAAAAAGGCTTGACGTTACACGAAAGGAGCTTGAGGAAAACAAAAAGGCTCTCGAAGAGGCGTACCGTGTAAAAAAAGAACTGCACGAACTTCGTGAGAAAAACCGAATATACGACACGCTTGAAATAAAGGCGAAAAAGCAGAGCGACTCCTTGAGTGCTATGCTTGAAAACTGCAAAACTGCAGACGAGGCGGAGGCGACACGGCTTTTCAAAAAAATTACCGTTATCAGCTCATATATCAAGCGATTTGCAAACCTGAATTTCCTCGGTGCAGAGTATGAACTGCTTCCGAAGCAGGAAATACGCCTTACGTTTGACGAAACGGTGCGAGCTTTGAGCTTCTACGGCGCACAGGCGGCGGCTATATATCAGATGACAAAGCCTATGAGCTGCGACACCGCAATTTTCTTCTATGAATTTTTGGAAAACGTCATTGAAAAAGCTCTTGACGGCTTGCAGTCGATTGTAATTACCGTTTTTGACGGCGAAATGCGATTATCGGTTGAATGTGATACCGATTTTACCGAATTTGTCTCCGAGCGTTGCTCTGTTATTTTCGAGGACGGCTCGTGGCTTATATCGGTACGCTACGGAGGTGACAATGATGCCTAAAATTAAGCTGCTGCGCCGAAACGCAGTAAAAGAGGGCTTTGACAGACTGCCGCTTGCCGTTTGCTTTTTCAATACAAAGGGAATTCCCGTTTTGTGCAATTTGCAGATGTACCGCCTGAGCCGATATTTGCTCGGAAGCGATTTGCAATATCTCGGCGAAATGGAAATGGCTTTGAATTCTCCGCCGACGGGCGTTACACCGACAGAACGCACGGAAAGCACCTATATCTTCCCCGACAAAACGGTGTGGCAGTTTGAAAAAAGCGTTGTTACCGACGGCAAGGGAAGCTCATATATCCGTCTTATGGCGGCTGACGTTACGGAGCTTCACAATGCACTGCTTATGCAGGAGCAGGAAAACAAGCAGCTGCGAAAAGATGCAAGAGAGCTCGCCGAGTTGTCCGAAAATGCGCAGGCGGTTGCACGTGAAAAGGAACGTCTTTCGGCAAAATCAGCCTTGCACGACAGCCTTGCCGCTTGCCTTACCGTTACAAAGCAGTATGTCGGCGGAAATCTCAAAAACGTATCCCGTGAGCAGATTATAAGCGAGTGGGAGCATAGTATCGCCTTTCGCAATATGGGTAAAATGACCGCAAAGGAGCGACTTTTATCGCAGGCTGAAAAAAGCGGCATTAAATTGAGAGCCGACGGCGTGAAATTGCCCGACGAATATTCGGATATTTTGTATTCCGCAATAGTCGTAACGCTGAACAACGCCGTGCAGTATGCGAAAGCGACGGAGCTTCATATAACCGTAACGCAAAGCGAAAATTATTATATTATTTCAATCAGAAATGACGGCACACCTCCCGAAAAGGAGATTGTCGAGGGCGGAGGACTTACAAACCTGCGCCGCAAGGTCGAAAAAACGGGCGGATATATGCGTGTGCAGAGCTTACCCGACTTTGTACTGCGTATAGGCGTGCCGAAGAAATAAATATATAGGGGGTATTTATGAAAAAGGTATTGATAGTCGAGGATCAGGCGCTTGCAAGGAGCTATCTTATTTCCTGCGTTGAAAAATGTGCCGATTGCGAGGTTGCGTGTGCGTTGACCTGCGCCGAAACAGCACCCCAAAAATGCGACGAGAGCGATATTTCGCTTGTGCTTATGGATATTTGCACGGAGCGAGACTCGGACGGTCTTGCCGCCGCAGAGAAAATCAAAAAAAGGCATCCGAGCATAAAGGTCGTTATGGTTACATCTATGCTTGAGGGGAGATTTCTTGACAGGGCGAAGCAAATCGGCGCAGACAGCTTTTGGTACAAGGACGCACCCTCGGAGGATTTGGTAAGCGTTATCGAGGGAACGCTTGCAGGCAAGGCATATTGGCCCGACAGTACGCCCCACGTTCAGCTCGGTCGTGCGCTTTCGTGCGATTTATCCGATCAGGAGCTTGAAACCCTGCGTTTACTGTGCGAGGGCAACAGCAATGCGGAAATTGCCGAAAAGCTGAATATTGCGGAGTCGTCGGTACGCACCTATATAAACCGTATGCTTACGAAAACGGGCTATGAAAGCCGCAACCGCTTGGTTATAGCCGCCGTCAGCAAAAGGCTTATCGTGCCGAGAAATCAGCTTGACCCCTCACAGGAAATATAAAAAACGGCAGTCAAGACTGCGTGTTCACAATTTGTTTACAATTACAGGCTCATTTGTCCTCACTTTTGAGGACAGACAGAGCCTTTTTTATTTGATACAATAAAGTTGCAGGAATATACTTATTTGCCATCGAAGGGAGGGTAGTGCGATGCAGAAAATCATAGTAGATATGCAAAACTTCCTGTTTGCCGATGCGGTTGCGACCGCCTTTGAAAATTCGGATTACGACATTGAGGTCGTAAGTGCCGAAACCCCCGATGATACGGCAGAGCTTTGCAGGCTTTATAAGCCCGAGGTACTGATTATGGAGGTTACGGGCTACCCTCCGTGGCGATTAAGCGAACGGCTGAAGCTTCGGGAAACGGTGCTCTCGGAGTGTCCCGAATGTAAGATTGCTCTTATCGTTGACTCGAACACCGAGAAGCAGACGGCAAAGGCAATCAGAGACGCAAAGAAAAACGGCATAATCGACCAGTTTTTCTACGGCTCTATGACGGCGGAATACTTAATGGATCAAGTGTACGCCATGTAAAAGGTTTACAAAATTACAGTTCATTTCACACTAAAGGGAGGAATCGAGATGAAACCTAAAAGGGCAAGCAATAAAATAATAAGCGTGTTGCTGACGCTTATTATGCTTATCGGAATGCTTCCGCTTTCGATTATACCGACGCAAGCGGCAAGCTATAACCCGTCTCCGAATTGGACGTCAGTAAGCAACAAGGACGGAAACTATTTCGGACTCGGTGTTTTACAAACATTTTTAAGACAACCCGACACCCAATATTTGAAGCTCACAAGTAACTTGAAATATGTCGGCGACGACGATTACAAATTGAACATAACCGTTAAAGGTGTTAAGCACCTCGACCTGAACGGATATGCGTTGGTTTACGGTGTTGACAAAAGCGATTACTCTTGGTACAACCCTTTCATAACCATAGAAGACGGTGCGGAGCTTTATATTTATGACTCCGCAGGCAAGGGCGGCTACATTCATTATGAGGGCAAGCTGACCAGCAAGGATGATGAAATCCAGCGAACTCTCATAACTGTTAATGAAGGCGGAAAGCTTGTCATCAACGGCGGTAAGCTTGAGGCAGGTCGCTCAAAGCAGATTTACGGCAAATGGTATTCGGACGTTGACGAATACACAGGAAATATCCGCCACCAAATTGTCGGACATGCAGTCAAGATTAACGGAAGCGGTACAGCCATAATCAACGGCGGCGAATTCTACGGCAGAGGAAAAAATTATGCTGGCATTTACGCCGACGATAATTCAACCCTTATTATCAATGACGCATATATACAGGGTGCGGGCGGTGCACGCGGTATATCATGTCTCAGAGCCAAAAACGTTTTTATTCGCAGTGTGGAAATCGACACAACAAAGGTTGACCGTTATGCATATTTCACTGACACCAACACGGAAAGATATAGATACGGCGAATACGGTGTGGCAATCAACGGAAATTTAAGTGACTATGTTGTAGGCAACGTAAAAATCACACAATCAGACCCTAATAAAACGAATGCTGCCGGACGCAGAGTTCATCAGTACGCAACCGTTACACCGGCAGAAACACCTGCAAATGTCGGCTTGCAGCTGCAGGACCCCGGTTGGTCAACGTTCTCAACCGACACTACCAACCTCGTTACAGCCGAGGAAAGACGTGTAAGCATCAAGGACGACTTCACACCGCATTACAGCGGCTATGAAACCGAATTGTCCCGGGATTACAACAACAATACGGACTATTCGATACTTTCCGAATGGCAGATTTTTGACAAAAACGGCAAAACAGCGGTAAGTAACCATCAGTCCTCTCAAGCCTCAAGCTATGCAGGCTTGGAGAAGTCGATTGATATGCGTAAATTTAAGGCTGTCAACGGCACGGACGCATTAAAGCTCACAAACGGCGAATTGTATGTGCTCCGCCTGACAGTACACGAAATTTGGCGTGGCTACACAAAGCAAATGGCGATAACCCGAACTGCCGAAATGAACTTCGGCGCAGCTCCCGACTTGTCGGGTCTTGACTTCGGTATATCAGCACAGCAGGAAACATCGGGCACAAGTTTCAGCGTTAAAGTTACACCGTCCGAGACAAACGGCGTATTGCCGTACCTGCTCAATCGGTCAATCACATACGGATATGAATTGCCCAACAGCTCGGCAGGCAATGTTTTAATGGAAGAGTGTAGATATTCCTCAACCTTTGATACAGTTTCTTTCGGCAATTTGCCGACAGGTAAGCAGACTATTGTCGCTCGCTTGCAGGGTAATGACGCTTTCGGCTTTAAGCAGGAATTTACCGCCCGTCAAAACATATTCGTTATGCCTCGAATCAAATTAGGCTTACCAAGCGGACAATGGACATATTCGTTACAGCCAGGCGACACATACGATACTATAAGCTATCACGAACATAGATTGAGAGCCGTCAGCTCCGAAGAGCTTGCTTCGGCAGGTCTTACAGGCTCGGCTATATCGTGGGAAATGTGGAACAGCACACAGGGCAAGTGGGTTAATGCCAACAGCGGTATAAGCGGCGTCAGCAAAATGTCCACAGGCGAGCTTAAACTTACAGACGGCCGCTCGGGCGCTTACCGTGCAAAGGTTTATTACAACGGTCAGTGGTGGTATTCTCCGCAGGCATTCACCTTTGTCGGCAAGGACTACGGCTCAACGCATAAAATCACGACAACGGTTGACAGAACGGAAATGGAAAACACCAAAGCAAACTCCGCTACCGTATCAATCATGCCGAACTTCGACGGTGCCGATTGGGGCAAGCGTTGGAGCGCATCTCTTATCATATATGAGGGCAATGTTCCCGCAGAGGCTTATGAGAAATTCAGAAATCACTCGTCTGCAAAGGTTCTTCCCGACGGCGGAATTCGCATAGCCTTCCCTGCATCAAAGCTCACAGCGGACAAAGAACCGTCTGCTCAAAAGCTAAACACATGGTCAATCTTCATTCTTCAAGGGGACAAGATACCTACGGGCAAATACACCTTTGTTCCCTATGCAGAGGTTGAGAACACAAGCTACTCCGTCAAGGGTACGCCTTTCACGATAACCGTAAACAAACGTATAACAGGTATGGATATTACGGCGGACGGTCAAAATGCTACCAACGGCAAGGGCACCACGGTTGACGATGCGCCAAAGGTTGTTATGGACACCTCAACCAACAAGATGAGGCTCAACAAGATTTACACACCCATAGACGCAAATCTTCCAAACAAAAATGTTACTACCACTTGGTCATCAAGCAACACGAACATTGCAACCGTTGACTCAAGCGGTGTTGTTACCGCAAAACGCCCCGGTACCGTTACAATAACAATGACCCACAAGGGCAAAATCGGTACGGAGGAAGTAAGCTACACCCGTTATCTAAAGGTAGTTGTTCCCATTGCAGAGATACAATTCAGCGGCCCCGACTGGTATAAGCAGATAGGTAAAACCTACAAGGACGTTCAGCTGAACATTACAAAGGTACGCTGTACCAACGGCGAATGGCTTGACGGCTCAACCTATTTGACGAGTGAGCTCATTTCAAAGGGTACAAGAGACGGAAACAACACCTCTGTCGGCAGCGTTTATAATGATAAGGTTGCGTACAACGACAACTATCTCATTTACTACGAGCTGACCCCGAAAAAAGGCTATCAGTTCCAGCTCAAGGAAGCTACGGAATCCGGTGATTACTATATCACTAACGATATGAAGCTTAAAATTACCCGAGTGGACTCAACCGATATGAACACCGCCGCAAATCAAGGCTATTTCGCTTTGAACTACAACGGACACTACTATGTACCCAGATATGACACGCAGGAATCATATCAGGCTCACAACTGCGGTATTTCAATCAAAGAGGATCTCCCCTGCCTGCGTGACCCGTCGGCTGTGTATATCGACACGGTTGCTGTTGAAACTGACGAGCCGAAGGAGGGCGACCTTCGTTACGGCGGAGAAATCCCCGAAAGCGACGACGAGTTTCAAAAGATAGGCACAGCCTACCATCCTATCAATATGAATAACGCTCGCATAATTACATTGATGGGCGAAAAGACGGTAGACGGTCATGATTTAATCCGTCTCTATCGCAGTATAAACTATAAGCTCAACACTCCGCTTGTGGGCGGCGGTACTCCCTTTACGCCGCTTGCGGAGGGTGAGATTTCCAACAGCAACTACGGTTCTGAATATCTTGATGTTCTTTACGAAGATGATGCAGACGGCTATCCGATAATCAGCCGTACAAACCTTGAAAACACACGTTACGAAGCGGCGACCTACGCTCACTCTCTCAGGCTTTTGGCAGGCAACACGGGACAGGACGGCAAGACCTACTACTTTGCCCCTGATGTTAAGCTGATAATCAACGGCAGAGAGGTACAGCTTATAGACCAAAACGGCACAAGCAGCGGATATTCCGACGCTTCCGACATAACGGCAACCTACTATGTAACAGCCGACCCGAGACCTGCATTCGTAAACGGTACAGTATCGGGACTTACGGCACCCACAACAGACGAAACCCCTGCGACGACAGATGACCTTACCGTAATCGGAACGGACTCAAAGGGCGCTACCACGGATAAAATGTACGCTTCGGGTCTTGTTTGGTTCATTGACAAGAACGGAAACGGAAAATGGGACGAGGGCGAAACCTGTACCGCAGGCAACGGTCTTGCCGACGACGGAAAATTCTTAGGCGGTAAAGATTACAGCGCATATGTAATGCTCTCCGCCGAAGCAGAGGACGGACGAATAGACAACACGGCGTTCACTCTCAAATTAAGCGACGTCGCAACGCCCCTGAGTACGACCGAAGCAAAGGGTGCTTACCAATTCCCGAAAACGAAGTATATTCCGCCTGTGCTCAAGTTGACGGCTATGGGCACTCAATTAGGTGCTAAAATCGACAAGGCATTGGGTACGGAAAACTTCGCAGGCTTCGTTTACGGAGTTGACACGTTCAAAACCGGCACGGGACTTGCCGACTGTCTGACCGCAGATCTCGGCGTGGTTGAAGTTACCGCTAACGCTAACGGCGTATTGTCAACAGGCGCTTCCATTCTCCTGAAGGATAAGGAGAAAAAGGTTTATGAAACCTACTCATACGTTTACTTCGGAGATATTAACGGAGACGGTGCGATTGACGCATTCGACGCATTTGCGATAGACAAGAGCGTAAACAACCACTCAACGCTCGGCGACGCCTCCGCAGTAGCGGCAGACGTCAACGCAGACGGCGAAATCACAATCGCAGATATATCCTTGATTATGACTGCTGCCGTCAGCAGCGAGGATGTAATTTCACAGGCAAGATAACTGACGTTTGGACCCTGTCGGTTATCCGGTAAAAACGAGGGTGTCGGGCAAACTGCTCGGCACCCTTTGAAATTGTAAAAATTTTGATTTGAAAATGCACGAATAAAACGGCAAAGCCTGCACAAGCTATAATATCATCTATAGGAGGTGACATTATGGAAAATACAGGCGTTAAGTGCGACGTATGCGAGTGTGTGTACAACACCGACGGCTGCGGCTGTAACAAGACCGTCATTGAGGTAACTCACGACTGCTCATGCACAAATGAAAAGGTGCAAAATCCTCATTTCTGCAAGAGCTATGAAATGAAATAATCAATGAACGCAAAAAACGGAATGTGAAACTCAAATTTCACATTCCGTTTTGTTTATTTTACGGCTTTTTGCCGTTTTCGTTCCTATTTGAGAGCGTACACGTCGAACAATCGCCCGAGCAGCCTACGCATTTGCCTTTTTTTCGACATTTTACGATATAAATAATTGCCGCCGCAACTGCTATCGCCAAAATCGAAATTACGATAATATCCGCCCTACTCATACTATAAGACTTCCTATGCTGTACACTATGAACGCCGCAAGATACGCTACCGCACATTGCATAAACACAACTCCGACGGTTTTTGCCCGTGAGCCGAGCTCCTTTTTAATTGTTGCGACAGCCGCTACGCACGGTGTATAAAGAAGCGTAAACACAAGGAAGCTGACAGCCGAAAGTCCGCTGAAAATACTCGGAAGAACCGTTCCGAGCTCCGCCGTGCCCGTGTTCATAAGCACCGACAGGGTACTTACAACAGCCTCTTTTGCCGTAAAGCCCGAAATCAGAGCCGTTACAGCTCGCCAATCGCCAAATCCAAGCGGCGTGAATATGGGTGCTATAAATTTGCCCACCATAGCAAGCAAGCTGTCTGCGCTGTCCTCAACGACATTGAGCCTTGTATCAAACGACTGCAAAAACCAAATTATAATCGTCGCAAGGAAAATTACAGTAAACGCTCTTTGCAGGAAATCACGTGCCTTTTCCCACAAAAGCAGGAAAACGCTTTTCGGCGACGGCATACGGTAATTCGGAAGCTCCATTACAAACGGTACGGGCTCGCCCTTGAAAGCGGTCTTTTTGAGTATCAAAGCCACGATTATACCGAGCACGATGCCCGTTACATAAAGCCCTATCATAACAAGCGCACGGTATTTTGCGAAGAATGCCGCCGTAAACACCGCATATATCGGAATTTTCGCCGAGCAGCTCATATAAGGCGTTAAAAGTATTGTCATTTTACGGTCACGGTCAGACGAAAGAGTCCTCGTTGACATTATTGCGGGAACGGAACAGCCGAAGCCGATAAGCATCGGAACAAAGCTTCTGCCCGAAAGTCCGATTTTTCGAAGAAGCTTGTCCATAACAAAAGCAACTCTCGCCATATATCCCGTATCTTCAAGTATCGACAGGAAGAAAAACAGCGTAACGATTATCGGCAAGAAACTCAAAACACTTCCGACGCCTGCAAATATACCGTCGATAATCAGGCTGTGCACAACGGGGTTGATTCCGTATGCCGTAAGCCCTTTATCGCACAAATTTGTAAGAGCGCCTATGCCGAGTGAAAGCAAATCCGAAAGCCTTGAGCCGATAACGTTAAACGTAAGCCAGAACACAAGGAACATAACGCCGAAGAACACAGGCAGGGCGGTATATTTGCCCGTAAGCACCTTATCCATTTTAACGCTCCGCTTATGCTCACGGCTCTCATTGCATTTTACGACCGACTGCGTCACGGATTTTTCAATAAACGTATAGCGCATATCGGCAAGAGCAGCGTTGCGGTCAAGACCCGTATCGTGCTCCATTTCAACTATGCTGTGTTCAATGAGTTCTCGCTCGTTTTTATCAAGCTCAAGCCTGTCGGCAAAATATTCGTCGTCTCCCTCAATGAGCTTTGTAGCACAAAATCTCGGCGGAACGGATATATTGCGTGCGTGATCCTCGATTACATGCGCAACTGCGTGAATACAGCGGTGCACAGGGCCGTCCGAACAGAAGTCTATCCTCTTTGGCAAAATGCGATTTTTCGCAACATACACCATTTTATCCGAAAGCTCGGAAACACCCTCGTTCTTTGCTGCGCTTATCGGGATTACGGGAACGCCGAGACTCTCGCTGAGTTTTTTAACATCAACCGTGCCGCCGTTCGCCCTGACCTCGTCCATCATATTGAGCGCCACGACCATCGGCAAATTGAGCTCCAAAAGCTGCAACGTCAAATAAAGATTTCGCTCAATATTCGTAGCGTCAACTATATTGATTATACCGTCGGGCTTTCCGTCAAGTATAAAATCCCGTGAAACTATTTCCTCCTGCGTGTACGGTCTTATCGAGTAAATACCCGGAAGATCGACAACAGAGCAATTTTTCGTGCCCTTAATGTCGCCCATTTTCTGATCAACCGTAACACCCGGGAAATTGCCGACATGCTGGTTTGAGCCTGTCAGCGCATTAAAAAGTGTCGTTTTGCCACAGTTTTGGTTACCTGCAAGTGCAAATATCATTTATAGTCTGTACCTTTCATATAAAATATTATATCTTTTCAACTTCTATAAGTCTTGCGTCCGCTTTTCGAAGCGTCAGCTCATAGCCCCGCACCCTTATTTCTATCGGGTCGCCCATAGGTGCGGTTTTTTGAAGAGTTACGGCTGTGTGCGGAATAAGTCCCATATCAAGAAAGCGCAGTCTGAGCGCACCCTCTCCGCCCACGGTTTTTATAACCGCCGTTTCTCCGTTTTTAAGCATATCAAGAGTCATTTTCATTCCCCCGAAACCTTATAAATTTTGCTTTCTTATTATTGTATAATGTTAGCACAGCCCCACTTTTATTGTCAACAGTTAAAGCTATATTTCAAATCAAAAAACGAACCGACTCCGCTAAAAACGAAATCGGTTTGTTGTTTTGAATTAAATTCACTGTATCAAGCAAGCTTTTTGTTCCGTCTGCACTATCCGTAACAGCTCAAAAGATAAAATTTTTATTTTACCGTAACATTCAACTTACGCACATCCGTAGAAACAAGCTTGATTTCAGGTGTTAATTTTACATTACCCTTATTATTTACAACAACATTCACATTTCCGTTATCGCAATTTACATCAAACTCTAATTTTACGCAGTTGTTTTTTAAGTATTCAAAGGACTCGCCGTCATCATTAAAATAACGGGCTGTAAATTTGCCGTTTTTAACAGGATAAACGGTAAAAACGACTTTTTCTGCGGATTTGTATGAGCACTCGCCCTCATCGACGGGAAAAACAGAGCCGGAACGAATAAAATAAGGCACAGGCTTATCCGGCGGCAAATCGACCTTTACCGTGCTTCCGCCACAATAGAGCTTTCCGGTTTCATTCAGATACCAACCGTCGCCCTTTGGTAGGTAAACAGACACATGAGCTACACCCTCATCAAGCACGCAGGCTGTCAAAACATCTCTGCCAAGCATAAACGCATCGGTATTTACGTCAATATTTTCATCATCGTAATAAATATAAGGCGGAGCTTGCACGGGAACATCATTTTCCACGCTGTTATAAGCGCAATTATATAAATAAGGTATCAGGCTTTTGCGTTGTCTTAAAATCGCCTTTGCGCCGCACAAGCCGCTTTCATAGCTCCACGGCATAGTGGCAGAGCCGTCGCCGTTCCAAGAATGAATTGTAAAGCGTGGCTCAAATACGCCGTGCTGCATCCATCTTAAAAGCAATTCTTCGGAAGGCATTTTGCCTGAAAAGCCTCCTAAATCGTGACCGTAAAAATAAAAGCCTGAAAGTGACATTGTCATTCCTACATAATGACAAAAACGCAAATCGTGAAACGAAGTGAAATTATCGCCGGACCAGGTTTGCGCCAAGCGTCTGACACCGCTGTTTCCGCTTCTCGTAGATAAAAACGGACGCTTCTCGGGGTATTTTTTCATTTGCGCCTTGTATGAAGATAACACCATTAAATAAGTTAAAATCGGACGAATTCTGCACGCAGACACTTTTTTGCCAAAGCCTGCGGCAACAGCGTCGGTTGCCTTAATATCAAACTCGTTATTATCATTCCATGTAGCGTCAATTCCGAAATCAAGCAGCTTTTCGGTTACCTGACTGCCCCAAAAATCGAAGGCGTCGGAATTTGTAAAGTCCAAATAACTGCCCACACCGTCCCAAAACTGCGTTACATAGGGCGTTCCGTCTGCATTTTTAACGAAAAATCCTTTTTCCGCCAGCTCATTATACATTGGATGCGAGGTCAAAAAAGCAGGCTTGATATTCGGAATTAAATGTATTCCTGCATTATTGTAATCGGCAACGAATTTTTGAGGATCGGGAAACTTATCATAATTCCAATTAAAAACGCAGCGCAAATTGCCTATTGAAGTATATCCCGATGAAAGATAAAATCCGCCGCAACTCAAATCAAGGTCTTTAATTTTATCCAAAAAGCCCTGCATCTGATTTTGTGCGTCGGGCGCATCGGTATATGCCATTGTGCTGCCGCAATAATCGAAGCTCCACTTAGGCGGAAAAGCCTGCTTACCGCACAAGCGAGCATATTGCTGTAAAACAGAAAGCTTGCTTCCGAAAAAGACATAATAAACCAAGCAATCGTCATCCGTCTTAAAATACTTGAAATGGCAGTAATAATTATTGATTTCTCTGCCTAAATCAACAAAAGAGGTGTCTGCTGTATCGTAATAAATGCCGTAAGCACCAACAGAATTTTCGCAAATGTAAAACGGAACGTGTTTGTACAGGGGATCTGTTTTTTCTGCGTCAAAGCCCATACTGTCCGCCGTTTCAATGCGGTAAACCTGACCTGCTTTATTTATCAGACCGCTTTTGTCGCCAAGTCCGAAAATGTGCTCGTCATCTTCCCTTGTAATATAATGGTAAGACCCGTTTCCGAATTCGCCTTCAAAATTATAGGCAAGCGGTGCCCTGTCCCCGAACAAAAGCTTTGATTCTTTACTGTAAGTCAAAATAAAATTATTCAAATCAAGGTCAACGGTAACGCCGCAATCAAGGACAAATTTCTCTTTATTTTCAAATTTCTCTACAACAGGCGCAACACAGTCAAACCCGTCCACGGATAATCTGCTTCTGCCGAGAGAGGACAGGTTATTGTTTGGATTTACGGTAAAGGTCGGCAGCATTTCGGCGTTATCGTTAAAAACCGCCACACGCAAAGCACTGCCGCTTATGAAATCAATGTTGATATTAACGTTATCGCACTTGTATTCACGGTGCGTTTCGTTTTCGTTTGTAAGCTTAAAAATATGATTAAATCTCATTATATTGATGCTCCGCCAATAAATGTATTTTTCAAAAGCTGTGGGATGTTCCAATGTGCCGGCCTTGTGTTTTCACAAAAGGTCATAACCTTAGCCGTGCCTGGCTTCCACATCGGTATTTCATTGCAATTGGGATTTCCGTTTTTTGCAAAAGCAATAAAGGATTTCGCAAGCTGATTTGAAATTTCATAATCAACAGCCTCAAAAGGCCGCCAATTTTTATCAAGAGTTGAAAAAGCATAAAGCAAATCGCTTGAATGCCAAGCACCCTTTTCATCGCCCGGCAAGCTGCGTGCAAAATAATAAATATAGCAATCGCTGTTTTTATCACAGGAAATCCACTTTTTATCGACTGCCCGCAAAACGGCAGGCACCATATCATTTTTTGTAACGCCTATAATTTTAGGCATTTGAGGAATTGTCCTGTTGTTAAAATTCGACTGCGTAATTATTTTTCCGTCACAGACCGGCATGGTGTAAAGCATACTTTTGAGCTTTTCCTCCTTGCACGCCTTATCCCAAGCACGATAGAGCACCTCTTTATCCGCTTTTTTCAATTCGGCTATACTTTTAACTCCTGCATTTTCAATAATCTTATCCCAAAAAGCTCTTGTTTTTTCGGGAGTCAGGGGTTTTGCGAGAAAACGCTGTAAACCGCCGCCACTCATCATTATCGCTCCTGAAAACCAACCTTTGCAAAGCGGATTTGAAAGATGAATGTCAACGCTCATCGCCCCTGCGCTTTGACCTGAAAGCACAATATTATTCGGATTACCGCCGAAAGCTTCAATATTTTCCTTAACCCATTTAATTGCGGCATATTGGTCAAAAAGTCCGAAATTACCGCAAACTCCGTTTTCATCGGTTAAATCAGGGTGTGAGCAAAAGCCGAAGGCATTAAGCCTGTAATTCATCGTGACAAAAATTATGCCGTTTTTTGCAAAGTTTTCACCGTTGATATGCGCCTCGTTTGAGCTTCCGCCCGTAAAGCTGCCGCCGTGAATAAAAATTAAAACGGGACAATTTTTCGCTTCTTTAGGCGCATATATATTCAAAAATTGGCAATCCTCGCTGTATGTAAACGCCAAACCGTCTCTGAATTCATAATGATAAAAGGGGTTAACCGTTGCGTCATCATCAAACCCACGGTGCTGATATGAGCACTCCTTAAAGCAAGTTGCATCAAAAACACCCTCCCATTTTTCAATCACCTGAGGATATTCCCAACGCTTGGCATTTGCGTATTTTATGCCCCTGAATTCAAGGCAGTTTTCGCCGTCAATGCCTTGAATTTTTCCGCATTTTGTTTGCAATTCAACTGTTTTCATAAAATTATGCCCCTAAGTATATCAATCGTTTTTATTGCCGTAAAGCTGCTTGTGCAAATCCTCGATTTCCGATTTGCCCAGCTTATAGCAAAAGGTCGTCAAAATAAACATAAGCAAAAGAATGACCGACGGCACTATTGTTGCCGCATCAAACATTTTCGTTAAAACCTGCTGTGATTGTACGGCTTGCGTGCCTTTGTAGCCGATAGCTCCAAGCACTGCCGGAACACCTGCGCCTGCGGCCGTTTGACCCAGCTTGCGTACAAAAGAATATATACTGTAGGTCGTGCCCTCTTCACGTCTGCCCGACAAAAGCTCCTGATAATCCGTAACGTCCATAACAAGTGCCCAAACCTCAAGCACAAGGAAGGTTTGACCTGCACCCGAAAGGAACACGAGTCCGAGGAAAACATAAGGATTGTGGGCAAACGGGGTAAAACGTAAAAGGAACATCAGAGCGCTGATAACAAAGGCAAAGCCCAAGCCTGCGCCGCAAATTTCCTTTTTGCCGAATTTTCTGATAAGCTTACCCATAAACGGCAAAAACAACGCCATAGGCAAATAGGTGCATATGGTAACAATGCTGTAAAGACCCGGCTTCTCAAAGTAATTTTTGAAAAGATAATTATAAAACGTTTGTGTGTACATTTGAAAACAGATAAGAAACATAGATATGAAGCAAAGCACAACAAACGGCTTGTTTTTAGCAAGGACTTTGACGGTTTTCAGCAAATTATAATCGCTTGTTTTTTGAGTCGGCGGAAGCTGAATTCGCTCCTTTGTCAATCTAAAGTGGATAATAAAAAGAACAATCGTTAAAACCGAAATTGCGCCTACGCACAATGAAAGCTTGTTCCCGTCAAGAACCTTTGACGAACTGCCGTCGGCATTGATTACAGTCGTGAAAACAACAAGCGGCATGAGAATTTGCGCCGGCAAGCCGCCGATTCCCGCACCGACAGAGCGCCACATTGAAAGAGATGAACGTTCAACCTCGTCATCTGTAACGGCACTTGCCAAAGATCCGTAAGGGATATTGACGCCGGTATACATCATACCGTAGAAAATATATGTTATGTAAGCATAGATTAAATATTGACTGTTTGACAATCCGGGAATTTTATAAAACATTAAAAACGCACCCACGGCAAGCGGAAAAGAAGCACCTAAAATATAGGGTCTGAATCTGCCGTGCTTTGTCGGCTTTCTCGAGTCTATAAACGAACCCCACATAGGGTCATTTACAGCGTCCCAAATTCTGGCAATAAGCATTAAGATTGTTATGCTTGCGGCTGAAATGCCCAAAATATCGGTATAAAACATTGTTAAATACGAAGAAACAAGACTAAACGAGAGTATTCCGCCCATATCGCCCAGAGCATAACCGAGCTTATCCTTAAATTTAATTCCATGCGTTTCCATAAACAGCCCCCTTAACCAAATTGTCGAAATTGAACAATAATATTATACATCGCTCGTTTTTGTTGTCAATAATTACAAATAAATTTGTTGACCGATTATGAAAGTTTGCGATTTTTCGTTTTTGCTGTTTCTTCGCAAAAATAAAAAAAGCCGAAAAACCAAGAACAATCAAGGCTTTTCTGGGATTTCACTGTTAGTAAATTCTCGTCCAAAACCTGCTAATTTTTCGTGGTTTTTTCACTTGTTTGAAATGGGAGAGCGTTTTTGGGGGGTGTTTTTTCAAAAAATCTTGAAAAAAATTTTTGAAAATAACAAAAAGCCGCCTATTTTCCTCGAAACTAAGGTCAATAGACGGCGGGTAGAAATATTCATAATTTTGGTGTATAATAGGAAATTAAGAGAAAGACAAATTTGAATTTGTGGAGGATAATATGAAAGTAGATGTCATTAAGAAATATTTTCAGTCTTGGTTAGATAACGATGTTGAGATTGTAAAACAGACTTTTTCTGAAAATGCTTTGTATAGTGAATGCTATGGACCTGAATATCATGGCTTATCACAAATTGTAACATGGTTTGAAAATTGGAATAATAAGGGACAAGTATTGGAATGGACAATCAAAAGAATATTCGAGCAAAACCAAACGTTAATTGTTGAATGGTACTTCAGATGTAATTATGATGGTAAGATAGATGGCTTTGATGGTGTTACAATAGCAGATTTTGATAAGGATATGAAAATATTAAAATTATGTGAATTTCAGTCGAAGGCAGAACACTACTATCCATATGAATCATGATCTAAATTCCAGTTTGGAGAATTGAGAAAATAGGAATTTATCAGAAAATGAGGAATAGTTGAAATGGAGGCGCTATAATAACATGAAGATTGAAGGGAACCAGAAAGAACTGGATGCAATGGTAGAATTTCATAAGGGAAACCGTGTCGAGGGACTGAGACTGCAAGAAGAATTTGCAGCGGAATTTCGTAAGGAGTATAAAGACAAAGATCACTGTCCTTGCCTGAAAGCCTGTCGTTATCACGGAAACTGTAAGGAATGTGTAGCAATCCACAGAGCGCATCAGGAACATGTTCCTAATTGTATGCGACCATTGATTAATAAAAAATTGAAATTGATGTCAGAATTAACAGAGCATACCTTGGCAAATGAAATAGAAGCTCCACATGAGATTTTAAGAAAATAGGCAAGTCAAATTCCAGTTTGTCGAACTTACTCTAAATTAGCAAAGACCGCTTACAAAAGTGTAGGCGGTCTTTATTCGTGTTCAGATATATTTGATTTTGAACTGTCTTTTCTTGGCTGAAAGCACCTTGCAAAGAATATCATCTACTGCGTCCGTGTATCTGCCTTGTGCTATCAGGCTGTTCTTCAAACGGATAAGTGATTGCAACACTTCGCTGTATTCGTCCTTGGAAAGATATAGGTGATATTTCTGTTCTTTCAAAACAACCACCTCCTGTTACCGCAATTATATAATAAGAAAGGGCATATAGGTAGTGTGCGATTGTCTCTTGACCACCCCTAAATGAACGAATTAACAGGGTAACAACCGCCTTGTCCATTAGCAAGAATTTTGCTCGTTTTTTCTCTCATTAGCAGAGAGGGCATTTTCATTAACAAAATAGCGAAAATCCTGCTAATTTTTATTAGCAACCCGTACACCTGAAAGGCGGGCGACGTTAGTTCTAATTTCCATTAGCTGACGGAAAATTTGCTAATGAAAATTTGTGATTTTCTCGTTTTTGTTGTTTTCTCGCAAAAATAAAAAAAGCCGAAAAGCCTTGATTTTACTAGGCTTTTCGGTTGTGCTTTTGGCACCCCCTGCGAGAATCGAACTCACAACTAACCCTTAGGAGGGGTTTATTATTACGAGCAAAGCGAGTAACAAGGTTCTGGATTCGTCAGAATTCAGGTTCTTATTATGAGTTTTGCGAGTAACAAGGTTCTGAACGCTTCTGCGTTCAGGTTCTTATATCCATTTAACAAAAGAGCCGTTGCTCGGCTCTTTTCAAAGTTTTGGCACCCCCTGCGAGAATCGAACTCACAACTAACCCTTAGGAGGGGTTTATTATATCCATTTAACTAAGGAGGCGTATATTCTTATTAAATTGTTGCTCTTTCTCTCAAACGAGCGTGATAATTGTACCAAATATACGCAGGTTTGTCAATCAAAGACGGTATTGTTTTATTTATATTTATGTGTTAAAATCAAGACACAAATATTTCAATAAAGGGTGAGGTTAATGGAAAAGACAAACACAAAACGAAACACAGTCATCGGCGTATGCCTTTTTGCTGTTGTTTTCGGCGCATTGCTTGCACTCGCTACGGTTTATGACCTGCGTGTGAGCGAAATTCTCGTCAAACTTGACACGGGCGCATATTTCACAAACAGCGTTTTTGCCGCTGTTTTTGAATGTATCGGCTCCTGTCCCGTCTATCTGTTTTTAAGTATTGCGTTCGCCTGCATTTACACGAACACTAAGCGCAGTAAAATCAAACCGCTTCGCATTTTAGGCTCAATAGCATCAAATATCGCATCGGTCGTTTGTATGTACATATTGGTAACCGACACCGTGGGCTACGCCGAAAGGCACGCCGATATTGAGGGCTTTACATCTACCGTATTTGCAAAGGTTATCTTCGTTTTCATTGCGATAGCGTTCGGCGAGCTTATTTGTAATGCGTTTTCAAGGGTTGACGACAAAACCGCAAGGGCTCTTCTTAAATATTCGTTTATAATCATTTTTGCGGCAGCGTTTGCAAACTTAATTGTAAACATAATCAAAAATATTATGTGCCGTCCGAGATACAGAACAATGAACTTCCTCGGCGATACACAGCACACCAATTTTCATCGCTGGTATCAGAAATACACAATGCCCACAGAGAAGTCTCCGCTTTATATCCCCTCGGTAAACGGTCACAAGGTCGGTAAGGACGCATACCGTTCATTCCCGTCGGGACACACCTGCGCCGCAGGTACTACATATGCATTGCTTGCACTTCCGCACCTCTTCAAGAAGTACAACACGGTTAAATACAAGGTGCTTTTCTATTTCGTTTCTGTAATCTTTACGGGAACGGTCGCAATCAGCCGAATTGTATGCGGTGCGCACTTCTTCTCCGACGTTCTTGTCGGCGGTACTTCAATGTTTATCGGCGTTATGCTCGCTATCAAAATCTTTATAAGAAAAGATTACGAGAGAGTGTAAAACAGATATAACAATCGAACAAATAAAATCAAGGCACACTCGACCGAGTGTGCCTTTTGTTTTGAAGCTCAATTATTTCTTCGCTGATTTTTTAGCGGGTGCTTTCTTTTCCGCCGTTTTCTTTTCAGCAGTCTTTTTAGCAGGAGCTTTTTCCGCTACGGGCTTTTCGGGATTTTCTTCCTTTTCAAAAGCCGATTTTGTGTGCCAAATATCTCTTGCGTATTCGTTAATCGCACGGTCAGCGGCAAATCTGCCTGCACCGGAGATATTCATAAGCGACATTCTGTTCCACTTTTCCCTGTCCTTATAAAGCTCAATCATATGCTTCTGCGCTCTTCTGTAATCGGCAAAATCAGCAAGAACCATATAGGGATCACAATTTATAATGTTTGCGATTTCAGGGAACTGCTTGCCTGCAATTCCGTTCTGTGAAATATAATCTACAACACGCTTAATTTCCGCATTGTTGTTATAATAGCTCATCGGATTATAGCCACGGCGTTTAAGCTCGTCAACCTCAGGTGTGCTCATACCGAAGATAATAATATTATCCTCGCCGACAGCGTCGTGAATTTCAACGTTTGCACCGTCCATTGTGCCGAGTGTAACAGCACCGTTAATCATAAGCTTCATATTGCCCGTACCGCTTGCCTCTGTTCCTGCAAGAGAAATCTGCTCGGAAACATCAGCCGCAGGCATAAGCTTTTCAGCCATTGTTACATTGTAATCTTCAAGATATATAACCTTTAATCTGCCCTTGACATCGGGGTCGTTATTGATAAGGTCGCCGAGAGCGCAGATAAAGGAAATTATCTTCTTCGCCATAAAGTAGCCCGAAGCCGCCTTTGCGCCGAAGATATAGGTGTGCGGTGTGAACTCGCCGTCGGGATTATCCTTGATTTCAAGATAATCCGCAAGTATATTCAACGCATTGAGATTCTGCCTCTTATACTCATGCAAACGCTTAACCTGAACGTCAAAAATCGAATCGGGGTCAAGCTCAACGCCTGTCGTTTTCTTAACGTAAGCCGCAAACTGCTGTTTGTTATCGTGCTTTATCTCGCCGATTTTCGCAAGCACCTTTTTATCGTCTGTGAACTTACGCAAATTGCTAAGCTCTTCGGCATTTTTAACAAAGCCGTCTCCGATAAGCGACTGTGCATATTCGGTAAGTCTCGGATTTGACTGACAGAGCCAACGTCTGTGAGCAATACCGTTTGTAACATTCTTAAACTTGCTCGGTGTGAGCGCATAGAAATCGCTGAACACGGTTTCTTTAAGAATTTCGGAGTGAAGTGCCGAAACACCGTTTACCGAATGAGAGCCGACAACGCAAAGGTTAGCCATTCTGACTACGCCGTTTGACATAATTGCCATTCTCTCAACCTGATCTGCGTTGTTTGTTGCCTGCCATACAAAGTTTCTGAAACGGTTGTCAATTTCCTTTGTAATCTGCCAAATTCTCGGCATAAGGCGTTTATAAAGGTCCTCGGGCCAGCACTCAAGAGCCTCTTTCATAACGGTATGGTTTGTGTATGCAACCGTCTTTGTAACAATATTCCAAGCGTCATCCCAGCCGTAGCCGCATTCGTCAAGCATAATTCTCATAAGCTCGGGGATTGCAAGCGTCGGATGAGTATCGTTGATATGAATAGCAACCTTTTCGGGAAGATTGTCAAGTGTTCCGTAGGTGCGAAGATGCTTGTGAACAATATCCTGAATTGAAGCGGATACCAAGAAATACTGCTGACGAAGTCTCAATGACTTGCCCTCGGGATGATTGTCTGCGGGATAGAGAACCTTTGAAATAACCTCTGCCATAGCATTTCTTTCCATAGCTCTCATGTAATCGCCCTGATTGAAAAGCGTCATATCAAGAGCAGGTGCTTTGGCAGCCCAAAGACGAAGCACGGAAATACCCTTGCCGTCCTTACCCGAAACATACATATCATAAGGCACAGCCTTAACGGGGTTGTAGTTTACAATTTCAACGTGGTGGAACTGATTTTCCCAGGAATCGACAACCTCGCCGTCAAAGCGAACCTCAAGTGCGCTCTCCTCGTGGGGAACAAGCCAAACCTCTCCGCCGGGAAGCCAGAAATCGGGAAGCTCCGTCTGCCAGCCGTCAACAAGCTTCTGCTTGAAAATGCCTGCTTCATAGAGGATTGAGTAGCCTCTTGCCGGATATCCCTGCGTTGCAAGACCGTCAAGATAGCAAGCGGCAAGTCTGCCGAGTCCGCCGTTGCCGAGACCTGCGTCGGGCTCACATTCATATATATTGTCGAGCTTTACGCCGTAATCGCTCAAAACGCTTTCAAAAACCTCCGTAAGATTGAGGTTGTAAAGATTGTTTTTAAGCGAACGACCCATGAGGAACTCCATGCAGAGATAATAAACTCTTTTTGTGCCCTTTTTCTCCGCATCCGCCGTAAAGTCGGCTCTGCCTGCGCTCATCATATCACGAACGATAAGAGCGATAGCCTTGTAGTATTGTTCGTCCGTTGCTTCCTCGGGAGAAACTCCCATGAAGTGCGAGAGCTTTGCCTCAACAAGCTCTTTTGCCTTCTTTTTAGTAAGCGAATAGTTCATTATATGCCTCCAAAAGTTAATAAACAAAATTTAACGCCTATATATTATACTATTTTTAATGCAAATTCAACCGTGCGTTCGGCAAAATAATAAATTTCGGCTATTTAACTAAAAATAAAAGCCATATTAAACAATTTGTCTTTAACTTGTCGGCGGAGAATTCTCGGTTGACTCGGAAAATTTATTAATATATAATAAAACTACAATATTTGCAAACGCATTTATTGTTGTTTTTTTGTTTTAGGAGGATTTTTATGAAAAAAGCAGCATCAATTTTAGGCATGATTTCAAGCGTTATATCCTTTTTGCTCGGAATTTATTGTTACGACGGTTTTTACGGAGGAGACTGTGTTGACTTTAAGACGTACGGTGGAGACGCATACACCGATATACAAAACGCAACCGCATCGGCAGCCAATAATATTAGCGTTTTAAGCTACACAATACAAGATATGTTTAGTTTTCTTTTAATCATAATCGGATTGTTGGCGTTTTCCTATTTCCTTTTACAGCTTGCCAACACTTCTAAACCTAAAAAGAAATCTGTTACTCCGTCCGCCGTCACGCTAAGCAATGCTTCTTCGGACAACGGCCCACGTTATTATGGCTCGGCTCCCGTTGACAGCAATGCAGAAAGCACAAACGCTTCAACCGACGGCGATACTGCGCCCACTCCGTAATATCAAGCGAAATTTCCTTGACAAAAATATAAAAGGGGTATATAATATTCAAGCATTTCGGCATCACGGAATATGGCGTAAACTTGTTTTTCAAGTGTTCACCTGACCTTATCCTGTGGTGTGCGGGGCAAAATAAATTTTAATGAGGTGAAACAAATGACACAGGCAGAGAAGCAGGCTATTATGGCTGAGTATGCTATCCATGAGGGCGACACAGGTTCTCCCGAGGTTCAGATCGCTGTTCTTACAAAGAGAATTCAGGATCTTACAGAGCATCTCAGAACAAACCAGAAGGACCATCACTCAAGAAGAGGCCTTCACAAAATGGTAGGTCACAGAAGAAACCTTCTTGCTTACCTTCAGAAAGTCGATATCGAAAGATACCGTGCTATCGTTAAGAAGCTTGGTCTTCGTAAATAAGACACTTTTGAGGCAAGCAGGCTTTCTGCTTGCCTTGAATTGCTTTTAAGAGAAGTGAATTATCAAGGCTAAATCCTTGCATTTAGCGGTAAACAGAGCATTTGATACCAAATGTTGTGTTTATTGCTAAACAGATTTAAGCCTTGAAAAAAATAAAAAGAGAGGTTAAAAATCATGTTTTTCAAAAACTTTAAGGTTTGGGAAACCGAACTTGCCGGCAGAAAGCTTTCAATCGAAACCGGCAAAATGGCAGGACTTGCAAATGCGGCTGTTATGGTTCGTTACGGCGACACAAACGTACTTTGCACAGTTACCGCTTCAGCTAAGCCCCGTGAGGGCGTTGACTTCTTCCCGCTTTCAGTTGACTACGAGGAGAAGATGTACTCGGTAGGCAGAATCCCCGGCTCTTTCCAGAGAAGAGAGGGTAAGGCAAGCGAAAAGGCTGTTCTTACTTCAAGATGTATCGACAGACCTATCCGCCCCCTTTTCCCGAAGGATCTCCGCAATGACTGCACAGTTGTTGCAACCGTTATGTCGGTTGACCCCGATTGCAGCCCCGAAATCGCAGCTATGATCGGCGTTTCGGCAGCTATCGCAATTTCTGATATTCCGTGGGACGGTCCCATTTCAGGCGTAAATGTCGGTCTTGTTGACGGCGAAATCGTTATCAACCCCACTCTCGAGCAGAGAGCAAAGACTGACCTCAACCTTACCGTTGCTTCAACAGCTGACCTTGTTGCTATGATCGAGGCAGGCGGTAACGAAATTTCCGACGACCTTATGTTCGATTGCATTATGGCAGGTCACGAGGAAAACAAAAAAATCGTTAAATTCATTCAGGGTATCGTTGACGAGGTAGGTAAGCCCAAGTTCGCTTATGAATCTTCAGACCCCGATCCCGTTATTTTCAAGGAAATCGAGGACTTCTGCATTGAAGATGTCAAGAAGGCTCTTGATACAGACGACAAGCTTGTTCGTGATGAGGCTCTTCTTCCGATTTACGCAGCTGTTCATGAGAAGTTCGACGAGAAGTTTGAGGGCAACGAAGCTAAGCTTGACGAGATTATGTATCTTGTTCAGAAGCACGTTGTTCGTTCATGGCTCAAGGATGAGCACAAGAGAGTTGACGGCAGAGGCATTGACGAAATTCGTCCGCTTAACGCTGAAATCGACCTCCTTGCAAGAGCTCACGGCTCAGGTATGTTCACAAGAGGTCAAACTCAGGTGCTTTCAGTTGCGACGCTCGGCCCGATAAGCGACGCTCAGCAGCTTGACGGACTTGACGAGCAGAAGGAAAAGAGATATATCCACCACTACAACTTCCCCTCATACTCGGTTGGCGAAACAAAGCCGTCAAGAGGTCCGGGCAGAAGAGAAATCGGACACGGTGCTCTTGCTGAAAAGGCTCTTGTTCCCGTTCTTCCGTCAGTTGAGGAGTTCCCCTATGCTATCCGTGTTGTTTCAGAAGTTCTTTCTTCAAACGGCTCGACCTCACAGGGCTCAATCTGCGGCTCGACTCTTGCACTTATGGCAGCAGGCGTTCCGATTAAAGCACCCGTTGCAGGTATTTCCTGCGGTCTTATCACAGGCGACGAGGGCGTTTACGGCGACTTTATGACAATGGTTGACATTCAGGGACTTGAAGATTTCTACGGCGATATGGACTTCAAGGTTGCAGGTACTAAGAAGGGTATCACAGCTATTCAGATGGACCTCAAGGTTCACGGTCTTACTCCCGAAATCATCAAAGAGGCTTTCGCAAAGACTCACAAGGCAAGAGATTATATACTTGACGATATTATGCTTCCCGTTATTTCAGAGCCGAGAGCAGAGCTTTCAAAGTGGGCTCCGAAGATGCTTACAACAAAGATTGACCCCGAAAAGATTGGCGAGGTTATCGGTAAGCAGGGCAAGGTTATTCAGAAAATCTGCGCAGAGTGCGACTGTAAGGTTGACGTTAACGAAGAAGGACAGGTATTTGTTTCCGCTATTGACCTTGACAATGCAAAGAAGGCTATCTTCATTGTTGAGACAATCGCAAACGGTCCCGAGGTAGGCGCAATCTACAAGGGCGTTGTTACTCGTCTTATGAGCTTCGGCGCATTTGTTGAAATCGTTCCCGGTGTTGAGGGTATGGTACACATCAGCCACCTTGACGTTAAGAGAACAGAAAAGGTTGAGGACGTAGTCAATGTAGGCGACGAAATCATCGTAAAGGTTCTTCCGAAGGACGAGCAGGGCAGACTTAACTTCTCACGCCGTGAGGCTCTTATCGAGGTTGAGGGACTTACCCCCGAAAACGACCTCAATGAAAGACCGCAGAGAAGAGAAGGCAGAAGAGCTAACTTCCGCAGAAAATAATCTTTAATGCAAGTACCACGGTAGAAATTCTATCGTGGTATTTTTTTACAATTTTCAAGCCTTGTATATGGTTAAAATTAACAATTTATACATTGACGAAAATTTTTCGAAATAGTATACTATTTATAACGAAATGTTGATTATCTGATTTTGAAAAGAGGTAAATATGAAAAAAACACTTTCTGTTATTCTTTCGCTTGTTTTGATTTTTTCCGTTATCAATCTCGGCGGAATAACAGCCTTTGCTGAAAATGAAACTATAATCGACGGCGACTATTCGTACCGCCTGCTTGACGACGGCACCTATGAGCTTTTGAGCTACGACGGAACAGACACAGATTTGATTATCCCCTCGGAGTTCCGTGGCTTACCCGTAACGGTGCTGGGCGTATATTCCTGCGGCTTGTGCGACAATCTTACAAACGTCGTCATTCCCGACACAATAACCTCTATCGGCGCACAATGCTTCAAAAAAAATCCGTCACTCGAAACCGTTACCATTCCGCAGAGCGTTAAGGAAATCGGCGAGGGTGCTTTTTCGGAGTGTCCGAGCCTTAAAAGGATAAATATTGAAAATCTTGCCGTTTGGTGTGAAATCAAATTCGGCGACCAAGATGCAAACCCGTTTTGCTTTGCAAGCGAATTCTATTTGAACGGAAAGCCGCTTAAAAACGTTGAAATTCCGAGCAGCGTTAAGAAAATCTCCAACTACGCCTTTTACATGGCTCCGATTGAGACGTTGAAAATCCCTCTGGGCGTTACCGAAATCGGAATCGGCGCTTTTGTAGGCTGTAAAAATCTTACAAGCATTTCACTTCCGAGCAGCATTAAAAGCATTGACAGAGCCGCATTTATGGAATGTACCGCTTTGACCGAGATTACAATACCCAAGGGCGTTGAAATTGTTGACGAGTTTGCGTTTTACAAATGCTCCGGACTTAAAAAGGTTACCGTTCCGTCCTCTGTGACCTCGGTAACAATAAGCTCCTTTAACAGCTGCACCTCGCTCGAAGAGCTTGTGGTGTTGAGCGAAGCCAAATTGGAATTCGGAGATTTAGGCAGCACGGCGCTCACGATTTATGCGAAAGCCGGCACTCCGACGGAGAGCTACGCTAAAGCCAACAATATCCCGTTTACCTCGCTTCTTATCGGCGACACGGACGGCGACGGAAACGTCGGCATATCCGACCTCACGCTTGTTTCGATTTACCTTTCGGGCAAGGGCGAGCTGACCTCTGCTCAGGCGGCTTGTGCGGATATAAACGAGGACTCGACCGTAGATGCGTTCGATATGTTCTATATCGACAAGGCAATTTACGCTTAAACAATTAAATTTACACAGCAAGAAGCGGTGACAGATTTCTCTGCCACCGCTGTTATTATGCCTTTATTGTTTTATTAAAGCCTTATGCCCATTCCTCCGTCGGCTCGATAAGTCCGTAGCCGCCGTCCTTTCTCTTGTAAACGACGTTTATGTCGTCGCTTTCGGAGTTGCGGAACATATAGAACTGATGTCCGAGCATATTCATCTGCAAAACAGCTTCGTCAACCGTTTCGGGTTTGAGGATAACATTCTTTGTTCTTACAATGTCAAATTCCGTTTCCTCGTCGTCTGCGTTGTTGAAAACCTCGTCAAATGATGTCTCATGAATCTTCTTTTCGAGCTTCGTCTTATTTTTTCTGATCTGTCTGATAAGCGACTCTACGCAAGTGTCAAGCGCATCCTCAAGATCCTGTGAACGTTCCTGTGCTCTGAATATATATCCGCCTTTAGTCAGCGTAATCTCAACAATTTTGATGTTTTTTTCAACCGTTGCCGTTACCTTAGCGTTTGCGTCAGGTCCGAAAAATTTCTCAACCTTGCTAAGCTTTAACTCAGCCCTTTCTTTGAAGGATTCTCTCGGTGTGCATTTTCTGCCGATGATGGTAATGTTCATTATGACATCCCCTTACTTATATATTCAAAAGCCGTAGCTTTTGTTTACATCTACAGTATAGCACAAGTTTATAATAAAATAAAGATATTTTATGAATTTTTATTGAATTTTCACAAATTAAACATTCCAGCTGTTTATATACTTTTCCTGCTCGGGCGAAAGGCTGTCAATCGAAATACCCCAAGCCGCAAGCTTTCTCATTGCAACGTTGCGGTCAATCTCCTGTGGAACGAAGTTTACGCCGACCTTGACCTTATCACGGTTTTTCGCCATATACTCGGCGGAAAGAGCCTGAATGGCAAAGCTCATATCCATAATCTCGGCAGGGTGTCCGTCGCCTGCCGCAAGGTTTACAAGTCTGCCCTCGGCAATAAGATTTATCCAATGACCGTTTGCAAGCCTGTAGCCCATAATATTATTTCTCTTTTCGGTAATTTCAACCGCATTCTTTTCGAGGTCGCCGACGTTTATCTCAACGTTGAAATGACCTGCATTGCACACGATTGCACCGTCCTTCATATTGAGCATTGCTTTCTCTGTAATAACGTCCTTACAGCCTGTAACGGTAATAAAGAAATCTCCGATTTTAGCCGCTTCGACCATAGGAAGAACGGTAAAGCCCTCCATCTTAGCCTCCATAGCCTTTATCGGGTCAATCTCGGTAACGATAACGTCTGCGCCCAAGCCCTTTGCTCTCATTGCAACGCCCTTACCGCACCAGCCGTAGCCTGCGACAACAACCTTTTTGCCTGCAACAACAAGGTTTGTCGTTCTGTTAATTCCGTCCCAAACGCTCTGTCCCGTGCCGTAGCGGTTGTCGAAAAGATACTTGCACTGTGCGTTGTTTACAGCCATCATCGGGAAAAGAAGCTTGCCGTCCTTTTCCATAGCCTTAAGCCTTATTATACCCGTGGTTGTTTCCTCACAACCGCCGATAACGTTTTCAATCAGCTGCGGATATTCATTGTGAATGAGATTTACGAGGTCGCCGCCGTCATCAATAATAATGTTAGGAGCAATTTCAATTACCCTGCGCAAATGCTCATTGTATTCCTCTGCGGTAGCTCCGTGATAGGCAAAAACGTTCATTCCGCCCTTAACGAGAGCCGCCGCAACATCATCCTGCGTCGAAAGCGGATTGCTGCCCGTAACATACATTTCGGCACCGCCTGCCGCAAGAACTCTGCAAAGATATGCTGTTTTCGCCTCAAGATGAACCGAAAGCGCAACCCTCAAGCCTTCAAACGGCTTTTCCTGTGCAAACTCCTTTTCAAGTGAGGACAAAATCGGCATATTCGCCTTGACCCACTGTATTTTTCTCTCTCCCGATTCATAGAGAGCCAAATTTCTTATATCGCTCATTTCGTACTTCCTTCCGATATTTTTTACTCCATAATAAAATAACATATTACCTGCCAAAAAGCAATAAATATTGACATAAGTCAATAATTATGCGATAATTAAATTTACTAAAGGTAGTCTTAGGAGGCACACATTTCTTATGGAAAAGAGTAATAACATCATTAGAAGAATAATCTGTGTTGTTCTCGCTTTAACACTCACAGCTTGTATTTTTACCTCTTGTAAAAAGAATAATGAAGAAGAGGAAATTACACGTGGCAACGCTCAAATCGAAAGACCCACCTATGAGGAGGAATCTCAACCCGAGGGCGAGGCTACAACAGATCCTGCCGCTACAATGGAGGACGCAAGGAACACTACAGCAAAAGCGTCCGACAGCGCAACGACGGAAGGCACTACATACAGCAGCGACCCGAAGGTTGACGACGCTATCAAGGACGCCGCAAAGCAAAGCGGTATGAGCCCCGAGCAAATTGCCGAGTTTATACAGATAATGGGCTATGATTACGACCCCGTTCAGGGTATTTTCTACACAAGCCTTGACAACTGGCAGAGGCAGGCAAACTTCGTTGCTCACTATGACACGGCGGCTCACTATTTCAATATGAACTACCGCACGGCAAGAATTGACTTCGGTCCTATCGACGGTCTTGACTGGAGAATTCAGCTTTGGAAGGGTCAGTACGGTGCCTTTGGCGGAAGCGAAATCGGTGTATATACGAAAGACCCGAAGCAGAATGCTATGCTTTATCACTGTGCCGACGACGATCATCTTCTCTATATGGAGTCCGCACTTTATCTCAATAAAGAGGATTATCAAAACAACAAGGTTTACTTTACAAGAGAATGGCAGGCTCATTGGTGGCTTACAGGCTTTAAGCCGGGCGTTGTAAACCCCGCTTCGCTGATTATGTCAATGCGTATTCGCTGTATGTCATCTAAAATGGCAACACAGTTTGCTGCGGCTCTTGAACAAGCAGGCTTTACAGCGGTTAAAAGTCAAAAAGATATGACCTATGACACCTATTGCAGAAGCCTCAATGACATTTATATCCTTTGGGATGAAGTCGGCGAGCTGAACTACGTACAAAAGAAGAACTAAACAAAAGCCCACTAAACGGTGGGCTTTTATAGTAGGAGATTATGAGACTATTATGAAAAACGGATTTTTCGCATTCACAGGCAGAATAAAATACATTAACCGTTGGGCACTTATGCGCAACACGACCTATGAAACCTTGAGTCAGCACTCACATGAGGTAGCTGTTTTGGCTCACGCTCTCGCCGTAATCGGCAATAAAAAGCTTGGCAAGAGCTATAACACCGAAAGAGCCGCCCTGTTAGGTCTTTACCACGACGTGCCGGAGATTATCACAGGCGATATGCCGACACCCGTGAAATATTACAGCAGGGACATGCGTAACACCTTTGAAAAAATCGAAAATAACGCTTGCTCCTCTCTGCTCGATATGCTCGACGACGATATAAAAGGCGAGTACACCTCATTATTTTTCAAGGATGAAAAGGATACGGAGCTTTGGCGGCTTGTAAAGGCAGCGGACAAATTAAGCGCATATATCAAATGTATCGAAGAGCGAAAAGCAGGAAACTCCGAGTTCTCCGACGCCGAAAAATCAACAAAGGCGTTGATTGACTCCCTTGACTGTGAGGAAGCCGATATTTTCGTAAAGGAATATCTCCCTGCTTATGAATTACCGCTTGATAAACTGAAATAAAGTAAAAATTTGCACCTCGAATTATCAAAAGTGCAATTTTTGCACTTTGCCTTCCAAAGAAAAGTGAAAAAAACAAACCCCGTTCTATGAACGGGGTTTAATTATATCTGTTACTCTTTTTCTTCTGTTCTTGTAACCGCAATGCCGAGGTCATTGAGCTGAAGCTCGTCAACGGGTGCAGGACATTCGGTCATAGGCTCGGAAGCGTTCTGAACCTTAGGATATGCCACAACATCTCTCAAGCTCTCACAGCCGAGCATCTGCATACAAAGTCTGTCAAGACCGATACCCATTCCACCGTGAGGCGGAGCGCCGAAGCGGAATGCGTCAAGCAGGTAGCCGAATTTCTCGTAAGCTTCTTCCTTTGTAAGACCGAGAAGGTCGAAAATCCTCGACTGAAGCTGCGGATCGGTAATTCTTATCGAGCCCGAGGACAATTCAATTCCGTTAAGTACAAGGTCGTAGCACTTTGCCCTGACCTTGCCCTTATCGGTTTCAAGGTAATCAAGACAATCGTCCATAGGTGCAGTAAAGGGGTGGTGCATTGCAAGCCACTCGCCGCTTTCCTCGTCATACTCAAAGAACGGGAATTCCGTAATCCAAAGAAGATTGAACACGCCCTCGGGGATTATATCAAGCTTCTTTGCAACTGTCTGTCTGAGTGCACCGAGTATCGAAAGAACGTGATTATTATTAGCGTCTGCGATAACAAGAAGCACATCGCCCTGCTTCAAATCAGTTTTAGACGAAATTTGACTAAGCTCTTCTTCTGTCATAAATTTAGCAAACGAGGAAGCCATACCGTTGGGTGTCATTCTTATCCAAGCCATACCCTTTGCGCCGCTACCCTTTGCCTGCTCGGTAAGCTTGTCTATCTCTTTTCTTGTAAGCACGGAAGCCGCATTTTCAGCCTTTATCGCCCTTACGCTGCCGCCTGCCTCAATAGCGCTCTTGAACACAATAAATTCAGAGCCCTTAACAATATCGGTAAGGTCGATAAGCTCCATTCCGTATCTTGTATCGGGCTTGTCCGAGCCGTATCTCTCCATAGCTTCCTTAAAGGTAATGCGAGGTAGCGGAGTGGGAATATCAACACCGAGTGCATCCTTGAACACACGCTTGATATATCCCTCGCCCATTTCGAGAACATCCTCCATCTCAACAAAGGACATTTCAAGGTCTATCTGCGTAAATTCGGGCTGACGGTCTGCTCTCAAGTCCTCGTCTCTGAAGCAACGGGCAATCTGCATATATCTGTCAAAGCCTGCAACCATTGAAAGCTGCTTATAAAGCTGCGGAGACTGCGGAAGCGCATAGAAGCTGCCGTTGTGAATTCTCGACGGAACAAGGAAATCTCTTGCGCCCTCGGGAGTGGAACGGATAAGCATAGGCGTTTCAATCTCGATAAAGCCGTTCTCGTCAAAATAATCTCTTGTAATTTTCGCTACCTTATGTCTGAAAATAATATTTTTCTGCAAATCAGGACGGCGAAGGTCAAGATAACGGTATTTAAGTCTTGTCAGCTCACCTGTCTGCGAATTTTCCTGAATTTCAAACGGAGTTGTCTCGCTCTTTGCAAGAACTCTCAATTCCTTAACCTCAATTTCAATCTCGCCGGTGGGAATATCGGGGTTTTTGGCACTTCTCTCCCTGACCGTACCTGTTGCAGCAAGAACATACTCACTTCTAACGGAAAAAGCCTTGTCAAAAACTTCTTTGTCGGTGCTTTCCGTAAAAGCAAGCTGAACAACGCCCGTTCTGTCTCTCAAATCGACGAAAATCAATGCGCCGAGGTCTCGCTGACGCTGAACCCAACCGCAAAGAGTAACCTCTCTGCCAATATCCTTTGCGGTAAGCGTGCCGCAATAGTCCGTTCTCTTAATTCCCTGCATTGTTTCCATCAATTTTGTCCTCCAAGTATATCTGTAATTTCAAGTCCCTCAATGCCGTAGCCGTCAAGCGAGTCCATCGCCTGCTTTATTACGATCGACTGAAAATTATCCGTGAAATCCGCAAGCTCAATCTCCGCCTGAGTGCCGTCCGACATATTTTTAAGCACAGCCCTGCCGCTTTCAAGCTCGCTGTCGCCGAGTACGACGGTATAAAGAGCGCCGATTTTGTCTGCATATTTCATCTGAGCCTTAACGGACCTTCCGACCGTATCAAACTGCGCCGAAAGCCCCTCATTTCTCAAATCCGTAGCAAGAGCCGAGGCTTTTATATTAGCCTGCTCGCCCATAGAAGCGATATAAAGGTCGCATTTTTTTCTTTCGGGGAACTCGGTTTTCTGCGTATCCATCAAGAGCATAAGCCTTTCAAGTCCGAGAGCGAAGCCGCAAGCCGGTGTAGGCTTACCGCCCAACTCCTCAACAAGTCCGTCATAGCGACCGCCGCCGCAAACAGTGCCCTGCGCTCCGATTTCGTTTGACACGAATTCAAAGACCGTTCTTGTATAGTAATCAAGACCTCTTACGATTGTCGGATTAACCTTGAAATCAATATTATTTGCCGTTAGATATTTTTTAACTAACTCAAAATGTTCATTACAATCCTCGCATAAATAGTCGAGAATTTTAGGTGCATTTTCTGCGATTTTTGAGCATACGGGACTCTTGCAGTCAAGTATTCTCATCGGGTTTTTCTCAAGTCTACCCTTGCAGGTATCGCACAAAGCGTCATAATTGGCTTTGAAATATTCCTTGAGTGCCTCCTGATATTTTTTACGGCATTCGGGGCAGCCGATTGAATTTATTTCAAGCGATATATTGTTTACGCCGAGATAATTAAACACTTCATTTGCAAGCAAAATAATTTCAGCATCCTGCGCCGCACTTCCTGCGCCGAAGCACTCAACTCCGAACTGGTGGAATTCACGAAGTCTGCCTGCCTGCGGCTTTTCATAGCGATAGCAGGGCGTAACATAGTAAATTTTCTGCGGCATAGCCTCGTTGAAAAGCCCGTGCTCAAGGAAAGCTCGCACCGCACCTGCCGTGCCCTCGGGCTTCAATGTTATTGACCTGTCGCCCTTGTCCTTAAAGGTGTACATTTCCTTCTGAACAACATCCGTTGTTTCGCCGACAGAGCGCTGAAAAAGCTCGGTGTGTTCAAAAACGGGGGTACGCATTTCGTAAAAGCCGTAATTTTCGGCAATTTCACGCATAGCCGCTTCGATATATTGGATTTTATAACTGCTCGACGGCAATGTGTCAAGTGTACCTTTGATTGCGTTGGTAATAAGCGCCATAGATTTCATTCCCTCATTTATACAGAATTACCCCCTCCGAATCGGAAGGGGCGATTTTATTTAGTGGTGTTCGCCATTCTTCGGGTTAACAATATCTCTCCAGTCAAGGTCGCCCCTTGCAAGGCTGTGTATAAGCGCCTCCGCAGTAGCGATATTAGTAGCGACGGGTATATTGTGAACGTCGCAGAGCCTTAAAAGATTAGCTTCATTCGGCTCATGTGGCTTAGGATTAAGGGGATCTCTGAACATAAGCAAAAGGTCAATTTCGTTGCAAGCAATCCTCGAACCGATTTGCTGATCGCCGCCTTGAGAGCCGCTTAAAAACTGTGTAATTTTAAGACCTGTTGCCTCAGAGACAAGCTTACCCGTAGTTCCCGTAGCGCAAAGATTGTGCTTTGAGAGTATTCCGCAATATGCAATGCAAAACTGCGTCATAAGTTCTTTTTTCTCATCGTGTGCTATAAGAGCTATGTTCATATATCTTCAACTTCCTCCCTATTAAAGTCTCTCGTATAGTATAATATCAAATTTTCTTTCATTTTTCAACTGTTTATCAATAAAAATCCTTTTGTTTGAACAAAACGTTTTCGCCCAAAATGCGTTTTGCCGTTCTTAAAAATGCGTTAAAAGCATATTTTGAGATTTTGCTTCCGTTTGAAAGCAGCCTCACGCTGTCATCCTCGGGTATAACTCCGATAAGCTGCACCCTTGCCGAGTCAATGACGTCATCAAGCTTCATCTGCTTTCCCGACTCAACCTCGTATCTGTCAAATCGGTTGATAATCATTCTGATATCAATATCCTTATCGACCTTCAGCACCCTGCCGACAGCCGCATCAGCACTCCTTACGCAAACGGGATCGCCCGTTACAACTATTATTGCCCTGTCGCAGACCTTTGCCAAAATTCCGTGAAAATCATCCGAGCCTGCCGCAGAGTCAACAAAAACAAAATCATAATCCGTGTCCGTGTGCGAAAGCAAATCCGAAAACGCCGCCTCTGTTATGCTGTCCGAAAAGTCCGACGGTGCGGAAAGCAAATCGGGCATACCCTCTCCGCTGACAACTGCCTGTAAAAAGGAGCAGCGTCCCTCGATAACATCAAGCCAATTATACACGACCTTATCGCCGATATTCATAATAAGGTCAAGGCTGCGAAAGCCGACATCGGCATCAACAAGAAGCACGCTTTTCCCCATTGAGCACAGGGCGTTTGCAAGTCCTACCGAAACAGACGACTTTCCGACGCCGCCCTTCCCCGATAAGACAAGAATTTTCTGAGCCATTTCCCTCACTCCAATCAATTAAGCGCCGTATTCTGACTGTCTATCGCATCAATCTCGCTTGCAGTTCCGAAATACGCCTTATAAATATCAGCAACAAGCATCGCCGTTGCAGAACCGCTGTTCAAGTTTTCAATAGCCACGCTTACGGCAATTTGCGGATTGTCGGCAGGTGCAAAGGAAATCATAAAGCCGTTAAGACCCGACTCGATTTTACCGCCGACCTTCGCCTTTGACTCCGCAGTACCCGTTTTCGCCGCAACCGAAACAGGCAAGCCCTTAAACGCCGAAAGTCTGCCGCCGAGACGCATCATACCGTCCTTTACAACGTTTATGCTGCTCTGTGAAATCCCCGTTTCATTGAGAACAACGGGTGTGCTGTCTATAATTGTCTGCGAGTAATCCGCAGTTTTTACGCTTTTTACAAAATGCGCCTTGTATCTTGTTCCGCCGTTTGCAATCGTCGCAACATAATTGCAAAGCTGAATGGGTGTGAACAGGTTATCCGACTGACCGATAGCCGCCTGAACGGTATCGCCGGGATACCACGTTCCGCCGTGAGCTTCACGGTACTCTATGCTCGCAAGCACACCCTTTGATTCGTTTATTTCAACGCCTGTTTTCTGTCCGAGTCCGAGCCTTGTGCAATAGTCGTTCATTTTTTCAATTCCGAGCTGTCTGCCCGTCTCATAGAAGAAAATGTTGCACGACTGATTTAACGCTTCGGCGACCGTAATCGCCCCGTGTGCGTGAAGGCATTTGAACTGCGTATCCTGGAAGTAGGTGTAAATTCTGTTACAGGTTACTCTTGTGTCCTTTGTGATAACTCCCTCTTCAAGTCCTGCAAGCGCAATCGCCGCCTTAAAGGTAGAACCCGGCTCATACGTACTTTGAAGAGCTCTGTTCCAAAGCGGAGACGACTTGTCCGCAGAAAGTGCGGAATAGTTATCGTAATACGTCGTGAGGTCATAGCTCGGATAGGTGGCGCAAGCAAGCACCGCACCGCTGTTAACATCCATCACAACCGCCGAGCCGACCGCAGGCAAGCTCGCTTTATCCTTATACTGTGCAATGAAGTTCGCAAGAGCCTCCTGCACCGCAAGCTGCAAATCGGAGTCGATTGTCAAAATTACGGTATCGCCCTGAACAGGCTCTGTCGTAATCTCGGTCGTCTTGCTTCCGCTCGAATCGGTAATCGTACTTTCAACGCCGTTCGTGCCTCGTAAATACTGCTCCATTGCGCTTTCAAGTCCGAACTTGCCGATGGTATCGTCCATTGCGTAAGCACGAAGCTTCAGATTTTTCTTTTCCTCGGTGGTAAGATTTTCATTCTTGACCGCCGTGTTATATTCTTCCGTCCTCTTGTTGTATTCTTCTGCATTAAGCGGTCCTATTGTTCCGATTATATGCGGTGCAAGCGTACCGTTGAGATATTCTCTCTCGGTAGTTACCTGAATTTCAACCCCTGCATAAAAACCGCTGTTCTCCTTAATTTTCGAAGCGAGCTCAACAGAAACATTGTCCGCAAAAGTGTACGGATTGGAGGTGGCAAACGCATTCTTTTTAAGCGAATAGCAAACAGATGCGATTTTCAATGCGTCGGAGTCCGAATACTGTTCAAGCTTAAACTTGGTTTTCAGCTCGTCAAAGCAGTTTTGCGCCGTCGCATACTCGTTGAGATAAAGCACGTTTTTGGACTTTAGATATTTTATATCTGCGTCCCTGTCAGCCATAAATTGCACGTTTCCGTTTTGGTCGAAATAAAGCGGAATGTCATTATTCCACTCCGTGCCGTAGCTTTCAAGCAAGTGTATGAGCGAAATTATAATCTCGTTCCTCTGCTCCTGCTCGTCCGTTCTCGGAAAGTAAGAACCGTTGAAGATAACGGAGTTTATTTGCTTATTTGTAACAAGCGGCTTTCCGTTGCAGTCGAGAATTTCTCCCCTTGCCGCCTTGATGGTCGTATCGGTCTGCTTGAGCGCAACCCTCTCAACCGTCGCCTCGTCGGCATTCGCAATCTGTATTCTGAAAAGGTCGGCAATAAATAATGAGAAAACAAAAAGCACCGCTACGGTAAACGCAACAGTCCGAAATTTAGTGCTTTTGGTTTTATCGTTCATTTACAGCTCTCCTTTCATATGTCAAAATTCGTGTGCAGTCTTTGTAAGCCTCATAAGATACCTGACTATCACATAATATATCGGCGTAAACAAAACGGTATAAATCGCCGACGGCAAATAAAATCTCAAAAACAGCCAGACGGAGGAGTCCATACCCTGCGCCGTAACAAAAAACAGCACATAGAACACCGTATAAAGCAAGGTCGCAGAGCCCGAAAGAATCAGCGCCGTCAAAAGATGGTTTCTCATAAGAATATTTATGAGCAAGCCGCATCCGCCGCCGATTATCATAAGGAACAATGCGTTATATCCGTCCGCAAGACCGAATACGCCGTCCCACAACGCTCCTGCAAGAGCTCCGAGCAGCGCACCGACCACCTCACGCTCAAACATTCCGAGGCACACAACAAGCGGTATGAGCAAAAATGCCCTTGCGGAGAAAATTTCCGGAAACCAGCCCCTTGTGTTCTGAAAAATGTTAGTAATCAATATTAAAATAACAAAAACAGTTCTTCTGAATATTATCAGCTTTGTATTATTACGCATTGCCCTTACCCTCAAAGTCAGTAATTACAAATGCGTCCTGAACCTCGCCCAAATCAATCTGCGGAGCGACCTCGGCATAGTAGGAGACATCGCCCTCCTCCTGCTTTACGGACTTGACCGTACCGATAATAAGCCCTCTCGGGAATATTCCGCCGACGCCCGAGGTACAGACAATTCCACCCTCGGCTACTGCGGTATCCTTTGTAAGTCCTGCAAATTTAACGGTTGCGGTAAGGCTCATTTTAACCGTCGTGTCGGTATAACCTATTTCGCCCGTTCTTATCTCGTACGCTGCGGCATTGACCTGCGGATCGTAAACAGAAAGCACAATACAGGTTGTCGGAGTAACCTCGCTGACAATTCCGATAAGATATTCTCCGCTTATAACGGGGTCATTTACGCTCACGCCATCATTGCTTCCGCAGTTGAGTTCAAAAGAATCGAAGGCATCTGCCGAATTTCTGCCGATAACCGTTCCTGCGGTAAATTTGAAATCGGGATTTTTTTCCTTAACACCGAGGAAGTTTTCGTAAGCCTCGATTTGCTTTTTCATTTTTTCGTAATCAACAAGCTTTTTCTGATAATCCGCTACCTGCTCTTCGAGCTCGGCAACCCTGTCCATATACGAAGCCGAGGAAACAAATCCGCCCTTTACAAAATCAAGCTTTTCCGAAATAGCCGTTGAAAGGCGAGACAGCGGAGAAAATACGGTGCTGACAGCGGAGGTCAACGGAGAAGCCGCATTGCCGGAGGATACCCCTGCGATAATTCCCGCAAGAAGTATAATAACAAGCAAAAGCAACGCTCTGAACGTATTGCTTCTGACAAAATTCTTCAACTGTATCACCTACCGTTCGTATAAAAGTGCAACAAGGCGGGCATAACACCCGCCGTGAAAATAATTATCAATCGTAATATCCCTTTTCCATAAACTTGGGATTTTCCAAGCACATACCTGTTCCGTCAACAACGCAGTCAAGCGGATTTTCAGCAATGTGAACGGGAATTTTTGTTTCAATTGAAATAAGCTTATCAAGACCTCTGAGCAATGCGCCGCCGCCTGTAAGCATTATACCTCTGTCGATAATATCCGCCGAAAGCTCGGGGGGAGTTTTCTCAAGAGTCGAGTGAATTGTATCAAGTATCTGATTTACCGGATCGGAAAGAGCCTCTCTGACCTCTTCGGATGTGATTTCAATGTTCTTGGGAAGTCCGTCAAGCAGGTTTCTGCCCTTAACGTCCATTGCGCCCTCGCCGTCATAGGGATACGCCGAGCCGATTTTAATCTTAATGTCCTCTGCCGTTCTTTCGCCGATAAGAAGATTGTGCTTCTTTCTGATGTAAGCGATAATTGCCTCGTCGAAATTATCGCCCGCAACTCTTGCCGACTGCGCCGTAACAATATCGCCGTAAGAAATAACGGCAACCTCAGACGTACCGCCGCCGATGTCAACAACCATGCTTCCGACCGCATCCGAAACAGGAAGACCTGCGCCGATTGCCGCCGCCATAGGCTCGTCGATAAGGTTTACAAGCTTTGCGCCTGCCGAACGAGCTGCATCATGAACAGCTTTTCTCTCAACCTCTGTAACGCCCGACGGGATACAAATGAGCACTCTTGCCCTTGAAAACGGAGATGAGCTTATTGCCATCTTTATAAATTCTTTAAGCATATCCGAGGTTATATCAAAGTCTGCGATAACGCCGTCCTTAAGAGGTCTTACCGCTGTGATTGAACCCGGAGTTCTGCCTATCATCTGCTTTGCCTTGTCGCCGACAGCCTCAACCTTCTGCGGATAAGCGCTGACGTTTACGGCAACAACCGAAGGCTCTCTTATTACAATTCCTTTGCCCTTAACGTATACCAATGTGTTGGCTGTGCCGAGATCGATTCCGATATCCTGTGAAAACAACATATCTTTCTACTTCCTTTCATTTTCTTCAATCTGTATTACACCCATTTTATCAATTAACATTATAACCGCAAAATGTAAAATTCTCAACCTTTATAACGCAAAAACTTATTAAAATTTTGTGAATTTATATGTTTTTGAACCGTTCGGAGCTCCTGCGCCAATGAAAAAGGTACTGTTGAGCAATTCCCTCGTAATTTTTCATACATTCGGGAAGCCCGTTCGGGTACATTTCCTCGGTAATTCTTTTGACCCAAACGTCAACGGGGAACGCATCTAACTTTCCGAAGCCGTACAAAAGCGTGCACTCCGCAACCTTTTTGCCAACGCCCTTGATTTTAATAAGCTCATCTCGTCCGAACTGCGTGGGCTGACTGTCTATCTTTGCAAAATCCACTTCCCCCTTGCTGACCCTTTGAGCAGCGTCAAGAATGTATTTTGCTCGAAAACCGGCACGAAGCGGAGACAAATCTTCAACCGTGAGCGTGCTTAACCTCTCCGCACTCGGAAAAGAATAAGCGTTTTCTTCTATCCTTTCGCCGAAGCTCTCGCAAAGTCGGGAAATTATGCCCTTAATTCTCGGAATGTTGTTGTTTTGCGAAATTATAAACGAGCAAAGCGTCTCCCACGGCTCCTGCCTTAAAATTCTGATGCCTGCGTATTCCTCGCAAGCCATTTTCAGGTTTTCATCCGTTCTGAAATTATCCGTTATCGTCTTATAATCTCTGTCAAAGTCAAGGTATCTGCGGAGCGTTTTGTTGAAATCCGCTTCGGTGCAGCTGCAATACAGAGTATCGCCGTCCTGCCTTAACGTGTATTGCTTTCCCGACACCACGCCACGCATATTCCCGTTTTCGTCCTTTTCCCAACGGAAAGCCTGACCGCAGTCGAGCATCAAATCCAAATTAAACATTTCCGGCGTCTTAATCTCAAACTGAAAGCCGTCCATATCATCACTCCTAAAAAAATACACAAAAATCACAGAAAATTATATTAAAAACCCACAATGTGAATTTGCACAAAAAGTTTTGCGGGGCTTACTCAAAAAATAACTACCAAACGTAATATTTAGTAAAGCTATAATAACTTACAGTATTTACCTGTGAATATCGAAAAGTTATAAACAATTGGCGAAAAGTGCGGTAAAAACCGAGTTTTACACAGTTTTTACGTCTACTTATCAACATTTTGAACGGTGTTTTGAACATTTTTGAACAAAACAAAAATATACATTCTGTAATATTTTCCGTGAAAATAATTTTGTATAAAATCCCATATTGACATAAATTCGGCTGCAATCTCTCGTATATTTCAGCCAAAATATACCATACTAAAATCAACAAATCGTAAAGGACACAGCAATATGATTAAAGGTGTAAACAGACAGGTTCTTGAGGTACACGAAACAGGTACAAAATACTTTGAAAAGGCATTGTTCTTTGTAAAACCGGAGTATTCCACTCTCAGCGAAAGGCGGCTCAACGAAAAAGCCCTGCAAGCTCTTTCGGGCAATGATAAAGTTCCCGTTACACGCCGTGCAAAGATAAAAAATGTTGTGTTGAAAATAGTCTGCCTGTTACTGTCCGCCATGACCGGCGCAGGTGTAACCCTGCTTTTAAGATAATTCCGCCCTTTTGAGAATAACCGCAGAAGTACCGTCAATGAACACGGACTCTCCGCAATTATATCCGCAGAAAAGACGTTCGCTGTTGTGCCAGCTCTGCGGCAAATTATAGGTAATGCCGTTTTCATTCCTGTTGGCTATAATGAGCAGGCTTTCTTTTTTGCCCCGTCGCTCAAACGCAACGCAGCCGAGAGCCGCCGACACGGGGTTGAACTCTCCGTCCTTTAAGCACTCGTTCTCTTTTCTCAATTTTCCGAGACGTACATAATGAGCGTGCAGCTCACACTGCGTATTATCCCACTCAAAGTAAGCTCTGTTGAACGGGTCCTTATAGCCTTGCATTGAAATCTCGTCGCCGTAGTAAACGCTCGGTACACCCGGAAGCATAAACTGAAGCGCAGAAGCCATTTTCATAAGGCGTATGCCCTTTTCCTTCTGCTCGGGCGACAAGAAATGCTCGCTCTGCCATTGTCTGTTCCTGTATTCGCAGCTTTCCCCGACAATACGGGTTATAGCTCGCTCGGTGTCGTGAGTACCTATGTGGTTCATCATAACATCAAGCGCCTGCTTAGGATAATTGCCGATTATCGACATCACGCTTTTCATAAAGTCTTCGGCAACGCCGTATCTCGCAAAATCAAGCACAGCGTTGGCAAACGGATAGTTCATAACGCTGTCAAACTGCTCGCCGAGCAAAAACTTTCTTCTTTGACCGTAGGAAAATTTATTTGTGGCATCCTCCCAAACCTCGCCGAGCAAAAGAGCCTCGGGCTTAGCCTTTTTAACCGCAAGCCTTACCTTGTCAAGAAAGACATCGGGCAATTCGTCGGCAACATCAAGCCGCCAACCGTCTGCTCCTAATTTGAGCCATTTTGCTATAATTCCGTTTTCCCCCGTGATAAATTCAAGGTAATCCTCGCACTCCTCCGTAACCTCGGGAAGCGTGTCAAAGCCCCACCACGAAGCGTACTTATCGGGATAGTGTTCGAATTTATACCACTTGAAATACGGCGACTGCTTTGAGTTATACGCTCCGCCGTCTCCGTAACGACGGTGCTTGTTAAAATAAACGCTGTCGTCGCCCGTGTGCGAAAAAACGCCGTCAAGTATAATTTTTATATCCCTTTTATGTGCCGCCTGACAAAGCGAAGCGAAATCCTTTTCCGTGCCGAGCAACGGGTCGATTTTCGTGTAATCTGCTGTGTTGTAGCGATGATTCGAGTGCGCCTCAAATATGGGGTTGAGATAAATACAGGTAACGCCGAGCTCCGAAAGATACGGTAATTTTTCTTCAATTCCCTTGAGGTCGCCGCCGAAATAATCGTTGTTTAGCACCTTGCCGTTTTTATTCGGTCGCCAATAGGGTTGATTTTCCGTGTCGTCTCGCAAAATTCTGTCGGACGGTATATTTTTCTTTTTTTCGCCTGAATTATAAAAGCGGTCGGGGAAAATTTGATAAATAATTCCGCCCTTCAGCCAATCGGGAGTTTTGAAATCCGAGCTGCAAACGGTCAGCTGCCAATCGGAGGTCTCTGACGTAAGCGACGAAAACACGCCTGTAAAATCCGACGACTTGCAAAGCTTGGTTTCTCCCCACGGAGAGGAAATGTCAAAATGATACCAATAAAGTCCTGCGGTGTAAATTTGAGCTTCTATGTCCCAAACCTCGTGCGAGTCGCCGTACATTCCTGCCCAATACATACCCTTTGACTCGTAGTCCTCCTGCGAGTCGCCTCTTAAAGAAAGGCATGCGGAATTTGCGCCGAACGAGCGTGGAACGATAATCCTGAATTTCACGGTTTCGCCCGTCTCGACTGCGCCTTTTTTACTTTTATAATATTTATCTTCCGAATTAAAAGCCGTTATTCCCATCTGCACTGCACCTATCCGACGTGTCCTATTTTTAATCACATTCTTATAAATTATATCACATACATTTAGATAAATAAACCGAATTAAAATATTTTCAGCAGAAGAAAGCTTCCAAAAAAGCCTTATTTTGCATAAAAATCGCTTGAAATTGCAATCAATCAGGCAAAATCGTCTTAAAACAGCACTTGAAGTTCACACGAACCTGTGTTATTATCATATTACAACAGCAAAAGGATTGATGAATATGTTAAAGAACATCCCCGGAACAGTCCTTGAATGGAACGACGCTTTAAGTCAAAACGCCTTTGCGGTTTTATCGCCTGTTCTTTCGGTTACAAAGGGACTGACGCTGTCTCAATTAAAGGAATTGACGGGGCTTGAGGGCTCTACAATTCAAAATTGGGTAAAGCGTGGCTGGGTCGAACGTCCGAGCGGAAAGCGTTACGGCGAACAGCAAATAGTCAGAATTATACTTATAAATATGCTCAGAAGCTCTATGCAGCTTGAAAAAATAATTGCTCTTATGCGCTACATAAACGGCGAGGTTGATGACCGAAGCGACGATATTATCCCCGACCGCAGACTTTTCAGCGTGATATGCTCGGTAATTTCGCAGGTTGACAAAAAGCAGACCACCGACAAAGCAATCATAAAGGAAATTATCGAAAATGAATTAACGGACTATGTCGGTCCGAACGAGGACTCAAAGCAAAAGCTTGAAAGTGCGGTTTTTTGTATGGTGCTCGGCTTTTTCTCGGCAGAAATTAAAAAAGAGGCAGAAGCAGAATTTTCAAAGCTTTTTGAATAAGGAGGATTTTTATGATCATCACAACCACACCGTCTGTTGACGGAAGAAAAATCGAAAAATATCTCGGCGTTGTATGCGGAGAGGTAATCTCGGGCGTAAACTTCGTAAAGGATTTTGCGGCAGGGCTTACCAACTTCTTCGGCGGTCGCTCGGGCTCATATGAGGGAGAGCTTATCGACGCAAGAGAGCAGGCGCTTCACGAGCTTGAGCAGCGTGCTTTAACTATGGGCGCAAATGCGGTTGTCGGCGTTGATATTGACTATGAGGTGCTCGGACAGGGCGGAAATATGCTTATGGTATCCGTCAGCGGAACAGCAGTAATACTCGAAAAGCAATAAGCTTTGTATTAAGACTAAAGCACTGTAGAAACACGGTGCTTTTTCTTTTTGCTTTGACCGCCGTATTGAAATATTTCTCCTAATGCTCTATAATTATCAGCGAGATAAACTTTTCAAGAAAGAGATTGATAAAATGCTTACATATACATATGTATCAAAGGGTAATTTTGAACTAAGAGAAAAACCGAAGCCTGTGCTTCTAAATGAGCGTGATGCAATTGTCAGGGTTACGCTTGCAAGTATTTGCTCAAGCGATTTGCACATTAAGCACGGAAGCGTTCCCCGTGCCGTCCCCGGAATTACGGTAGGACACGAGATGGTCGGAATTGTCGAAGAAATCGGAAGCGCCGTAACTAATGTTAAGGTCGGCGACAGAGTAACGGTAAACGTCGAAACCTTTTGCGGAGAGTGCTTTTTCTGCAAGCACGGCTACGTCAACAACTGCACATACAAAAACGGCGGTTGGGCTCTCGGCTGCCGAATTGACGGCGGTCAGGCTGAATATGTGCGTGTCCCCTTTGCCGACCGTGGATTAAATAAAATTCCCGATACCGTTAGCGACAGACAGGCTTTATTTGTCGGAGATGTGCTTGCGACAGGCTTTTGGGCTGCTCGCATTTCCGAAATAACCGAGGATGACACCGTGCTTATTATCGGCGCTGGTCCAACGGGAATTTGCACCCTGCTTTGCGTTATGCTTAAAAATCCGAAGCGTATAATCGTGTGTGAAAAGGATGAAAGCCGTATCAAATTCATAAATGAGCATTACCCCGAGGTTCTTACGGTTACACCCGAGAGCTGTGCTGATTTTGTGCTGAAAAACAGCGATCACGGCGGCGCAGACAGAGTGCTTGAGGTTGCAGGCGCAAGCTCAACCTTCCGTTTGGCGTGGGAATGTGCAAGACCGAATGCGATTGTAACGGTCGTGGCTCTTTATGATGAAGCTCAAACCTTGCCGCTTCCCGATATGTACGGCAAAAACCTGATTTTCAAAACAGGCGGCGTTGACGGCTGCGACTGCGACGAAACCTTAGAGCTTATCGCACAGGGAAAAATCAACACAGAGCCGTTAATTACACACACCTATCCGCTTTCAAAAATCGAAGAAGCCTATGACATTTTCGAGAACAAAAAAGAAAACGTTATCAAGGTTGCGGTTGACTGCCAAAAATAATTTAATATAACACAAAAGGGTGCGGACGCCACAATTCGTAATGTCGGTCGTCTCGGAAAAGACGGTATGAAAGAAACAAACGACGAAATCATCAGCATTATGGTTAGTAACTGTTAATAAAAACCTTTTAATATAAAGCAAAAGAAGTGTAGCAATGAAAAAAATAATGTTTGTCTGCCACGGCAATATATGCCGTTCGCCGATGGCGGAATTTATACTTAAAGATATGGTTAAACGCAAGGGACTTGAAAGCGAGTTTCTTATTTCATCAAGTGCAACAAGCACCGAGGAGATTTGGAACGGCGTGGGAAATCCCGTGTATCCGCCTGCGAGAGCCGTGCTTGAAGCTCACTCGATAAATCCCGACGGCAAGCGTGCCGTTCAGCTGACTTCGAGCGATTATGATAAATACGATTTGTTTATCGGTATGGACAGCGCAAATATAAGAAATATGAAGCGTATTCTCCGTGGCGACAGCGACAATAAAATTCGCAAGCTTATGGAATATACGGGAAGTAATGCAGATGTGTCCGACCCGTGGTACACAAGGGATTTCGAGCGTTGCTACAACGATATTTACAAGGGCTGTGAGGCATTGCTAAAAGCATTAACAGAATAAAACTGCAACAAAAAACGCTGTGCTTTGCACAGCGTTTAATTTTTTATTTGCTCTTATTTGCTTTTCTTTTCGATAAGGCTCTTGCCGCCCATATACATTCTAAGCGGCTCGGGAATTCTGACTGTTCCGTCCTCGTTAAGATTGTTTTCAAGATAAGCAATCAACATTCTCGGAGGCGCAACAACCGTGTTGTTAAGTGTGTGTGCAAAATAGTTGCCGTCCTTACCCTTAATTCTGATTCCGAGACGCCTTGCCTGTGCATCTCCGAGGTTTGAGCATGAGCCAACCTCAAAATACTTTTTCTGTCTGGGACTCCAAGCCTCAACGTCAAGGCTCTTAACCTTGAGGTCTGCAAGGTCGCCCGAGCAACATTCAAGAGTTCTTACGGGAATATCAAGGCTGCGGAAGAAATCAACTGTGTTGTTCCAAAGCTTATCGTACCACTCGTCGCTCTCCTCGGGCTTACATACAACAACCATTTCCTGCTTTTCGAATTGGTGTATTCTGTAAACGCCTCTCTCCTCGATACCGTGTGCGCCGACCTCCTTACGGAAGCACGGAGAATAAGAAGTAAGTGCCTTCGGAAGCTCTGCTTCGGGAATGATAGTATCGATAAATTTGCCTATCATCGAGTGCTCGCTCGTACCGATAAGATAGAGATCCTCGCCCTCGATTTTATACATCATATTTTCCATCTCTGCGAAGCTCATAACGCCCGTTACAACGTCGCTTCTTATCATAAACGGCGGAACATAGTAGGTAAAGCCTCTGTCAATCATAAAATCTCTTGCGTAAGAGAGAATTGCGGAATGAAGTCTTGCAATATCGCCCGAAAGATAATAGAAGCCGTTACCGCTTGTCCTTCTTGCGGAATCAAGGTCGATACCGTCAAACGATTCCATAATATCAACGTGATAAGGAATTTCATAGCTGGGCACAACAGGCTCGCCGAATTTTTCAAGCTCAACGTTTTCGCTGTCGTCCTTGCCTATCGGCACATCCTTGCCGATAATATTCGGAATGACCATCATTCTCTTTTTGATTTCGGCGGCAAGCTCCTGCTCCTTAACCTCAAGTGCTTCAAGCTCCCCGTTGATTTCCTTAACCTTTGACTTTGCGCTTTCAGCCTCATCCTTGAGACCCTTGCCCATAAACATACCGATTTCCTTGCTGATACGGTTACGGTCGCCTCTCAATGCGTCGCCCTTTGTTTTAGACTCTCTGTATTCAAGGTCAAGCTTAATTACCTCGTCAACCAAAGGAAGCTTTTCATCCTGAAACTTCTTTTTAATATTTTCCTTTACTGCGTCGGGATTTTCCCTTAAAAATTTAATATCAAGCATTTTTATATCCTCCGATATTCTTAATCATTTATTATTCAAGATTTTCAAACTGTTTTGAAAGCTTTTCAAGGTCTGATTTTGAGAAAAACTCAACCTCGAGAGTTCCGCTTCCGCCCTTTGAAACGAAAACCTTTACTTTTCTGCCAAGCATTTTTGAAAGTGCGATTTCGACCTCATCATAAAAAATATCACGCTTCTTTTCACGCTTTTCAGGTGATCTTTTAGTTTTCTGTGCACTCTTTGCAAGTCGCTCTACATCACGAACGGAAATTCCGTCCTTAACAACAAGCTGTGCCACTCTCGAAGCCTCTGCCGTATCCTCAAACGAAAGCAACGCCCTTGCGTGTCCCATTGAAATTTTGCCGTCTCTTACAAGAGCCGAAATATCCTCGGGAAGATTGAGCAATCTCAAACTGTTTGTAACCGCAGTTCTCGATTTGCCGACCTTTTGAGCCGCTTCCTCTTGCGTGAATCCAAATGTGTCGATAAGAGTTTTTATTCCCTGCGCTTCCTCGATAGCATTGAGATCCTCTCTGTGCAAGTTTTCGATAAGAGCAAAGATGCTCTCCTCTTCATCCGTCATCTCACGGATTGTAACGGGAACCTCTGTAACTCCCGCCATCCTTGCCGCACGGTATCTTCTCTCGCCTGCAACAAGACGGTAGCTGCCGTCCGCCATAGGTCTTACAAGCAACGGCTGCAAAACTCCGTGCTCTTTTATCGAAGCGGAAAGCTCTGCCAAAGCCTGTTCCTCAAAAATTTTTCTCGGCTGATCTCGGTTAGGCTCTATTTCGTTAATTGAAAGCCTGACGCTTTCGCCCGAAGCCGGTTCCATAGCGTTATCATAAATAAGAGCACTCATGCCCTTACCCAAGCCGCCTTTTTTAGCTGCCATATATTTCTCCTCCCTACGCCTGAGCGTATGCCTTAACTTCTTCCGGATTGGATTTTGCAAAATAATTCTCGTCAAAGAATGATACTGCACTTTGACTGTTTTTTGTGGTGGTTACTATAATATATACTCCGCCTTGATACCAAACGTAATTCGTCTTATTCTCTTCATATTTCACTTCTGCGTGCTTTCCGAAATTTTTATCATAAGTCGAAATTGCGTCCTTGAGCACAAAGCCTGTTTTTTCAGAGGTTGCGTACTGTACCTCGCAAAGGCGCATATTGTAGTCAAATATAAAATACACCACACTCTCGACGCCCTCGGAGACAAACGGCAAGCCACTCTTTTTTATCGCAAAAAACGGAACTGCGCTGTCGTTTACCTGAATATCAGTCTTAACACCTAAAGCGTTCTGAGTTTCCTCAATGCTCATACCCATTTTTGCACCTAAAACATCCAAATTGCTGTATTTGTATGTAACAGCTTCCGTTGTTGCCTCTCCTGTTGTAATTACCGGCACAGGCACAAACTCCTCCGGCTTTCCGCATGAGGTAAGTAATACGGAAGTCAAAACCAATAAAATTGCAATCGGTGTTATATTTTTCATATAACCTACCTCCATTACTGCTTTTTCAAAAATTCATCGGCAAGAGCCGCATAGGCAAGCGAGCCTTTAGAGCTTCTGTCGTAATACATAATCGGCTCGCCAAAGCTCGGTGCTTCCGAAAGTCTGACGTTTCTCGGAATGGTCGAGGAATACACCTTTTGCGGAAAAAATCTCTTAACCTCGTCTACAACCTGATTTGTAAGATTAAGTCTGCCGTCATACATTGTAAGCAGCACGCCCTCAATTTCAATATGCGGATTATAAAGCCTTTTAATCTGCCTGACCGTCGCCATAAGCTGTGCAAGACCCTCAAGTGCATAGTATTCGCACTGTATCGGCACAAGGAAGGTGTCGCTTGCGCAAAGTGCGTTGATTGTAATAAGTCCGAGCGAGGGCGGACAGTCAAGGAAAATATAATCGTAATTATCCCAGATCTCCGCAAGAGCCATTTTAACAAGGCTTTCACGCTTTTCAATTCCGATCATTTCAACCTCTGCTCCTGCAAGGTTCATATCCGAGGGGAGTAAATCAACATTTTTGAATTTTGTGTTGATTACTACATCGGAAGCCTTGACAGAGTTTATAAGCATATCGTAGGTTGAACTTTTGATTTCTCTTTTATTTATACCGTATCCGCTTGTGGAATTTCCCTGTGGGTCAATATCAACAAGCAAAACCTTCTTTCCCAATGCGCCGATAGCTGCGGAAAGATTGACGGCAGTTGTGGTTTTGCCCACTCCGCCCTTTTGGTTAATAATCGAAATGATTTTAGACATTCGCTTTTCACTCCATATATCTTAAACCCCGAAACGAGTAGTTTTCATCCGTTTCGCTGCTGAATTTATCGTGCCGTAATATTATAACATAACAATACGCAAAATTAAACACTTTTTGTTAAAAACAAGAGATTTTTATAAATATTGTTTCACGTGAAACACAGCAAACGGCGAACTCCGAAAGGAATTCGCCGTTTGCTTGTGGATGTGGGGTGTGAAAGAGAAGGATATGGGTATATAAAACGGCGAGTGCAACAGGGGTATTATCACAAACGCCCGTTTTATCGGTTATATAGCTTCGTCGGTCTCTCCCGGCAAAGCTATGCGGAGCTGTTCAGATTTCGGAATACGGACAACATATTCTATGTATTCCTCGGTCTCACTCCTTGCGGCATCCGCTTCAACACCTGCTCGGCGTATGGTGTCAACCGCATGATTTAATGTATTTATAAACAGTCTGACGTCTCTTATGCCTCTTAGCGGATTGCGAGAACGGTTGTTTCTGTTTATCATCTGATTTATCATTCGTTCGCTTTCGGCGACGTTTAAGTGCCTGTCAACTATAATCGACAGCGCTCTTGCCCGCTGATTATCGTCCTCTAACATCAGCAACGCTCTTGCGTGGCTCTCCGTCAGTCCCGACCTTGCAAGCTCAAATCGCATTTCCTCGGGCAAGCGTAAAATTCTCAATTTGTTTGATACCGTTGACGGTGCAAGTCCGAGCTTTTGAGCCACTTCCTCACGGCTCATTGCATATTCTCCGACAAGCTTTTCAATCGCCTCCGCCTCTTCAAAGAAATTCAAGCTCTGTCTTTGCAAATTCTCGATAATTGAAAACATTGCGGAGCTTTTATCATCTATGTTTATAACGATTGACGGTATTTTGACCATTCCGACAAGCCTTGCCGCACGAAGCCGCCTTTCTCCCGAAACAAGCTCGTATTTCTTGTCCTCTCGTTTTCTTACGGTTATCGGCTGGAGAATTCCGTTTTCCCTTATGCTCTGTGCAAGATTTTCCAGCTCGTCATAATCAAACCTCTTTCTCGGTTGATTTGGATTCGGAACTATCATAGACTGTGGAATGTTGTATATTTCCGCCGTGCTTTTCACTCTCTGCTGTTTCATAAAAAAGACCTCCGCAACGCTTGTCCTTGTCTAAAGGATAGCACCGCAGAGGCTGTTTGTAAAGAAAAAGCGTTCGTCAAAAATCAACGCTGTTTCAAGGCTTTCGCCATTATTTTATTGGATTTTTTGCGATTTTTGCCGAAGGTCTCGGATACTTTGTCGGAGTTTGCGAAATCTTTTTAATTTCTATAATTCGCCTCGGCATTTCTTCGGTCAAATCAAATACTGTATCGTTTTTAATTTTTCCGCCGAGTATTCCTATCGCATTTTTGGCCGATTTTATTTCATCGTCGGACGCCGCAGCCTTCATTGAGATAAATTCTCCGCCAACCTTTACAAATGGCAAGCAATATTCTGAAAGATTTATGAGATTTGCCACAGCTCTTGCGGTTGCGAAATCATATTTTTCACGGTACTGCGTATTTTGCCCTGCTTCCTCCGCCCTTGCGTGAACAATTTCCGCTTTTACACCTGTTTCATCAAGCACATTTTGAATAAAGCCCAGCTTTTTCTTTGTAGAGTCAAGAAAAGTCATTTTTATATCGGGTCTTGTAAGCAAAAGCACTAAACCCGGGAAGCCTGCTCCCGTTCCGACGTCGATAAGCTTCGAATTTTCGGGAATATCCACCTTTCCGAAGAGCGCAAGGCAATCTGCAAAGTGCTTGACCGTTACATCGTCAGGCTCGGTTATTGCCGTAAGGTTAAAGCTTTTGTTGGTTTCAACAAGCATTTCGGCATACTTATCAAGCCTTTCAAATGCGTTGTCGTCAATTTCAACTCCAAATTTTTGAATTGTAGCGTATAGCAATTCCTTGTTCAACATAATTAAATCCCCATTTTTGCCAAATAGATAAGTAAAACCGATATATCCGACGGCGAAACTCCCGATATTCTCGACGCCTGTCCGACGGAATGAGGTCTGATTTTTGACAGCTTTTCCCTTGCCTCAAGCCGCAAGCCGTCGATTGCGTTATAATCTATATCCTTCGGTAAAAGTTTAACCTCAAGACGTCTCATTTCATTGATTTGTGCCTGCTGTCGCTTTATGTAGCCCTCGTATTTAAGCTCGATTTCCACCTGCTCGAATATTTCAGGCGGCAAATCGGGACGCTCGGTATCGAACGGTGCAAGGTCGTCATAGCTTATCTGCGGACGTTTTATAAGCTCTATAAGCTTCATACCTTTGTTCATAGGTGCTGTTTCACGTGAAACAAGCAGCTTTTGCAAATCCTCCGACACGTGTATCGTGGTTTGAGCAGCTCTGTTCATTTCATCCTTGATAAGCTGCATTTTATTAAGGAATTTTTGGTAACGCTCGTCGCTTATCAGTCCGATTTCGTGTCCGTAGGGTGTGAGCCTTATATCTGCGTTGTCCTGACGAAGTAAAAGTCGGTATTCGCTCCTTGAGGTCATCATTCTGTACGGGTCCATACAGCCCTTTGTAACAAGATCGTCAATAAGCGTGCCGATGTAAGAGGATGCACGGTCAAGAATAAACGCATCTTTGCCTTGTGCCCTGCGTGCAGCGTTAATGCCTGCTATCAAGCCCTGCGCCGCCGCTTCCTCATAGCCCGACGAGCCGTTGAACTGTCCTGCTCCGTAAAGTCCCGATAAATCAAGGAATTCAAGGCTCGGCTTTAACGCTAACGGGTCAACACAATCATACTCGATCGCATATGCAGTCCTCATAACCTCGACATTTTCAAGACCTTTTATTGTTCTCAAAAACTTCAGCTGAACATCCTCGGGTAAGGAGGAGGACATTCCCTGCAAATAAAGCTCTTCCGTATCAAGACCGCACGGCTCAATAAAGAACTGGTGGCGGAGCTTGTCGGGAAAGCGTACAATTTTATCCTCGAAGCTCGGGCAATATCTCGGTCCTACGCCCTCGATTTTTCCGCTGTATAACGGAGAACGGTGCAAATTGTCAAGAATTACCTGCTTTGTATCGTCGTTTGTGTATGCGATATAGCAAAAAGATTTGTTTCCGTCAGCCTTTTCTGTTTCAAAAGAAAACGGCGTTTCGGTTTCGTCCCCCTCTTGCTTTTCAAGCACGGAAAAGTCAATGCTTCGTCTGTTTACTCTTGACGGTGTTCCTGTTTTGAATCTGCGCAACGGTATTCCGAGCTTTTTAAGCGAATTTGACAGTTCGGTTGCCGGGAACATTCCGTCAGGTCCGCTTTCATATGAAACCTCGCCGATATAAATTTTACCGCCTAAAAATGTTCCTGTCGCAAGGACAACGCTTTTTGCCGTGTAAATTGCTTCGAGCTTGGTTTTTAATTGCCATAAGCCGTCGTCAGTCTGTTTCAAATCAATGATTTCTGCCTGCTTCAGGTCAAGGTTTTCCTGAAGCTCGACAACGTGCTTCATATATTTTGAGTATTCGCGTCTGTCTATTTGAGCACGCAGAGAATGAACCGCCGGACCTTTTCCTCGGTTTAACATTCTCGTTTGAATTTGTGTCTTGTCGGCAGCCTTACCCATTTCTCCGCCGAGAGCGTCGATTTCACGCACAAGGTGTCCCTTAGAGGTGCCGCCGATAGAGGGATTGCACGGCATATTTCCGACCGAGTCGAGATTTATGGCAAAAATTACAGTTTTCGCACCGAGTCTTGCCGAAGCAAGAGCAGCCTCAATTCCTGCGTGACCTGCGCCGATAACCGCCACATCATATTCTTTTGCAAAATATTCCATATAAAAAACTCCGTTTGAGTCAGTTTTGTTTCACGTGAAACATTATTTTCCCACGCAAAATTGCGAGAAAATTTCATTTACTACGCTTTCAGTTGCTTTTTCTCCCGTCAAAGTGTCAAGACTTTCAACCGCAACATCAATATTCACGTTCAAAGCGTCTCTTGTCATTCCGATTTCAAGTGCGGAAATTGCTTCGTCAATGCTTTGCAATGCAGCCTTGCAGCAAGCAAGCTGTCTTTCGTTCATCAACGTTGCCGCCGACGTGTCAAAATCAGCAGTTCCGAGAGTTTTTTCGATTGCTTTTTCAAGCTCTTGAATTCCGTTTCTGTCTTTTGCAGATAAATAAACGACACTTTCAAAGCTTTTGTTGATTTTTTCAGCGTTGAAATTCGTATTAAGATCGGTTTTATTGATAATCGCAACAGCATTTTTACCGTTGCACATTTTAATAATTTCCATATCCTCGTCGTCAATCTCGGTTGAAGAGTCAAAAACGGCAAGTACAAGCGACGCTCTGTCAAGCTTCTGCCTCGTTCGGTCAACACCGATTTTTTCAACTGTGTCTTCTGTATCGTGAAGTCCTGCGGTATCGGCAAGCCTCAGTACGTTGTTACCTAAAGTAACAGTTTCCTCGACAATATCCCTTGTTGTGCCTGCGACAGATGTTACAATCGATTTTTCGCAACCTGAGAGAAGATTCATAAGGGTTGATTTTCCGACGTTCGGCTTTCCGACTATTGCCGTTTCAACCCCCTCAATTATAATTTGTCCTACATCAAAGCTCTTAATAAGCTTTTCAAGTTCCGCCTTTGCCGTCAAAAGAGTTGTCTTTAATTTTTCATCTGACAAATCGTCAATTTCTTCGTCGGGATAATCTACCCAAGCTGCCATCTGAGCCGCTATTTTCTTTAATGAAAGTGAAATCTCCGATATTTTTTTATAAAGAGCACCGTCAAGTGTGTTCAGTGCAGCGGATTTTGCCTGTTCAGATTTTGCAGAGATGATGTTCATAACAGACTCTGCCCTTGTCAAATCCATCTTGCCGTTTAAGAAAGCTCTTTTCGTAAACTCTCCTGCCTCTGCCGGAACAGCTCCGTTCGCAAGTGCAGCTCTTAAAACCTGTTTTGTTACAAGCAAGCCGCCGTGACAGGAAATTTCCACAACGTCCTCGCCCGTATAGCTTTTAGGTGCTTTGAATACGAGCGCTACCGCCTCATCAACGCATTTTTCTTCAAAAAACACCTTGCCAAACGCCGCTTTGTAGCCACTCAGTTTTTCTAATTTGATACCTGATACGGTTTTGAAAATTCTATCGGCTACAGACAGGGCATTTTCGCCGGAAATTCTTACCACTCCGATACCGCCTGCGGCTTGTCCTGTTGATATAGCGGCAATAGTGCTCATATTTTCACCCTTTTCTTCTAAAATAATAAAATCGGGAGAGGAAGTCCTCGCCCGATTTTCACACGAGGGAAAACCCTCTTATTCTTCGTCGTTTTTCTTAACTTCGATTTTTCCGTAAACAGATGCACCCGAGCAATCGTTTTTCTTTTCACGGTTTTCGGAAATCTCGGGAACATAGGGTTCCTTCTTGGGACGTCTTGAACGACCTCTGTCGTTTCTGTCTCTGTAACCGTAATTTCCTCTGCCGCCGTTTTCGGGAGCAATTACAACTCTTCTGTCAAGGTCTGTTCCCGTTGAGAAAGAAGTTGCACCCTTTACCTCTTGAACAGCGGTATGAATAATTCTTCTCTCATAAGGATTCATCGGCTCAAGAGTTATGTTTCTGCCACTCTTTACTGCACGGGCAGCCGTTCTCTTTGCAAGAGAAACAAGAACATCAGCTCTCTTTTCACGGTAATTGCCGACGTTTACAGATACTCTCTTATAACCTGAAATTCCCTTGTTAGCAACCATTCTTACAAGGTACTGAATTGCGTCAAGAGTTTCGCCTCTTCTGCCGATAACTATACCGTAATCGTCGCCGCAATCAAGCTCGAAGGAAATTTCTTCGTCGTCTGCATAAACCTCAATCTCGCATTTTTCCATACCGAGACCGAGAATAATCGATTTAAGATATTCCGCTGTTGAATCATACTCGTGTGTAGGCTTGAGAGTTGCTTTCTTCTCTGCGAGAATTTCAGCGACAGACTCTCTCTTTTCAACCTTTGCAACAGTCTTTTTTTCGGGAGCAGGCTTTGAACTTGCTTCCTTTTTAGCTGTTTCTTTTTTATTAGTCGGCTTTTCTTTTTTAATTTCATCCGGTACTTCAACAGTAATTTTTACCTCTGCGGGCGCACCGCCGAGAAGTCCGAACAATTTCTTTTTTTCGGGCATTTTAAGAACTTCGATTTTATACTCGTCGAATTCAGAAAGTCCCAATTCAAGCAAAGCCAAATTCTTTGCTTCTTCAACGGTGGGAGCTTTTTTAATACATTCTTTAATCATAACTGAACACCTTATATTTTAATTATTTATCTTCTGCTTCTTTGATTTTTTTAGTGTTGTTTTCCTTGGAGCGACGGTAAATCGTCTCATCAACCATAGCCCTTGCAAGTACCTTTTTCGGTTCGTACAAATGGTTAAGAACAATCATCTGCAAGAACGAAATTGCCGAAGACATAATGATATAGATGCCGACGCTTGTCGGGAAAAGGAAGGCAAAATAAATCTGCATTGCGGGTGTGAAGAGCATCATACAGCCCATTTGAGGATTTTTTGCCATTTCGGGATTAGTCTTTCTCTGACGGATAAGCGAATAAATGCTCATAGCAAGAGCAATGATACCTGTGATTATCGGGATTGCCCAATATGCGTCAAAGGTTTTGAAATCCGGAGTGTGTGCAAGGTCAAGTCCCATAAAGCTGAATTTTGACATAAACAATTGGATTTTGTTTATAAGCTCGGGTGTAAGACCGTTTATTGCACTCTTGTCAATTTTATCCCAATGCTGTAAAGCATAGAGTTCAATTCTGAAAGCTGATTTAGCTTCTGTTTCTGTCAAAAACGGCATAACCGCTTCCTTAAGTGAAGCAACAACTGCCGAGGGTATTCTCAAAACCATTGAGAAAGGATGATAGTTAACCTGGTAAAGACCAATCATAACAGGGAACTGAATAAGCATCGGGAGACATCCGCCGCCCATAGCGTTAAAGCCCTCACGCTGATAAAGCTCCTGTGTTTCCTTTTGGAGACGCTGTTGGTCGTTGCCGTATTTTTCTCTCAATCTTCTGAGCTTCGGCTGAAGACGCTGCTGCATAGCAATACTCTTCTGCTGCTTAATTGAAGAGGGAAGCAGGCAAAGCTTAACAATAACCATCAACCAAAATATAGAAACAAGATAGTTTCCGCTTAATGCATAAAATATTGAAATAACGAATCCGAAGGGGACTCCCAATATTTCATATAATCCGTTCAAAAAGTTACTCATTTATGTTCCTCCGAACAAAATGCCGGGCATTTTATTTTCTTATTTTTTGTTTTTCTTTTCCGGAACGGGGTCAATTCCGCCCGGGAAAAGAGGATTGCACCTCATAAGACGACCTACTGTCAACAAACCGCCCTTGATAATACCAAATCTTTCGATTGCCGTGACCGCATATTGTGAGCAAGTAGGATAATACCTGCATCTCGGCGGAAAAAGCGGAGAAATTTTTTTCTGATAAAACCTTATTATTTTAATAATGGCCTTTTTCATTTAAGTATACCCGCTTGGTTAAACATATCAAGCATAATTTCTTGAATATCCGTACTTTTGAGATATTTGGTTTTAGTTCTTGCAACAAAAACAATATCATACGAGCCTTTAATTTCAGGCTCAACACTGCGCCAAGCAGCTCTGATAATCCTTTTACAGCGGTTTCTTTCAACCGCACATCCGATTTTTTTACTTACGGTTATTCCTATACGACAAATTCCCGCACCGCTTTTTTTAAAATAAACAACCAGTGCAGGATTTGTATAGGATCTGCCCCTGTAATAGAGGCGTCTGAAATCACAATTACGATTTAAGGTTACCGTACTCAAATTATTTACCTATTAGTAGGACAACTGCTTTCTGCCCTTTGCTCTGCGGCGAGCAAGTACTTTTCTGCCGTTTCTTGTTGACATTCTCTTACGGAAACCGTGTTCCATCTGACGATGACGCTTTTTCGGCTGATATGTTCTTTTCATCGTTATACCTCCGTTTCATTACAAAAATAATCTGCGGAAAGATATTATAACTAAATGACATAAAAAAGTCAAGATTTAAGCAAATATTAGAGTTTTTTCTTATTTTCAACTATTTGTTGTGTAAAAAATAATTTTCAAGACAAAATGTTGTGTCAAAGAAATCAAAAATGCGTAAAAAACAAAAAAATCTGCGAAAAAAAATAAAAAAATTTTTATTTTTGTCTTTTATATATATATTTATAATAATATATAAATTAAAACTATTATATAAGCTATTGAAAAAATTTAATAGGTGTGTTAAAATGATATTTGCTATATTATGGTCATTTTAGGCTTATATTTACGTTTTATATATTTTTAGGACTTTTTTATTAAAAACCTATAAAACATAAAATAACGTGTTTTAATTGAATTATTATTACGGGAGACAATATTTATGGATTCGTTAAACGATATGTGGAATGCCGTCTGCGAATGTGCGAAAGAAAAATATAATGTCAATTCGGAAGCCTTCAAGCTTTGGTTTACTCCGATAACGCTTAAATCATTCGACGGACAAAAGGCTGTATTGAGTATTAACAATAATTTTTTATTTCCGATAATCGAAAAAAAATATTCGGAGCTTATCAATAACGCCTTTAATGAGGTAATCGGCTTCAATGTTGAAATTGAATTTACGCTTGAGCAGCTTACGGACGAAAAGGTTGAGCAAAAGGCAAACGACAGCGGAGCTTCCTTGAGAACTCTCGGAGATAACTTTGATAACTTTGTTGTAGGTAAATCAAATAACTATGCCTATGCGGCGGCGAAAAAAGTTGCGGAGGAACCGGGTAAATCTTATAATCCGCTTTATATTTACGGAAAATCGGGACTCGGTAAAACTCACCTTCTCAAGGCTATTGAGAATGAAATGAAATCAAGAAATCCCGAGGCTAAAATAATTTATATCACAAGTGAGAATTTTACAAACGACCTTGTTTATCATTTGAGAAACAAGACAATGTATGAATTCCGTGAAAAATACCGTAACTGCGACGCTCTTTTGATGGATGACATTCAGTTTATCGCTCAAAAGGAACAGACGGAAGAGGAATTTTTCCACACCTTTAACGAATTAACGGAATACGGAAAACAAATCGTTATGACTTCAGATAGGTCTCCGAATGAAATTCAAATTTTGCAGGAAAGGCTTAAAACAAGATTTGAATGGGGTCTTATGGTTGATATTCAGCCGCCGGATTTTGAAACGAGAATGGCAATTATAAAAAATAAGGCTGAACAGTATGATTTTTCAATTCCCGATGAAATAGTCGAATTTTTTGCGCAAGAGGTAAAAAATAACGTTCGACAGCTTGAAAGTGCGGTTAAGAAAATCAAATCGCTTTGTCTTTTGTCAAATGTGAAGCCGACGCTTGATATTGCAAAGGAAGCTATAAAGGAGCTTACCACATATAATCAGCCTATTTCGGTTATAAATTCAAAAATTACCGAAACCGTCGGCAATACATACGGAATATCCGTTGAAAACATTATGTCGGACAAGCGTGATAAAAACATTAAGGACGCAAGGCAGATTTCAATGTATATCATAAGAGAAATTACGGGAATGTCTCTTGAGGATATAGGCAAATACTTCGGCGGAAAAACTCATTCAACGGTTAAACATTCTATTGATAAAGTCAGAACTATGATGGATGATGATTTTCAATTCAAAAAGACCGTCGAGGATATAATTAAAAACGTCAAGGATTATTGATAAAGTTTTCGACAAGTTTTAGTTTTGAACACCTCGTTTTTGAACAGTTAAAAATTATCTTAGATTTTATGTTCAATTCTTTTTTTTTTTAGAAAATTTTTCAACATTGAAAAACAGAAAAAATTTATTGAAAAATCAATAAATTTATCGGTTTTGTTAAATTTCGACACCCCCTACTGATAATACTCTTTTATTAAAATATATCTTATGTTTGGAAAGGAAAAAAATATGAAATTCGTTTGCGACACTCAAAAATTCTCAGAAATATGTTCAAATATTCAGCGCTCTGTTTCAAGCAAATCAACGATACCCGCAATTGAGGGTATTTTGCTTACAACGGCTGACAATTCGGTTACCGTTACCGGCTATGATTTGGAGGTTGGCGTAATAACCTCTGTTGAGGCAAAGGTTGAAGAGCAGGGAAGCATTATTCTGAATGCTAAAATTCTCTGCGACATTTTAAGAAATCTTCCCTCACAGACTGTTAGAATTGAATCTGATGAAAGAATGACAACAAAAATAAAAAGCGGAGATTCCGAGTTTTCACTTATAGGAATTAACGCACAGGAATATCCGGAGCTTCCGTCTGTAAACAGCAGCTTCCCGATTGTTGTAAAGGGCGGTATTCTCAAGGATATGATAAGAAAAACAATTTTTGCGACTGCGGAAAATGACACAAAGGTAGTTCATACGGGCGTAAGATTTGAAATAGGAAATTCTCTTATTCGTCTTGTTGCAGTTGACGGCTTTAGACTGGCTATCAGAAATGAAGCTATCGATTACCAGGGCGACGAGCAGATTTTTGTTGTTCCGAAAAAGACTCTTAATGAAATTATGAAGCTTATCGTAAATGATGATGTGGCAATTTCATTGAATATCGGAAAAAGACATATTGTTTTTGAAATCGGAAGCTATCTTATTGTTTCAAGACTTCTTGACGGCGAATTTTTGAATTATAAATCAGCTATTGCAATAAATGAAAATACAAAGGTTGAAGTCAATACAAGAATGCTTATCAGCTGTATTGAAAGAACTTCTCTTATGATTACCGACAGAGCAAAGAGCCCTATCAGATGTATCTTTGATGAGGATATGATCAAGACCTCGTCAATTACTTCTTTGGGTACTGCAAACGATAAAATTCCCGCAAAAATTGAGGGAGAAAAAATTGAAATCGGCTTTAATAACAGATTTTTGCTTGACGCATTAAAGGTTTGCGATACAGACGAGGTTGTTATTAAGCTCAGCAGTCCCATTCAGCCCATAATTATTGTTCCGAAAGAGGGAGACAGTTTCTTATTCCTTGTTCTCCCCGTAAAATTAAAATAATATGAAAAAAATAACAGTTAAGGCAAAGGTTGCCGAAAAAGAAAAGGTACAATTAAAAATAGACACCGATTTTATAAGGCTTGATGCGGCGTTGAAGCTTGCAAACATTGTGGTTACGGGCGGTCAGGCAAAAATGATAATCGGAGACGGTCAAATTAAAATTGACGGCGAGGTCTGCACAATGAGAGGTAAAAAGCTCAGAAGCGGAGACAGTTTTGAATTTGACAGAAAAATTTACGAAATTATATAGGTAAAATTATGAAAGTAAACAGACTCTCGGTAATTGATTACAGAAATATTGATTATATAGAAATTGTTCCGTCCGAGAATGTAAATGTTATTTTCGGTGAGAACGCACAGGGAAAAACCAATTTACTTGAGAGTATCTGGCTTTTTACGGGCTGCAAAAGCTTTCGTTCAAAAAGAGATAACGAGCTTTTAGGCTTCGGTAAGGATTTTGCAAAGAATGAGATTGATTTTTTTGCAAAGGGAAGAGAGCAAACCGCTACAATGATAATTGAAAAAAAGCGTTCAATTACCAAAAACGGAGTTGATTTGAAAAGTCCTGCCGAAATGATAGGAGAATTTAACGCAGTTATTTTTTCTCCCTCTCATTTATCTCTCATCCAGGAGGGACCCGTAAACAGAAGAAAATTTTTAGACACGGCTCTTTGTCAGCTAAAGCCGAGCTATGCGAGAGTGCTTGCGAAATATAACAGGGCGCTTGAGCAGAGAAATGCTTTGTTAAAAGATATTCAATTTCATTCGGAACTTTATGATACGCTCGATGTTTGGGATGACAGGCTTTCGTCCTATGCCTCGGCAATAGTTTCGGAGAGAATTAAATATACAAGGCTTTTAAGCGAAAGCTGCGATGAAATATACACGGGACTTTCCGACGGTAGAGAAAAACTTGAAATTCAATATGTAAATAACACAGGGCTTTATAATGACGATATTTACGAAATAAAAGATTTTCTTTTTGAAAGGCTCAGACAAAACAGGCGTGAGGATATTTTTAATAAAATAACAAGCATAGGACCGCAAAGAGATGATATTGACATTAAAATAAATTCTCTTTCGGCAAGAAAATTCGGCTCGCAAGGTCAGCAGCGTTCCTGTGCGCTTGCAATGAAATTGAGTGAGGCTAATATAATCAAGGACGTTACGGGCGAAGAGCCTGTTATACTTCTTGATGATGTAATGAGCGAGCTTGATGTTAACAGGCAGGATTATATATTAAATCATCTTAATTCAAGACAGGTATTTATAACCTGCTGCGACCCTGCCACCGTTTTGAGAATGTGCGAGGGCAAAACTTTTCATATTGAAAAAGGCAGGTTGATTTAATGTATCTGCAAATAGGAACAGAGGATTTTATAAAAACCGAGGATATAATCGGAATATTTGACCTTGATAACACTACGGTTTCAAAGGCGTCAAGGGATTATCTTAATTTTGCGGAAAAGCAAGGGCTGTCAAAAACGGTTTCATATGATTTGCCGAAGTCCTTTATTGTAACCGAAGAAAAAGGAAAAAGAACGGTGTATATATCGCCGTATTCAACTAACACGTTATTTAAGAGAATAGATTAAATTCATTTTGAATTTATCGTAACGGAGGAAAAAATGAGCGAAGAAATCAAAAATGTAATGGAAGACGAAGAAATGAATACTACCGTTACCGAAGAATACGGTGCGGACGCCATTCAGGTTCTTAAAGGACTTGAGGCTGTAAGAAAGCGTCCGGGTATGTATATCGGCTCTACCGGTCCTAAGGGTCTTCATCATCTTGTGTATGAAATCGTCGATAACTCAATAGATGAGGCATTGGCAGGCTATTGTACACATATCGAGGTTGAAATTTTACCCGACAACATAATTACAGTAAGAGATAACGGACGAGGCATTCCTGTTGGTATCAACGAGGAAGAGGGACTTCCTGCCGTTACGGTCGTTCTTACCGTTCTCCACGCAGGCGGTAAATTCGGCGGAAGCGGATATAAGGTTTCGGGCGGCTTGCACGGCGTCGGCTCTTCCGTTGTTAATGCGCTTTCTGAATGGTTTGAGGTTGAGGTAAGCCAAAACGGTCATATCTATAAGCAGAGATTTGAAAGAGGAAACATAGTAACCGATCTTGAAGTAGTGGGAGACACCGACGAAACGGGTACTCTTATCAGATTTAAGGCAGATTCCGAAATATTTACCGAAACAACCGTTTATGACTTTGAAATTTTGCAGAGGAGACTTCGAGAGCAGGCTTTCCTTAATGCAGGACTTAAAATTACTCTTACGGATAAGAGAGACGAAGAAAATATTGTTGAAGAGGTTTACTGCTATGAGGGCGGTATCCGTTCCTTTGTTGATTTCATAAATAAATCAAGAGGTCTTTCTCCCGTTCATGATGAAATTCTCCATTTCTCAACCGTTCAGGACGACAAGAGCGCAGAGGTTGCAATTTCTTACAATGACGGATATAACGAGATTATTCTTTCCTTTGCAAATAATGTCCGCACAATCGACGGCGGTACTCACGAGGACGGCTTTAAGACAGCCTTGACAAAGGTATTTAACGATTACGGCAGAAAATTCAAATTGCTTAAAGACAACGACAAAAATCTTTCGGGCGACGACGTTCGTGAGGGCTTGACGGTCGTTATCAGCGTTAAGCTTACAGAGGCAGAGTTTGAGGGACAGACAAAGGGCAAGCTCGGTAATACTGAAATGAAATCTCTTGTAAACAAAATGCTTTATGAGAAGATGATGACTTATTTCGAGGAAAACCCTGCGGTTGCAAAGACAATTTTCTCAAAGGCACTTGACGCTTCAAGAGCGAGAGAGGCTGCAAGAAAGGCAAGAGATACAGCAAGAAGAAAATCTGCTTTCGAGGGCAACTCACTTCCCGGAAAACTTGCGGATTGTATTGAAAATAACCCCGAGCACACAGAATTGTTTATCGTCGAGGGAGATTCGGCGGGCGGCTCGGCAAAAGAGGGCAGAGATAACCGTATTCAGGCTATTCTTCCTCTTTGGGGTAAAATGCTTAACGTCGAGAAAGCAAGAATTGATAAGGTTATCGGCAACGATAAGCTTACGCCTATTGTTCTTGCACTCGGAACGGGTATCGGCGACGAATTTGATATAGAAAAAATCAGATACCATAAAATAGTTATTATGGCCGATGCCGACGTTGACGGTCAGCATATCAGAACGCTTCTTTTGACATTCTTCTTCAGATATATGCGTCCGCTTATCGACGAAGGATATATTTACATTGCGCAACCCCCTCTTTTCAAGGTATCAAGGGGTAAGTCGTTCAAATACGCTTACACTGAGGAGGAGAGAGACAGATACACAGCGGAATTCGGCGGAGATAAGGTTGACGTTCAGCGATATAAAGGTCTTGGTGAGATGGATCCCGAGCAGCTTTGGGAGACAACAATGGACCCTGCAACAAGAATAATGCTTCGTGTTACCCTTGAGGACGCTATGGAAGCAGATGAAACCTTCTCAATTTTGATGGGCGATAAGGTTGAGCCGAGAAGAGAGTTTATTGAGAAAAACGCAAAATATGTTCAAAACCTTGACATTTAAGATAAAGAGGTAAGACGATGGCTAAAAACAAAACTTCAAGTGCAAGTCATAATCACAATTTAGGAGATTATGTTCCGCTTGAGCAACAGAACATTATAAACAAGGAAATAAATCAGGAAATGAGAAATTCATTCCTTGATTACTCTATGTCGGTTATCACTTCCCGTGCACTTCCCGACGTAAGAGACGGCTTAAAGCCCGTTCACAGAAGAATTCTTTACACAATGTACGAAAAGCATTTGTATCCGAATGTTGCATACCGTAAGTGCGCCGATACAGTCGGTGCCGTATTGGGCTCTTACCATCCCCACGGCGACGCTTCGGTTTACGATGCAATGGTTAGACTTGCGCAGGATTTCTCAATGAGATACACTCTTGTTGACGGTCACGGTAACTTCGGTTCAATCGACGGCGACCCACCTGCTGCATACCGTTATACAGAGTCGAGAATGAGCAAAATCGCTCTCGAGCTTTTGACTGATATTGACAAAAAGACCGTAGACTATGTTCCAAACTACGACGACAGACTTAAAGAGCCTACAGTTCTTCCGTCAAGATACCCGAACCTGCTCGTAAACGGATCAACAGGTATTGCCGTAGGTATGGCAACAAATATTCCCCCTCACAATCTCGGCGAGGTTATTGACGGCGTTTGCTGTGTAATTGATAATCCCGACGCTTCGCTTGAGGAGATTATGGAGCATATCAAGGGACCGGATTTCCCGACAGAGGGAATTATTATGGGCAGAGCCGGTATTCGTGCGGCTTATGCAACGGGCAGAGGTAAAATTACACTTCGTGGCCGTGCCGAAATTATTGAAAACGAAAAGAACGGCAAATTTCAAATCGTAATTACCGAGCTTCCCTATCAGGTTAATAAGGCAAGACTTATCGAGTCAATCGCAGAGCTTCATAAGGATAAAAAAATCGAGGGAATGTCGGGCATTAACGACTATTCTTCAAAGCGTGGCGGCGGTATCAGAATTGTTATCGACTTAAAGAGAGACGCAAACCCGCAGGTTATCTTAAATCAGTTGTATCAGATGACGCAGCTTCAGATTTCCTACGGTATAATTCAGCTCGCCCTTGTTGACGGCGTTCCGAAGATACTCACACTTAAAGAAATAATCGAGCAGTATATAAAATTCCAATGTGAAATAATCACAAGAAGAACGGAATTTGACCTTAAAAAAGCACAGGACAGAGAGCATATTCTTGCAGGTCTTGAAAGAGCAGTTGATATTGTTGATGATATTATTGCGACAATTCGTGCTTGTAAGGGCGGTCAGCCGGAGGCAAAGCAGGCTATTATGGACAAGTTTGACTTTGACGAGCCGCAGGCAGATGCGATAGTTGCATTCAGACTCGGTCAGCTGGCAGGTCTTGAAATTCAGAAGATTATTTCCGAGCGTAAAGAACTTCAGGAAAAGATTAAGTCATTGCTTGAACTTTTGTCTTCTGAAACAAATATCAAAAATACCGTTAAAACAGAACTTCAGGTTATTGCCGAAAAATTCAGCGACGAGAGAAGAACAGAGATTTCCAACGTTGCGGGCGAAGTTGATATTGAGGACCTTATTCCCGAAGAGGACTGCGTTTATACGCTTACAAATATGGGCTATATCAAACGTCAGCCCGTTGACACCTATCAGAGCCAGCGCAGAGGCGGCAAGGGTATCAAGGGTATGACAAGACGTGAAGAGGATTACGCAAAGACAATGTTTACCTGCTCCTCACACGATTATATTATGTTCTTTACCTCACTCGGTAAGGCTTACAGGCTCAAGGGCTATGAAATTCCCGAGGGCAGCCGTTCAAGTAAGGGTATGAATGTAGTTAATATTCTTCCCATAACCTCGGACGAGAAAATTACGTCAATGATCAGAGTTCCGAATTTCAGCGATGAGGATAATTTCTATCTCTGTATGCTTACAAAACAGGGCATTATCAAGCGTACTCCGCTTAATGCGTATAGGAATATTCGTAAGTCGGGTATTCTTGCAATAAATCTTGACGAGGGCGACGAACTTGATTGGGTTGCTCTCACGGACGGAACGAAGAAGATAATGGTAGCTACCAAGAAGGGCTTTGCAATTACCTTTGAGGAAAACGATGCGAGGGTAATCGGCAGAACTGCCCGTGGCGTTAAGGCTATCTCGCTTCGTGACGGCGACGAGGTTACGGGTATGTGTATCCTCGAAGAAGGCAAAAAAGTTCTTACAATTTCCGAAACAGGCTTCGGCAGACGCTCCGAAATTGACAATTACCGTATTCAGTCGAGAGGCGGTAAGGGTCTTACCAACTATAAGACCGAGCTTTACGGAGACGTTGCGGCGGTTTCAATGATTGATGACGACGAGGATATTATCATAATTTCTTCGGACGGAATTATCATAAGAATCAAGGCGTCCGACATAAGCACCTTCTCAAGAACGTCAAAGGGCGTTCGTGTTATGAAGGTATCAGAGGGCGAAAAGGTTTCGGCTTTCTCGATTACCGCACATGACGCAGAGGAAAAGACCGATGAGCTTGAAGCAAGCGAAGATGATGCCGAGGGTAACGAAGCGGAAGTGTCCGAAACGGAAGAATAATTTATAAATACGCATATTTTGCGTAACAATCTGTTAATTTTTAGATGCTACAATTAAAGAAAATACAGTAATGGTGGTAGTATATGAATTATCAACAGCCTTTCTCTCCTTACGGACAGAACAATCAATACAATTTTAACAACAATTTCAATAACAACTATAACGGAGATTATTATCTTCTCAAAAACAAGCATAAGGCGAGCATTTCAACCGTCAGCAAGGTATGCGGTGCTGCGGTTACGGCATTTATCGTGCTCGGAACAATTTTAGGACTTGTTCTTTCTCAGGTTGACGGCTTTGAGGAGCTTTATAAGAACAACGAGTATTTTGTTTCTGCGCTGACGGCGTTGATGTCGCTTTTCACGTTGGGACTTCCGTTTTTAATTGCGTATAAATCGTTAAAAAAGAGAAATTATATCAACGATTTGCCGCTTGGAAAGCCCTATGACAACAAGGAATTTGCGCTTTTAATTCCGATTACCGTAATGATTTGCATTCTCGGAAGCATTGCTACGGGTATGTTTTCGACTTTTTGCGAGGCAGTGTTCGGAATTGAGTTTTCGCAGCCCGACGACGGCTCGACCTACAGCACCTTTTCAACGGTTGCAATGTCGTTTTTTGTAACCGCCGTCATCCCTGCTTTTGTTGAGGAATTTGCAATCAGGGGCGTTGTTATGCAGTCGCTTCGTAAATACGGAGACGGCTTTGCTATAATTATGTCCTCGTTTGTGTTTGCTCTTATGCACGGAAATATGATACAGATACCCTTTGCGTTTATTGCCGGTATCGGTATCGGATATGCGGTTATTAAAACAGGCACTATGTGGACGGGCATTATAATTCACTTTATAAACAACGCTATTGCGGTAATTTCAATGACCGTTTCACAGAATTGCTCGGATGAAATTACCAATATGTTTGCAATGATTCTTTACACGGTCGTTTTTGCCGTAGGAATTATTTGCTTTGCACTTTATGCAAACGACAGAAAGCAAAAGGCTCTCGGCGGAGCTTTTTCAAAAAACACTCTTTCAAGGGGTTGCACGTCTGCTCTTACAAGCGGAGAAAAGGCAATCAGCTTTATCTTCAGTGCGCCGATGATTATTGCAGAGGTTTTGCTTATTGTCGAAACAAGCCTTTATATTAACTGATATGGATAAATATGATTTTATGCGTCTTGCGCTTGAACAGGCAAGGCTTTCGGCGGACGAGGGTGAAGTTCCCGTCGGTGCGGTGGTCGTAAGAAACGGCGAGGTTGTTTCCTACGGCAGAAATCGCAGAGAAAAGGAGAAAAACGCTCTTTGCCATGCTGAAATAGAGGCGATTGACGGCGCTTGTAAAGCACTCGGCGGTTGGCGGCTTTGGGAGTGCGAAATGTATGTAACCCTTGAGCCGTGTCCGATGTGCGCAGGTGCGATTATAAATTCAAGACTAAAAAAAGTTACCTACGGCGCAAAGGATTATAAAAACGGCGCTGTTGAATCGGTAACGGAAATGTTTTCTCTCCCCTTTACGCATAAGCCGGAAACGGAAAGCGGCGTTTTGGGCGAAGAATGTTCAAATATGCTCTCAGAATTTTTTAAGAATTTACGTGAGCAAAGAACAAATAATAAATAAGTATTAAAATTTTTTCAGGTGATATTATGAGTGAAAATTGCAATCACGATTGCTCAAACTGTGCTTCTAAGTGTGAAAACGAAAAGAAGGATTTCCGTTTACCGCAGAACGCAAACAGCAATGTAAAAAAAGTTATCGGAGTTGTCAGCGGTAAGGGCGGCGTAGGCAAAAGCTTTGTTACGTCTACACTTGCGCTCGCTTCACAGCTTCACGGCTATAAAACGGCTATACTTGACGCCGATATTACAGGCCCGTCAATCCCCAAAGGCTTCGGAATTCACGGCAGAGCACTCGGAAACGACGAGGGAATTTTGCCTGCCGAAACAAAGCTCGGCATTAAAATAATGAGCATTAACCTTTTGCTTGAAAAAGAGGACGCTCCCGTTATTTGGAGAGGTCCCGTGATTTCGGGCGTTATAAATCAGTTCTGGCAGGAGGTTCAATGGGGCGATGTTGACTACATGTTTGTCGATATGCCTCCCGGAACGGGCGATGTTCCGCTTACCGTGTTCCAGAGTATGCCCGTTGACGGAATTATTATCGTTACAACGCCGCAGGACCTTGTAACCATGATTGTTAAAAAGGCTTACAATATGGCTAAGATGATGAATGTCCCGATTCTCGGTATAGTTGAAAATATGAGCTATTTTGAATGTCCCGATTGCCATAAAAAGCATTACATTTTCGGCGAAAGCAAAATAGACGAGGTTGCAAAGGAGCTTGAGATACCTGTTCTCGCTAAGCTCCCGATAAATCCTGCCGCTGCGGCATATGTAGATAACGGCACAATAGAGCTTTCAGACGCTTCGGCAATGACCGAGGTTATAGAGCGTATTGCCGAATAAGTCAAAAGGCACAAAAACACCTGTAAAACCACGGGTGTTTTTTCTTATTTATCTATTGAATTAAATCGTCAGTAAATGTATAATTATAAAAATAATGTAAAATGGGAGGATATTAAAATGCTAAATGAAAAATTTGCAAAAGAAGGTCTTACCTTTGACGACGTTTTGCTCATTCCGGCGGAGAGCGACGTTTTGCCGAAGGATATTGACGTTTCAACACAGCTGACAAAGAAAATCAGACTTAATATTCCTATGCTTACAGCGGCTATGGATACAGTCACAGAATCGAGAATGGCTATTGCCATTGCCCGTGAAGGCGGTATAGGTATCATTCATAAAAATATGTCTATCGACGCACAGAGAGCCGAGGTAGATAAGGTTAAGAGAAGTGAAAACGGTGTTATTATAAATCCGTTCTTCCTTCATGCCGACAACACGGTTGAAGAAGCTAATAACCTTATGCACCATTACAAAATTTCGGGCGTTCCGATTTGTGACGGCGACGGTAAGCTTGTCGGCATCATCACAAACCGTGATATGAGATTTATGACCGATTACAGCGTTAAAATCGGCGAAGTAATGACAAAGGATCATCTTGTTACCTCCCATATAGGTACAACTCTTGAGCAGGCTAAGGAAATCCTTATGAAGCACAAGATCGAAAAGCTTCCGCTTGTTGACGATCAGGGCTATCTCAAGGGTCTTATCACAATCAAGGATATTGAAAAGAGCGTTCAGTATCCAAATTCCGCAAGAGATGCAAGCGGCAGACTTCTTTGCGGTGCGGCTATCGGCGTAACGTCGGACGTTCTTGACAGAGCAGCTGCTCTTGTTGAGGCAGGCGTTGATGTGCTTACACTTGACTCCGCACACGGTCATTCAAGAAATATTCTCAATGCCGTTTCAAGAGTTAAGGCGGCATTCCCCGAGGTTTCGCTTATCGCAGGCAACGTTGCAACGGCAGAGGGCACAAAGGCTCTTATCGACGCAGGTGCCGATTGCGTTAAGGTCGGTATAGGCCCCGGCTCTATCTGCACAACCCGTGTAGTTGCAGGTATCGGTGTTCCGCAGATTACGGCTGTTTATGATTCGGCAAATGAGGCTGTAAAGCACGGCATTTCCGTAATCGCTGACGGCGGCATTAAATATTCGGGCGAAATCGTTAAGGCTATTGCCGCAGGTGCTTCGGCTATTATGGTCGGCTCACTTGTTGCAGGCTGTGAGGAGTCTCCCGGAAGCAGCGAAATTTATCAGGGCAGACAGTTCAAGGTGTACAGAGGTATGGGCTCAATAGCTGCTATGAACAAGGGCTCAAAGGACAGATATTTCCAGGAGGACAACAAAAAGCTTGTTCCCGAGGGAATTGAGGGACGTGTTCCTTATAAGGGAGTTCTCTCCGATACTGTATATCAGATGATGGGCGGTCTTAAATCAGGTATGGGCTATTGCGGCTGTAAAAATGTTCCCGAGCTTCAGCAGAAGACGAAATTTATCAGAATTACAAACGCAGGTCTTAAAGAAAGCCATCCCCACGATGTTTTCATCACTAAGGAAGCACCGAACTATTCGGTTAATTTATAATTTGATTTGAAATTGAGGTAAGGATATGTATAACGATCTTTTGGATTCAATCGGTCTTGTTTCAAAGTATGACGAGCAGGTTGGCTCGGCAATGAAAAAAGAGCTTGAACGTCAGCAGAGAAACATTGAGCTTATCGCAAGTGAGAACATAGTTTCTCCTGCGGTTATGGCTGCTATGGGAAGCATCCTGACAAACAAATACGCAGAGGGCTATCCGGGTAAGAGATATTACGGCGGCTGTGAGTGCGTTGATATTGTTGAGGATATTGCAAGAGACAGAGTTAAGGAGCTTTTCGGCGCAAGCTATGCAAACGTTCAGCCTCATTCGGGCGCACAGGCTAATATGGCTGTTTACTTTGCACTTCTCAATCCCGGCGATACAGTTATGGGAATGAACCTTGCAGAGGGCGGACACCTCACACACGGCTCACCCGTTAATATGTCGGGTAAATACTTCAACTTCGTGCCTTACGGCGTAAACGCTGACGGCTTTATCGATTATGACGAGTTTGAAAAAAAGGCTAAGGAGTGCAAGCCGAAGCTTATCGTTGCAGGCGCTTCGGCATATCCGAGAATTATTGATTTTGAGAGAATTTCTCAAATCGCAAAAGAAGTCGGCGCATACTTTATGGTCGATATGGCTCATATTGCGGGACTTATTGCGGCAGGTCTCCACCCCTCGCCCGTTCCGTATGCAGACGTTGTAACATCAACAACACATAAGACCTTGAGAGGACCGAGAGGCGGTCTTATCCTTTGCAACGACGAGGAGCTCGGTAAGGCGTTTAATAAGGCAATCTTCCCCGGAACACAGGGCGGTCCGCTTATGCACGTTATCGCAGGCAAGGCTGTTTGCTTCGGCGAGGCTCTCAAACCCGAATTCAAGGAATATCAAAAGAATGTTATCGACAACTGTCAGGCACTTGTTAAGGGCTTGCTTGCAAGAGATATCAAGCTTGTATCGGGCGGAAGCGACAACCACCTTTGCCTTGTTGACCTTCGTGGCAGCGAGGTTACGGGTAAGGAACTTGAGCACAGACTTGACGAGGTTTATATCACGGCTAACAAGAACACTGTTCCCAACGAGCCTCGCAGTCCGTTTATCACAAGCGGCTTGCGTCTCGGCACTCCTGCTGTTACAACAAGAGGCTTTGACGCTGAGGATATGGATAAGATTGCAGAGTACATTGCTCTTGCGGTAAATGACTTTGAAAACAGCAAGGATTACATCCGCAACGGTGTTAATGAAATTTGCAACAGACATCCGCTTTATAAGTAATTGAAAAAGGCGTAATTTATGAGAGACGTTATTATCGCAAGTGCTAATAATCACTCCGCTGAGCATATTAAAACGATTTTGCAAAGCGGTGGGGTATTCGTTCGCTCTCTTTTATGCTCGGGAAACGAGGTGCTCGCTTTTACGGGCGTTTATCCACGGGCATTGGTGGTGTGCGGAAGGCTTGGCGATATGACGGCTCTCACTCTTGCTAATATGCTTCCGCAGGGCTGTGATGTTATACATCTTTTGCCCTCGGGAGAGTCGCAGGCTGTGTTTGTGAGCAATATGGTAGAAATAAATATGCCGATTGACAGAATTGAGTTTTTGAGAACCGTTAAGGTAATGGCGGCAACAGAAAACGAGGTTCTTTCAAGACACAAGAAAAGCGGCGAGACAGAGGAAATACTTGACAGGGCTAAGCGTATAATAATGAGCAGGCACCACGTTTCCGAGCGTGAGGCGCATAAGATATTACAGCGCAGAAGCATGGAAAGCGGAATGAAGCTTTTGGAGCTTGCACGAATGATTGGAGATGGATAGATTGAAATTTACTAAAATGCACGGAGCAGGAAACGACTACATATATATCAACTGCTTTGAGGAAACGGTCAAAGATCCGGAAAAGCTTGCGATAAAGGTCAGCGACAGGCACTTTGGCATCGGCTCGGACGGACTTATTCTCATTTCCCCGAGCGATAAGGCGGATTTCAAGATGAACATTTACAACGCCGACGGCTCTGAGGGTATGATGTGCGGAAACGGCATAAGATGCGTTTCAAAATATGTTTACGATAACGGTATGACCGATAAGGATGAAATATCGGTTGAAACAAGAAGCGGAATCAAGCTTATTAAAATGAACGTTGAGAACGGAAAGGTTGTCAGCGCAAGAGTCAATATGGGCGAGCCGATTTTGCAAGCGGATAAAATACCGACAAAATTTGACGGCGAAAGCGTGGTTAGACAAAAATTAACTATCGACGGAAAAGAGTACGAGGTTACCTGTGTTTCTATGGGAAATCCCCACTGCATTGTCTATGTTGACGACGTTAAAAGCATTGACCTTGAAAAAATAGGTCCGAAATTTGAAAACAACGAAATGTTCCCCGAAAGAATAAACACGGAATTTGTACACGTTGTGAGCGATACCGAGCTTGATATGAGGGTTTGGGAAAGAGGCTCGGGCGAAACTCTCGCCTGCGGCACAGGCTCTTGTGCGGTAACGGTGGCTTCTGTGCTTTGCGGCTACTGTAAGAGGAACACGGAGATAAAAATAAATCTTTTAGGCGGTACGCTTACTGATATTTGGACTGACGGCGGAGATGTTTATATGACGGGTCCTGCCGCAACGGTATGCACCGGCGAAATTGAAGAATAAACGAAAGGAAATACAAAAATGAAATTCAACGAAAATTTTTTGAAAATCGAAAGCAGCTATCTTTTTTTGAACATTGCAAAAAAGGTTGAGGCTTATTCAAAGGCAAATCCCGACAAAGAGATTATAAGGCTCGGTATCGGCGACGTTACACGTCCGTTGGCACCTGCTTGCATTGACGCTATGCACAAGGCTGTTGACGAAATGTCAAAAGCCGAGACCTTCAGAGGATATCCGCCTGCATTCGGCTATGATTTCCTTTTGGACGCAATCAACGAAAATGACTATAAGGCTCACGGCGTAGAGCTTGACAATTCTGAAATTTTCGTATCGGACGGCGCAAAGAGCGATACGGGCAACATCGGCGATATTTTCTCGCTTGACAATAAGGTTGCTATTTGCGACCCCGTTTATCCCGTATATGTTGACACAAACGTTATGTCGGGCCGTTCGGGCGAAAAGGACGCAGACGGTAAATGGTCGAACATTTATTATATGACCTGCCTTGCAGAAAATAATTTCCTGCCCGAGCTTCCTAAGGAAAAGGTTGATTTGATTTACCTTTGCTTCCCGAACAATCCTACGGGTATGGCAATTACAAAGGACGAGCTTAAAAAATGGGTCGATTATGCAAACGAGAACGGCTCTGTAATCCTTTACGACGCAGCTTATGAAGCGTTTATCACAGAGGACAACGTACCGCACACCATTTATGAAATCGAGGGTGCAAAGACCTGTGCAATCGAGTTCAAATCCTTCTCAAAGACAGCAGGCTTTACGGGTGTACGTTGCGGCTATACGGTTGTTCCGCACGAGCTCAAGGTTGACGGCGTAGAGCTCAATTCAATGTGGGCACGCAGACAGGCAACAAAGTTCAACGGCGTTTCCTATGTGACACAGAGAGCTGCCGAGGCTGTTTATTCCGAGCAGGGAAAGAAAGAAATCAGAGAAACCATTGCTTATTATCAGAAAAATGCTAAAATAATATATGACGGCTTAAAGGCTTGCGGTCTTGAGGTTTACGGTGCGGTAAATTCGCCGTACATTTGGCTTAAAACTCCCGATAATATGGGCAGCTGGGACTTCTTTGACCTTCTTCTTAACGAGCTTCAGGTTGTCGGCACACCCGGCGAGGGCTTCGGTCCGGCAGGCGAGGGATATTTCCGTCTTACCGCCTTCGGCACGACCGAAAACACAGAAAAGGCTGTTGAAAGAATCAGAAAATATTTTGCTAAATAATGAGGGGTATTATAATGAAAGATATCTACGAGAGTCCGCTTAATTCAAGATATTCAAGCAAGGAAATGAAATATATTTTCTCGCCTGATTTCAAGTTTAAGACTTGGAGAAAGCTTTGGATTGCTCTTGCTGAGAGTGAAAAGGAGCTCGGCTTGGATATTACCGACGAGCAGATTGCAGAGCTTAAGGCTCATGCCGAGGATATAAACTACGAGGTTGCCGAGGCTGAGGAAAAAAGGGTTCGTCACGACGTAATGAGCCATGTTCACGCTTACGGCGAACAGTGCCCGAAGGCAAAGGGAATTATCCACTGGGGCGCTACCTCCTGCTATGTCGGAGATAACACGGATGTTATTATAATGACAGAAGCATTAAAGCTTGTCAGAAAGAAACTTGTTAACCTTATAAACGAGCTTTCGAAGTTCGCTATGAAATATAAGGATATGCCCTGCCTTGCATTCACACATTTTCAGGCAGCTCAGCCGACAACCGTCGGAAAAAGAGCTTCGCTTTGGCTCAATGATTTGGTGCTTGACTTTGCACAGCTTGAGTTCCAGCTTTCACAGATGAAGCTTTTAGGCTCAAAGGGAACAACAGGCACACAGGCTTCGTTCGTTGAAATTTTTGACGGCGACTCCGAGAAAATCAAGGCTCTTGATAAAAAAATTGCAGAAAAAATGGGCTTTGAAAGCTGCTATATGGTATCGGGACAGACCTATTCGAGAAAGCTCGATTACAATGTTTTGAGCGTGCTTTCGGAAATTGCTCAGTCGGCTTACAAGTTCTCGGGCGATATGAGATTGTTACAGCACAAAAAAGAGCTTGAAGAACCGTTTGAGAAAACTCAGATCGGCTCTTCCGCAATGGCGTACAAGAGAAATCCGATGAGAAGCGAAAGAATTTCATCACTTTCAAGATATGTGATTTGTGATACGCTCAACCCTGCAATCACAGCCGCTACACAGTGGTTTGAGAGAACGCTTGATGACTCTGCTAACAAGAGAATAAGCGTACCCGAGGCTTTCCTTGCAGTTGATGCGGTGCTTGAGCTTTATATAAACGTCGTTGACGGAATTGTTGTATATCCGAAGATGATTGAAAAACACCTCAACGAGGAGCTTCCGTTTATGGCAACCGAAAATATTATGATGGCTGCCGTTAAAAAAGGCGGAGACCGTCAGGAGCTTCACGAGAGAATTCGTGTGCTTTCAATGGAGGCAGGCAAGGTTGTCAAGGTTGACGGCGGGGAAAACGATTTGGTTGACCGTATTGCGGCTGACAGTATGTTCTCGCTTACAAAGGAGGAAATCCTTGCCGAAATGAAGCCTGAAAAGTTTGTCGGCAGAGCACCCGAGCAGGTTGTTGAGTTTATCGACGCCGAGGTTAAGCCGATACTTGAAAAATACAAGGATGAATTGGGAATAAGCGTAGAGATAAATGTTTAATAAGTGACAAATATCTTAAAAAGAGGCTGATTTATTGATTTACACCGGTGAAAAATGTCCTGTATGCGGTAAAAATTTCGTTGAGGGCGACGATATAGTCGTTTGCCCCGTCTGCGGAACTCCGCATCACAGAGATTGCTACAAGCTTCATAATGCTTGCGCTAATGAAAGCTTACATTCGGAGAATTTTGAATGGAAGCCCGAAGCGAAGGCTGAAGAGCCGAAAGCGTTTGAGGAGCACGGAAAAAACGGAGGTAAAACCGTCGTTTGTCCGAATTGCGGAAGAGAAAATCCGGCAGAGGAGCCGAACTGTCTTTATTGTTCGGCAAGGCTTTATAACATTCAAAATGCTATTCCGCCGTTCCCGAATATGCCGTACGGGGCAAGAGTTATTGAAATTTCGCCCGACGACACAATAGGCTCGCATAAAATTTCAGACGTTGCTTCGTATATCAGAAACGGCGCAAGCAGATATATACCTAAATTTTATGCCGCTGAAAAGACGGGTAAAAAGTTCACTTTTAACTGGGCGGCGTTTTTCTTCTCGCCCTATTGGTTCTTTTTCAGAAAAATGAACATTATAGGCTTCGTGCTGTTGCTTGTTTCGCTGTTTACAACGGGAGTCTGCACGACCCCGAGGTTTGTTGAAAGAACAGAGGCTTATTATGCTTCTGCCGAGCAGTACCAAAGAGGAGAGCTCTCCGTTGAGGAAATGAGCGAGGTCAGCAAGGAGTTTATTAAAACGCCCGAGGTCATAGCTCTTGCGAGCGTTGAGCTTGCAATCAGGCTGTTTGGCGGAATTTTCGGCAACACGTTCTATAAAAAGAAAATCGAAAAGGATTTGACCGATTTCAAGGCGGAGTCAAAAACCGACGAGGAATATCAGCTGCGGATTTTGAAACGGGGCGGTACTTCAATGGTAATGACGACGCTCGGAGTTTTAGGATATTACTGTGCGGAACAGTTGTTGATTTCGTTTATCACAAAGGGGAACTGATTATGAAAATCACAAAGGCGATTATACCTGCGGCAGGTCTCGGAACAAGGGTTTTGCCCGCTTCAAAGTCTGTGCCGAAGGAAATGCTTAACATTGTTGATAAGCCTGCAATTCAGTATATTGTAGAAGAGGCTGCAGCAGCAGGAATTACGGACATTCTTGTCATCACGAACAGAGGAAAAAGTGTAATTGAGGATCATTTTGACCACTCGTTTGAGCTTGAGGCATCACTCAAGGACAATCCGTCCAAAAAGAAAATTTATGACGATGTACTCAAGGCGTCAAGCCTTGCCAATATGTACTATATCAGGCAGAAGGAGACAAAGGGACTTGCTCATGCGATTTCGTGTGCGAGGAGCTTTATCGGCAACGAGCCGTTTGCAATTCTTTACGGCGACGACGTCATTGTATCTCCCGAGGGCAAGCCTGTTATCGGTCAGCTTATCGACGCATATGACAAGTATGGCGCAGGCTGCGTAGGCGTAAAGGAGGTACCGAGAAAGGACGTACCGAAGTATTGCTCTCTTGATGTAACTCCGATTGACAACAATGTTATGGCTGTTCACAACATTATTGAAAAGCCCACTCCCGAGGAGATTGTTTCCTGCTATTCGATTTTGGGCAGAGTTGTTATGCCGCCCGAAATTTTCGATTTGATTGAGCAGACTCCGCCCGACAAGAAAAGCGGAGAGGTTTACTTTACGGATTCAATGCTTATGCTTGCACGTCAGGGAAAGCTCAACGCTGTTGACTTTGACGGCATCCGCTATGATATGGGCAACAAGCTCGGTATTATGAAGGCTAACTGTGAGGTTGCGCTCAACCATGATGAAATCGGCGAGGATTTCAAGGCGTATCTCAAGGAGCTTGTCAAGACCTTCTAAAGAAAATAAACATATTTAAGGGCACGGTTTTTTCGTGTCCTTTTTTGTCGAAAAAAGTCGTATTATAGCATTAAAAAAGTACAAATAATGGTACTATTCGTAACAATTTTGTTTGATTTTGCGGTTGTATATCTCTATAATCAGGCATAGAAAATGTTACGAAAGGACACAATTTAATGACGCTTAATGAACTTGCAAAAACTTACAGAGAGGACGAAAGGAGGCTTGAAAAGCAAATCGCAGCATTGCGAGAGAACTCGAAAAATTACACGGGCGCACAGAAGCACAACGCCAACAGACACCTGCTCTGTCTTTACGAAATGAAAAGAGAGGTGGTCAATACGGCGAAAACACTCGAAAATTATTACACGAATAAGTCGCAAACAAGGCTTTATCATAAAAAAAGCGACATTTTGCACCCGCAATCTTAATTTTTCTATTGATAATTTGATAACAAAAATGTATAATACTATCGTACATCTCCATAAAGCAGAGGAATACGGTATGTATATGCGAAAACGCTTTAGGGCAAGCTGCTTATTGTATTGCGGCTCTTTATGGTAAAACAGGAAAGGAGTTCATGTTACAATGATTAACTATTCACATGAAGTTGAAACAATGTGCTGTGTTGCTAAAGGACCGCACCATGATCCTGCTCCCATCCCCGAAGAAGGCAAATGGGTAGCTGCAAAGCAGATTACAGACATTTCGGGTTACACACACGGTATCGGCTGGTGTGCACCTCAGCAGGGCTGTTGCAAGCTCTCACTTAACGTTAAAAACGGAATTATCGAGGAGGCTCTTGTTGAGACTGTCGGTTGCTCGGGTATGACTCACTCGGCAGCAATGGCAGCGGAAATTCTTCCGGGCAAGACCGTTCTTGAGGCTCTTAATACAGACCTTGTTTGTGACGCTATCAATACAGCAATGAGAGAGCTGTTCTTGCAGATCGTTTACGGTCGTACACAGTCTGCTTTCTCTGATGACGGACTTGTTATCGGCGCAGGTATGGAGGATCTCGGTAAGGGCTTCCGTTCAATGGTCGGCACAATGTACGGCACAAAGGCTAAGGGCGTTCGTTACCTTGAAATGACAGAGGGCTATTGTACAAGAATGGCTCTTGATGAGAACGACGAGGTTATCGGCTATGAGTTCGTTTCGCTCGGCAAGATGACAGACTTCATCAAGCAGGGTATGGAGCCCAACGAAGCATATAAGAAATCAATCGGAACTTACGGCAGATTTGATGAGGCCGCTAAGTATATCGATCCGAGAAAAGAATAAGAGAGGGAGGATTTAACAATGGCACAGTTTGAAGGTTACGAAAGACGTGAGGCTAAAATCCTCGCAACTCTTAAAGAATACGGCATTTCGTCAATCGACGAGTGTAAAGAAATTTGCGCAGAAAAAGGCATTGACCCCTATACAATCGTACAGGAAACACAGCCTATCTGCTTTGAGAACGCTAAGTGGGCTTACACCGTAGGCGCTGCAATCGCGATTAAGTCAGGCTGCACAAAGGCTGCCGATGCGGCTGCTGCTATCGGTATCGGCCTCCAGAGCTTCTGCATCCCCGGTTCTGTTGCTGAAAACCGTAAGGTTGGTCTCGGTCACGGAAACCTCGGTAAGATGCTCCTTTCCGAAGAGACAGAGTGCTTCTGCTTCCTTGCAGGACACGAGAGCTTTGCAGCTGCTGAGGGCGCAATTAAAATCGCTCTTAACGCTAACAAGGTTCGTCAGAAAAACCTCAGAGTTATCTTGAACGGTCTCGGTAAGGACGCTGCTTACATTATTTCAAGAATCAACGGCTTCACATATTGTGAAACAGAGTTTGACCCCTACTCGGAAACCGTTAAGGTTACAGAGCAGAGAGCATTCTCAAACGGTCCGAGAGCAGATGTTAAGTGCTACGGTGCTGACAACGTTCCCGAAGGCGTTGCTATCATGAAGCTTGAAAATGTCGGCGTTTCAATCACAGGTAACTCAACCAACCCGACAAGATTCCAGCATCCCGTTGCAGGCACATACAAAAAGTGGTGCGTTGAAAACGGCGTTAAGTATTTCTCGGTTGCATCGGGCGGCGGCACAGGCCGTACACTTCACCCCGACAACATGGCTGCAGGCCCCTCTTCTTACGGCATGACCGACACAATGGGAAGAATGCACTCGGACGCTCAGTTCGCAGGCTCATCCTCTGTACCGGCTCACGTTGAAATGATGGGACTTATCGGTATGGGTAACAACCCGATGGTTGGTGCTACCGTTGCAGTTGCAGTTGCGGTTGAAGAAGCAATGAAAGCATAATTTCAAACGATATAATTAAGGCACCTTCTTTTTCGGAGGTGCCTTATATATTGGGAAATCGAGCGCCTTGAAAAACTTAAAGGTATATGATATGATTTACCAAAGGGGAGATTTTATGAGAAAATCATATTCAGATACGGCAGGAAGGCTTGGGCTTTTAAGCTGCTTTTTCAGCGTATTGACGATAATTTTGTATACAACTCAGACAGGCTCGGGAAGCGGAGCTCTGACAAAGCTTGTGTTTATTATAATAAGTGCCGCTTCCGTTGCTTTGACCCTGTTGCCGTTGGCTATTGGTATGATTAAGAAAAACAAGCTTTTGCTGTGTCTGTATTTTTCGTTAGACGGAATTTTACAGGTTTATAATTTCCTTAAACAGATCAACGCACGGGGCGGATTTGAAAAGCTCGGTAACTTAGAGCTGATACCGCTTTATCTGTCGAATTTTTTGTATGACGCTGCGTTACTGTGCTTAGTTATTTTTGCGTTTAACGGCAAAGAACGGGCTAAGCCTGCGACGGTGATAATGCTTTTGTGCGGCGTTGCAAAGCTTTCACAGCTTGCTTTGGTTGCGGCTTTTTCGTCGGCTTCAACAGCGCTTGTTTTGCTGAAATGTATAAGCTGTGCGGTTTTGGCAATAAGCTATATTTTGATAGGCATAGGCATTAAATTGAAAAGTGAAAAGCCGATTTGGTGCAGCATTGCGCCGGCGGCGGTAAGTTCAATTCTTGAGGCGTTTATAACATCAAAGGGAGTTGCTTGCGGCGTTACCTCAACGGTTTCGTTAATTCTTTTGAATGTGGGAATGGCAATGCTTATAATTTATATGCAAGGACAGCTCGGCTTGCCGCCAAAAACGAAAAAGACTGTATCCAAAAAACGCAAATAAACATTAAAAAAGGCAGCTCAATTTGAGTTGCCCTTTTTATTATGATTTTTACGCTGTCGGGCTTGTTCGACTTCAGACAACCCTTGCGATATTGCAGGGAAAGCATTGTCGGTGTCAGCGGTCGGCTGAATTTCGTAAGTGCCGTACTTGTTCAACATTCCGTAAGCCGATTTCGGATTGCCCTGTATATTTGCCGTGCTCTCGTCAAGCCTTTTTTGCGAAGTGCGTTTCTTTTTCATTTAATCACCCGTAATATTTTTTCACATGATGATTAAATTATGCGTTTTTGCTTATTTCTTGCCCTTTAACAGCGGCTTGATTTTTGAAAAATATGCGTTGCCGTCTGTTTCGCCGAATTTTTTAACAAGGGCGTTGTGTATGCCCTCTTTCGTCTTACAGGTTATTGTAATTTTTGATATCGTCTTTGAAATGGTGCGGTCGCCGATTATTTCAAGAACGCTGTTTTCGATTTTTTCGATTTCCTCTAAATTGTTACCCTCGCAAATCGCACGAATTTGCTTTACGGAGTAACCACGGTTGCACCAATATTGGCAAACAAACGAAAAGCCCTGATCCTTTGAAACGATATAATAAGTGGTTTCCTTATCGTTATACTTGCCCATCAAATAACCGATATAGGTGTCAAGCTGAGCATCGAGAGCGTCATGGAAAATCTTGTCCGTGCCGGTAATTTTCACATTCGCTTCCTTGAAAACGGTTTTTGCTGCGGATTTTTGGATTTTCTCAACTGCCTTGATGTCGATTTTCGGTGCGTTTGTGCTGAAAAACACAACGACAACGTCGGTATCCAAAAGCCTTTCGATACCGTTTAAGCCTGCAACGGATGTGTTTTCATAGTCAATAACATAAATGCTCATTTTGTCACCTCAATAAAATCACTTGTGATATTTGCCGCCCGAGGAAATTTGAAACGCCCTGTATATCTGCTCTAAAAGCATTATACGAGCCATTTGGTGCGGAAATGTCATCTGCGACATTGAAAACTTGAAATCGGACATATTTTTAATCTCGTCGCTCAAGCCGAAGGAGCTTCCGATTATAAAAACAATATTGCTTTTGCCGTTTACCGCTATTTCAGACAATTTTTGACTAAAAGCCTCGCTCGACGATTGTTTGCCCTCAATGCACATTGAAAACACATATGAATTTGACGGGATTTTAGCCTTTATTTGCTGTGCCTCGGCGGCAAGAGCGTTTTTAATTTCGTTTTCAGACGGATTGTCCGACAGCATTTTCGGAGACAGCTCGACAATGTTCAGCTTGCAATACGCCGAAAGCCGTTTTTGGTATTCCTCCGAAAATTCACGCATATATTTTTCCTTGAGCTTACCTAAGGCTATGATTGTTACGCCAATCACAGCATCACCGCCTTTGAGTCCCAAACAGGCTTTGCGATTTTGAGGATATAGTCGCTGTCCTCCTTTGCGCCTGCACAGGTAAGAGATGCATAGGTGGTCTGATATGCAAGCTCGGGAAAATTGTTTTCCTTGCTCAAATGCCCCAAAACAAGCCTTGTTGTACCGCCTTCGATGAGCTTAACCGCTTCGTCGGCGCAGGAGTCGTTGGACAGATGCCCCTTTTCGCCGAGTATTCTCTTTTTAAGCTGATAAGGATATTTCGTGCTGTTTTCAAGCATATGTATATCGTGATTTGACTCAAGCAAAACAAGGTCGGAGCCTGAAATTGCATTGTGCACGGTGCTCGTCATAATGCCGAGGTCGGTTGCGACGGAAATTTTTCTTCCATCGGGCGTTTCGACGGTGTAGCCACAGCTTTCAACTGCGTCGTGAGAGGTGCGGAACGGCTTTACAAATATACCGTTTGCATCATAGCCGTTTTCGTCAATCGGCAAGGTGTCGATATTTTTCCCCTGAAGCGTGTTGCTTTCAAGAAAGCTCAAGGTTTTTTCAAGGGCAAGGACTTTAATATTATGCTTTGCCGCAAAAACCTTTAAGCCGCTGACGTGGTCGCAATGCTCGTGCGTTACAAATACAGCACTTATACTGTCGGGGTCAACGCCGATATTGTGAAGCGCCTCATCGGTTCGCTTTGCGCTGACGCCAACGTCTATAAGCACGCCGTTTTCGCCACAGCCTATGTAAATTGAATTTCCGCTTGATGACGAAAACAGCGGACAGAATTTTGCCATAATTACTCCTTGATTATTCGGGTAAGATTGAATTTGTTGTTATGTAGGTTACGCCTGCGTTTACCATTGCGTCAAGATGATACTTGTCGTCAACAGTCCAGCAAGCCGCAACAAGTCCCTTGTCAAGAAGTTTCTTAATCATATCGGGACGGGGCGAGTTGAAGTCGGAGGAGAAGTCCATACCCTTGCAGCCGCTGTCAACCGCCTGTTGAATGTTCTTGTCGGTAAGATAATCCACAAGGTACCACATTTCAAGCTCCTTGTCGATTTTGTTAAGAACCTGCAAGTCCTCTAAGATAAAGGAAATTACAACGCAGGTTTTTTCAATGCCGTTCTTTTTAAGCATATCATAGAAGCTCTGCATTTTGTCTGTGCGAGGGTCCTTGATTTCAATGATGGGACGGCAATTGTATTTTTTACAAATGTCGATATATTCCTGAAGAGTGCACATTTTAACGTCAAGGTGCTTGCCGATATTTGCGCCTCTGAGCATTTTGAGCTTCAAAAGCTCTTCGCTCGAATGTTCCTTTATATCTCCCTCGCCGCTGAAAAGGGTTTCAAGGTTCGGGTCATGCGCTACCATCCAAACGCCGTCCGTTGCCATATGAGTATCGCACTCAATTCCGTAGAAATTGCCGTGCTTGCCCGCTGCCTCAAATGACGGTGCGGTATTCTCGGGATTAACGCCCGAAAGACCTCTGTGAGCAACAAATTTGGTCGTTCCGAAGTCTATATCACGAAGCTCGGTAGCCTTTTTAAGCTCCATAGGAGAAATCGGCTTTTTTCTCATATTCTTGTACACGGTCTTTTTGAAAACCGGAGAAAATTTGTAACCCATAAACGCCGTAAACCTGTTAAGCTTTCTCATTTTAATTACCTCCTGAGTGAAAGCGCTTTATTAAAAACATTATAAAACAATTTTCTAAAAAAGTAAACAGTATATATTGATAAGTCGGGACAACAATAAAGCAAAGACAAAGCATTTTTTAAGCGTTGATTGCTTGACACGGATATTGTAATATTCTATAATTAAATGATACATATAATAGTGTAAAGAGGTAGTGTTTTATGCATTTTGAAGAGAGAGAATTTCTCCCCGTGATACTCGGCGCCGATATAACGGCATATTCGCTCGCAAGAAGCTTTCACGAGGAATATCATATTAAATCGCTTGTTTTGAGTATGTCCGAGGGCGGTTACATTGCCAATTCCGATATAATCGAAAACAGAGTTTTCCCCGGTCTTGAGAAAAAAGAGGTTCTTGTTGAGAGGCTTCTTGAAATCGGCAAGGAATTCGAGGGCAAAAAGAAGCTTATTGTTCTCGGCTGCGGCGATTGGTATGTCAGAGCTCTTATAGAGTCTAAAAAGGTGCTTGAGCCTTACTATATCGTTCCGTATATCGACGAGGATTTACTTAATAAAATTGTTCTTAAAGATAAATTTTATGAGATTTTTGAAGAGCTCGGTCTTGATTATCCCGAAACCTATGTTTACGAGTGCGGAAAAGAAAACGATCTTAAATTCAATTTCAAATATCCGGTAATTGCGAAGCCTGCAAACTCCGCAATGTATCACTATGCAAAATTTGAGGGCAAGAAAAAGGTTTTCTCTTTTGACAATGAGGAGGATTTGCGTAAAATGCTCGCAAACCTTGAAAAGTCAAGCTACAATTATAAATTCCTTATTCAGGATAAAATTCCGGGCGACGATACCTATATGCGAGTGCTCACCTGCTATTGCGACAAAAATTCAAAGGTTCGTTTTGCGGCTCTCGGCAGAACTCTGCTTGAGGATCACACCCCGACGGCTATCGGAAACCCCGTAGCTATCATCAATGAGGTAAATCCCGATATTGTTGCGGCGGCTACAAAGTTCCTTGAGCATATCGGCTATGTCGGCTTTGCGAATTTTGATATAAAATATGACGAGAGAGACGGAAAATACAAATTCTTTGAGATAAACGTCCGTCTCGGCAGAAGTAATTTCTATGTTACGGGCAGCGGCTTTAACACAGTCAAATGGATAGTTGACGACTATATTTATGACAAGCTTGACGATTACACGGTTGCCGACAACATAAATCTTTATTCGGTTGTGCCGAAGGGCGTCATTATGAAATATGTTCCCGAAAGCGATTTCAAAGATCTTGCGAGAAAGCTTTTCAAGGAGGGAAAGGTTACCTATCCCCTGCTTTATAAGGCGGATAAGAATTTGAAGCATAATTTCTATGCGAGGGCGGCCTTGCTCAACCAGTATAGGAAGTTCAAAAAATATTTTTAATAAGAATGTGAAAATATGAAGGAAAAAATTTTAGGAGTTCTCGGCGGCGTAGGTCCGCTTGCGACGATATATTTTGCAGACCTTGTCGTAAAAATGACTGACGCCAAAACCGACCAGGAGCATATTGCAATGGTTATCTTAAACCATTCGTCGATACCCGACAGAACGGATTATATTCTTGATAAGACAAAGCCTAATCCGTTGCCTGTTATGATTAAGGATGCGAAGCTGCTCGAGGACGATAACTGCGACTTTATTGTAATACCGTGCAACACGGCGCACTATTTCTATGATGAAATTCAAAAAAGCATAAATATTCCGATAATCAATATACTTGAGGAAACCGTTTGCTATTGCGAAAAGACCATACCGAGCATTAAAAAAATCGGCGTTCTTGCAACTGTCGGTACTCTCAAATCAAAGGCTTATCAGAATATAATCGAAAAGCACGGACTTGAATGTGTAGTGCCGTCGGCAGAGGATCAGGAGTCGCTGATGAACATTATTTACAATCAGGTAAAAGCGGGCGAGAAGGTCGATATATTCGAGTTCCACCGTATAATCGGCGAAATGAAAAAGCAGGGCTGCGATGCGGTTGTGCTCGGCTGTACGGAGCTTTCGGTTATTAAAAAGGATTTCAAAATTGACAGTCCCGATGTTGTCGATTCAATGGAGTGCCTTGCAAGAGCGAGTATTCTTGCCTGCGGCAAAAAGCTTAAAGCGTAAAATTTTTTAAGAGGTAAATTTATGTGCGGATTTGTAGGCTATGTAAATGCCGAAAATGACAAAGAAACAAATCAGAAGATTATCAAAGCGATGGCGGACAGAATAATCCACAGAGGTCCCGACCAGGACGATTATTATGTCGATTCCGAGGTTTCGCTCGGCTTCCGCAGACTTTCGATTATCGACCTTGACGGCGGCAGTCAGCCGATTACCAACGAGGACGGGTCAAGAGTTATCGTTTTTAACGGCGAAATTTATAACTATCAGGAAATCAGAGAAGAGCTTATCGAAAAGGGTCATATTTTTAAGACAAAGACCGATACGGAGGTAATTCTTCACGGTTTTGAGGAATACGGAAAAGATATTCTCGCAAGGCTCAGAGGTATGTTTGCGTTTGTTATCTGGGACAAAAACACGAAAAAGCTTTTCGGCGCAAGGGATATTTTCGGAATTAAGCCGTTTTTCTATTATCTCAACGAGGGCAATTTTCTTTTCGGCTCGGAGATAAAATCATTTTTGTCAAATTCCCTTTTCAAAAAGGAATTTAACGAGGAAAGACTTCCCGATTATCTTTGCTTTGAGTATATTCCGACTACCGAAACAATGTTCAAGAATGTGTATAAGCTTGAGCCGGGCAGTTATTTTGAGTATGAAAACGGCGTGTTTAACACTCGGAGATATTTCACTCCCGAATACGATATTGACGACACAAAAAACATAGAGTATTGGGAAAATCTTATCGACGAAACGTTCAAGGGCTCAACGGTGGCTCACGGTATTGCGGACGTTGAGGTCGGCTGCTTCCTTTCAAGCGGCGTCGATTCGAGCTATGTTGTTCACGAGATGGCGAAGCGGAATAAGGTCAAGACCTTCTCTGTCGGCTATGCGGAGGAAAAATATTCGGAGCTTGACAGAGCCGTTAAATTTGCGGAGCACGAGGATGTTCCGAACTTTACAAAGAAAATCACGGCAGAGGAATATTTCTCTGTCGCACCTATGGTTCAGTATTATATGGACGAGCCGCTTCCGAATCCGTCGGCACTTGCACTCTATTTCCTTGCAAAGCTTGCTTCCGAGCAGGTCAAGGTCGTGCTTTCGGGCGAGGGCGCAGATGAATTATTCGGCGGTTATCACTATTACAGAGAGCCGCTTGACTTTGAAAAGTATATGAAGGTTCCGCAGGGAATCAGAAACGTACTCGGAAATGTTGCGGAGAAAATGCCTGCTTTTCACGGAAAGAGATTTTTGACAAGAGGCAGATACCCGATTGAACAAAGATTTATCAGATGCAACTATGTTTACAATCACTCCGAGCTTGACAAGGTGCTTGCAAAGGATATTCCGTCAAAAGAGCCGTGGACATATACAAAGCAGTTTTTTGACGAGGTCGAGGGCGAGGACGATATTACAAAAATGCAGTACGCCGATATAAGAACATGGCTTGTTCAGGATATTCTTGTCAAGGCGGACAGAATGAGTATGGCGAATTCGCTTGAATTGAGAGTTCCCTTCCTCGATAAAGAAATGCTCAAGGTAGCCTTGCAAATTCCGTCGAAATACAGAGTAAACGACGAGACGACAAAGGTTGCGTTGCGTGGTGCGGCGGCAAAGGAATTACCTGCCGAAACCTCATCAATGAGAAAAACGGGCTTTTTAACTCCGTTGAACGATTGGCTCAAAAGAGATGAATTTTATAATTTGGTTAAGGAAAAATTCGAGTCTGACGAAGCGGCAATGTTCTTTAACCGTGATTATATAATTAAATTGCTTGACGATCACAAGTCGGGCACAGCACACAATATGAAAAAAATATGGTCGGTTTATTCTTTCCTTCTTTGGTATGAGAAGTATTTTGTTGAAAACTGAAAGTGAGGCGTTATTATGTCCGAAAAATGCGCAGCGGTAATTTTAGCAACAGAAGAAAACCCAAGTATTACAACCTATCGTTCTATTTATATGATGAACCTGTTATCAAAGCCGATAGTCGGTTGGGTAATAACGGCGCTCAGAAGATGCGGAATCGAAGATATTTCGGTTGTTGTGTCCGATAATGACGTTACCATCACACCGTATGTCGAGCTTTTGGGCTGTGCGTCATATAAAAGGAAGCAGATTGAAAACGAATCAATCGATTTTATGAAAAAGCATTGCGAGGGCAACATTCTTGTCGTAAGGGGTGACGCTCCGTTTATTGACCCGATTGTGCTTAGAAACGCATTGCTTGAGCACGAAAACAACGGCAATGAGGTTACGGTCGTCAGCACACAGGTTGATGTACCGTTCGGATATTCAAGAATAGTCAGAGGCGATTCCGGAGAGCTTCTTTCGGTTGTCGAGGAGAAGCATGCGGCGGCTGACGAAAAGAAAATCAGAGAGGTAAGCTCAGGCTCATATTGGTTTGATGCGATAATGCTTCTCCGAAGCCTTGAGACCTGTGTTAAATTCCACAAGGACGCCGTTGACAATGCGGTCAACGAGATTGTGGCGTTCGGCGGCAAGGTCGGCGCATATTATGCGGACTCCCCCGATATAGTTTTGCGTGCGAGCAACAGGAGACGTCTTTTAACGCTCAACGAAAAGGCGAGAAAAAATGAAATTTCAAGGCATATCGAGGCAGGCGTTGACATTCCTTGCATTGACGGCGTTATGATTGAGTCGGATGTTGAAATCGGCGTGGGAACAACGATTTTGCCGGGTACGATTTTAAGAGGCAAGGTAAAAATCGGCAAGGGCTGTAAAATCGGCCCTAACACCTTGATTGAAAACAGCACGGTCGGCGACAATGTTATTCTCAACGAAACGCAGTGCTATCAGTCTACCGTTAAAAACGGATGTAATATAGGTCCGTTTGCACATATAAGACCTAATTCCGTTGTCGGCGACAGCGTTCATTTGGGCAACTTTGTTGAGGTCAAAAATTCGTCGATTGACACGGGAACAAAGGTTTCGCACCTTACCTATGTCGGCGACAGCGACGTCGGAAAGCACGTTAATTTCGGCTGCGGAACAGTAACCGTAAACTACACGGGCAGGGCAAAATTCAGAACAAAGATTATGGATGATGCGTTCATAGGCTGCAACACAAACCTTGTAGCACCCGTAACGGTCGGCGCAGGCGCATATACTGCGGCAGGCTCAACAATAACCGAGGACGTACCCGATTCCTCGCTCGGAATTGCAAGAGCAAGGCAGGTAAACAAGCTCGGTTGGAGAATAAATAAAGACAACGAATAAAACAAGAGGAAAACTATGTTTGACAGACTTAACAAAAGTGGCAAGACTGTCGGCACGCCTGAATTTCTTGTGGTGGGGCTCGGAAATCCCGATAAAAAATACACCCTCACAAGGCACAATTCGGGCTTTTTGTGCGTCGATGAGCTTGCCGAGAAGCACGGCTTCAAAATAAACAAATTAAAATTTAAGGCTCTTATTGCCGACACGGTCATAAATTCTCACCGTGTAATCGTCATGAAGCCGCAGACCTATATGAATTTAAGCGGCGAAGCGGTAAGAGAGGCTGTAAATTTCTATAAAATACCACCCGAAAACGTCATTGTGATTTTTGACGATATTTCATTGGACGTCGGAAAGCTGAGAATTAAGAGAAAGGGCTCGGACGGCGGTCATAACGGTATAAAAAGCATTGTTTCGTGCATTTCAAGCAATAATTTCCCGAGAATAAAGCTCGGCGTGGGCAAGAAACCGCATCCCGATTATGACCTTGCGGCGTGGGTGCTCTCGGAGTTCAAAAAAGACGAGGCAAAGCCGCTAAAGGAAGCAATCGACAACGCTTGCGACGCACTTTTGCTTATGCTCGACGGAAAAATCGACGAGGCAATGAACAAGTTTAATTCATAGGAGATAATTTTTAACTATGTCTGCTTTTAGAGAGGCGTTAAGCAAATCGCCCGAATATAAAGAGCTTGAAAAGGCGGTCAAAAACGGCAAAACTCCGCTTGGTGTTTTGGGACTTACCGCCATACACAAGGCTCATTTGATAAGCTCGCTTTGTGCGGATAGCTCCCGCAAGGCTCTTGTCGTTATGCCCGACGAGTCCTCCGCCACGAAATTTTGTGAGGACTTAAAGGTCTTTGGCTTGAATGCGTTGGTTTACCCCGAACGTGATTTTTCGTTCAACGGTGCACAGTACCGTTCGCACGAATACGAGCAAAGACGCTTAAAGGTGCTTTCAAATATGCTTGAGGGAAGCCTTGACGTTGCGGTTTGCTCGGTTGAGGCGGCAATGCAGAGGACGATTCCCTGTGAGGACTTGAAAAAGCACTCTTTAACCTTGAAGGTCGGCAAGGACACCTCGCTTGACAGAATTCTTGAGGTGCTTTCCGCTTCGGGATATACCCGCTGTGATATGGTCGAGGGTGTCGGTCAGTTCTCGGTGCGTGGCGGAATACTCGATTTGTTCTCCCCCGACGGAGATGCACCCGTGCGTATTGATTTTTGGGGCGATACGGTTGAGAGTATGTCCCATTTTGATATTGACAGCCAAAGAAGAACGGATAAGGTTGAGGAATTTTCGATTATGCCGTCAACCGAAATTCTGTTTTCGGGCAATGACGAATTAAAAGAGAAAATTGAAGCGTTTATAAAAAATGTTAAGGGCAAGGGCTCAAAAAAAGCAAAGGAAAGCCTGCTTTCCGATATAGAAAAGCTTGAGTCGGGCGAAAATCTTGCCTGTGAGGACAAGTATCTTGCGCTCGCCTACGGGCAGTTCAGCACGATATTTGATTATGCCGACGAAAGCTGCCTTACGGTTATATGCGACAGCTCGAACGTCAAGGAAAGAGCGACGAATTGCACCAAATTGATGAACGAGGAAATCAAGGCTCTTTTTGAAGAGGGAGTGCTTTGCAACGGTTTAGATAAATATTATCTAACGCCTCCCGAGCTGTTCAAGGAATATGAAAAGCACAAGATAGTTTACTTTGACAATTTTGCAAGGGGAAGCTTTGATATTCCCGTAAAAGACTTAATTTCATTCACAACAACACAGCTTCCCGTGTGGAACGGAAGGCTCGATGTTCTTTTGGACGATATTTCCCCTCTTTTAGAAAAGAGCGCAACCGTTGTGGTTATGGGCGGTACAGAGAAAGCGGCGAAAACCCTTGCCGACGACCTTGAAAATGAGGGCACGCCTGCCTTGTATTTCACTTTTGAGCCGAAAGAGTTCCCGAAAGGCAGAGTGTGCGTTTTACAGGGTGCTTTTTCAGGCGGCTTTGCCTATCCCAACGATAAATTTTATGTGTTTACTTACGGCAGAAACGCAATGTCGTCTAAACGCCGAAGAAAATATAATTATAAAAAGGGTCAGGGCATACATTCTCTTGACGAGCTTCATAAGGGCGATTACGTTGTTCACCGTATGCACGGTATCGGTATTTTCGACGGCATACAGAAGATGGAGGTCGGAAAGGTTGTAAAGGATTACATTAAAATAAAGTACGCCAAAAACGACGTGCTTTATGTTCCCGTTACACAGCTTGACCTTGTGTCGAAATATATAGGTCCGCACGAGGAAACGGGCAAGGGCGTAAAGCTCAACCGTATCGGCGGAGCGGAATGGGAAAAGACGAGAAGCAAGGTTCGTGCGGCGGTCAAGGATATGGCGGACGAGCTTATTGCGTTGTATTCAAAGCGCAGAGAGTCAAAGGGCTACGCTTTTTCTCCCGATATGGATATGCAGTCCGATTTTGAGAGACGTTTTCCGTATGACGAGACGCCCGATCAGCTTCGTTCCGCTGATGAGATAAAGGGAGATATGGAAAAGCCGTATCCTATGGACAGGCTGCTTTGCGGAGATGTCGGCTTCGGCAAGACCGAGGTTGCGCTTCGTGCGGCGTTTAAGTGCATTGCCGACGGTAAGCAGTGTGCTATGCTTGTGCCGACGACAATTCTCGCACTTCAGCATTACAGAACGCTGACAACAAGATTCGACGGCTTCCCCGTTGAAATTGAAATGCTTTCACGCTTCAGAACGGCAAAGGAGCAGGAAAAAATCATTAAAAATATCAAGCGTGGCTCGGTCGATATTGTAGTCGGCACGCACAGGCTTATTTCAAAGGATATTGAATTTAAGGATTTAGGTCTTTTGATAGTTGACGAGGAACAGCGCTTCGGTGTTGCTCAAAAGGAAAGACTTAAAGAAAAGTTCCCCTATGTTGACGTGCTGACGCTTTCGGCTACACCTATTCCGAGAACGCTCAATATGGCGATGTCGGGCATCAGGGATATGTCGGTTATCGAGGAAGCACCGCAGGACAGGCACCCCGTTCAGACCTATGTTATCGAGCAGGATATGGGAGTGCTTGCGGAGGCTATGGAAAAAGAGCTTCGCCGTGGCGGTCAGGTCTATTATCTCTACAACAGGGTTGAGGATATTGAACGCAAGGCGGCTGAAATCAAGCAGTATCTTCCCGAGGCAAGAATTGCCACCGCACACGGAAAAATGGCAGAGGACGAGCTGAGCGAAATTTGGCGAGCTCTTTTAGAGGGCGAAATTGATATACTTGTCTGCACGACGATAATCGAGACGGGTGTTGACGTTTCAAACTGTAACACGTTGATAATTGAGGATGCGGACAGGCTGGGTCTTGCGCAGCTTCATCAGATAAGAGGTCGAGTAGGTAGAAGCTCAAGACGTGCCTCGGCGTATTTTACATTCAGAAGAGGAAAAGAGCTTACCGAAATAGCACAGAAAAGGCTTGAGGCGATAAGAGAATATACCGAATTCGGCTCGGGCTTTAAGATTGCCATGCGTGACCTTGAAATAAGAGGTGCAGGCAACGTTTTGGGCGCACAGCAGCACGGACACATGGAAGCGGTCGGCTACGATATGTACCTTGAATTGCTCGGCGAAGCGGTCAGCGAGGAAAAGGGCGAAAAGCCGCAGACACGCAAAAAGGATTGCCTTGTCGATATGCAAATCGACGCTCATATTCCCGAAAGCTATATCGACAGCGTTCCGCAGAGGCTTGCGATTTACAGGCGTATTGCCGATATTTGCTCGCTTGAGGATGCGGCGGATGTTAAGGATGAACTGCTTGACAGATACGGCGATATTCCGAATTCCGTAAACGGACTTATCGATATTTCCCTGCTTCGTAACACGGCTTCGAAATACGGCGTTTATGAAATCGGTCAAAAGGGCAGGAGCGTCATACTTTATATCAATGAAATTCCGACAAGCATGGTGCTCAATCTTTCTTCGCAGCTGCGAGGACGTGTATCGGTGTGCGATTACGGTAAAAAGTATATAAGCGTTAAAATTACCGAAACGCAGGACCCGCTGGACACGCTGAAGGAGGTATTCGGCTATCTTTCACAGGTGCCGTCAAAGTAAAAGCATAAAAAAAGAACCGATGCATAGCATCGGTTTTTTTATTGGGTAATTTAGAATAATTTGGTTAAGGACTTCTGTCCACCACAAACATCTGTCCTTGTTCGATTATTATAATACCATTGGATTGTTGCAAACCACATACAAATTTGTGAACAATTTGTTAACAATTCAACAATTTTGCGCCGTTTAGGCGAATTTTTTTGCTTTGAACACGCTCTCACACTTGACATTACGTCTTGTGTGTTGTATAATAGCACAGAATTTACGATTAAAGGGAGGGAATAATGTGAGCCAGGTAAAGGTTAAAGATAACGAGTCTTTGGAAAGCGCTCTCAGACGCTTTAAGAGACAGACCTCTCGTGACGGCGTAATCCAGGAAGTTCGTAAAAGAGAACATTACGAAAAGCCTTCTGTAAAGAGAAAGAAGAAGTCGGAAGCAGCTCGTAAAAGAAAGTATAAATAATACGGGCTTGTTGAGTAGGCTTTACGGGTTTAGCCCGTCGGCTCTCGGAGCAAATAAGTTTTGAGTAAAACACCGACGTACCGTGCGTATGTCGGTGCTTTTATTTGGATTGTGTGCCTTGTGCGGCTACTGCGAGGCGTATAGTATAATGATTGTTCTAAATTTATAATTGTAGTCGGAAAGGCTTCGGAAATGGATAAAAAAGACCTTACCATGCCGAGATACAGATTTCGGTGCGTGCTTGACATAACGCCGGAGGATTTGCACAAAATGGGAGCAAAGGCTGTCGGACTTGATATTGATAACACATTGGCACCCGACGGCACGTTTAATTTTGTCGAGGGCGTTCATGAGTGGATTGACAAAATTCAAAAAGCGGGATTTCCGATAACGGTTATTTCCAACGGCACGTTCATCAGGGTTATTCCGATTTCAAAATATTTGGGAAATTTGCCTTATGTTCATCTTTCATGCAAGCCGTTTTCGTGCGGACTTAAAAAAGCGGCGAAGCGTATGGGTGTTGATATTTCCGAGCTTGCTATGATAGGCGATCAGCTCTTTTCCGATATAAAGGCGGCAAACCGTTGCGGCGCAATACCCGTAAGAGTCGATCCGTTGCCGGCAAAGAGCCTTTATCCGCATTATTATAAATGGAAAGAGAAACGGGAAGAGCCGATACTCAGAGAATTTGAAAAAAATCACGGTTACGGAGTTGAGGGAAATGATTGAGTTTATTAAAGATTATCTCAAAGTGTCGTCATCCGATGCGGCGTTGATTATTTCGCCCGAAAACAGATTTTATTTTACAGATTTTGCATCCTCGGACGGCTTTCTTTTGGTGTCGGCCGACAGGGCGGCATTTATAACCGACGGCAGATATATCGAAGCGGCGCAGAAAACGGTTAAAAATTGCGAGGTAATGCTTCAATCGCAGACGATTTCACAGATAAAGGACGTTCTCACGGCACTCGGAGCAAAGAGCGTTGCGGTAGAGGCTGAAAGAATGACGCTCAAGCAGTATGCTGAACTTGCACGTGCTCTTGACGGGATTGACATTGTTTGCGACGGCGAGCTTGACCTTGAGATTGAAAAAATCAGAAGCATTAAAAATAAATCTCAGGTTGAAAAAATTATTAAGGCTCAAAGAATTGCGGAGGCTGCGTTTGAACACATTTTGACCTTTATAAAAGAGGGCGTTACCGAAAAAGAGGTTGCGCTTGAGCTTGATTATTATATGCTTTCGCACGGTGCGGACGGACTTTCGTTTGAGACGATAGCCGTAAGCGGCAAAAACAGCTCAAAGCCTCACGGCGTACCGTCGGATAAGAAGATTGAAAAAGGCGATTTTGTTACAATGGATTTCGGTGCGGTTGTCGAGGGCTATCACAGCGATATGACAAGAACCGTTGCGGTAGGCTTTGTAACGGATGAGCAAAAAAATGTTTACGAAACCGTTTTGAAAGCTCAGGCGGCTGCACAGGCTGCGGCTTCGTCGGGCGTTTGCTGTGCCGACGTTGACAAGGCGGCGAGAGACGTGATTGAAAATGCAGGCTACGGCGAATACTTCAATCATTCCACGGGACACGGCGTAGGCGTTGAAATTCACGAATCCCCGAGACTTTCAACAGCGTGCAAAGCGGCACTTTCGGTCGGCAATGTTGTAACTGACGAGCCGGGCATATATATCCCCGAAAAATTCGGCGTCAGGATAGAGGATATGCTTTTAATTACCGAAAACGGCTGTGAAAATCTCACGAGAGCACCGAAAGAATTGATAATACTGTAAAAACTACTTGAAAAATATTCAAATATAGGATAAAATAAAACTGTAAAATAAGGCTCGCATATAATTGTGCGAAAAAATGGAGGATTTATTTATGATTTCAGCTGGCGATTTCAGAAACGGCGTAACATTCGAAGAGGACGGCCAGGTACTTCAGGTCGTTGAATTCCAGCATGTTAAACCCGGTAAGGGCGCTGCTTTTGTCAGAACAAAAACTAAAAATGTTATTACCGGCGCAGTAGTTGAAAAGAGCTACAACCCCACAGCAAAGTTCCCGACAGCATTTATAGAGAGAAAAGATATGGAATATTCTTATGCTGACGGCGACCTTTATTACTTCATGGATTCGGAAACCTATGAGCTTGTTCCGATCAATGCAAGTGACCTCGGAGATAACTTCAAGTTTGTTAAGGAAAATATGGTTTGCAAAATCCTTTCCTATCAGGGTAAGGTTTTCGGCGTAGAGCCCCCCACATTTGTTGTTCTTGAGGTTACAAAGACAGAGCCCGGCTTTAAGGGCGACACGGCTACAAACGCAACAAAGCCCGCTACGCTTGAAACAGGTGCTGAGATTAAAGTTCCGCTTTTCATTAACGAAGGCGAAATGATTCAGATCGACACAAGAACAGGCGATTATATGGGACGTGCAAACTAAGGAGGTAATTTTATGATGACAGTTACTGAGAAGGCAGCATACCTTAGAGGTCTTGCTTCGGGACTTAATCTTGATGAGAGCAAGCCCGAAACAAAGCTTATCAATGCAATGATGGACGTAATTGACGATCTTGCTCTTTCGGTTGCGGATCTTGAGGATGAGCTTGCACTCGTTACAGAGCAGCTTGACGCTGTTGACGAGGATCTTGATTCTCTTGAAGAGTTCGTTTATGACGACGAATGCGACTGCGATTGCGACGATTGCGATGACGACGATGAAATGTATGAGGTTGAGTGCCCTGCTTGTCATGAAACAGTTGAATTCGATGAGGATTCAATCCTTGACGGCTTTGCAGAGTGCCCGAACTGCGGCGAAAGCCTTGAGTTTGACCTTGACTGCTGCGATTGTGATGATTGCGACGGTTGCGACGACGAGGACTGATTCTAAATCAAAAATTAAGCGAGGACGAGATAGCTCTTGTCCTCGCTGTTTTTATTGCTTGATTTGCTTCCCAGCACCGTCGATTTTGTAAGGCTCGGGGAAAATAAGCTCCGATACGCCGACAAACGAATAGCCCTTTTCTGAAAGTGAGGACAAAATGCCGTCGAGTGCCTCGGGTGTGTTTTTAACGTCGTTGTGAAATAGGATTATCGAGCCGTTTTCGGCTGCGGACAGTACCCGTGTTTTTATTTCTTCGCTTGAAAGACCTCTCCAATCAAGCGAATCAACAGACCATTGTACAGTTGTCATACCGGATTTTTTAGCGGCAATTTCGCTGACGTTTGTGTAATCTCCGGACGGAGAGCGTAAAAGCGTCGGCTTTTTACCCGTTATATTTTCAAGCGCTTCGTTGCATTTTTCTATGTCGGCACAAACGGCATTTTCGTCAAGCTTGCTGTATAAGGTGTGATTGTAGGAATGGTTTGCTATTTCGTGCCCTGCCTCAAAAAGCTTCTTTACGCTTTCGGGGTGTTTTTCCGCCCATTCCCCTACTATGAAAAATGTTGCTTTCGCATTGTGTGAGGCGAGAATGTCAATAAGTGCGTCGGTGTCCGAGTCTCCCCAAGCGGCGTCAAAGGTTACGGCGATTTTCTTTTCTTCGGTATCTACGCAGTAAATCGGGATTTGCCGCTTCGGCGTGGCTTCCGTCGGCACGGTATCGTCTGTTACGCAGGCGGCGGCGACTGCAACGGCAAGGCAGACGAGAAAAGCAATAAAAATAGCTTTCTTTGTGATTATCATATACTTCAAGGCAATCATCTCCCCTTAAAAAGTATATTGCGAAAGCGTGTAAAAAAGACGGGGAACGGGCATATTTTTTGGCGGTTGACTTTGATTTGTTAAGTGTTATAATATACTCGGAATATAAGTGCTCAATTACATTTCAAGGAGATAGGGTTTATGAAAATCGTTATTGCCGGAGTCGGTCGAATAGGCTATTCAATCGCTCATGAGCTTTCAAAGGAAAATCATGATATAACGGTAATTGAACAAGACGAAAAAAGACTTAAAGAGGTCGAAAACACTCTTGATGTTATGACGCTTGTCGGAAATGCGGCAAGCTATGAAACGCTCAACGAGCTTCAGCTAAAGGATACGGATTTGCTTATTGCGGCAATGAAAGAGGATGAGCTCAATATGCTCTGCTGCCTTACCGCTAAAAAGCTCGGCGTCAGGCACACGATAGCGAGAGTGCGAAACCGTGATTATTTCAGACAGACGGAGTTTTTGAAGAATGACCTCGGACTTACCATGACGTTCAATCCCGAGGAGGATACGGCGAGCGATATTTCAAGAATACTTCGTTTTCCGTCGGCGTCAAAGGTTGAGTCGTTTGCGAACAGTAAGGCGGAGTCGGTGGAGATAAGAGTCGGCGAGTCAAGTCCGCTTGTCAATATGAAGCTTTACGATTTGAAGCCCAAAACAGACGCAAGTATTCTTGTCTGTGCGGTTGCAAGGGGCAAGGACGTGTTTATCCCGAGGGGCGATTTTGAAATTAAAGCCGGCGACAGGATAAATATTATCGGCTCTTACAGGGAAATAAATAAATTTATTAAAAAGCTCGGCGGACGTAAGCACGGAATTAAAACCGTCCTTATCCTCGGCGGAGGCAATATCGCATACTATCTTGCGAAGCAGCTTGCCAACCTCGGGATTACAATAAAGGTAATCGAAAAGGACAAAAAGGCTTGCGAAAAATTCAAGACGGCATTCCCGAAGGCGAATGTTGTGCTTGCCGACGGTACTAACCCCGAAATTTTGAGCGAAGAGGGACTTGAAATGGCGGATGCTTTCGTTGCGATAACGGGCGACGACGAGGACAATGTCATAAGCTCAATGTTTGCTATGTCCGTGGGTGTTGACAAGGTAATTGCCAAAATCAAGGAAAGTCATATAATCAGGATGCTTGCCGGAAATAATATCGACAGTATCGTTCAGCCGTCGGGCATCGCAACTCAAAAAATAGTACGTTATGTTCGCTCAATGCAAAACGCATATGATTCAAGCCTTGACTCTCTTTATTATATATTTGAGAGAAAGGTCGAGATAATGGAGCTGAAGGTTAACGAAAACGCAGATTATCTTGACATTCCGATTAAACAGCTTAAAGTGCGTAATGATGCGATAATTGCTTCGATAATCAGAAACGGCATTTGCATAATCCCGTCGGGCGACGACGTTATTAAGGCGGGCGACGAGGTTATTGTCGCTACGACGCACAAGGGAATTACAAAGCTCGACAAGGTTTTGGAGGCTTGATATGAATTACAGAATGATAATCAAGCTTCTCGGGCGAATTGCTTGTATCGAAGCGGTTTTGATGCTCGTTCCGATGCTTGTCTCGCTCACTTACGGGGAGAGCGTCAAGGGCTTTGCGGTTGCGATTGCCGTTGCGGTTGTAATCGGAGCTGCGTTTGAGCTCGCTACAAGGAATTGCGACAAGAGAATATTTTCTAAAGAGGGCTTGACCTCGGTCGCTCTTTGCTGGGTGCTCATTTCGTTGATAGGAGCTATACCGTTTACTGTTGACGGCGCAATACCGAGCTATATCGACGCCGTTTTTGAAACCGTTTCGGGCTTTACCACAACGGGCTCAAGCATATTGACGGACGTTGAGGCACTCGGCAGGGGTATGCTGTTTTGGAGAAGCTTTACCCACTGGATAGGCGGAATGGGAATACTCGTATTTATGATGGCGGTAATGCCGATGTCGAAGGAGTATTCAATGCACATAATGCGTGCCGAGGTTCCGGGACCCGAGGCAGGCAAACTCACGCCGAAAATTCAACGCTCCTCGCTTATTTTGTATTTGATATATATTTTCCTCACGATTGCAGAGGTTGTTGCGCTTCTTATTTGCAAAATGCCGTTTTTTGACTCGGTAGTTCACGCTTTCGGAACGGCAGGTACGGGCGGCTTCGGAATTAAAAACACAAGCATCGGCGCATATTCAAGCCCTGCTATTGATATTGTTATCGCCGTGTTTATGGTTGCTTTCGGCGTAAACTTCAATGTTTATTTCTTATTGCTTATAAGAAAGCTCCGCACGGCTTTGTTTAACGAGGAGCTTCGCTGGTATCTCGGAATTGTCGGCTTTGCGACGGTTACGATTGCCTATAATTTGAGAAGCGTATATAATTCCGTTGCGGAGTGCTTCAGATATTCATTTTTCCAGGTTGCTTCGATTATATCGACAACGGGTTATTCTACGGCGGACTTTGACAAGTGGCCCGAATACAGCAAAATGATGCTTATCCTTGTAATGTTTATCGGCGCGTGCGCAGGAAGCACGGCAGGCGGATTAAAGGTGTCGAGAGTTATAATCTTACTTAAATCCTCGGTGGTTGAGATTAAGCATATGCTTCATCCTCGCTCTTACAACGTGGTAAGGGTCAACGGCAAAAACGTCGGTAAGGAGACACTGCACAATGTGCTTGTTTTCTTCTCTGTTTATATGATGATTTTGTCGGCAACCTGCGTGATAATCGGCGCTGTGGACGGCTTTGACCTCGTTACTACGTTTACAAGCGTTGCGACGTGTATTTCAAATGTCGGACCGGGCTTTGCGCTCGTCGGACCGACCGGAAACTTCTCAATTTTCTCGCCGTTTTCCAAAATTCTCCTGTCTGTTTGTATGCTTATGGGCAGGCTTGAAATATTCCCGATGCTCATTCTTTTCTATCCGAGCACATGGAAGAAAAGCGGACAGTTTTAATTTGATAAACAAATTGATAAACAAAATTAAAGCGTTACAGCTCAAACGAACTGTAACGCTTTTTGTGTGCATAGATTTTAGAGTTGGGAACAAGTGCTTATCTAAGATCAAGGAAGTTGAGACGGTTTTCTTTGGATACGTACATAACAAGGCAAACTACATCATCATCGATTTTAACAGGACCGTTTTTCGTCCATTGATTAAGCGTGCCTTTATATGAGCGAGTGCTGAAGTCGTTAAGATACAAAATATCTCCGGTGGGGGTAACGGTGTAACTGTTTACATCATCTGCTATTTTGATGTTTTCATTGTTTTTACGCATCTTTAAGGTGTAGGTTTCAGCGTCATCATTCCACTCGGTTTCGTAAAAATACGCATTGAGTATTTCGTTATATTTAACACTGGATACAGTTACATCAGAGTCAATTTTTTCTTTGTTATTATACAAATCGCCCTGTTGGTTGTCGTTTACATCCTTGAAGTAGAAAAGCTCATTGTTGATGAAATAAGAAGAATAAAGACATACGTCTGTGTCATAGGAGACAGGAGCACCTGCCGTGCCGTCTTTTATTGAAATTTGGAACATCTCGCCGTGCTTCTTATCCTCGGGGACATTGTCTATATAATACACAGCCGTTCCGTCGGGACTTATCGTGAAGTTTGCTGCGGTGGTTGAGTCAATGGTTGTTACATTGGCACGGCAAGCGATATTATAAGCACCTTCTTTATTGAGAGCAGCGGTTATATCATATTCGAAGCTGTTTGCCGAAGTGATTTCAGAAAGCTTTACCTTTGATGCGTCTCCTGAGGACGTTGAGAAAACCATTGCTTGAGATTCGTATGATGTTGCGTGATTATTGATAAAGGAATCGGTTATCAGAGTTGACTCGGAGCCGTCGAAAAAGTAAAGAGAACGCTTTGAGACTTTGATTTTTGCGTCGCTTAGAGCTTGACGAAGCTCATCTCTCTGAAGCTTTTCATAGTAAGCGCTTCTTGCCTCATAATACGCATCGCTCGCCTTTTGATAATTCTCTTGAGCAGCATAGTATTCCTCGTCGGTGTCATAGTCCCACCAATAAGGGTATGAGGGGTATTCAGGCTCTTGCATTGCTGCGTCGGAATCCTTCATATCATCTATAACATAATTCATTGCAGGAACTTCTTGAGTATCCGTTTTGCTGTAATAGAATTCACATTTGTTGTTGCAAGGATATATGTAAGTTACGTCAGATACGAGTTTTTCGGTATCCTTGCCTTTTTCATACTTATAGATTGCATTATCCTTTGAATAGATTATCAACGATAAATCTTCGGTAAGGTGATGCACGCTTGCATCGCTTGCGATTTTTTCTTTATCCTTTCCGTCTTCCTTTATGTAAATTCCGTAATCGTCATCCAAAATTAAAACTGTTGTTTCGTCGCTGGAAACAAAAAAGGCGGATACGTTATCGGCAAGCTTCTCCTTGTTATCATCCTTTAAGGTCTTTTTATATAAAGTGGTGCTGTTATCGCTTGTCTTCGAATAATAAATGGTTGAAGCGTCCTCGGTAACATAATAATCGTTAACATCGCTGTCTATTTTTACAGGCTCTTGCTCGGGCTTTTTGATAGATCTGTAATAAAGACTGTCGCCGTCTCCGCTGCATTTATCGTAGTAAAAGATGAGCTTTCCGTCCTTGCTTACGGTAAAGGCAACACCGAACACGTAAGAGGATTCATTCAAATCTTCGTTGTCAACATCATTTTTGTCTACTAAAGATGATGTAAGCTGCCACGGCTTTGCTTTTTTCTTGAAATCTGTAAAGAACATCTGATAATCCTTTACATATAAAGCATAGTTTGTGGTGGGCTTTTTCGTCAACTTAGGTATGAACACTATTGCCGCCACTATAAGCAAAACGGCAAAAACGGCGCCGATTATGCCAAAGATGAGAGGCTTTTTGCTTTTTGCTTTTGGTTTAGCACCGGGGAAGCTTGAAGTTTTCTCGGGTGCAGCGGGAGCAATAGGCTGCTCAAATCGGCTCTGTGCTTCGAAATCAGGCTGCTGTGGAGCTTCGCAAACGGGAGTGCTTACATTTTGCGTGGGCTGTGCATCGTTTTTGGTAAATTGAAAACCGCAAACCTGGCAAAAGGATGCATCGTCATTTGACTGGGTACTGCAATTAGGACAAATTTTCATGATTTTTCCTCCTTAGTTTTTCCGAAAATTGAATTAAATATTTCGTGTAAGAAGATTTTCTCCGCAAAAAATCAAGCCACACAAAAATATTTATACAATCAGTATAACACAGTCGCTGTCAAAATTCAACAAATTTCGCTTTGCTTGCATTGCGTTAAACCTTAGAGAAAACAGAGAGAACAAAGTATAAAAAGCGTTACAGCTCAAACGAACTGTAACGCTTTTTATGTTCTTGTGAGTGCGACATATTCCCTCGGGGTTATGCCGTATTCCTTTTTGAAAAGCGAAATGAAATGTGATTGACTTGAAAAACCGAGTGTATCACAGACCTTTTCGTTGTCATAGCCCTCCCATAAAAGCGTTTGCGCAAGCTCTAACTTCTGATGGGTTATGTATGTGCTTAGGTTTACGCCCATCTCCTCCTTAAAAAGCTTTGAGAGATAGTCGCTTGACAGTCCGCAGCTTTCGGCAACGCTGTTTACGGTCAGCTTTTCGCCGAGATTTTTATTTATATACGCCACACATTTTCTTATGTGCGGAGAGTAGTTGAGATTTTTTCTGCAAAGGCTTACCTTGTTTGTAAGCTCGATTGCGGCGTCAACCATAAGCGAATTTATGCCCATTTTCGTCTTGTACTTGTCAACCTTTTGAACAAAATCGTCGGAAAAGGTGTAAGCCGTGCTTTCGGACAAGCCGCCTTGAATTGCATAGCGTGTGGCAAGGGTAATGAAGCTCACTGCCATATATTTACGCTGTTTCAATTCATCATCCGACATTTGCCCTACCGTGATGTTTTGAACGCCGAGCTGCTTCATTTCAAAAATAAGCTTTTTCAAATCGCCCTGCTTCAGGCAGGAAAACAGGCGGATTTCGTCCTTGTACGGGGTGTGATAAAGGTTATCGGTTAAGGCTTTTGTTTTTGATTTAGCGATTTCCTTAGGAATTATTCTAATGCTCATAAGCTCTTCGTAATCCATTGTACCACCTCAATTAAAGCATACAAAATAAGTCGGCGTTCGTCAACTGAAATGTGAATTTTATAACGGCAATATGATATTTGATATGAATTGTGATATTTATATCGATTTCAAAATTTCAGGTGCCTGCAACAAATCGGAAATTTCAAAATCGGGGTTAATATCAGTTTCGTTTGCCGTCCTTGTCGGATTAAACCAAATTGTTTTGATTTCCGCATTTTTGCCGCCCTTTATATCGGAAGTTAAGCTGTCGCCGATTATCACGGCCTTTGATTTATCAAAATCGGATATTTCCTTAAAGCATTTTTCAAAAAAGCGTTTATCGGGCTTGTTATATCCGAGATTTTCGGAAATGAATATGCTGTCGAAATATTTTTCTATCCCTGCACTCAAAAGACGGCTGCTTTGCACCTTTTTAGCTCCGTTCGAGGCGATGTAAAGCGAATATTTGCCGTTCAGCTGCTCCAACAGGCTCTCCGCACCGTCTATGAAATAATGACCTATCGCAAGCTGCGACTCGTAATAAGCCGTTGTGTCCTTCGGAGACAGGTCAATGCCGAGCGTTGAATACAAAATCCGATAGCGTTCTACCTTTACCTCGTCCCTTGTCAGCTCTCCCCGTTCAAGCCGTTCCCATTGAGCTTTGTTTATTCTATGATATAAATCCAAGGTGCTTTGGGTCGGCTCAACGCCGAAGTGTATAAGAGTATTTGTTAAAGCGACCTGCTCAGCTTTGTGAAAATCAAGAATTGTATCGTCAAGATCTAAAAAGACAAATTTTATCATAACGCTCTCCGCATAAAATCATTTGATTAGATTTTACCATTATTTATAAAATTTTGCAAAGAAAAAAGGCCGCATAAAGCGGTCTTTTCTCTAAAAAGGGGGTTAGGATTCTATATGAAAAAGTGTAATGGTTATATGTAAACTCGCCGAAGCGAGATTAAAGCACTAAGGTTAAGGATGAACTCCTGTGTGATTATCTGGTCAACGCATAGAGTTCGATAGCCTTAAGAAATGTCTTCCAAGAAAGTGTCTTGCTTGAACCGATATCATCGATGAGCTTGAGCTTTTCTTCTGTTGCATATCTGTCTACTGTCATTGTTGTCACCTCTCTCTTTCTTTATTGTGACTGTATGATAACACCTTTTGTAATATTTGTCAAGACTTTTTTCACAAAAAATTATTAAAATATTTGTGCAATATGATTAAGAAAATGTGAACAAAACGGAGTTGACAGCATTTTATACCCCGAAAACCCTTGATACTACGTTGAAAGCCGCTATTTCGGGTGAATATGTATTCACCAAAAAACGAAAGCGAATTTGGCATAATGACGAAAAATTTTTTATAAAAATAATGACCGAAATCGGAAAAAACCGACCTCGGTCATTAAAAGAAGAGAAAACTATGAGTTTTATGCGTTGATAAGAGTTGCCGACGAATTTGAGGACGGAACAAAGCCCATATAAGTCTTGCCCGTGTTTATTTTAAGCTCGCTTCCGTCTGCCGAATAGAGCTTGAGCTGATTGTGCGTTGAGCCCTTCTTCCAGGTGATTTCCTCGTAAGTGCCGTTTGATGCATACAGACCCTTGCCCTCGGAGAGATTCCATTCAACAAGCTTTGCGTCGTTTTTGTAGAGCGTAACGTTTGAATAAATGATGATTACATTGTTTACTGCCATCTGCTTGCCGTCAGAGTCAACCATCGGCTTTGAGTTCATATTGTTGTAATACAAGCCGTCTGTCGAATTATATGTAAATGTGTGCTTGTAGCTTTCAGAGAATTTGATTTGAACGCTGCCGCAGGGATTTGCAAGTGTTCTCTTTTCGGAAGCAAAGTTGAACGGTGTTGCGTGGGAAGCGTCAATATCGGTGCGGAATTTCTTGTCTGAAATTGCCGTGCTGAGCTGCTCGCCCGTCGTATAAGCGTTATGGGGTGCTTTTCTCGACTTGTCACGCTGGAAGTATTTGCCCTCTCCCTTGTTTCCGTCAATGTGATTTAACGAAGAGTCGGAGGAGAAGAGATTGTAAGCAACATAGCTTCCGCCGAAGTGAACATATATAGCGTCAAAGCTTGCCGCCATTTCAACAAAGTTGTGGCGTGCGCTTCTTGTAGGTCCGATTTTGCCTGCCTTTGAAATATCGGAATAGAGCCAAAGCATTCTTGTAATGCCGCCCTCCGCAAGTCCCTCGATAACCACATCGGGAGAGCAAAGTCCCCATTGAGGACGTGCTTCGGGAGAGTTTTCGACAACGACTGCAACAGGTCGCTTACCCTGAGCCGACTCACTGAGTCCCGAAAGACCTGTTAGCGGATTTATATCGCCCGATACGGCAGGGGTTTCAGTCTGCGGCGGCGCTGAGGTGTCGTCCGGCTTTATATCGTCCTTTTTACCGCAAGCGGCAAAGGCACTTAATGCTACGACAAGTGCAAGCACAGCCGCAACGATTTTGAATTTTTTAGAATGAGACATTTTTAACAACCTTTCCTGTGAGTTTAGCTATGTACATTTTACCACATTATCGGTATTTTTCAATATTTTTTACTAAATAAGACAAAAAATATGGGAGCTGTATCTGTAACAGCTCCCTATATGTTGTGGTTTATTCTTCAGTTGCGGCTCTGTCGGCAATTACCTTGTCGGCAACAGCCTGCGGAGCTTGCTCATAGCGTGTAAATTCAAGGGTGTATGAGCCTCTGCCTGCCGTGATTGAACGCAAAACAGTTGTGAAATCGCCCATTTCAGCCATAGGCACTTCGGCTACAAGCTCCTGCATACCGCTTTGAGCAGGATTTGTGCCGAGTACACGGCCTCTGCGCTTTGTAACGTCGCCCATAATATCGCCGAGGTTGTCGTTCGGAAGAACAACCGTAAGAGTTCCTACGGGTTCGAGAATTGCAACGCTTGCGTTGGGCATTGCAGCCTTGAAGGCGAGCGAAGCGGCTGTCTTAAACGCCATTTCCGAGGAGTCAACAGGATGATACGAGCCGTCATAAAGAGTTGCTTTAAGACCTACCATCGGATAGCCTGCCGCAAAGCCCTTGAGAACACATTCCTGCAAGCCTTTTTCGACTGCCGGGAAGTAGTTTTTCGGTACTGCACCGCCGACAACCGCCGTTTCAAATACAAGCGAGTCGCTGTCGCACGGCTCAAATTTGATCCAAACGTCGCCGAACTGACCGTGTCCGCCCGATTGCTTTTTGTGCTTACCCTGTGCCTCAACAGCTTTTCTGATGGTCTCACGGTACGCAACCTTCGGAGCTTCAAGCGTTACCTCAACGCCGAATTTGTTTTTAAGCTTTGAAATGACAACGTCAAGGTGCTGCTCGCCGAGACCCGAGAGGATTTGCTGACGTGTTTCCTTGTTAAGCGCAAATGTGATTGTGGGGTCCTCCTCCATAAGTCTTTGAAGTCCCTGCGCAACCTTTTCCTCTTCACCCTTCTTTGAAACAACAACTGCCATTGAAAGACAGGGTTTCGGGAAATCAACGCCCTTTAATTTAAGCTTGTTTTTCGGATCGCAAAGTGTATCGCCCGTCTTAACGGATTGAAGCTTTGTAACTACGCCTATATCGCCTGCGATAATTTCCTTTGCGTCCTCCTGCTTTCCGCCCTTAACGGTAACGATTTTACCCATTTTCTCAATAGCTTCGGTACGGAAATTGTATGCCTGTGTTTCGGATGTGAGCTTGCCCGATACAACCTTGAAGAACGACATTTTTCCTACAAACGGGTCTGCAACGGTTTTGAAGCAGATTGCCGCAAGCGGTCCTTTGTCATCACAGGGGAGAATTACCTCTTCTCCGTCCTCGGTTGTCGCTGTTTCGCCTGCGTAGCCGAATGCGCCGGGAACGGACCAAGCAAGACCGTAAAGAAGCTGGTCAACACCTGCCGCCGTAAGACCGGAAACCGCATAAACGGGATAGATTGAGCCGTCGAAAATTCCGAGGCACAAGCCTTTAAGAATTTCTTCCTGAGTGAATTTCTCGCCCTCGAAGAATTTATCCATAAGAGCCTCGTCTGTCGTTGCAACCGCTTCCATAAATGCAGAGGTCATTTCTTCGATAACGGGGTCGTTCGGAACGTCAACCTTTTTAGCGTTGCCGTCTGCATCATATTCGAAAGCCATACCTGTCATAAGGTTTACATAGCATTTTGTGATGTTGCCCTCCATATAAGGAATGATTGTCGGGCAGAGCTTGTTGCCGTAAACCTCTTTAAGAGCTTCAAAGGTTTTATAGAAATTTCTGTGATCTGAATCTGTTTTTGTAATTGCAAAGAATTTGGCAATGCCCTTTTTCTCCGCTGCGTTAAACGCCTTTTCCGTGCCGACGTCAACGCCCGAGCCTGCCGAGGTAACTATAAGCACAGCTTCTGCCGCCCTGACAGCTTCGGCAACTCCGCCCTCAAAGTCGAAAAGACCGGGAGCGTCGATTATATTAAGCTTCGTGTTGTCCCATTCAATAGCCGCCATAGCGGAAGAAACCGACGATTTACGGCGTCTTTCCTCAGCGTCGAAGTCGAGAACGGTATTTCCTTCAGCAACTTTACCAAGTCTGTCGGTTGCGCCTGCAACATAAAGCATTGCTTCGCAAAGGGTGGTTTTACCTTTTCCGCCGTGTCCGACAACGGCAATGTTTCTGATGTTGTTTGATGTGTAGGTTTTCATAGGGATCACTCCAATATCTGAAAAATAATTTATCTTTATGAAAATGAACATAATTTTCATATCAACAATAAAAATTGTAGCACATTTGCACAAATATAGCAACAACAAAATAAAAAAAGACTGCAAAAACTATAAGTTTTTACAGTCCTTAGATATTTATATGTTATTTATCAGCCGTTGAGAAGCATTCCCGTATTCACATATCGATCGGCATAGAACATATCAAACACGTCAATAACGCCGTCCTGATTGTAGTCTGCGGCATTAAAGCACGCTTCGTTTGTAAACTCCGCTTCCTGTATCGCCGCTTCCTCGATTAAAGCATTGTCTGTCAAATCCGTCTTGCCGTCGGCATTTACGTCGCCCCAACGAACAAGCGTATATTGCTTTGAAACGGGACTTGTAATTGTGAGCGTTCCGCCTGTTGTCGTGCCCGAAACGGTTGCCTTGTTATTTGACGGTGCATAGCTCGGAGAAGCTACACATAAGATTGACGAACGGATATCAGCATCCTTTGCGAAGAAAAGCATACCCTTTTGATTGTCAAAGCTTGCCGAAGCACTCGGACTTACCAAAACAGACGAATATGCGGTTTGTGAAATTGTGGGATAGGTCAAGGCGAAGCCGCTGTAGCTGAATAATGCGCCTGTGTTTACGTGGCTTGCCGAGGTCTCTTTGCCGTTTCCGAATTTCGTTTGATCACCGAAGGCAGTTGAGGAAAGCGACTCTGAGCCTACAATAAAGTAATCATAGAAAATTCCCGAGTCTCCCTGATCCGCCCAAGTGGCATCCATACCGTACCACTTGCCGTCCTCCATTTTAACATAGTTCCATTTGTGCGCTCCGCCGTTGCCTGTGCCGACAACAAGTATGCACGGAATACCCTCACGGTCGCAGATAAGCTTGAACGCTTCGGCATAGCCCTCGCAGACAGCCTGACCGCTTATAAATACGCCTGTTGGCTGGTGCGCCATAGGAACGTTCGTGGTGTACACTGTCATTTCGCATATTTTATCGTGAATCGATTTGCATTTTGCATAGCGAGACGAGCCGCTGACGGTAAAGTTATTAACAGCCGTCATCATTTGAGAATAGCAAGAGCGAACTGTGGCGAAGTTCTGATAATCGTTTGTTTCAAGGTTTATGTAAAGGTCCATAGAGGTAATCCAATAATTTCCTGCCGAATCATAGGAATAGCCGTAAGAGATGCTGTATCCGCTGAGCCAGAAGTATTGAGGATAATCCTCGATAACCGCCGACATAGCACCGATAACGGCATTTTGCAAAGCAGCCTTTAATGCGTCGGCTGAGTTGCCCGAAATTTGCCTTGCGGGAACTTTAATGCCGATAAGAGCCTCCGTAGAAGAGTCTGCACCGATATTCAGTCCTGCTTCGGCTTGAACGATTGCGTTGTAGACTGTTTTTTGAGCTGTTGTGAGATAATCATAGAAAAGCCAGGCTGAATTTGCATTTGCGAAAAATTTATTTGGTTTTTGCACGTCGTTTGCGGCATCGGGGAAATACGCTTCGTCAACGAGAATGTTACCGCAAATAAATCCGTCGCTTTCGCCGTGATAAATCTCGGGCGAGGACGAAAAGGCGAAAAAGCCACATAAACTGATAACCAAAATCATAGTAAGAGCTATTGCGAAAGTCTTTTTCATTTTTATATCTCCTCTCTTTCTTATGCCGTTTTTATAAAGTTTTTTGAAGGCTTGGCAATATTATAATGAACACCTAACCTTATTATGTCTATCGTAACATATATCGAGGAATTTGTAAATATATAATGGTATTGATTTTTAACGGCGGAAAACGTATAATAAACTGATAAAAGCTTGGAGTGATTTTTGTGTCAAACGAGAAATTTTTACAGCTTCGTGAGAAATATCCGTCATTTTCATATAACGGTTGGCAGCTCACAAGGGAAAACGATGAAATTAAAATAGCTTTTGACTTTTCTATCGACGGCTTGTGCGATTTTCATCCGTCAACGAGAATTCCCGTCAAAGAGCTTCATATGGCTAACGATTACAATTCGGAAATTGCCGAGAAAATTGTGTTCAATCTCGGTATGGTCGAGCTTATAAGCTATTGGAAGTGCGCCTGTCCGAAAACCGTAAATGTAAAATGCGGATACCTTTCGGAAAAGGACATAAAATGGTATAAGAAGCTCTATTTCGGCGGCTTGTCGGAGTTCTTCTATATAAACGGTATAGAAACAGACGAAGAGAGCTTTATGGAAATTAAAGTCAACGAAGAGCTTGAGCACCATATGCATCCGCAGGCGTATAATTCAAACGGTATAAATCTTATTCCCGTCGGCGGCGGTAAGGACAGCTGCGTTACGGCTTCTCTGCTCAAGGATTTCAAGGATAAAAATATGTTCTTTACGGTAAATGACCAAAAGGCGAGGACCGATACGGTGCTTGCGGCAGGCTATAACGAAAAGGATATTATCAGGACTTATAGGACGATAGATGAAAATTTACTAAAGTTGAATTCAGAGGGCTTTTTGAATGGTCATACCCCGTTTTCCGCAATAGTTGCGTTCCTGTCGCTTTACTGTGCGTACCTTGTCGGAGGCAAGTACATTGTGCTTTCCAATGAGTCGAGCGCAAACGAAACGAATATAGAGGGCGTAAACGTCAATCATCAGTATTCGAAATCGTATGAGTTCGAGGAGGACTTTACGGCTTATGTGCAAAAGAACATTTTCGGCTATGACGGCATTGAATATTTCAGCCTTTTGCGTCCGTTCTCGGAGTTGCAGATAGCTAAAATGTTTGCGTCGCTCACGCAGTACCACGAAACGTTCAGAAGCTGCAACAGAGGAAGCAAGAAAAATATTTGGTGCGGTAAATGTGCGAAGTGCTTATTTGTTTTCACGATTTTATCGCCGTTTATCGAATATGATAAATTGGTTTCGATTTTCGGCAACGATATGCTGGATGACCCCGATTGTACCGCTGATTTTGACGGACTTGCGGGCATTACGGATTTGAAGCCGTTTGAGTGCGTGGGCACAAAGTCGGAGTTTAATTTTGCGCTTATGAGCCTTTGCAAAAAGCTTGAAAAAGACGGAAAAGAGCTTCCGCTTCTCTGCAAGAGATTCAGAGAAAATGTTGACGAAAGCACAATAGATGAAAATTTACTAAAAGAATATAACGCTCTTAACAGCGTTCCCGACGAATTCCTTTATATTGTAATGGAGATGTATAAATATGTTGCCGAAGATAATTGATTACCTAAAAGATAAGTCTGTGCTGATACTCGGCTTCGGCAGAGAAGGTCAGTCCACGCTTTCCTATATTAAAAAGCATTTGCCCGAAAAGGAATTGACCGTTGCCGATAAAAACAGGGTTACTCCGGACGGCGAGAATATCAGGACCGTTTGCGGCGAAAACTATCTTGACTGCGTAAACGATTTTGACGTTGTAATGAAAAGCCCCGGAATATCTTTCCGTGATGTTGAAGTAAGTGAAAACACAGAGGTTACCTGTCAGGTTGATATGTTTTTGCGTTTTGCGGATTGCCGCAAGGTCGGAATAACCGGCTCAAAGGGCAAGACCACAACCTCTACGCTCACATATGAAATGTTAAAGGCGGCAGGCAAGGACGCAAGGCTTATCGGCAATATCGGCGTGCCTGTTTTTGAAGCGCTTGAGAGCGTTACGCCCGACACCTATGCCGTTATTGAGATGTCGTCGCACCAGCTTGAATTTACTCACGCTTCGCCCGAGGTCGCTATTCTCACAAATATTTACGAGGAGCACCTTGACCATTACAAGGGCGGCTTTACGGGCTATGTAAACGCAAAACTCCACATTATGAATTATCAAAACGAGAATGATACATTTATATATAATGCGGATCAGGGGGTTTCCGAATATGTCGATCTCAATTCGACAAAGGCTGAAAAAATCGGCGTTTCCGTAAATGACAGGCTTCCCTTTGAGGTGCGTAACGAGCATCTTTTGGGCGTTCATAACAAGCAGGACGTTATATTCGCTTACCGTGCGGCAAAAACATTCGGCGTCAGCGATACGGCTTGCGAAAAGGGCGTTGAAAACTTTTCGGGAATTGAACACAGAATGGAAAAGGTCGGCACATTTAAGGGTGTTACCTTTTATAATGACTGCATAGCAACAATTCCGCACGCCGTAGAATGTGCGGTTGAGGCGTTAAAGAACGTTGATACGCTTATTTTCGGCGGCAAGGACAGAGGCATAGATTATTCGGAATTTTGCGATTATCTTGAAAAGTGCTCTGTTAAAAATCTTATCGGTACACCCGAGACAGGGCATAAAATAATTGATATGCTTTCAAAATGCGCTTGTCCGAAGCGGCTTGTTAAGGCGGCTGACCTTGAAGAGGCTGTAAAAGAAGCGTATAAGCTTACCGCAGAAGGAAAAATTTGCCTTCTCTCCCCTGCGGCGTCAAGCTATAATGTATATAAGAATTTTGAAGAAAAGGGCAGGCACTACAAGGAACTTATTAAAAGGTACGGCGAGTAATCACATAATCGACGACAAAAGCAGCAGTTCTTCGTATTTGTCATAAAGACTTTTGAGGTCGGTAACGCTCCGTTTTGAAACGGAAAAACAAAACGACGGCGCAGAAAAGCTTTTGGAAAACCAACCGCCGAAGCTGCCGTAGGCCTCACACGGCTTAATGCGTTTAATCGGCAAACCGCTTACGCTCTTGAACACTTGAGTCATCATGGCGCAGTCGGAGGCACATTTTGAGCATTGGCAGGATATGTATTCGCCCGAGCAGGACAGAGTGATTGTATATTTCGGGTTTATTGCCTTGCAGAATGATATAATTGCCTGCGTTTCAAGCTCGCTTGCCTCGAACGGACCTTTGTAGCCGAAGGCAGACGAATTTTTCATAATGCTTTTAGCGTCGGAAAAACGGTACGGGAAGTTTTTGCCTATTTCCACGCCTCTTGCGTTTGAAATCCATTCGGAGAAATTGTTGTCGGCGGCTCTTTGCACAAGACCCTTGTAGCAGAGTGCATTTTCTCCGTCGGAACAGGAAATTTCAAGTCCGTCGGGATTGGTTATGGGGACGATAACGATTTTTTGCTCACGCAGAATGCTCCTTATTTTAACGGCGGAAATTTTAAGGTCGTTTTTATAAGCTACACAAAGCCGTTCAAAAAACGTCAGCAGAATTTCGCTTGTTATCCCTGCCGTATCGGAAAAATCGGACAGGAAAAGCACGCTGCTCTCCCCCTCTCCGATACTCAGCGAGTAAATACTTCGCTTGCACCAGCCTTTGCCTATGGAAGTAATCGACACGAAGTCGAAGCTTTCTTTGATTTTTTTGATATGCTCTTGTAAAGCATTGTAATTAAAGCACATAATATCAACAACCTCTGATTTGGTATTTGATATTAAGATATATTCCGAAAGAAGTGAATTTATTATGGATATGACCGAAAAACCCATAAATCAAGAATATATATTTAAGGGCAAAATTATAAATTTGCGTGTTGATGATGCGCTTTTGCCCGACGGCACAGTTGCCAAAAGAGAGATAGTGGAGCATCCGGGCGGAGTTTGCGTTGCGGCGCTTACCGAGAATAACGAGCTTATGTTTGTCGAGCAGTTCAGATACCCTTACGCAGAGGTCGTTTTGGAGCTTCCGGCAGGCAAGCTTGAATACGGCGAGGACCCGTTCGAAGCGGGCAAGCGTGAGCTTCGTGAGGAGACGGGAACGATTGCAAGCGAATATGAGGATTTGGGCAAATTGTATCCCACTCCGGGATATTGTGGGGAAATAATCCATATGTATTTCGCAAAGGGCTTGAGCTTTACCTCGCAAGACCTTGATGACGACGAGTTCCTTGAGGTCAAAAAAATTCCGCTTGAAAAGGCGTTCCAAATGGTAATGAACAATGAAATTAGGGATTCAAAAACGCAGGTCGGAATTATGAAGGTTTATCATAAGGTTTACGGGGATAAGAAATGAAAATAGTATTGGCTTCGGGCTCGCCGAGACGAAAAGAAATAATGAAAAATGCAGGCTATGACTTCGAGGTTAAAACTTCAAGCGCAGACGAAACCTTGCCCGAGAATATTACACCCGACGAAGCGGTCAAATATCTTGCCGAGATAAAGGGAGACGCCGTAGAGGTTGATGAAAATACGCTTGTTGTATCGGCTGATACGGTTGTGGCACTCGACGGCAAAATTTTGGGGAAACCGAAAGATGAAAATGATGCTTTTTCAATGCTTTCTTCGCTTTCGGGTAGAACGCACAATGTTTTTACGGGCGTTTGCGTAAGGCTCGGAGATAAAAAGACTGTGTTTTGTGAGAAAACCGAGGTCAAATTTTATTCCTTGAGCGAGGAGGAAATCAAGGCTTATATCGCAACGGGAGAGCCGTCGGACAAGGCAGGCGCATACGGCATACAGGGCAAGGGCGCATTGCTTGTCGAAAAAATCAACGGCGATTATCTCAATGTCGTAGGATTGCCTATGGCAAGGCTCGAAAGAGTTTTGAGAGAGTATATAAAAAGTAAAAAGTAAGACAGACCGATTTTGTTTTGGCATATATTTCGCCTTGATAAAATCGGTTTTGTTTTATCTGTTAAAATTATGCCTGTGATTTTTGTTATATTTTATATGTTGACAATATTTGGGAATTAAAGTATGATGGGATTGAAGCAAAGCAAAAGAGTCTGTTTCAATTATTTATGTCGCTGTGCAAATATAAGCGTACAGCCTATAATTAAAGGGAGTGTGTATATGAAAAAGAAAGCATTGATTTGCTGTTTGGCTGTTTTGGCGATTGCCGTTGTTGCGTTTATATGCGCTTCAAAAGCAAATCCCATTTATACGGCGGCGGTAAGCGGTCCTGCCAATATTGAGACTGCGAAAAACGGCGGCTCGTATTGTGCCGACGTGATGTTCGGTTATAATGAGCACAAGCTCTTGCACACTTCGTCCGAAAGGCAGAAAAAGACGGAGCAGTATGAAACCGTTCAGGCGGATCTCGACGAATTCCGCAAGGAGGCTGCCGATTTCCAAAAGCCGTATATGATTGACGCCGATTATAAAAACGTTGACGGCAAAACCGTTATTACCTTCAGCGGCACGGTAACAGACCCAAACAGCGGAGAATCCGTTCCGTTTGAAAGAAGCTATCAATACGATTTTATACTTACCGATAAAATCAACAAATAAACGATTTTAATAATACCCCTTTTCGAAGTGATGTCGGAGAGGGGTATTTTTTATTCATTTATAACGCTTGTCGGCTGCCGTAAAAGCCGCTTTTTTCATTCGCGAAATTTACAAGACCTATTATGAGCGAACGGAAGTTTACAAGGAATTGTTCCTATGAACTGTCGCTCTATACAAATCCGTGAGGATAAATCATAATAGGAGGCAGTAAGAATGAGAGAGGTTTATACAGGTATGGATCCGAAAGAGATTGAGAGCGAATATCTCAACGGCGTGTATAACGAAATTGCAAATACGCTTGGAATTGAGGCGGCGGTAAAGCTTTACTCTACATATCGGGGTCAGCAAATCACGTTTCCGGTAAATCTTTTCACAAGCGAATTTATCGCATCGAGGATTGTTGCGGAATATGACGGCAAAAATGTACGGCAGCTCGCAACAAAATACGGGTATAGCGAAAAGTGGATTCGGAAAATGATTAAAGAACATAAAGACAAAACGGGGTGAAATTTAATTCTATATTTACAAAAAACAAATAAAAAACTAAAAGAGGAGTAAAATACTATGGCACTAATTAACTGCCCGGAATGTGGCAAAGAAATTTCCGATTCAACAAAAATCTGTCCGCACTGCGGATACAAGCTAAAAAACAAAGCAGACAGCAAGAAGTGGATAATCCCCGTGATTATTATAAGCATTGTCGTAATAATTGCATTAATTGTCACTGCGGTTGCATTGACCGGCAAAAAAGAAAGCAGCAAAAATGATACGCAATCGGCAATTTCATCCACTGTTCAGGAAACGACTGCAGACAAGAGCGTTTCATTAAATGACAATTCCGAATTTCAAGAAAAATTAAAATCCGAATCGGAAAAATCAATTAAAAATATGCAGGATAAGTACACAGAATTGTCAAACGACATAGGTGGCACATACAAAGGTTACAAAAAGAATGCCGAAAAAGTTAATGAATGGTATTCTTTCTGCGAAAGCGAAGCAAAAAGCTATTATGTTACGGTATCACAGTACTGCTATTCATACTACAAAAATGTAGCCGATAACAAAAGTGACTATACCACTTGGACAAGAAGTATGGAAGACGGCTTTAAAATTTGGCAACGAGAAACCGAAGATTACTACAAAGCTTGGAGTCGAATGTATGAATCAGCATTTAAAGAGCTTGACGGTATAATCACAAAAGCTTATGATGAAGCAAGCTACAATGAAGTTTCCTCGGTGTACAGTGATATGTATGATGCCTACGAAGACGCATACTCAAATATGTATGACACTTACGAAGATGCGTATTCCGATATGTATGATTTTCATCAAGATGTTTGGGAAGAATTATATGACGGAAAAGAAGATATAAAATCCAAATACGATAATATCTATAAAAAATAATTTATGCCCTCTGCTTTTACAATAGAGCAGAGGGTTATCTAATTTCGAAAAATCATATAAAAAAGAATTGTTAAATCTCTAAAAGCATAAAAAACATAACAGAAAGCCGAGAGTTTTTCCTCTCGGCTTTCATTTTGCTTATTTATTCACAACATTTATCGGGTTGCCGTCGAAAAAGGCTTTGATGTTGTTTTTGAGTATTCCCATAAGTCTTTCACGGGTTTCGTATGCCGCCCAGGCGATATGGGGTGTGATTGTGCAGTTTTTTGCGCTCAAAAGCGGATTATCGGCTTTCGGCGGCTCTGTCGAAAGCACATCAACGCCTGCGCCTGCTATCTTGCCCGAATTGAGAGCGTCTGCGAGAGCCTGCTCGTCAACTGCCGCACCTCTTGCGGTGTTTATCAGGATTGCGTTTTGCTTCATTTTTGAAAGGAAATCGGCGTTTATCAGGTTTTCGGTTTCCTTTGTAAGCGGACAGTGGAGTGAAATAATATCGGACTCCCTTGCCAATTCGTCAAGCGTTGCCCACTTAAAATTTTTTCTGCCGGATTGATCGGTTTCGTGCCCCGACACAGCTAAAATGTTCATTTTATATGCTTCCGCTATGTCGGCTACCGCCTGTCCGATTTTTCCAAAGCCGATTATTCCTATCGTTTTGCCGTAAAGCTCGGTGAGAGGAGTCAGCTGATAGCAGAAATCGGGACAGTTGCTCCAGCCGCCGTTTTTAACGTCTTGAGAATGGAGAGCAACTGCGTTGTAATGCTCTGTTATGTGAGCGAAAACAAGCTGTGCCACCGCCTGCGTGGAATATGACGGGATATTCGATACGGGGATATTTCTCTCTTTAAGATATGCGGTATCGACAACGTTGTAGCCCGTTGCAAGAACTGCGACAAATTTAAGAGACGGCATTTTTTCAAGGTCTGATTTTTCAAGCGGCGTTTTATTGGTTATGACAACATCCGCACCCTTGCACCTTTCCGAAATAAGCTCCTTCGGTGTTCTCGGGTATATTTCAAGCTCGCCGTATTCTTTGAGCCATTCCCAAGAAAGATCCCCGGGATTTGTTGTTTGGGCATCAAGTATGACGGTTTTCGGCATAATTATTCCTCCGTGTAAGATAATATTATTTGTATTGTAACATATTTTACCGATTTTGAAAACAAAAGCGACAGGAAAAGTAATAAATTGATTGACCTTGAAGCGATTATGTTATAAAATTATAATGATATTGTATGTGCTGAAGGTGTGGTGGAGCGATTGGCGAAAAAAAGAATAAACCGCAAGGGCTTGCTCAACTTCTTAGGCATTGCGCTTATTTTAATTGCAGTGGCTCTGCTCGGACTTACAATGCTTATGCAGGTAAAGGAGTTTGCTGAGCGATATGACGAGGTTTTGCAAATGCTCGCAGACTTTGAGGACGCCGTGGCGGCAATACAGGTAAAGGAGCTTGTCGTAATTGCGATACTGCTCATTTACATTGCAAAGGTCGTTGTGCCGATACCTATTTCTGCGGTGTGCGTTATCGCAGGTATGGTGTTCCCGACGTATATTGCGGTGCTTATAAATATCGCAGGCTTCATTATACTTTTGACAATTAAATATTTTTGGGGAAAGCACCTCGGAGGCGGTGTTGTCCACAAGATTTTAAGTCGGTACGAAAATTTTGATAAGATTTTCGAGTCGGATTTTGCGGGAAAGGGCGGTCTGCTCGTAGCGTTGCGGCTTGTTCCCAATATCCCGATAAACACAGTAAGCCAGCTGTACGGAGCAATGGGCTTCGATTATTATAAATATATCCTGTTCTCGCTTATCGGCTTTATGCCGAAGATTATTTCGTACAGTATGGTCGGACGAAACGTATATAATCCGTTTTCGCTTGCGTTTATGCTGCCGTTGGTCATAATCTTTACAATTTCAGGCGTTGCGACGCTCGGAATTAACTGCTTTATTGACCTTTACAACAATTCGGCAAAGGCGAAATCGGCAAAAATAAAAGAAAACAAACAAAACTGAAAGGATGAGGGGCAGATGTGTACAACTGCACAATTGAGAGAGGAAATTAAGAACGGAAAGCTTGATGATAGATTTAAGAGAGTTTATGTCAGCGAGGCTGACGTTAAGGCACAGTATGAGAGATATTGCTCTCTTGCCGACGATTTTGACGAGGTTTTCTCGGCTGACAGAGACGTAAGACTTTTCTCTGCACCCGGCAGAACAGAGGTTGGCGGAAACCACACCGACCACAACCACGGCAGAGTTCTTGCGGCAGGCATTAACCTTGACGCTATCGCAGTAGCTTCCAAAAATGATGAAAATATTGTAAGAGTAAAATCGAGAGGCTATGCAATGGACGTTGTTGACCTTTCCGATTTGAGCGTTCACGCAGACGAGGAGGGTCATTCCCCCGCACTTGTAAGAGGCGTATGTCAGGGCTTCTTGAACAACGGATATAAAATCGGCGGCTTTGACGCTGTTACGGCTTCGAGAGTTCTTTCGGGCTCGGGACTTTCGTCCTCGGCGGCATATGAGGTGCTTGTCGGCACAATGCTCAACTACCTTTACAACGACGGTAAGGTTGACCCCGTTACAATCGCAAAAATCGCACAGTATGCGGAAAATGAATACTTCGGTAAGCCCTGCGGTCTTATGGATCAGATGGCTTGCTCTGTCGGCAGCTTTATTACTATTGACTTCAAGGACCCGTCAGAGCCTGTAATTGAAAAGGTTGATTTTGACTTTGCTTCCTGCGGTCATTCGCTTTGCATTGTTGACACAAAGGGCAGCCACTCAAACCTTACGGACGAATATGCGGCTATCAGACTTGAAATGGAAAGCGTAGCGGCTCAATTCTCAAAGAAGGTTTTGCGTGAGGTTGACGAAAAGGAATTTCTTGCAAAAATCCCCGAGCTTCGTGAAGCGGTAGGCGACAGAGCAGTTTTGCGTGCTATGCACTTCTATAAGGATAACGAGAGAGTTTTGCGTGAGGTTGACGCTCTTAAAAAGAATGATTTTGAGCAGTTCAAGCAGCTTGTTATCGAAAGCGGCGACTCCTCTTATATGTATAATCAGAATGTTTTTGCCACAAAGCAGCCTGAAATTCAGCCCGTTTCGATTGCTCTTGCCTTGAGTGAGCAGGTACTTGACGGAAAGGGCGCATGGAGAGTTCACGGCGGCGGATTTGCAGGCACAATTCAGGCTTTTGTTCCCAATGAATTGCTTGACGAGTACAAGTCAACTCTTGAAGCGGTATTCGGCGAGGGCTCATGCTATGTACTTGCTATAAGACCTGTCGGCGGAGCTGAAATTTAACAAAGGAAGTTACTTATAATGGATGTTCGTCAAATATTAAAGGATTTGACAATCGGCGCAGGCGTTTCAGGCTATGAGCAGGAAATTGTCCCGATAGCTGAAAAATATCTAAAAGAATACGGAGATGTTCACACCGACGCTCTCGGCAACGTCATTTTGACTATTGACGGCGAGGGCGACGGGGTGTTGCTTGACGCTCATATGGATATGGTGGGTATGATTGTTACGGCAATCACACCCGAGGGCTTTTTGCGAGTTGATGCTTGCGGTCATATTGACACAAGGCAGCTCGGCGCACAGCAGGTTACAATTCACGGCAAAAAGAATATAAGCGGAATTGTAATCAGTACGCCCCCACATCTTCAAGGTAATTCGGAAAACAACGGTATGAAAATGAGCGACGTGCTTATCGACACGGGCTTTTCCGAAAATGAAATAAAGAAAATTGTAAGTCTCGGCGACAGGGTTACGGTGAATTCGGAATTTACCGAGCTTTTGGGCGACAGGGTTTCTTGCGGTGCTCTTGATGACAGAGCAGGTATGGCGAGCCTTATCTGCGCTTTGGAATATTTGAGAGAAAAGGGCTGTAAAAAGAAAATTACGGTATCTTTTTCGACACGGGAAGAGGTCGGCGGAAGCGGTGCTAAAACGGCGGCGTTTAACGCAGAGGCAAAAGAGCTTATTGCGGTTGACGTCAGCTTTGCAGATACTCCCGACAGCAATTCCGAGGAGTGCGGAGAGCTTTCGAAAGGACCTATGATAGGCGTTTCCGCTTCGCTTGATTATGATATGTCGCAGAGGTTTATCGGTACGGCTAAAAAATGCGGTATTCCGTATCAGCTTGAAATAATGGGCGGAAGAACGGGCACGGACGCCGACGGTATGACAATAGCAAAGGGCGGCTTTATAAGCGGACTTATATCAATACCGCTTCGCTATATGCATACGGGCGTAGAGGTCGTGTCGGTTTCGGATGTCGAAAATACGGGCAGACTTATTGCCGAATACATTGCGGGAGGTAATGAAAATGCTTAAAGAGCTTTGCCTTCTCAACGGTATTTCAGGCAGGGAAAAGGCTGTTCGGGAGTATATAATTTCAAAAATTCCGTCGGATTGCAAATACACGGTTGACGCACTCGGCAATGTTATTGTCGAAAAATCGGGTAAGAGCAGAGCGAGCAAAAAGGTAATGCTCAGTGCTCATATGGACGAGGTTGGCTTTATGGTAAGCTATATTACCGACGACGGATATATAAAAATAGCACCCGTTGGCGGAATTGACGAAAGAGTTGTTTTCGGCAGACGTGTTAAGGTTGCGGATATTTACGGAGTTATCGGCGCAAAGGCTTTGCACCATCTTTCCTCCGACGAGCTTTATAAAGTTCCTAAAATCGAGGATATGTATGTTGATATAGGTGCTCAGTCGAGAAAGCAGGCGGAGGAATATGTCAGCTTGGGCGACGAGGTGTGCTTCGTGTCCGAATATCTTGAATTCGGCGACGGATTTATAAAATCAAAGGCACTTGACGACAGGGTAGGCTGTCAGATTTTACTTAATATTTTGTCGAGAGAGCAGCCGTATGATTTAACTGTTTGCTTCGTTGTTCAAGAGGAAATCGGAACAAGAGGCTCTGCGGTTGCGGCATATAACGTTGCGCCCGATTATGCAATTGTGCTTGAGGGTACAACGGCGGCTGATTTGCCCGACACCCCCGATCAGAAAAAGGTTTGCAAGCTCGGAAACGGTGCGGTTGTAAGCTTTATGGACAGGGGCACGGTTTATGACGTTGAGCTTTACAAAAGAGCTTTTGAGATGGCGGAAAAGAACGGCATAAAATGTCAGACAAAGACTGTTGTTGCAGGCGGTAACGATGCGGCGGCAATTCATAAGTCGGGCAAGGGCGTGCGCACGGCGGCAATTTCCGTTCCGACAAGATATATTCATTCGCAGTCCTGCGTTGCCAAAAAAGAGGATATAGAAGCGGTTGAAAGGCTTGCAGAGTGCTTGGCGAGGGAGCTTGCAAATGATTAAACTCATTGAAAACCTGTCAAAGAACACGGCTGAGGATTTAACAAAATTTTTCCCCGACGATACCGCTGCAGCATTTACGCTGTTTTCGCTGCTTGATTTTACAAGCGTTGACGGTGCGTGGCTGCAAACTCAAGGGGAGGATATAACGGCGCTTGTGGTTGAAAAGGAAAGCAGTAAGGTCTATGTCTGTGCGTGCGATACGGCGGATTTTTATGAGATTTCCGATTTTATCACACGGCTCGGCGGAGTTGTGGTGCATTGCTGCTCCGGCATAACCGAAAGGCTCGGAGTTACGGCTTTTTCCAAGATAAGCGTTATGGCTCTAAAGGATGAGCTGACGAGAGGGCGAGAGTCGGTCGAAATAAACGACGGCTTGCGACCTGTTTTTGATTTGCTTATGCAGTCAAAAACCGAGATTTTGACGAACGCAGTCGAAAAAAAGGACTTGAAAAAATATACCGACAGAGCGTACAAGGAATGGCTTTCAAGGACGACGAGAGGTATATTTTCGGGATATACAAGCGTCAGGGCGATAAAGGTCGGAGAGAATTCGATTTTGTCGGTGGCGATTGCAGACAGGCTCGGCAAAAGCATATTTATAAGAGATGTTGCGACGGATTCGGAGTTTCGCAGGATGGGATATGCTTCGGACTGCATAAGCGGTCTTTGCCGAGATTTCAAACGGGACGGCGAGAGGGTGCTTCTTGCCTGTAACGATTTGAAAACGGAGAAGCTTTACAATAAAATAGGCTTCGAAAGAGAAATTTATATGGATTTGGGAATTATTGAGCTATGAGAGAATTTTTTGAATTTACCGATACCGTGAAGGCGGCTTCGGAAAAGGCTTTGGCGAAAACGGAAAAGATGTTTTCGCAGATTGAAAAAATAGGGGAATATAATCAGCAGAAGGTTTTATCGGCTTTCATAAACAACAAGGTTGACGAAACCGATTTTAACACCTCGACGGGCTACGGCTATTCGGACAAGGGCAGAGATAAGCTTGACGAGCTTGTTGCTGACATTTTCAAAACTGAAAGTGCGATTATAAGAGCAGGTGCTCTTTCGTGCGGAACGCATACATTGGGCGTGTGCCTTTACGGAATTTTAAGACCTAATGATGTAATGCTCTGCGTTTCGGGTACGCCTTATGACACAATTCATCCCGTAATTGGAATCGGCGGTAAAAATGCAGGCGAGGGTACGCTTGAGGATTTCGGCGTTATTTACAGACAGGTCGATATGACCGAAAGCGACGAGCTTGACTATGAGAAAATCGAAAAAGAGGCAAGTGACGAAGCGGTTAGAATGGTATATATTCAGCGTTCAAGAGGATATTCGTTAAGACACTCTATAAGCGTTGATGAAATAGAAAAGGCTTGTGAAATTGTCCACAGGGTCAACAAACATGCTATCGTTATGGTTGACAACTGCTACGGCGTTTTCACAGAGGAAAAAGAGCCGACGCAGGTCGGTGCAGATATTGTCGCAGGCTCGCTCATTAAGAATTTGGGCGGCGGCATATCCCCGATGGGCGGCTACATAGCAGGCAGAAAGGACCTTGTTGATTTGTGCTCTTACAGGCTTACCGTGCCGGGACTCGGCTCGGAGGTCGGCGCAACACTCGGTGTGAACAGAAGTTTGTTTATGGGCATATTCAACGCACCGAACGTTGTTAAAGAAGCACTTAAAACAGCTGCGTTTACAGCTGCTTTGTTTGAGGAGCTCGGCTTTGAGGTTACGCCTCGAAGCAATGAGACAAGACACGATATTATCCAGGCGGTTTGCCTTGAAAATGAGCAGAGACTTATAGCCTTCTGTCAGGGTATGCAAAAGGGTGCGCCGATCGACTCCTTTGTTGTGCCCGAGCCGTGGGATATGCCCGGCTATGACAGCAAGGTTATAATGTCGGCAGGTGCGTTTACCTCCGGCTCGTCGATAGAGCTTTCGGCGGATGCGCCGCTTCGTGAGCCGTTTGCGGTATGGATGCAGGGCGGACTTAACTTTGCTTCGGGCAAGGTGGGAGTAATGCTTGCGGCAGACGAAATCGTAAGGAGAGATTTGTTATGAACCTGATGCATTTGAAAAGCGGAACAGACGTAAGAGGCGTTGCCGTTGCGAAGGAGACAACAGACGTTGTTGAGCTCACGGATGAGGCAATAAAAAGAATAACGGGCGCATTTGTGTATTTTCTCTGCGCAAAGACAGGCAAGGAAAAGGATGCGCTCACGGTTTCGGTAGGACACGATTCAAGAATATCGGCGGAGAGAATAAAGGCTGATGTAATCGCAATTTTGCTTTCAATGGGCGTTACGGTCAAGGATTGCGGACTTTGTTCGACACCTGCTATGTTTATGACAACTCAGCTTGACACCTGCGACGGTGCTGTTCAAATTACCGCAAGCCATCACCCGTGGGACAGAAACGGATTAAAATTCTTTACGGCAGGCGGCGGACTTTCGTCGGAGGAAATCGAAAAAATACTCGAATTTGCCGAAATGAATGACGCAATCGCTTATGACACCTCGAGAGAGGCGGAAAAAGTCGATTTTATGTCGGTTTACTGTGAGCATTTGAGAAATCTCATTAAAAAGGGTGTAAATTCCGAAAATAATTATGACAGACCGCTTGAGGGGCTTAAAATCGTAGTTGATGCGGGAAACGGCGTCGGCGGATTTTTTGCAAATGATGTTTTAGCACCTCTCGGAGCAGATACAAACGGCTCGAGATACCTTGACCCCGACGGAATGTTCCCTAATCACATACCGAACCCCGAAAATGAGACGGCTATGGCTTCGATTTGCGAGGCGACGGTTGAATCGGGCGCAGACCTCGGCGTAATTTTTGATACGGACGTTGACCGTGCGGCTTGCGTAAGTGCGGACGGCAAGGAAATTAACCGTAACCGTCTTGTTGCTTTGGCTGCGGCTATCGCTCTCGAAGGCTGCGAGGGCGGAACGGTTGTAACGGACAGCGTAACCTCGGCAGGACTTACCGAGTTTATCGAAAACACGCTCGGCGGCAAGCACAGAAGATTTAAGCGTGGCTATAAAAATGTCATTGACGAGAGCATAAGGCTTGAAAGCGAGGGCATAACAGCTCCGCTTGCCATTGAAACTTCGGGTCATGCGGCATTCAGCGAGAATTATCATCTTGACGACGGTGCTTATCTTATCACAAGGATAATCATAAAGCTTGCAGAGCTCAGAAAAGAGGGCAAGACTCTTGAGTCGCTCATAGCTTCACTTAAAGAGCCTGCCGAGGAAAAAGAGCTTCGCTTCAAGATAAACGCAGAGAATTTTAAGGAATACGGCGAGAGCATAATCGATAAGATAGAAAAAAGCGCAATTCTTAAAACCGATATTAAAATTGCCGAGGATAGCTGCGAGGGCGTTAAGGTAATCTTTACAGACCCTGAAATTGACGGATTTTACATTTTGAGAATGAGCGTACACGATCCGGTTATGCCGATGAATATCGAAAGTGCGGTGAAAGGCGGAGTTCGCAAAATCGCTCAAAGTGTATATGATGAATTACAGGCATATGAGCTTCTCGATATGACCTCCCTGAAACAATTCTTGGAGGAAGGTATTGACAAAGCGTAAATTATACATAAAATGTATGTATATATTTATCAAATGAAAGGTAAGGGAATATATGATTTTTGAAAAGGTTAGAGAAATAATTTGCGAGCAGTTTGACGTTGACGAGGAAAGCGTTACTCTCGATACGGATATAAGAGAAGATTTGGACGCTGACAGTCTTGATATGGTTGACCTTGTTATGAGCTTTGAGGATGAATTCAAAATCGAAGTTCCGGACAGCGCTATCGAAACCGTTAAAACAGTCGGCGACATTGTTAAATTTATTGAGGAACACTGATTTATCAGTTAAATTTTAAGACAAGGATGTTGGAAAATGGCAGAACAGAAAAAGATGGTCAATGACATAACCGCAATGGACGAGGATTTTGCGAAATGGTACACCGATGTCGTAAAAAAGGCAGAGCTTGCCGAGTATACGAGCGTTAAGGGCTGTATGGTTATTCGTCCCTACGGCTATGCGATATGGGAAAATATTCAGAAGATAATGGACTCAATGTTCAAGGCGACGGGACATGAAAATGTTTGTATGCCTATGTTCATCCCCGAAAGTCTCCTTGAAAAGGAAAAGGATCACGTTGAGGGCTTTGCTCCCGAGGTTGCATGGGTAACGCACGGCGGAAGCGAAAAGCTTGAGGAGAGACTTTGCGTTCGTCCGACGTCGGAAACACTTTTCTGCGAGCACTACAAGCAGATTATCCATTCTTACCGTGATTTGCCGAAGCTCTACAATCAGTGGGTGTCGGTTGTCCGTTGGGAAAAGACCACAAGACCGTTCCTCCGCACAAGAGAATTTCTTTGGCAGGAGGGTCATACAATTCACGCAACGGCAGAGGAAGCTAAGGCTGAAACAGTTAAAATGCTCAACGTCTATGCCGATTTCTGTGAAAACGTGCTTGCTATGCCCGTAGTTAAGGGCGTTAAAACCGAAAAAGAGAGATTTGCAGGCGCAGAGGACACATATACCATCGAGGCTCTTATGCACGACGGTAAGGCTTTGCAGTCGGGCACCTCGCACTATTTCGGCGACGGCTTTGCAAAGGCATTTGAAATTCAGTATATGGATAAGGACAACACTCTCAAAACGCCTTATCAGACATCTTGGGGAACAACAACAAGACTTATCGGCGCTATTATTATGACTCACGGCGACGACAACGGACTTGTTCTTCCTCCGAAAATCGCTCCCGTTCAGGTTGTTGTAATTCCGATTGCACAGCATAAGGAGGGCGTTCTCGATAAGGCACAGGAGCTTTGCGACAGACTTTCAAAGATATGCAGAGTTAAGTCTGACGTTTCCGAAAACTCTCCCGGTTGGAAGTTTGCGGAGTATGAAATGAAGGGCGTGCCGCTTAGAGTTGAGATAGGTCCTAAGGATATTGAGAAAAATCAGTGCGTTATCGTAAGAAGAGATAACAGGGAGAAATACTTTGTTTCTCTTGACGAGCTTGAGGCTAAAATTCCCGAGCTTCTTGAAGAGGTTCATAAGGGACTTTACAACAAGGCTCTTGAGAGAAGAAGCAATATGACATACACCGCAAAAACGCTTGACGAGCTCAAGGATATCGCAGACAACAAGCCCGGCTTTATCAAGGCTATGTGGTGCGGCGACAGAGCTTGTGAGGATAAGCTCAAGGAGTATGCCGGCGTAACCTCAAGGTGCATTCCGTTTGAGCAGGAGCATATAGGCGACACCTGCGTTTGCTGCGGAAAGCCTGCCGATAAGATGCTCTATTGGGGCAAGGCATATTGATTTTGTTTGACAATAAGGATTAAAAATCATATAATTAGTATGCTTTCAAACTAAAACGGAGGAAACACTATGCAAAAGAAAATTGTTGCAGTAAGCCTTGTTATTTTAATGGTTGCGTTGTTGCTTGCATCCTGCGGTAATAAATATCTTATGGGAGAAATCAACGGCGTTGAACGTCCGCTTGTTACCGATGCAGAGGGTAATACGGAAATTGACAACGAGGGCAAAATCGCTGTTTATGTTACCGACGCAAAGGGTAATATTCAGTATGACGCTAACGGCAATCCGCAGAAGAACTACTATAAGCTTCCCGAAAAGACGGTCAACGGACAGACGCTTGAAACTCTCGATTACAAATTTACTATGCCGAAGGGCTGGACTCTCAAGGACGACGGTACCTTCTACAAGGACGGCACCGACGACAAGTGCTATGTTAATCTTGTCAAGGACACAACGCTTGGAGATTTTCAAACGTTCGAGTCGTTTATTGCCGAAAAAGAGGCAACTCAGCAACAGGTTGTTGAAACCTTTAAGCAGCAATATCCCGATACGACAATGGTTATTACAAACGGCAATCTTACAGACGGTAAGGAGGTCGTGTTCTTTACCTATACGATGAAGGATTCGTCCGGCGCAATAATTCATTATGCAACGTCGGCTTATGTAAATATAGATAAGGCCATTTATTCGGCGAACTATATTTGCGACAGCGGAACAGGCTATGATGAGTCGTTTGACTTTATGGGAACATTTTCCTCAAACTTTGTTGTTAAATAATAAAATATAGCAAAGCTTTTTCGGTGCGGAGACTTCCGCACCGATTTTTTTATCTGCAATATACGTTTACACTTGTTATTTTAACGGCTTTATGATAAAATATATTATCTATAAATAAGAACGTGAGGGAGAATTAAGTGGCTGTTCTCAAGGACGTAAAAAGGCTTGTTGTCAAGGTTGGAACGTCAACGCTTACATATGACACGGGCAAGACCAATATTAGACGTATGCATAAGCTTGTTTCCGTGCTCTCGGATATTGTCAATTCGGGCATTGAGGTTGCGCTTGTAACCTCGGGTGCAATCGGCGTCGGAGTCGGAAAATTAGGACTTAAAGAAAGACCGTCGGACATTTCGGGCAGGCAGGCTGCCGCAACCGTCGGACAGTGTGAGCTTATGTTTATGTATGATAAGCTTTTCGGCGAATACGGGCATACGGTAGGTCAGCTTCTTATCACAAAGAGTGATGTTGACAGCGAGGAGCGCCGCAAAAATCTCGTAAATACATTTGATAAGCTCTTCGATTACGGAGCAGTTCCGATAGTCAACGAAAATGACTCGGTTGCGGTTGATGAAATTGTTTACGGCGACAATGACAGCCTTTCGGCGATTGTTGCGAAGCTTGTAAACGCAGACGCACTGATTATTCTTACGGATATTGACGGCTTGTATGATGATAATCCGAATGAAAATGAGGATGCAAAGCTTATTTCTCAGGTTGATGAAATTACAGATGAGCTTATCGCCGTCGCAGGCGGTCACGGCTCAAGATTTTCCACGGGCGGTATGGTAACAAAGCTTCATGCGGCGCAAATCGCTATGGATGCAGGCATAGATACAATCGTTATGAACGGCGCATCTCCCGAGAGCATATATAAGGCTCTTGACGGCAAGCAGATAGGAACATTTTTTACGGGCAAAAAGGACTGATTTTATGACGCAAGCTCAATTACTCGGACAAAGGGCGAAGCAGGCGGAAAAAACACTTGCCACCGCTTCGACCGAGCTTAAAAATAAGGCTCTTGAAAATATGGCGCAAGAACTTATTTCGGCAACATCTGAAATACTCAGTGCAAATGCCGAGGATATGAAAAATGCCCGTGCAAACGGTGTTGCGCAGGTTATGCTTGACAGGCTTCTTTTGACAGAGGAGAGAATTGTCGGAATGGCAAAGGGAATAACTGATATTGTAAGGCTTCCCGACCCGATAGGCGTAACGCTTTCGGAAATTAAAAGACCTAACGGTATGACGGTAAAAAAAATAACCGTTCCGCTTGGAGTCATTGCCGTTATTTATGAGGCACGTCCGAATGTTACCTCCGACGCTGCGGCGCTTTGCCTGAAATCGGGTAATGCGGTCATATTGCGTGGCGGTAAAGAGGCTATAAATTCGTCAAAGGCAATCGTCAAGGCGTTGCGGCTCGGACTTGAAAAAACAGGCTTAGATGAAAACTGTATATCACTTATAACCGACACTTCAAGAGACAGCGCAACCGAGCTTATGAGAATGAATGAGTATATTGACGTGCTTATCCCGAGGGGCGGAGCAGGACTTATCCGTTCCTGCGTCGAAAATTCTACGGTGCCTGTGATTGAAACGGGAACGGGCAACTGTCATATTTATATTGACAAGGACGCAGATGTTCAAATGGCGGCAGATATTGTGTACAACGCAAAGACCTCTCGACCGTCGGTTTGCAATGCGGCGGAGAGCTTGGTAATTCATAAGGATATAATAAAAGAAGCTTTGCCGATTATCAAAAAAAGGCTTGATGAAAAAAATGTCGAGTTAAGAGGCGACGATACGGCGAGAGCTTCGGCAGACGGCATACTTCCCGCAACCGAGGACGATTGGGGCAGGGAATACCTCGACTATATAATGTCGGTAAAAACGGTCGAAAGTCTTGATGAGGCTATTGAGCATATATCAAAATATTCGACGGGACACAGCGAGTGTATCGTAACCGAAAACGAAGCGGCGGCAGAGGAGTTCTTAAAACGCATCGATTCGGCGGCTGTTTATCACAATGTAAGCACAAGATTTACGGACGGCGGAGAGTTCGGCTTCGGTGCGGAAATCGGAATTTCCACACAAAAATTGCACGCAAGAGGACCTTTGGGACTTCCCCAGCTTACCTCGTTCAAATATATTATTTGCGGTAACGGGCAGATAAGATAACAAGGAGAATAACTATGGCTGATGAAATCGTAAAATTTGAAAATTCGCCTAAAAAGAAAAAGAGGAAAAGAGCGCACCCGTGGGCTTTTCCGTTAGGACTTTTGATGGTGGTGCTTTCGGTCACGGGTCTTGTAACTATACTTGTGGCAGGCGTAAACGGCATAAGCTCCGTCAAGTATAAAATCGATAATATTGAAAAATACAACACAATGCTCACGCCCGTTGTTATGAACGACCCGAGCGTGTTCGACGATATATCGAAGGCGGATATGAGCCAGCTTATCGATATTTCGGTGTGGGCGATTATTAAGAGCGATTTAGCTCCCGACACCTACGAATACAGCGAAGCGGGAATGATTATTCCCGAGGCTGATATAGCTGCGTCATATACAAAGCTTTTCGGTACGGAAAGAGCGCCCGTTCATATGACTGTTTCGGGCTACGGCTATGAATTTACCTATGATTCGGCGAAAAAGTGCTACATAATTCCGCTTACGGGTATCGAGCCGACATACACGCCGAGCGTTGTCGATGTAGACAAAAAGAAGAATATGATCGTTTTGACCGTAGGCTATCTTTCAAGCGGCGGCTGGGCACAGGATACCGACGGAAAAATGGTAGCTCCCGAGCCCGATAAATACGTTAAGGTAACTCTGCGTGAAAAGGACGGCAGCTACTATATAAGCGCAATGCAGGCAACTGCAAGCCCCGAGGTTGCAACCACAACTCCCGTCAGCACAACTGCTGCGCCTGCGGAATCCACAACAGAGCCGACAACAGCACCCGAACAGGCTGCCGAGGACGCTCCTCAGACAGAAATAGCATAAGGAAAAGGAAAATATTATGATTAAGATATCTCCCTCAATTTTATCAAGCGATTACGGCAATCTCTCTTCAGAACTTAAAAGGATGGAGGCTTGCGGAGCCGATATGCTTCACATAGACGTTATGGACGGACATTTTGTTCCGAACATTACGCTCGGCGCACCGATTGTAAAGTGCATAAGAAAATCAAGCACTCTTCCGTTTGATGTGCATCTTATGATAAGCGACCCGTATAAGTATATACCTGATTTTGTAAACGCAGGCTCGGATATAATCACTTTTCATGTGGAGGCTGACTCCGATATTGAAAAGACGATTGATTTGATTTTGGCTTCGGGCAAAAAAGCAGGACTTTCGGTTAAGCCTAAAACTCCTGTCGAAGCGGTTTATCCGTATCTCGACAAGCTTTCAATGGTGCTTGTTATGACTGTTGAGCCGGGCTTTGGCGGTCAGTCGTTTATGGAGGATATGATGCCGAAGGTTTCTGCGGTCAGGTCTGAAATCGACAGAAGAGGACTTGATGTTGACATTCAGGTTGACGGCGGAATAAACAAGGAAACAATTTCGATTGCCGCAAAGGCAGGCGCAAACGTATTTGTGTCGGGAAATGCGATTTTCTCAAGCGACGACGCCGAAAAAACAATAGCAGATTTTAAGGCAAGAGCTTCGGTGTAATTGACGGCAAACGCTTTAGATAGATTTCGTCTAAACACAGCTCAAGCAAATTTTTATGATATAAATTATCGGAAATGAGGTGAAATTTTGAGCGAGAATGAACAATTGAGGATAAACATACAGCCTGTGTTATCCGAAACAGAAAAGCTTGAAATTAAAAACACCCGAAAATATATGATTGATATGCTTATGGTGCTTCTTGCGCCTATGGCGATGTCATTTTATTATTACGGGCTGCGTGCGGTGCTTTTGGTGCTGTATGCTGTCCTGTCCGCTTTGGTTTGTGAGTTTTTATCTTCTAAAATTTACAAATTCAGAGCGTCGTATTCGGATCTTTCGTCGATTGTAACGGCGATATCGATAGCTATGTGCATACCTGCCTCGTCTGCGTGGTGGGTACCCGTGCTCATAACCGTATTTGCACTTGCGGTGGTAAAATTCCCATTCGGAAATTCGAGAAGCCTTATGTTTTTGCCGTCAGCCGCAGGAATTGCCTTTTTGACGGTGTGCAATTCGGCAAGTATGTTTTCGTATCCGGTTATTCCCACGACGGCGGACAAGTTCGCACAGCTTTCAAGCACGAATGCCGCTTTGGGCAACTCGATTGCGTATATGCTTTCGCAGGGCAATTCAATCGGAATTAACATAATAAGTTATATTGATATAGCAGTCGGCAATGTTTCGGGTCCGATGGGCACAACCTGTGCGGTTGCGATAATCGGCGGCTTGCTTTATTTACTTATAAGACGACCGAGAACAGCGATGATGTCCTTTGTTTATCTCGCAACCTGCGCCGTATATGCGTTCCTTTTCCCGAGAATAACTACGGGACGTGGAATATCGATAATAATGGAGCTTTGCAGCGGACTTACAGGCTTTGCGGCATTGCTTTTTGTTACAAACGAAACCCTCGCACCAAAAAGAACAAACGCAAGAGTGCTTTATGCGGTGCTGATGGGTCTTATAACTATGATTTTAAGAACCTTTGGCTCAATTGAGGACAGCACGGTTTTTGCCGTTTTGATTGCAAACGCTTTTGCCTGCACGCTTGACCAAAGACTTCCGATTACCAAAAGGGAGAAGCTTTTGCTCGACAGGAAAAAGGAAGCGGAGGCAATGTCAACGGACAAGCCTGTTGATACTGAGGAGCAGTCGCAAATTGTAGCGCAAAAGGTTATGGAAATAATCAATAATTCGGAGGAAACGCAGGAAAACGCCGAGGATGAAAACGGAGGTGGCGAGAATGAATGATAAGGTCTCATTTTCAACCTCAATAAAAAACAGCGCATTTATTAAAAACCCTGTTTTGTTTGAGTCGATAGGTATAGCACCCGTTGTTGCAATGGCCGTTTCGGTTAAAACGGCGATTATGCTTTCGGTAATTTCGGCGGCGGAGCTTATAATAATCGAGTGCTTTGCGAGTATTGCGCTCAAAAAGGTCAAGCACGAATACAGGGTGCTGATATATGCTCTTTTGGGCGTGCTTATAAATGTTCCGTTCTGGCTGTTTTTCTCGAAATTTGCGCCGAACGAGACTGCAAACGTAAGCATCTTTTTGCCGATAATTGCGGTAAACTCGCTAATTGCACTTCACTGTGAGAGGGTAGCGGTCAGGTCAACGCTTAAAGAAACCTTCTTTGACGCTGTGTCCGCAACGATTGGATATGTTTTGATTATCTTTATCGTTGCGATACTCAGAGAGGTCTTGGGCTCGGGAACATTTTACAGCATAAAGCTTAATCTTCCCGTACAGCTAAAGGGCTTGTTATTGCCGTTCGGCGGATTTTTGATGCTTGGCTTTGCGGCGGCGTTCTTTAAGGCGAGAATTAAGAGCAAGTATCCGGAGGAAAACCCCGAGGAGGCATTCAACCTTTCGGAAATTTCGCAGTCTCATCGTGAGGACATTAAAACTATGATTCACGAGGATTTCGAGTCCCCCTCAAAGGAAGCGGTTAAGGAAAATCCGATAGACTTCTTTAAGAGTGTGGTTGAAAAGGACGAGCAACCCGAGGAAGAAAAGCCTGAAAAACGTAAAAAAATTAAAAAGGCGAAGAAAGAAAAGCCCGTTAAGACGGAGAAGCGTAAAAAAGAGAAAAAGGCTGTCGAAAAGTCAGTCGAAGCGACGCCGATTGAAAATCCGAGAAAAGAAAAATACGAATCTGAATTTGACGATATTTTGCTTGACCTTGAAAGAAGTAAAGCTCCCAAAGAGGAAGAAAATATCGATATTTCAAAAGACGGCGACGGAAACGGCGGTGATGAGGCATGAGAGTAATAACAGAGCTCATTTCGGCGGCTATGTACGCTATGCTGGCACAAAACTTCATTTTCACAGGCGGTTACGGTGCTTCGGAGGCTGTCAGAATGGCGGCAAAGCCGAAGCAGCTTTATCCGATGACGTTTTTCATTACACTGTTTTCGACCACGGTATCCGTGATTTGCGTTTTGCTTGAGCAGATAGCCGCTGTCAAGCAATTGAGCATACTCGGACACGCAGTTGAATTCATTATCGTGCTTACGGTAATATATATTATAGTGCTTGCGATTTCCGTTTTAGTGTTCAAGGCTAAGGACAGAACGGTCAGAAGAATAGGTATAGCGGCGTTCAATACACTTGTAATTGCCGTTCCGTTTATAAACTACCGTGCGGCATTTACCATTGCTCAGGCTATCGGCTCGGGTATCGGTTCGGGCTTTGCATTTGTTATTGCGGTGCTGCTTATAAACGTAGGCTTGCGCCGTCTTGACCGCAATCCGAATATTCCCGAAGCGTTCAAAGGTACGCCGGCGATATTTATTTACGTTTCAATTCTCTCGCTTGCTTTTTCGGGATTTTACGGAAGCGGATTGACTATGTAAGGGCAGAACAAAATGCAGTTTCAAAACAAGAATGTTAAGCCGAGGAAAAGAAGCTATTACCGCTTTTCAAAGAATTATCCGAGCAGAAGCGGTAATATCTATGCTATCGGTGAAAGCAGAACAAGAAGAAAAAAAGAAAAAAGAAACAGAATAATTTTCTATGTGTCGCTTGTGTTTGTGTTTGCGGCTGTATTTCTTATTGCTTCGGTTATGGGCAAGCTGTCGCACAGACCGATTGACAGCACCTCGAAGGGCCTTGCCGCCCAATACGACGGTCAATTAAAGGCTCTTGAAATGCCCGAGGAAGCACTCGGCGGCGGAATTGCCTACGATTTGTTCAGAACACAGCTCAAAACCGACAAAGCAAATGCAGTTGAGGTTGTGCTCAAAAGAGCAGACGGAAATTTGAATTATAATTCCGCTGTTCAAACAGCAAAGGAAATCGGTGCTTGCACGCAGGCGTATGAAAACGCTTGGCAGACGATAGAAAAGCTCCGTTCGGACGGATATAAGATAATTGTGAGACTTTATTGCTTTGAGGATCCGCTTGCGGCGTCAATGCTCAAGGGCTCGGCGGTTACAGTTCAGGACGGAACAACGGTTTGGCTCGACGACAGCGCACAAAATGACGGCAATCCGTGGCTCAATCCATATTCGCAGACGGCGCAGGATTATCTGTACGGAATTATAAGCGAATGTGCAACGGGTGCGGACGTGATTATGCTCAACAGCGTATGCTTTCCGACGGGTAAGCTGACCGATACCGCATTTTTCTTGGGCGAGGCGGAGAGCGTCGAAAGCCGAAATTCCGTACTTCACACCTTTGTTGCAAAGGCGGCGGAGCTGTGTGGGGATACGGAAATTGCGTTGTGTACCGACATAGGCAGTGCGCTCAACGGAAATGAGCAGCTCTATTCGGGCAGTATGTTTGACAGCGGAGCGTTGTTTAACGCTGTTGATTTTACGGGCTTTGAGTCTGCTAATGAATTTTCGGTCGGCGGCACTTCGTCGGTCGGAATGGATAAGCCGACGCTCATAGCCGCAGCAATTCCGTTGCTCAATGAAAAAACAGAAGAAAATTATACGACAAAAGGACTTTTACCGATTATTGACGACGAGGCATATATAAAAAGTCTCGAAGAATTGGGAATAAATAATTATATACTCATTCAAAAAACAGATAGTTGACAAAAGTCTATAAATATGCTATTATACTATCAGCATAACCCATATTGAAGGGGAGTAGCTTGAATTCGGCGGTCAACATCATGTTGCGTTTCGCATCTGGTCGTCGAACCTAATAATTAGGAAGCAAGACCTTCGGCAGACTTTTTTATCTGTCGAAGGTCTTTATTTTTAACAACGGAGGAAAATTATGAAGCACTATCTCAGCACGCCCGAAGAAGTGTTCAAGGAAACGAGCTCTTCGGAAAAAGGTCTGACTTCCGAGCAGGCACAAAAGAGGCTTGAGGAAAACGGAAAAAACCGTCTTGAAGAGGGTAAGAAAAAGTCTGTAATCAGACGTCTTTTAGAGCAGTTTGCCGACCCTATGATAATCATTCTTATCGTTGCGGCGGCAATTTCGGGTATTACAGCAGCATTTGAGGGAGGCTTCCCGTCAGATGTAATAATTATTCTTTTTGTAGTAATTTTGAATGCGATACTCGGCGTTGTTCAGGAAAGCAAGGCTGAAAAAGCTATCGAAGCGTTGCAGGAAATGGCGGCGGCAACCTCAAAGGTTGAGCGTGACGGCAAGGTTATGCAGATTAAGAGTGAGGACCTTGTTGTCGGCGACGTGATTATCCTTGAAGCGGGAGATGCGGTTCCTGCCGATGCGAGAATAATCGAGAGTGCAAGCCTTAAAATCGAAGAGGCGGCACTGACAGGCGAGTCTGTTCCCGTAAATAAGTTTATCGATATTATCAATCTCAAGGATACCGAGAAGGATGTTCCGCTCGGCGACCGTAAGAATATGATGTATATGGGCTCATCCGTTGTTTACGGACGAGGCAGAGCAGTTGTTACGGCTACGGGTATGGATACCGAAATGGGCAAAATCGCAGGTGCTTTGGCTCAGGCTCAGGACGGACAAACCCCCTTGCAGAAAAAGCTTGCACAGCTTAGTAAGATACTCAGCTTTATCGTAATCGGTATTTGTGCGGTTATTTTCGCAATCGGTATTATAAGAGAGCTTGTTACAGGCAATCAGATAGGACTTGAATTCCTGCTTGATACCTTTATGATAGCGGTTTCGCTTGCTGTTGCGGCAATCCCCGAGGGACTTGCGGCGGTTGTTACTGTTGTACTTTCAATCGGCGTTACCAATATGTCAAAGAAAAACGCTATTATAAGAAAGCTTACCGCTGTCGAAACATTGGGCTGTGCACAGATTATCTGCTCGGATAAGACGGGTACTCTTACACAGAACAAGATGACGGTTGTTGAGCATTACGGCGACGACGAAAAAATGCTTGCAACGGGTATGGCTCTTTGCACGGATGTCAATATTGACGAAAACAAAGAGATAATCGGCGAGCCTACCGAGGCTGCGCTTGTAGCTTATGCACTTACTCTTGATTTGAACAAAAACGACCTTTCAAAGAGCGAGCCGAGAGTTGCGGAAGCACCCTTTGACTCAATGAGAAAGATGATGTCAACCGTTCACGCAAAGGACGGCGCATATATTCAATACACAAAGGGTGCACCCGACGAGGTGTTGAAGTGCTGCACCAAGATTTTGAATGACGGCAAAATCAGAGATATTACCGAAGCGGACAGAACGGAAATTCTCAAAAAGAACAAGGAATATGCCGACAGAGCTTTGCGTGTCCTTGCTTGCAGCTTTAAGGAGCTTTCCGAAATTCCTGCCGACCAAAGCCCCGAAGCGCTTGAAAAAGACCTTGTTTTCTGCGGACTTGTCGGAATGATTGACCCCGTAAGACCCGAGGTCAAGGCGGCAATCGAAGAATGCAGAACTGCGGGTATCAGACCGATTATGATTACGGGCGACCATAAGGATACGGCTACGGCTATCGCAATGGAGCTTGGAATAATTGACAGCCCCGATGCTGCAATCACGGGCGCACAGCTCAACGAAATTTCAGACGAAGATTTTGAAAAAGATGTCGAAAAGTATTCTGTTTATGCGAGAGTTCAGCCCGAGCATAAGGTCAGAATTGTAAACGCTTGGAAAAAGCGTGGTATGATTACCGCAATGACGGGCGACGGCGTAAACGACGCACCTTCGATTAAGAGCGCCGATATCGGCGTCGGAATGGGTATCACAGGCACAGACGTTACAAAGAACGTTGCTGATATGGTGCTTGCCGACGACAACTTTGCGACAATCGTTTCGGCGGTTGAAGAGGGCAGAAGAATTTACGATAATATCCGTAAATCCATTCAGTTCCTGCTTGCGTCAAACCTCAGCGAGGTGCTTTCAATTTTCTTCGCAAACCTTTTGGGCTTTACAATCTTGAAGCCTGTTCATCTTCTTTGGATAAACCTTGTAACAGACTGCTTCCCTGCTCTTGCACTTGCAATGGAAAAGAGCGAGAAGAATATAATGAGCCGTCCTCCGAGAAATTCAAAAGACGGTATATTCTCCGGCGGCGTAGGCTTTGATATTTTCTATCAGGGCTTATTTGTAACAGGTCTTACGCTTGCGGCATACTTTATCGGTCACTATATCGAAGCGGGCGTTTGGGAAATTACAAATTCTCCAGACGGTATGACAATGGCATTCCTCACAATGAGTATGTGTGAAATTTTCCACTCATTCAATATGCGTTCGCAGAGAGGCTCTACCGTTGCAATGACCTTTAAGGGCAGCCACAATATGTACCTTTTCGGCTCATGCTTTATGTCGCTCTTGATGACAACGGTTGTAATTTATGTTCCGTTCCTTGCAAATGCATTTGACTTCCAGCCGATAAATTTGATGGAATATGCGGTTGCACTTGCACTTGCGTTCGCTATCATTCCGCTTGTTGAAATCGTTAAGGCGATTGAAAGAGCGTATGATAAAAAGAAAGCGAAGAAATAATTTCAATAAGCCTCCCTTGTGTAAAGGGAGGTGTTGAGCGAAGCGAAACGGAGGGATTGTTTTGCCGGACAGAAAGCATAATCACAATCTTGTATTGAATGCAAAGAGTTTGCGTAAGAATATGACAAAAGAAGAGCGCCATCTATGGTACGACTTCCTTAAAGCCTATCCGATTCGTTTCCAAAGGCAAAAGATAATCGGTAAATATATTGTGGATTTCTACTCTGCAAAGATGAATTTAGTGATTGAACTTGACGGCTCACAGCATTTTGAAGACAAGGGAATGGAATATGATGCCGAGAGGTCAAAGTATTTGAAACAATATGGGTTGACTGTAATCAGAATCCCGAATAATGAGATAAACGGTAACTTTGACGGCGTTTGTGAATATATAGATAATTATATTAAACAATCCCTCAGTCGTCATAAATGACGACAGCTCCCTTTACACAAGGGAGCCTGAAAAAAATAACAAAAAACGCACTCCTTAGGAGTGCGTTTAATTTTGCTTTGTTTATTATCAGCCCAAAATCTCTTTAAGGATTTTTTGAACCTCCTGTGCAGGAGCTTTGCCCTTGAGAGCACGCATTGCCTGACCCATAATATAGCCCATAGCCTGTGTTTTGCCTGCCTTGTATTCGGAAACGCTCTTTTCATTTTCAGCGATAACCTGCTCAATTATCGGTCTTAAAGCCGAGAGGTCGGTTACCTGTGCAAGATTGTTTTCCTCAACGTATTTTTCGGGGTCAACACCGTCCGTAAATACCTTTTCAAGCACCTTTTTACCTGTTCCACGGTTAATCTTGTTTGACTTAACCATATTTATAACGGCTGCAAGTGCCTCGGGCTTCAACGGATTGTTTTCGGTAAGCGTTGCGCTGTCATTGAGAAGCTTCATAACCTCGCCCATTATCCAGTTGGCAACGTCCTTCGGAGAATCGCACTTTTCAAGGGTGCTTTCAAAGAATTTTACAAGCGCAATGTCGCCCGTGATAATTCCCGTGTCGTACTCGGGAAGTCCGAGTTCGTTCAAATAACGCTCTCTCTTTTCCTCGGGAAGCTCGGGCATTGTCGATTTGATTTCTTCGATTTGCTCATCGGAAATTTCAATCGGCGGAAGGTCGGGCTCGGGGAAATATTTATAGTCCTGAGCGTCCTCTTTTGAACGCATTGCATAGCTGTAACCCTTGTTATCATCCCAACGGCGAGTTTCCTGAACAACCTTTTCGCCGTCCTCGATAAGCTCAATCTGCCTCTGTGCCTCATAAGCGATTGCTCGCTCGATAGCGTGGAAGGAGTTTAAGTTTTTCATTTCGGTACGTGTTCCGAATTCAGCCTGACCCTTAGGTCTTACCGAAAGGTTTACGTCGGCACGAAGTGAGCCCTCCTGCATTTTACAGTCTGAAACGCCTGTGTACTGAAGAATTGCACGAAGCTTTGAAAGATAGTCTATAACTTCTTCTGCGCTTCTGAAATCGGGCTCGGATACAATTTCAAGCAACGGCACACCGCAGCGGTTGTAGTCAACAAGCGTGCAATCCTCGAATTCGTCGTGAATGAGCTTGCCTGCATCCTCCTCCATATGAATTTCATGGATACCGATTTTTTTCTTCTCCCCGTCCTTTGTGTTGACTTCTATATAGCCGTTTCTGCAAATCGGGAGATAAAGCTGTGAAATCTGATAAGCCTTAGGCAAATCGGGGTAGAAGTAGTTTTTTCTGTCAAATTTATTGTTCTGTGTGATTGTGCAATTTGTTGCAACTCCTGTGCGGATAGCGAACTCAACCACTCTCTTATTGAGAAGCGGCAGAGTACCGGGCATACCCGAACAAATCTCGCAAACGTGAGTGTTTGGCTCTCCGCCGAACTCGGTCGAACAGCCACAGAATATTTTTGTTTTGGTCGCAAGCTCGGTGTGAACTTCAAGACCCATTACTATTTCCCATTCCATAGTCTGCCCTCCTTAATCCAATTTCGGCAATTTCTTGTGATAATCGGTTGCGTTTTGGAATGCCTTTGCCGCACTCATTATTTCCGCCTCGCAGAACGGCTTTCCGATAAGCTGCATACCGATCGGCATACCGTCAGCGTCAAATCCGCAGGGTGCGGAGAAAGACGGGAGACCTGCAATGTTTATCATAACCGTATAAATATCGCCGAGGTACATTTTAAGCGGATCGGAAAGGCTTTCGCCCATTTTAAGCGCTGTTGTCGGAGCAACGGGGCCTAAAATCATATCGTACTTTTCAAATGCATCGAAAAATGCGTTTTGAATGAGCTTTTTAGCTTTAAGAGCCTTGTTATAATAAGCGTCATAATAGCCCGAGGAAAGAACGAAGTTGCCGAGCATAATTCTGCGCTTAACTTCCATTCCAAAGCCCTCGGAACGGCTCATAACATATCTGTCTAAAAGATTTTCGCTGTTCTTTGAGGAATAACCGTACTTGATACCGTCATATCTTGAAAGGTTTGAGCAAGCCTCTGCACAAGCGATAATGTAATATGTCGGAATTGCATATTTTGCAATCGGCATTTTGAACATTTCAACCTCTGCGCCGAGTTCATGGAATTTGTCGGCGGCAGCGAGGATAGAAGCCTTAACGTCCTCATTGATACCCTCGCCGAGATAATCCTCGGGAATACCGATTTTCTTGCCCTTTATTTCTCCGCTTACAGCCTTGTCAAAATCAAATTTGTCATAGACCATAGAAGTACCGTCTTTTTCATCTTTTCCCTGAATTACAGAGAAAAGTGCAGCACAGTCGTCAACGTCCTTGCCGATAGGGCCGATTTGGTCGAGCGACGAAGCGTAAGCCACAAGTCCGTAACGTGAAACAGCACCGTAAGTGGGCTTGAGTCCCGTGACACCGCAGAAGGAGCAGGGCTGACGAATCGAGCCGCCCGTATCAGAGCCGAGCGTTACCGGAGAGAGCTTTGCGGCAACGGCAGCCGCCGCACCGCCCGAGCTTCCGCCCGGAACTTTTTCAACGTCCCACGGGTTATGGGTAACACCTGTTGCCGAAGTTTCGGTCGTGCTTCCCATAGCAAACTCGTCCATATTGAGCTTTCCGATAACAACCATACCCTCGTCATTAAGGCGATTGATTACGGTTGCGTTGTATGTCGGAACAAAGTTTTCGAGAATTTTTGATGAGCAGGTTGTAAGAATATCCTTTGTGCAGATATTGTCCTTAACACCTATCGGCACACCTGCAAGTCTGCCCGTGTACTTTCCGCCGTCAATACCCTGCTGAACTTCTTTCGCTCTTTTAAGAGCCTCGTCCTTGCAAACGGTATTATAGCAGTGGAGCTCTGTATCGTATTTGTCAATGGCGTCGAAAAACGCATTTACAGCCTCTTCAACGGTCATTTCTTTATTTTTTATGGCAGCTGAAATTTCAAGTGCCGTCATTTCACAAATGTTTTTCATGTTCTGCACCTCATTCAACTGTTTTCGGAACTACAAAGCAACCGTCCTTGCTGTCGGGTGCGTTTTTGAGTATGTTTTCCGTGTCCGCCTTGTTTGTTACGATGTCGTCACGCATTACGTTTGCAACGGGGAATGAGTGCGAAGCAGGCTCGATTCCGTCGGTGTCAAGCTCGTTGAGCGTGTCAATGTAGGTAAGAATGTCCTGAAGATCCTTTTCGGCAGCGACCTTTTCCTCTTCGGTAAGTCTGATTCTGCCGAGCTTTTCAAGATATTCTACAAGGTTTCTGTCTATCGTCATTTATATCACCTTATGAGTTATTTTTCGGGAATGGGACGGCGAAGCTTGATGTGAACTTCACGAAGCTGCTGTTCCGTTACGGTGTTCGGTGCGCCGAGAAGCATATCCTGTGCGTTTGAGTTCATCGGGAAAGCGATGATTTCACGGATGTTTTCTTCGTCCTTGAGAAGCATTATCATTCTGTCAACACCGGGTGCCATACCTGCGTGAGGCGGAGCGCCGTAGTGGAATGCTCTGAACAAAGCACCGAAACGCTTGGCAACCTCGTCCTCCGAGTAGCCTGCAAGCTCAAATGCCTTAATCATAATGTCGGGGCGGTGGTTACGAACTGCGCCCGAGGAGAGCTCAACGCCGTTGCAGACAATATCGTATTGATAAGCCTTGATTGTAAGCGGATCCTGATTGAGAAGTGCGTCCATACCGCCCTGAGGCATTGAGAACGGGTTGTGAGTAAAGTCAAGCTTGCCCTCGTCGTTCTTCTCATACATCGGGAAGTCTGTGATAAAGCACATATCAAATCTGTTCTTATCGATTATGTCAAGACGCTCGCCGAGAGCTGTTCTGATTTGACCTGCAAGGGTGTTTACAACCTTTATATTGTCGCAGATAAAGAACAGGGTATCATCTGTTTTAAGGTTGAGCATTGAGGTAAGCTCCGCTTTCTTTTCGGGCGTCAGGAACTTGTCGATCGGGCCTTTGAATGAGCCGTCCTCAAGAACTGTGAGGTAGCCGAGGCCCTTCATACCTATATCAAGAGCGTATGCAAGGAGCTTTTCGAAGAAGCCCTTTGAGCATTTACCGCAGGGAGCGACAATTCCTCTTACGGGCTTGCCCTGGAATGCCTTGAATTCAACATCCGAGAAGAAGTCGGTCAAATCGTTGATAACAAGCGGATTTCTGAGGTCGGGCTTGTCTGTACCGTATTTGAGCATAGCCTCTTCGAACGGAATTTTAACGAACGGCGCAGGGGAAACAGTCTTTCCGCCGCCGAATTTTGTAAATGTATCATAGAGAACTTCTTCCGCAACCGCAAAAACATCCTCCTGTGTTGCAAAAGCCATCTCAAAGTCAAGCTGATAGAACTCGCCGGGAGAACGGTCAGCTCTTGCGTCCTCATCTCTGAAGCAGGGAGCTATCTGGAAATACTTGTCAAAGCCCGAAACCATAAGCAACTGCTTGAACTGCTGCGGAGCCTGAGGCAAAGCATAGAATTTGCCCTCGTGCTTTCTTGAGGGGATGATATAGTCTCTTGCGCCCTCGGGAGATGAGCAGGTAAGAATGGGCGTGTTTATCTCGGGGAAGCCCATGCTCTCCATTTTTCTGCGAAGAAAGCTGACAACCTCCGAACGGAAAAGTATATTGTCATGCATCTTTTTATTTCTCAAATCAAGGAAACGGTAGGTAAGACGTGAATCCTCTCTCGTATTGACCGAGTCCTCAATTTCAAACGGAAGAGCCTCCGAGCAGGTGCCGAGAATTTCAAGCTCCGATACCTTTATTTCAAGCTCGCCCGTGGGAATTTTTTTGTTTACGGTGTCCTCATCTCTTTTAACAACCTTGCCTGTAACGGATATAACAGACTCCTTGTGTACACCCTGCATAAGTGAGTCGTCGTTTACGACAACCTGAGTAATTCCGTACTGATCTCGCAAATCAATGAAAATAACTCCGCCGTGATCTCGAACGGTGTCAACCCAACCTGCGAGGCTGACGGTTTTTTCAAGGTCAGCGAGAGTTAATTCGTTACAATTATGCGTTCTGTAAGCCATTTAACACATTCCTTCCGATAAATCGGCACTTGCCGAAAATTATATTTTACCTAATTATACAGTTGATTATTATAACACAAGAAATCAATTTTGTATAGTGTTTTATAAGATATAATACCTATAAATAACGTAAAAATTTGATTGAATTCAGCGTGTAATTATGGTAAAATAAATGATGTATGAATATTCAGGCGCAAAATCGGAGGTTCGGCTTATGAAAGCAAACAAAAAAATCGTTATGTCGGCTATTGCTCTCACTATGGCGGTGTTGGTTATAGTTTCCGCTTGTAAGAGGAATAATAATCCCGGTCAGGCTGTTGTCGTAACGGATGAATACGGAAATCCCGTTACAAACGAAAACGGCGAGGTGCTTACAACTATTGTCTATGCAGAGACGGTTGTTGTTACCGATAAAAACGGCGTTCCGATAACCGATGAAAACGGCGAAGCTATTACCGTTGTGCTTGAAACCGAAATCGTCGAGGTAACAAATGCCAACGGCGAGAAGGTTTATGACGAAAACGGCGAAGTTAAAACCTCGGTAATATATCATCCGAAGGACGTTGAAATTCCCGTTACCGATAAGGACGGAAACGTTGTAACGGATAAAAACGGAAAGGTAAGCCATACGGTCATTACCGTTCCTGCTCCGAACGAGCCGATAATCACAACGCTTGTTCAGACGGACGCAAACGGAAATACGGTTTACGATAAGGACGGCAATCCCGTAACCTATACAAGAAAATACACGACCTCAGTGGTAACACCGGGCAGCAACAGCTCAAACTGGGGCGCAACCTTCAGCGGCAGCAAGAGCGACGCTTGTAATGCGGTTGCTCCGACCTCCGACGGCGGCTATGTTTCCCTTGTTCAGACAAACTCCTCCGACGGCTCGTTTGCGGGGCTTGCTTCGGGCTCGGCAGTTCCTTATATGGTGCTTATGAAATTTGACAGCTCGGGTATTCTCAAATGGCGTAAGGCGATAACAAGCGATGGTGCACTGTCGTTGAGAAGCCTTGATACCGACGCTTCGGGCAATATCATTGCGGCAGGCTATTCAAACGCTTCAAATCTCGGTCCGACTCATTACGGCGAGTATGATGCGGTTATATATAAGTTTAATTCCTCGGGCGACGTACAATGGGTACAGTCCTACGGCGGAAGCTTGGTGGATTTCTTTAATGATGTCAGCGTTTGTGCCGACGGCAGTATCGTTGCGGCAGGCGGAGTAGGCTCAAGTGACGGTGCGGCAGCTCCGTTGGGCATTGCTTCGGGCAGAGCTGCGGCTCTTGTGGCGAAGTACGACGCTTCGGGCAATTTGATTTTCGCAAAGGCAATCGGCTCGGTCGGCGACTCGTTTAACGGCGTAGATACCGACCAAAGCGGAAATATTTATGCTGTCGGAAACTTCTCGTCAAGTGATGCTTCGAGAGCGTTTGACGGTTACGGAAAATCGGATGCGGCTATCGTAAGACTTGACGGCAACGGCAATGTTTCGTGGATTCGTCAGTTTGGCGGAAGCGGAATTGACAACGCAAATTCGGTTGCCGCAGTATCGGACGGCTGTGTTGTTGTCGGACGTTCAAATTCAAAGGACAATTCCTTTGCAAGTCTCGGCAATCAGGGCGGATATGACGCTTATGCCGTTAAATATTCTTCGTCGGGCAGCATAGTATGGCAGACCCCGTTCAGAGGTTATCAGGACGACACGTTCACGTCTATCGCTCCTGTATCGGACGGCTCGTTTGTGGTTTGCGGCTACTCGGCTTCTAACAACAGAGACTTAAAAACCGTCGGTAATAAGGGCGGTGCAGACGGCATTATCGTAACGCTCGGTGCGACGGGTCAAGTTACCTCGGTTGAGGGCTACGGCGGCTCGAGAGACGATAAGTTTGAAAGCGTTTGCGTGCTTTCGGGCGGTAAATATATAGCAGGCGGCTCAACTCTTTCGGCGGACGGCGACCTTGTAGGCTCAAAATCCGACGGAGTAAACACCGCAGGTATGATGGCAAAATTCAAGTAAAGGAAGCTGACTGATGAACGAAAGATTTGAATCGGGCTATTTGCCTGCTTCACATAAAATACTTTGGGTGGTTTTGAGAGTCGGCTTGCTCGCTTGGGGAACTTACGGACTTTTTCACGGCTCGGTTGTCGAGTTTTTAGAGGCGATATTTGCGATTATCTTCACGCATTTGTGGGACTTTTTTCAGATATTCGGCGGCTTCTCCTTCATAACGAGAGTGGATTATTTATCTCAAACAATGCTGAATTTGTTTATATTTATCGGCGTTGTTGTGGGCTCTACGCTTAATAACAGGACTGCGTTTTCCAACTTCGACATAGTAACGCACTTTTCCGCAGGCTTTATCTCGGCTTGGTTTGCCTATGACTTCGCCTGCACGGTTCAGGGAACGAAAAGGAGACTTTCGCCGGCTCTTGCGGCGTTGTTTGCGATAGGCTTTGCGTGCTTTATTTCTGTCGGCTGGGAAACCTACGAGTTTACAATGGACAGGATTTACGGACTTACTCTTCAGCGCACGGCTCCCATGACCGACAGCGGCTTGACCGACACTATGATTGATGAGATTATACAGGCGTCGGGCGGACTTATCGGTATGTTTTCGGTTGCGTTTGTTAAGAACGGAAAAATCGGCAGAAACAGAAGAATGTATGCTAAAAAGGCGAAGGCGGCAGAGGAAAGAGAGCTTCTCAAGGAGCAATTGCTCAAGGATTATTTGAATGAACAAAAAAATAATCCTCGCAGCTGATATGTGTAAAATTAAGGCGGTGGAAATGTGAAAAAAAGGATAACGGCGCTGATAATGTCGGCAATTATGCTTTTGACGTTATGCTCCTGCGGTAAAAATGCAAGTGTGCGTGTCAATTCCGCTAAAATCGGCAAGGGCGTTTATGCGTATTTTACCGACCTTGCAAAAAGAGAGTGTGAGAAAAGCGGCGAAACCGATGTAACGGCTCTTGCGAATAAGATGCTCATAAGATATGTTGCGGTAAATTCCGAATTTGCCAACAGAGGAATCGACCTCACGCTTGAAGAAAAGTCAACGCTTTCAAGCACGGTAAATTCCTATTGGCACTTATTTTCTAAGTATTATGAGGGAATAGGCGTATCGAAAAACGACCTTTACAAGATAGAGGAAAGCAAATGCTATGAAACACGTCTTATGGAGGTCTACTATTCCGAGAACGGGGATTCTCCCGTAACGGACAGCGAGCTCAAAGAGTTTTTCAACAATAACTTTGTGGCGTTTAGGTCAGCGACAGGCTTTTTGACGACCGTTGACGAAAACAACAACACAGTTTCTCTTTCCGAAGAAGAAAGACAGAAAGCCGCCGAAGTTTTCAAGCGTATGGCGAATGAAATTAACGAGGGTGTTGCCTCTGTTGACAACGCTTCGTCTTATGCCGAAAACGTTGCGGTTACGGACTCCGTTGTGGTTATCGATAAGAATTCAACAAAGTATCCCGACGGCTTTTTTGACAATGTAAAGGGCATTGAGGTCGGCACTACGGGTAGCTTTACGGTCGGCGATTATATTTTTACTGTTACAAGATCCGATATTACCTCGGACGAGCTTTTTGACGAATATAAATCCGATTGTCTTAAAGCCATGAAGGGCGAGGAGTTTGAAAAGCTTATTGAAGCTTGGACGGCGGCTTACTCGGTTAATTGAAAATAAAAAACAGCTACAAAAAAGGCATTATGAGATTTCTCATAATGCCTTAATTTTATGTCTTTTGAATTATTCCTCGGGAAGGAAAGCCTTGTGGACTGCCGAAACAGCACGGTCAGCGTCCTTAGCGTCGATAAGAACCGATATTTTGATTTCGCTTGTAGCGATCATATCGATATTGATGTCGTGCTCAAACAATGCTTCGAACATTTTTGAAGCTGTGCCGGGATGTGTTTCCATTCCTGCGCCGACGATTGAAATTTTAGCAACGTTCTTGTCGCAAATAATGTCCTTATCATCAATGTCAAAGGTCTTGTGAATAGCCTCGATTGCGCCCTCTGCGTTTTCTCTTGAAACAGTGAAGGAAATGTCCTTTGTGCCGTCTCTGCCGACTGACTGAAGAATGATGTCAACGTTTATTCTTGCCTGTGCGAGCTTTGAGAAAAGCTTAAAAGCAATGCCGGGGATATTGGGAATGTTTGTTATTGAAATACGGGCAACGTCCGTGTCCTTTGTTACACCTCTTACGAGCATTTTTTCCATTTTTGCGACCTCCTTAACGATCGTTCCGGGAACTCTCTTGAGACTTGAGAGAACCTCGAGTTCAACATTGTATTTTTTAGCCATTTCTACCGAGCGATTGTTGAGAACCTGCGCACCGAGAGTAGCCAATTCAAGCATTTCGTCATAAGTTATCTCCTGAAGCTTTTGAGCACCGGGAACCTTTCTCGGGTCTGCCGTGAATACGCCCTCAACATCGGTGAATATCTGACAGCGGTCTGCGTGCATTGCCGCTGCGATTGCAACTGCGCTTGTGTCGCTTCCGCCTCTGCCGAGAGTTGTGAGGTCGTCATACTTGTTTATGCCCTGGAAGCCTGCAACAACAACGATGTTATGGCGGTCAACCTCTGCTTTAAGACGGTCAGCCTTAATAGATTTAATTCTTGCCGAGCCGTATGATGAGCTTGTGTTGAAGCCTGCCTGCCAGCCGAGAAGCGAAACGGCAGGACAGCCCAATTTTTCAATAGCCATAGAGAGAAGTGCGATTGAAATCTGCTCGCCCGAGGTCATAAGCATATCAAGCTCTCTCTTTGACGGCTTTTCGTTTATTTCATGAGCTTTGGCAATGAGGTCGTCGGTTGTGTCGCCCTGTGCGGAAACTACAACTACCACATCATTTCCCTGGCGATAGGTGTCCGTAACGATTCGAGCGACGTTCATAACACGCTCAGCGTTTGCAACGGAGCTTCCGCCGAATTTCTGAACTATAAGTCCCATAAATTATCCTCCAATATCAATAGTCCGATACTCTGATAACAGAGCAGGGCTTGATTTCGCTGATTGAGTCGAGCTTTGCAACAAGCTCTTTTTCTTTTTCGTTATCTGTTACGAAAGCGAATTCGTTTTCGGGCTGATTGTCTCTCGATACAAATTTAACAGTACCGAATACCTTTTCAACAGCCGCTTTTGCTTTTTCAACATCGTCTGCGGTCGCACGGACAAAGAGTGCTGTGTCAAGCTCTTCATAATCTACAACGTAGCCGTCCTCGCTCGGTCCCCAGCCGAAAATCTTTTTGCGGTTTGTGTGCTTTGCACAGTCAATAACGTCTGCAACGACAGCACTTGCGGTCGGAAGCTTTCCTGCTCCTCTGCCGTAGAATACTACGTCGCCGATAGCGTCGCCTCTTACAAGAATTGCGTTGAACACATCGCTGACATTTGCAAGCTGTGAGGAAGTCATAACAACGCATGGGCTTACAACAGCGGAAATTTTTCCGTTGCCGAGACGCTTAGCTCTGCCGATAAGCTTGATAACTCCGCCGAGATTGTTTACATAAGCAACGTCGGAAAGAGTAACCTTTGTAATGCCCTCTGTGTGAACGCTTTCGGGATAAACGTGCTTTCCGAAGCAAAGAGAGGCGAGAATACAAATTTTTCTGCAAGCGTCGTGTCCCTCAATGTCGGCAGTCGGGTCTTTTTCGGCATAGCCATTCTCCTGAGCCAATTTGAGAGCGTCGTCAAAGCTCATATTCTTTTCAATCATCATTGTAAGAATGAAGTTTGTCGTTCCGTTGAGTATTCCGGCGATTTCATCAATTTCGTTTGCCGCAAGGCACTGTGAAATAGGTCTTATAATCGGAATACCGCCGCCTACCGAGGCCTCGAAAAGGAAGTTTACATTGTTTTCCTCGGCGATTGAAAGAAGCTCATAGCCCTTAGCCGCAACAAGCTCCTTGTTTGAGGTAACAACGCTCTTGCCCGCTTTAAGAAGGCTTGAAACAAATTCAAAAGCAGGATGAAGTCCGCCCATGGTTTCAACAACGATTTTAACCTCGTCGTCGTTAAGAATATCATTAAAGTCCTTTGTGAACTTGTCTTTATTGGGGTCGTTCGGGAAATCACGAAGGTCAAGAATGTATTTCAAGTCAAGCTGCGACTGACCGCATTTTTTAATAATGCTGTCATGGTTCTTGAGAAATACTTCTACAACACCGGAGCCAACGGTACCGTAACCCATAACTGCTATATACATTTTCTCACATCCTATATTTATGATATATTTATTCACATAAAAGTTTATCACATTTTAACGCAATAATAAAGAAAAAAGAGAATAAAAATTAAATTTTCTATAAAAGATAAATATTTGCATTGTAAGATTTCAAAAAATAGTATAAAATGTATAATAATAAAGCATTTATAAGGAGGTTCAAAATGAACATTACGGAAAAAAGGCGAAGCTTTTTAATCAATGTGATGTACTTTGCCGTTCTTATAGGGTTATTTTTTCTGTTTTTCAAATACGCTTTCGGAATTTGCCTTCCGCTTTTGACTGCGCTCTTTGTGGCAGCCGTGCTTCAGAAGCCTGTCGATTATCTTACAAAAAAAGCAAAGGGCGGACGTGGCATTTTTTCCGCACTGCTCGTTATATTCTGCTTTGTGGTGCTCGGCTCGATTTTTGCGGTCGCACTTATGAAGCTGTTTTCAGAGATGAAATCGTTTTTCAGCTATTTAATGCTGAAGCTTGAGAACACCGCTTTGTTTACAGAGCAGGTCTGCACCTGGATCGAAACAAGGCTAACAATACTGCCCGACAGCCTGAGGACAAGCCTGTCGGCGTATGCGCAGGATATTCTCACAAACATTTTCGGCTCGGGAATTCCTGCTCCCGACGCACCGTCTGCGGCTGTTGAAAAGACGGGAAGCTTTGATTTTTCGTGGCTCGCTTCGCCGATCGGTGCGGTTTGGGGTACAGCAAAGCAGATACCCGTTGTTGCGGTCGGAATTGTCGTAGCGATTGTGTCAGGCTGCTTTATGACAGCAGATTACGCATCACTCAAAAGCCTAATTCTCAAGCTTGCGGGAGAAAAAAATTCCGCAAAAATCGTCAGAACAAAAAATATACTCTTCTCAACGCTCGGTAAAATGGGTAAGGCGTATTGCATAATTATCCTTGTAACATTTTCCGAAATGGTTATAGGCTTATCGTTCCTCAAGCTTATCGGAGTATACACGGGCGGATATATTTTCGCAATTTCGCTTATAACCGCAATAGTTGACATTCTTCCCGTGCTCGGAACAGGTACAATATTGGTACCCTGGGGCGTGTGGTCGCTTTTCACGGGCAATGTCGGCTTCGGAATAGGCATATTGGTAGTCTATGCGATAATCACGGTAATAAGGCAGATAATCGAGCCGAAGCTTGTAGCCTCCCAGCTCGGGCTTCCCGCTTATGTTACAATTACCGCAATGTATATAGGAACAAGATTGTTCGGCTTTATCGGACTTTTCCTTTTGCCGATAAGCATTATGGTACTGAAGGTGCTCAACGACGACGGCATTATTCATATATTCAGGAAGAAGCCTGTTACAGTCGAGGAGGTCAAGGCGGAGGTTGCCGCAGAAGAAGAGGAAGAGCTGAAAAACAGCTGACGGAGAGATAGTTATGATTGATATTCATTGTCATATTTTACCCGGAATAGACGACGGTGCAAGAGATATAACGGAGTCTGCCGAGATGATAAATACGGCAAGGCTCAACAAAATCGATGCGATAATCGCCACGCCGCATTTTTTGAATTTTGACAAGATAGAGGACTTCTTGTTTAATCGGTACGAGGCGATGCAAAGCTTCGAGGAGCTGCTTGAAAGCTTTGACAATAAGCCTGCGGTGGCTTACGGTGCGGAGGTTTTCCTTGACGGCAGGGTGTTCACGGCGGATAATCTCGACGAGCTGACTCTTAACAAAAGCAGGTATATGCTTTGCGAATATACACTCAACCCGTTTGATACCGAAAAAGCTGTCCTTTACGCCGAGGAGCTTTGCGCAAGAGGCTATGTTCCGATAATTGCACACCCGGAGAGGTATATTACGTTTGCCGAAAACCCCGAGGTTGTCAATAGGCTGTGGGATATGGGTTGTAAATTTCAGGTCAACGCTTCTTCACTTGCGGGAGCAGGCGGCGAGAATATGCGAAGCTTTACGGAGGACCTTATTCTAAAGGGCTTTGCCGATTTTATCGCAACCGACGCACATTCACACAAAAGGAGAAGCAACAGAATACTTGACAAGATAGAATATTTCCCCGAGAGCATAACCGAGGATATGCTGAAATATCTTTTGGAGGAGGCGCCGTTAAGAGTCCTAAAGGACGAAGCTTTCCCCGAAAAAGAGGTCGAATATTTCTGATTTTCTCTATACTATTATATTATATATAGCAAAAAGGCGTCTGCCGAGGGTCAAAACAGGCTCTCGGCGGCTTGCTTTTTTGAGAAAAAACAGGGCAAAACACTAAATGTAGTGGTGGCGGAACACCCGGTTACTATTATTAAAAATTTTCGGCTTTTTTCACGAACTTTTTTGTAAAAAGTTGTTGCATTTGCCAAAGATATGTGATAAAATACTCAGGCACGCTGTGGAATAGGCAAATTATGCCCATTTACCGGCGTTATGATATGCGATGATGTGATAGGTGGCTGCACTTGATGCAGGGAATTATCACGGAGTATGTCCGATTACAAACCGGGCGAAATTATATGTTTTCCTTTATGTAGCGTACCCCAACTGCGTGAAACAAGGAAAAACTGTGTGCTTTTTAACGTCCGAAAATCTTCGGATTTTTATATTGCAGAGGGTGGGAACACCCGGCAAGGTTGTTAAAAAGCGTTGCCCTAATTTTTCAAGGAGGAAAAACCAATGGCAGCAGCAAAAGGCAAGAAAATCAGAATCAGACTTAAAGGCTACGATCACAACGTTGTTGACAAGGCAGCAGAGAAGATCGTTGAGACCGCAAAGCGCACAGGCGCTCAGGTTTCAGGTCCCGTTCCGCTTCCCACTGAGAAGGAAGTTGTTACAATCCTTCGTGCAGTTCATAAGTACAAGGACAGCCGTGAACAGTTTGAGCAGAGAACGCACAAAAGGCTTATCGACATTTTAAGACCCTCAAACAAAACTGTTGAGGCTCTTACAAGTCTTGAGCTTCCCGCAGGCGTTGAAGTTGAAATTAAATAATTTCGCTTTACGCTTACAGGTCAAGTTGGCGAGAGCCAACCAATAACCAAAGGAGGAAATAAAAATGAAAAAAGGTCTTATTGGTAAAAAGATCGGTATGACTCAGCTTTTCGACGAAAACGGTAAAGTAATTCCCGTTACCGTTGTTGAAGCAGGTCCGTGCACAGTCGTTCAGAAGAAGACCGTTGAAAACGACGGTTACGCTGCAGTTCAGGTAGGTTACGGTGATGTTAAAATCACAAGAGTAAACAAGCCTGAGGCAGGTCACTTCAAGAAGGCAAACGTTGCACCGAAGAAGGTACTCAGAGAGTTCAGACTCGAAGACACAGACGCTCTTAACGTAGGCGATGTTCTCAAAGCAGACGTTTTCGCAGCAGGCGACAGAGTTGACGTTGTAGGTACAAGCAAGGGTAAAGGTACCGCAGGCGCAATCAAGAGATGGAACTTCTCGAGACTTAAAGAATCACACGGTACAGGTCCCGTAGCAAGACACGCAGGTTCATTGGGTGCTTGTTCGGATCCGTCAAGAGTTTACAAGGGAAAGAAGCTCGCAGGTCATCTCGGCGCTGAAAGAGTTACAATCCAGAACCTTGACGTAGTAAAGGTTGACGTTGAAAACAATCTCATCGCTGTTAAGGGTGCCATTCCCGGCCCCAAGGGCGGAATTGTTATTCTCGCAGACACAGTTAAGAGTAAGTAAGAAAGGAGTGTTGAAGAATGGCTAAATTAGCAGTATTGGATAAAGCAGGTAAGAAAGTTTCTGATATCGAGCTTAACGACGGTATCTTCGCAATCGAACCGAACATGTCGGCTATGCACCTCATGGTAGTAAGCTACCTTGCAGCGCAGCGTCAGGGCACTCAGTCAACACTTACTCGTTCCGAAGTTTCGGGCGGCGGTAAAAAGCCGTGGAGACAGAAGGGAACAGGTCGTGCAAGACAGGGTTCGACAAGATCTCCGCAGTGGACTCACGGCGGTATCGCACTCGGACCGAAGCCCCGTGAATACGGTATCGATGTAAATAAGAAGGTTAAGAGACTCGCTATGAAGTCTGCTCTTTCAAGCAAGGTTGCAGAGAACGAGATGATCGTTGTTGATTCACTCGCTATGGACGCAATCAAGACAAAGGAAATGGCAGGAGTTCTTTCGGCTATCAATGCCGGCAAGAAAACTCTTATCGTTCTCCCCGAGAAGGATGATGTAGTTTACAGAAGCGCTCGCAACATTGCAGGTGCAAAGGTTTCTCTTGTAAACACACTTAACGTTTACGATATTCTTAATTGCAACACAATCGTTGTTGTTAAGGATGCGGTTTCAAAGATTGAGGAGGTATATGCATAATGAAATTTGCTCAGGATATTATCCTCCGTCCGGTAATTACAGAGGAAAGCATGATGGGCACTGCCGAGAAGAAGTATTCCTTCAAGGTTGCTAAAGATGCTACAAAACCCGAAATTAAAGAAGCTGTTGAAAAACTTTTCGGCGTTAAGGTCGCTAAAGTCAACACAATGAATTGCAAAGGTCATTTGAGAAGATACGGTCGCTTCGAGGGTTACACAGAGTCTTGGAAAAAGGCTGTTGTTACTCTTACAGAAGACAGCAAGACTATCGAATTCTTCGACGGAATGATGTAATAACTCAACGGTAATGTATGGAGTCAAGACAGCTCCGCTAAGCCGTTATTAAGGAGAGTGAAAAAATGTCTATTAAAGTCTATAAGCCGACTATCAACTCAAGACGTAATATGTCGGTTACGGATTACTCCGAGCTTTCAAAGGTCGCTCCCGAGAGAAGTCTCCTTGCTCCTCTTAAGAAGAATGCAGGCCGTAACAGCTACGGAAGAATTACCGTTCGTCATAAGGGCGGCGGAAACAGAAGAAAATACAGAATTATCGACTTCAAGAGAGATAAAGAGAGCGTAGCAACCGTTCTTACGATTGAATACGATCCCAACCGTTCATCTCACATCGCACTCGTTGAATACGAGGATGGCGAAAAGAGATACATCCTCGCTCCTGTCGGCCTTAAGGTTGGCGACAAGGTAGAAGAGGGTGCAAGCGCAGACATCAAGGTCGGTAACGCACTTAAACTCAAGGACATCCCCACCGGTACTGTTGTTCACAACGTTGAGCTCTATCCCGGCAGAGGCGGTCAGTTGGCAAGAGCAGCCGGCAACTCGGCACAGCTTATGGCTAAGGAAAACGGATTTGCGCTTCTTCGTCTCCCTTCAGGCGAGCTTCGTAACGTTTCCGCTGAGTGCAGAGCTACAATCGGTACAGTAGGTAATGCTGACCACGAAAACGTTAAGCTCGGTAAGGCCGGACGTACACGTCACTTAGGTATCAGACCCACAGTTCGTGGTTCTGTCATGAACCCGAATGACCACCCGCACGGCGGTGGTGAAGGTAAGGCTCCGATCGGTCGTCCCGGTCCCTGCACACCTTGGGGTAAACCTGCTCTTGGCTATAAGACAAGAAATAAGAAAAAGGCTTCTAACAAGATGATTGTTAAACGCCGCAACGGTAAATAAGAGAAGGGAGTGTAGATTATGAGCAGAAGTACAAAAAAAGGACCTTTTGTGGATGCTAAGTTGTTCAAAAAGGTTCAGGAAATGAACAAGAACGGCGAGAAAATCGTTCTCAAGACATGGAGCCGCAGCTCTACTATATTCCCGGACTTTGTCGGACATACATTTGCTGTCCACGACGGCAGAAAGCATGTTCCGGTATATGTTACCGAAGATATGGTAGGTCACAAGCTTGGCGAATTTGCGCCGACAAGAACCTTTAAGGGTCATGCCGGTTCAAAGACTTCAAACAACGGTAAATAATCAGTCGAAAGGAGTGTATTAACTAATGGAAGCAACGGCAAAGGTAACAAACGTACGCATTGCGCCCCGTAAGGTTCAGATCGTACTTGACTTAATCAGAAATAAGCCTTGCGATGAAGCATTAGCTATTCTCAAGTACACACCCAAGGCTGCGTGTGAACCGCTTGAAAAGCTTTTGAAATCAGCAATGGCAAATGCAGAAAACAAAGACATGGACACATCAAGACTCTACATTGCGTCTTGCCATGTTGATCAGGGTCCCACTCTCAAGAGAATCAGACCGAGAGCACAGGGCCGTGCATTCAGAATTAACAAAAAGACTTCGCACATTTATCTTGTGCTTAAAGAAGCAGAATAAGTGAGGAGGAGGTAATACAATGGGTCAGAAAATAAATCCTACCGGACTTCGTATCGGTGTTATTAAGGATTGGGAGTCACGTTGGTACTCCGACAAAAAAGATTTCGGCGATACTCTTGTATCGGACACAAAGCTCCGTAAGTATCTCCTTGAGTCACTTGCTCCTGCAGGTGTGCCGAAGGTAGAAATCGAAAGAGACGCGAAGAGAGTTCGTGTCAACATTCATTGCGCTAAGCCCGGTATGGTTATCGGTAAGGGCGGCGCAGAAATCGAAAAGCTCAAAGCTACCTGCAAGAAAATGCTCGGCGGCGACAAAGAGGTTTTCGTAAACATTATTGAAATCAAGCAGCCCGACCTCAATGCTCAGCTCGTTGCAGAGAACATCGCTTCTCAGCTCGAAAGAAGAATTTCCTTCAGACGTGCTCTTAAGCAGTCAATCGGCAGAACAATGAAGCTCGGTGCTAAGGGTATTAAGACACAGGTTAGCGGTCGTATCGGCGGTGCGGAAATCGCACGTACCGAGAGCTATCATGAGGGTACTATCCCGCTTCAGACCATCCGTGCTGATATCGACTATGGCTTTGCAGAGGCAAAGACAACCTACGGTCGTATCGGTGTTAAGGTTTGGATCTACAACGGCGAAGTTCTTCACGACAGCCGCAAGCCTCGCAAGGAAGGAGGCACAAAATAATGTTGTTACCTAAGAGAGTTAAATACCGCAGAGTTCAGAGAGGCCGTTTGACAGGTACCGCTACAAGAGGTAATAAGGTCAACTACGGTGACTTCGGTCTTGTGTCTCTTGAGCCTGCTTGGATTACAGCAAATCAGATCGAAGCTGCCCGTATCGCTATGACAAGATATATCAAGCGTGGCGGTCAGGTTTGGATAAAGATCTTCCCGGATAAGCCCATCACAGAGAAGCCCGCTGAAACCCGAATGGGTTCAGGTAAAGGCTCACCCGAATACTGGGTTGCAGTTGTTAAGCCCGGCAGAGTAATGTTCGAGATTGCAGGTGTTCCGGAAGAGACAGCCCGTGAGGCTATGCGTCTTGCAGCTAACAAGCTTCCCGTTAAGTGCAAGTTTGTTACCAAGGCAGAACAAGAAGAGGATGGTGAGCAATAATGAAAGCAAATGAAATCAAGAAACTCTCCCCCTCAGAGTTGGATGCTAAACTCTTGGAGTTGAAGGACGAGCTTTTCAAGTTACGCTTCCAGCAGGCCATCAACCAACTCGATAATCCAATGCGTATCAGTGCCGTTAAGAAGGATATCGCAAGAGTAAAAACAGTAATCCGTGATATCGAATTGCACGGCAACGAAGGCTAAGGAAAGGGAGGACAATCGTAATGAGTGAAAGAAATCTCAGAAAAACTCAGGTTGGTATCGTAACAAGCGATAAGATGGACAAGACTGTAGTTATTTCAATTAAAGACAGAGTTCAGCATCCGCTTTACAAGAAGATCGTCAACCGTACAGTTAAAATCAAGGCTCATGACGAGAACAACCAGTGTGGCGTAGGCGACAAGGTTCTTGTTATGGAAACCCGTCCTCTCTCAAAAGATAAGAGATGGCGTGTTGTAGAAATCATCGAGAAAGCGAAATAATTTTCTAAGGAGGAAATTACTGTGGTACAACAACAGACTTACCTCAAAGTTGCCGATAACACCGGTGCGAAAGAAATTATGTGCATTCGTGTACTCGGTGGTTCAGGCAGAAGGTATGCTAATATAGGCGATGTTATAGTTGCATCTGTCAAAAAAGCAGCACCCGGCGGCGTTGTTAAAAAAGGCGATGTAGTTAAAGCAGTAGTCGTAAGATCATGCAGCGGTGTTCGCAGAGACGACGGTACTTATATCCGTTTCGACGAAAACGCAGCAGTTTTGATTAAAGATGATAAGACCCCCAGAGGTACTCGTATCTTTGGACCGGTAGCAAGAGAGCTTCGTGATAAGGATTACATGAAAATCCTTTCGCTCGCTCCCGAAGTACTTTAAGGAGGTGCCTGATAATGAATAAAGTTCATGTTAAAACAGGTGATACCGTTGTAGTAATCAACGGCAAAAACCGTGGCAAAAAAGGCAAGGTTATGCAGGTCAGCCCTTCTGAAGGTAAGGTTATCGTTGAGGGTGTAAACATGGTAACAAAGCATGTTAAGCCCCGTCAGATGGGTGAGCCCGGCGGACTTATCAAGGCTGAAAGCGCTTTGTACGCTGACAAAGTTCAGCTTGTTTGCCCGAAGTGCGGTGAGGCTACAAGAGTAGGCCACGCAATCGGCAAAGACAATAAAAAGATGAGAGTTTGCAAGAAGTGCAACGCTCAGTTTGAATAAGGGAGGGACATAACACATGGCAGCAAGACTTAGAGAAATGTACAAAAATGAAGTTGCTCCTGCACTTCAGAAAAAGTTCGGCTACAAGAGCGTTATGCAGATCCCGAAGCTTGACAAGATTATCATTAACGTAGGCTGCGGCGAAGCTAAGGACAACTCAAAGGTTGTAAGCTCTATCGTCAATGACCTTTCAATCATCACAGGTCAGAAGCCTGTTGAATGTAAGGCTAAGAAGTCAGTCGCAAACTTCAAACTTCGTGAAGGTATGACAATCGGTGTTAAGGTAACGCTCAGAGGCGACAGAATGTATGAATTCTTAGACAGATTCTTCAATCTCGCACTTCCGAGAGTAAGAGACTTCAGAGGTATCAACCCCAACTCATTTGACGGCAGAGGCAACTATGCTATGGGCGTTAAAGAGCAGTTGATTTTCCCTGAAATCGAGTACGATAAAATCGACGCAGTACGTGGCATGGACATTTGCTTCGTTACAACTGCTAACACAGACGAAGAGGCTCGTGAGCTCTTGACTCTTATGGGCGCTCCGTTCGAGAAATAAGGAGGGATAACAAGTGGCTAAGAAATCAATGAAGGTTAAGGCAGCAAGAACTGCTAAATACTCAACAAGAGAACACAACAGATGTAAGATCTGCGGTAGGCCGCACGCTTATCTCCGTAAATACGGTGTTTGCCGTATTTGTTTCAGAAAGTTGGCACATGCGGGACAGATCCCCGGCGTTAAGAAAGCAAGCTGGTAATCAAGAGCAATTGCAAAGGAGGCAAAAGTATGCAAATATCCGATTCAATCGGCGATATGCTTACAAGAATTCGTAATGCGAATTCAGCAAAGCACGATACCGTTAAGGTTCCTGCATCAAACATGAAAAAGGCAATTGCTCAGATTCTTGTTGATGAAGGATATATCAAAGGATTTAAGGTTGAAGAAGACGGCAAGCAGGGCATCATTGAGATTGAGCTCAAGTACGGCCCCAACAAGTCTTCGGTAATCACCGGTTTACGCAGAGTTTCAAAGCCCGGTCTGCGTATATACACAGATTGCGAAAATATGCCTAAGGTTATCAAAGGCCTCGGTATCGCAATTCTTTCCACATCAAAGGGCGTTATGACAGACAAGGACGCACGCAAAGCTAACGTTGGCGGCGAAGTTCTTGCATTCGTTTGGTAAGGAGGTTACAGTATGTCAAGAATCGGCAGACAGCCCATCGCTGTTCCTGCAGGCGTTGATGTTAAAATCGACGGCAGTACTGTTACCGTTAAGGGCCCCAAGGGTACTCTTACCAGAACAGTACACAGCAACATGAGCGTTGCTATGGACAACGGTGAAATCAAAGTTACTCGTCCCGACGAGTCAAATCTTAACAAGTCTCTTCACGGCTTGACCCGTACACTTATTCACAATATGATTATTGGTGTTACAGAGGGTTATTCCAAGGAGCTTGAGGTTAACGGTGTAGGTTACCGTGCAGCTAAGCAGGGCAAGGATCTTGTTCTCAACATCGGCTTCTCACATCAGGTAATCATGCCCGAAATCGACGGAATTTCAATAGAAGTTCCCAATCCCAATAAAATCGTTATTTCCGGTCCCGACAAGCAGATGGTTGGACAGTTCGCAGCAGAAGTACGTGAAAAGCGTCCGCCCGAGCCCTACAAAGGTAAAGGTATTAAGTATGTTGACGAGCACGTTCGCCGTAAAGAAGGTAAAGCCGGTAAAGGCGGAAAATAATAAAAGGAGTGTATTGAAATGGTTAGTAGGCCTGATAGCAATAAGGCAAGACTTAAACGCCACACAAGAGTTCGCTCTAAGGTTTCCGGCACAGCTGAGTGCCCCCGCCTTGATGTTTTCCGCTCTCTTCAGAACATCTACGCTCAGTTGATTGACGATACAACAGGCACAACGCTTGCTTCTGCGTCAACAGTTGAGAAGGAGTTCAAGGAGTACGGCGGAAACAAGGAAGCTGCTCGTGCAGTTGGCAAGAAATTAGCAGAAAGAGCTCTCGAGAAGAACATCAAGGATGTTGTATTCGACAGAGGCGGTTATGTATATCACGGCAGAGTTCAGGAACTCGCTGAAGGCGCTCGTGAGGGCGGACTTAACTTCTAAGAAAGGAGAACAGAAAAATGGCAAACAAAATTGATGCTTCGGCAATGGAATTACAGGAAAAAGTTATTACAATTAACCGTGTTTCCAAAACTGTTAAGGGCGGCCGTATCTTTAAGTTCTCCGCATTAGTAGTTGTTGGCGACGGTAACGGAACAGTAGGTTTCGGTATCGGTAAGTCAGGAGAAGTTCCGGACGCTATCCGTAAGGGTATTGAAGACGCAAAGAAAAACCTTATCAAAGTTTCACTTAAGGGCACAACAATTCCTCACGAGGTTATCGGTAAGTTCGGCGCAGGCGTTGTTCTTATGAAGCCCGCAGCACCCGGTACCGGCGTTATCGCAGGCGGCCCCGTTCGTGCGGTTGTTGAGACAGTAGGTATTAAGGACATTCGTTCTAAGGCTCTTCGTTCAAACAATCCCTGCAACGTAGTTAGAGCTACAATCAACGGACTTTCACAGCTTCGTAACGCAGATGAGGTTGCGGCTACTCGTGGTAAGTCTGTAAGCGAAATATTAAGATAAGGAGTGTGTGAAAATGGCTAATTTAACAGTAACTCTTAAAAAGAGCCTCATCGGTTCTAAGAAAGACCAGATTGCCACAGCACATGCACTCGGTCTCAGAAAAATTGGGGACAAGGCAGTTCAGCCCGATAATCCTCAGACACAGGGTAAGATTAAGAAGATTTCTCATCTTATCGACGTAACAGAAGGCTAAGGAGGTGCGAAGTATGAAATTGCACGAACTCTCAGCGGCTGAAGGCTCAAAGAAGAGCGTTAAGCGTATCGGTCGTGGTCCCGCATCAGGTCAGGGTAAAACCGCCGGTAAAGGACACAAGGGTCAGAAAGCCCGTGCAGGCAGAGGTATGCGTCCCGGTTTCGAAGGTGGACAGATGCCCTTGCAGAGAAGAATTCCCAAGCGTGGATTTAACAACATTTTCGCTAAGGAAATCGCAACAGTAAACGTATCCGCTCTCGACAAGACATTTGAAGACGGCGCAACAGTTGATATTGAAGCACTCATCAATGCAGGTCTTATTAAAAAGGCACTTGACGGAGTAAAGGTACTTGGAAACGGTGAAATCAGCAAAAAGCTTACTGTTAAGGTTAATGCTTATTCCGACTCGGCAAAGCAGAAGATCGAAGCAGCCGGCGGAAAGGCTGAGGTGATCTGAAGTGATTCAAACACTTATCAATGCATGGAAGGTCGCAGATCTTCGTAAAAAGATTCTTTATACGGCATTCATCATTCTTGTGTTCAGAATTGGCGCAGCAATTCCGGTTCCGTTTGTTGAAATCAGCGGCGGACTTATTACAGACGTCAACGCAAATAACTTTATGACATACCTCAGCATGATGACAGGTGACGCATTTAACTACGGTACACTTTTCGCAATGTCGATTACACCGTACATCAACGCATCGATCATCATTCAGCTTCTTACAGTTGCAATTCCCGCACTTGAGAAGCTCGCAAAGGAAGGCGAAGAGGGTAGAAAGAAGCTTTCTTCAATCACCCGTTACACTTCGGTTGCCCTTGCACTTATGCAGAGTACAGCTTACTTCTTCTACATCCGTTCACGTGACTATCTTACGACAGACGCTAACGGTGCGAAGTACACAGGCTTCTGGGCAGTGTTCCAGGCTCTTGCAATTATCCTCTGCTATACGGCAGGTTCGACATTCATTATGTGGCTCGGTGAGCAGATAAACGAAAAGGGTATCGGCAACGGTATTTCAATTATACTTTTCGCAGGTATCGTTTCGAGAATGCCCACTACAATTTACGGCCTTTATACCTATTTGGATAAGGGCGGCGCATATTTCGCAATCGTTCCGATAGCAGCAATTTCACTTATTCTTATGGTTGCGTTCATCGTTTGGATGGACAACGCCGAGAGAAGAATTCCCGTTCAGTATGCAAAAAGAGTCGTAGGACGCAAGATGTACGGCGGTCAGAATACTCATATGCCTATCAAGGTTAATATGTGCGGTGTTCTTCCGATCATCTTCGCTTCTTCAATTCTCTCCTTGCCCCCCACAATTCAGATGTTTGTCAAGGTTAAAGAGGGTGGCTTCTGGGCAGGCTTCTTCAAAATATTTGAATCGACACATTGGGCATATGGAATTATGTACTTTGTATTGATTATATTCTTCGCATATTTCTATGCGGCAATCCAGTACAATCCTATCGAAATGGCTAACAATATCCGTAAGAACAGCGGTGCTATCCCCGGTATTCGTCCCGGCAAGCCCACTTCGGATTACATCACTAAGGTATTGTCAAGACTTACACTTGTAGGAGCTTTGCTTCTCTCTGTTGTTGCTCTTTACCCGATACTCTTCTCACAGATTACGGGTGCGTTCAAGCATCAGGTAAGCCTTTCACTCGGCGGTACTTCGGTAATCATCTTGGTCGGTGTTGCTCTTGAAACAGTTAAGCAGCTTGAAAGCCAGATGATGATGCGTCATTACAAGGGATTCCTTGATTAAAGAAAAGGAGTTTGTTATGAATCTTATACTTTTAGGTGCTCCCGGAGCAGGAAAAGGTACACAGGCTGAAAAGATTTGTGAAAAGCTTTCAATTCCGGCTATTTCAACAGGCAATATTTTGCGTGAGGCTATGGCAAACGGAACTGAAATGGGACTCAAGGCAAAATCCTTTATCGATGCCGGCGCTCTCGTTCCCGATGAGGTGGTTATCGGCATCATCAACGAAAGACTTAAAGAAGACGACTGTAAAAACGGTTTTATTCTTGACGGATTTCCGAGAACAATTCCGCAGGCAGAAGCGCTCGATAATATGAACGTCAGAATTGACAGAGTTATCGACATTGAGGTTCCCGATGAGAAAATTGCTGCAAGGCTTTCGGGCAGACGCGTATGCTTGAAGTGCGGCGCAACATATCACACTCAGTATAAGAAGCCTCAGGTTGACGGCGTGTGTGATGCGTGCGGAGATAATTTAGTTCAGCGTAAAGACGATATGCCTGAAACGGTTCTTGACAGATTGAACACATATCATCAGCAGACAGAGCCGTTGAAGGATTACTATGAGAAGAAGGGTATTCTTCGAGTAGTTGAAGGTCAGGAAGAGGTAGCTGATACTACTGCTCTTACCTTCAAAGCATTGGAGGATTAAGCATGATAGTGCTAAAAACCGCAAGAGAATTAGAGCTTATTCACAAAGCGTGCATAATTTCTGCGGAGGCATTACAAGTGGCAGGCGAGGCTGTCAAGCCCGGTGTAACAACATGGGAAATTGACAAAATCGCATACGATTATATAAAGAAGCAGGGTGCTGAGCCTAACTTCTTGCATTTGTACGGTTTCCCTGCCACTGCATGCATTTCCATAAATGATGAGGTCATTCACGGTATTCCGAGCAAAAAAACCGTCATAAAAGAGGGCGACATAGTCAGCATTGACTTAGGAGCTAAAATTGACGGATATAACGGCGATAATGCTGCCACATTTGCGGCCGGTAAGATATCGGAAAGCGCAAAGCGGCTGTGCGATGTAACTGAGAAAAGCCTTTATTTAGGCATTGAACAGGCAATCGTAGGCAACAGACTCGGCGATGTTGGCTCGGCAATACAAAAATACTGTGAGGAAAACGGCTACGGTGTCGTGCGAGAGTATACCGGACACGGCGTCGGAGCAAAGCTCCATGAAGACCCCAGCGTACCGAATTTCGGAACTCCCGGAAGGGGAGCACGCCTGTTGCCGGGAATGGTAATTGCGATAGAGCCTATGATTACTCAGGGCGATAAAGCAATTAAGCAGTTACCCGACGGCTGGACGGTAAAGACCAAAGACGGTAAGCTTGCAGCTCATTTTGAGCACACAATAGCGATTACAAAAAACGGACCCAAGATACTGACTAAGCTTGATTAAAGGTGAAGTTATGGAACTTGTTAAAGGATCGGTTGCAGTTTCGCTCATGGGACGAGATAAAGGCGTTCTTATGTGCGTTGTCGAAACGGGCGAAAACAGGGTATGGGTGTGTGACGGAAAACACAGGAGGCTGAATAAGCCGAAAGCTAAAAATCCAAAGCACATCAGACCTTTAGACAAGAAACTGTCTGAGGAGCAGACCGCTTCAGATAAGTCAATAAGAAAAGCGTTAAAGCAAATTTCGGAGGCTTGAATATGTCAAAACAGGATATGATTGAAATTGAAGGTACAGTTGTTGAAGCATTACCGAACGCAGTGTTCCAGGTAGAGCTTGAAAACGGACATCAAATTACGGCTCATATTTCGGGTAAATTGAGAATGAACTTTATCAGAATTCTCCCCGGTGATAAGGTTACAGTTGAAATGTCGCCTTACGACTTGACCAGAGGCCGTATTACTTGGCGATCAAAGTAAGAAAAGAAACTACTTTTATTAGGAGGTATTCAAATGAAAGTCAGACCTTCTGTCAAAAAAATATGTGATAAGTGCAAGGTTATCAAGCGCAAGGGTAAAGTCATGGTTATCTGTGAGAACCCCAAGCACAAACAGCGTCAGGGCTAATTAAGGCTTCGGCTGTATCGTTGTTAAAGATCTAAACAACGATATTGTGCTTATCCAAAGACAAAGTAAGGGCTTTTGCCCACAGATTAAAACGGAGGTACAACTCTATGGCACGTATTTCAGGTGTTGATTTACCGAGAGATAAGAGAGTCGAAATCGGACTCACATACATCTACGGTATCGGCAGAAAAACTGCAAGCGACATTATTGCCGCAACAGGTGTTAATCCTGACACAAGAGTCAAGGATTTAACTGAAGAAGATGTAGCAAAGCTGCGTGAATACATTGAGCACAATGTTAAGGTTGAAGGTGATCTTCGCCGTGACACAGCTTTCGACATTAAGAGATTGGTAGAAATCGGTTGCTACCGTGGTGTTCGTCATCGTAAGGGTCTCCCCGTAAGAGGACAGACTTCTAAGAACAATGCTCGTACACGTAAGGGTCCGAAGAAGACAATCGCAAACAAGAAGAAGTAAGAGGAGGGATTTGTAAATGGCTACCAAAGCAACAGCTAAAAAGGGCGCTTCTCGTAAACGCCGTGAAAAGAAGAACATTGAAAAAGGTGCAGCTCATATTCAATCCACCTTCAATAACACAATAGTTACCATTACAGATGTACAGGGCAACGCAGTTTCTTGGGCATCAGCAGGCGAAATGGGCTTCAGAGGTTCTAAGAAATCTACTCCCTTCGCAGCTCAGACAGCAGCAGAAACAGCAGCAAAGATTGCAGTTGACCACGGTATGAAGACTATTGAAGTTTATGTCAAGGGACCGGGTTCAGGACGTGAAGCAGCTATTCGTGCTTTACAGACCGCAGGACTTGAAGTAACAATGATTAAAGACGTTACTCCCATTCCGCACAACGGTTGCCGCCCGCCCAAGAGAAGAAGAGTATAACGGAGGTGTAATTTATGGCTAGATATACCGGTGCGGTTTGTAAATTGTGCCGTCGTGAGGGCAAGAAGCTTTTCCTCAAGGGCGATCGTTGCTATACAGGCAAGTGCTCACTTGAGCGTCGCAGCTATGCTCCCGGACAGCATGGACAGAGCCGCAAAAAGAATTCTGAATACGGTTTGCAGCTTCGTGCAAAGCAGACAGCTAAGCGTTACTACGGTATTCAGGAAGGACAGTTCCACAAATATTTCCTTATGGCTGAGCGCCGTCAGGGACAGGCTGGTGAAAACCTTTTGAGAATCTGCGAGAGCAGACTTGATAATGCAATTTATCTTCTCGGTTGGGCTTCATCAAGAGCCGAAGCAAGACAGTTGGTAAATCACGGACATTACGAAGTAAACGGCAAGAAGGTTGACATTCCGTCATATCTTCTTAAAGCAGGCGACGTAATTTCTATCAAGGAAAAGAGCCGTGACAGTGAAAAAATTAAGGCAGTTCTCGAAGCTAATGCAGCTCGTCCCGTTCCCGAGTGGCTCGTGAAGAATGCAGACGCTTTTGAGGGTAAGGTAGCAGATCTTCCGACCAGAGAGCAGATTGAAGTTCCGGTTGAAGAACACCTTATCGTCGAGCTCTATTCTAAATAATAGAGTTTACTGTTAGACAAAATATTTATTATTCGGTTCGGTTTTTTCCGACCATATAGGAGGCTTTTGAATGATAGGAATTGATAAGCCCAGCATTGAAGCACTCGATTTGACCGAAGACGGTACTTACGGCAAGTTCGTAATGGAACCGTTGGAAAGAGGCTACGGCACAACGATCGGTAACAGCCTTCGTCGTGTATTGCTTTCTTCACTTCCCGGTTATGCGATTACCTCGGTTAAGATTGACGGCGTTCTCCATGAGTTCTCAACTGTTGAGGGCGTTAAGGAAGACGTTACTGAAATCGTTCTTAACCTTAAAGGCGTAATCCTTAAAATGCATGATGAGGGTCCCAAGACTCTTTATATCGATGCAAGCGGAAAATGTGAGGTTACAGCAGGCGACATTAAGGCTGATTCGGATGTTGAAATCCTTAACCCCGATCACCATATCGCTACTCTTTCAGACGGCGCATCTCTCGTTATGGAGATGACCGCTGACAAGGGCAGAGGATATGTATCTGCTGACAGAAATAAGCAGATGATGAAGCCTGTTATCGGTGTAATTGCAATCGACTCAATTTATACACCTGTGTTGAAGGTAAACTACACGGTTGAAAATACTCGTGTCGGTCAGATTACTGACTTTGACAAGCTCACTCTTGAAGCATGGACAGACGGTTCGATTTCCGCTAAGGAAGCTGTTTCGTTCGGCGCAAAAATTCTTAACGAGCACCTTGAGCTCTTCATCGGTCTTTCTGATGAGGCTGCAACAGGTCCTATCCTTATCGATAAGAAAGAGGATAGCAATGTTAAGACTCTCGAAATGACGATTGAAGAACTTGACCTTTCTGTTCGTTCATTTAACTGCTTGAAGAGAGCCGGTATCAACACGGTTGAAGACTTGATAAGCAAAACTGAAGAAGATATGATGAAAGTGAGAAACCTTGGCAGAAAATCTCTTGATGAGGTTGTTGCAAAGCTCGAATCACTTGGCTTCACTCTTCACCACGACGACGAATAAAAGGAGTGATATTAAATGCCCGGTACAAGAAAACTCGGCAGAACTACCGATCACCGCAGAGCTATGCTCAGAGGCTTGGTAACATATCTGTTTGAAAACGGCAAAGTTGAAACAACTGTTACAAGGGCTAAGGAAGTCCGTGCAATGGCTGAAAAAATGATCACTATTGCTAAAGAGGGCTCTTTGCACTCAAGAAGACAGGTTCTTGCATACGTTACTAAAGAGGACGTTGTAAAGAAGTTGTTTGACGAGATCGCACCCAAGTATCAGGATGTTAAAGGCGGCTATACCCGCATTATAAAGACAGGCGCTCGCAGAGGCGACGCAGCAGAGATGGCAATCATTGAGCTTGTAGAGCCCAAGGCAGCAGAAGAAAAGCCTGTTAAAAAGACAGCAGCTAAGGCTGCTAAAAAGACTGCTTCAACCAAGAAGGCAGCTCCCGCAAAGGAAGAAGCTCCCAAGGCTGAAGAGGCAACAGCAGAAGCTGCTGCAGAATAATTTTAAGATTATTCAACCCGGCTGTAAAAAACGAAAGTTTTTTACAGCCTTTTATCTTTATAACGACTGTTTTTATCCAATTTGTCCTTGATTTTTTTGTCGTTGTAAACTATAATAGACAATGTATATTTATAGTAGAAGGTGAACGCAAGGTGCAGAAAAAAATAGAGAGAAACTATGATTTCGCCAAGTCTGAGCAGGAAGTAATCGATTTTTGGAAACAAAACGATATTTTCAAAAAGGCTGTTGCGAAAAATGACGTAAACACAAAGAACTATGTGTTCTACGACGGACCTCCCACCGCTAACGGTAAGCCGCATATCGGTCATGTTCTTACAAGAGTTGTAAAGGACGTAATTCCGAGATATAAAACCATGCAGGGCTATCACGTTGAGAGAAAAGCAGGCTGGGACACTCACGGACTTCCCGTTGAGCTTGAGGTTGAAAAGCAAATTCACACAAACGGTAAGGCTGATATTGAGGCTTTCGGTGTAGAGCCGTTCATTCAGAAGTGCCGTGAAAGTGTTTGGACATATAAGGACCTTTGGGAAAAAATGTCCGAAAGAGTCGGCTATTGGTGCGACTTTGAACACCCTTACATTACATACACGAACAACTATATCGAGTCGGTATGGTGGGGACTTAAAGAGCTTGATAAAAAGGGCCTTATCTACAAGGGCTTCAGAGTATCTCCGTATTGTCCGAGATGCTCAACCGCTTTGAGCTCGCACGAGGTTGCACAGGGCTATAAGAACGTTAAAACAGAGTCTGTTTTCGTAAGATTTAAGTGCAAGGACGAGGAAAACACATATTTCGCAGTTTGGACAACAACACCGTGGACATTGCCCTCAAACGTTGCGCTTTGCGTAAATGAAAAATTTGACTATGCAAAGGTTAAGGTTGACGACGCTTATTATTATATCGCAACCGAGCTTATCGGCGACCTTTTCGGCGAGGATTATGAAATTGTTGAAAGCTGCAAGGGCTCAGACCTTGTCGGCAAGGAATATGAGCCGATATACACCTTTGTTGTTGACACATTTAAGGAAAAGGCTTTCTATGTAATTGCTGACGATTATGTATCGCTTGACGCAGGTACAGGTATCGTTCATATCGCTCCCGCTTTCGGTGAGGACGACGCAAGAGTCGGCAAGGAAAACAATCTTCCCTGTGTTAAGCCTGTTGACTTCGCAGGTAAGTTTACCGATATTTGCGGAAAATATGCAGGCAAGCTTGTATTTGACGCAAATGACGAAATTATCAAAGAACTTATTGACAATAAGGTTATCCTTAAAATTAAGAAAATCGAGCACAGCTATCCGCATTGCTGGCGTTGTAACAGTCCGCTTATCTATTATGCAAAGGATTCGTGGTTTATTGCAATGTCAACTCTCCGTGATGAGCTTGTTGCAGATAACAGAAGCGTAAACTGGTTCCCCGAGAACTTCAAAGAGGGTAGAATGGGCAACTTCGTTTCCAATGTTATCGACTGGGCAGTTTCGAGAGACAGATATTGGGGCACTCCGCTTCCGATTTGGGTTTGCGAGGAGTGCGGACACAAGCACGTTGTCGGCTCGGTAGCAGAGCTTGTTGAGCTTACCGGTGCAGATCCCGATATTGACCTTCATAAGCCTATGGTTGACCGCCTTACAATGATCTGCCCCGAGTGTGGACACACAATGCACCGTACTCCCGAGGTTTGCGACTGCTGGATAGATTCAGGTTCAATGCCCTATGCGCAGCACCACTATCCGTTTGAAAATCAGGAAATTTTCAATCAGCAGTTCCCGGCTGACTTTATCAGTGAGGGCAGCGACCAGTCAAGAGGTTGGTTCTACGCTTTGCAGGCACTTTCAACCGCTATTTTCGGCAAATCGCCGTATAAAAACTGTATTGCTCTCGGTCTTGTAAACGACGAAAACGGTATCAAGATGTCAAAGCATATCGGCAACGTTGTTGACCCGTGGGAGGTTCTTGACGAATTCGGCTCCGACGCTACAAGACTTTACTTCTGCATAGCTAACGCACCGTGGATTTCCACTTCGTTCAGCAAGCAGACTCTTGCACAGTTCCAGAACAGATTTATCGGCACTATGTGGGCATCGGTTTACTTCTACTCACTTTACAGCGAGATTGACGGCTTTGATCCGAGCAAATACAACATTGACGATTGCAAGCTTCGTTCAATCGACGAGTGGGTGCTTTCAAGAGTTAACTCTCTTGTTAAAAAGGTTACCTATGAGTTCGACTCATACCATATTTTTGAGGCTACAAGAGCAATGGAAAGCTTTATCGACGAGCTTTCAAACTGGTATATCAGACGTAACCGCCGTCGTTTCTTTAACTCGGAGCTTACCGAGGACAAGATTGCGGCATATATGACTCTTTATACCGTTCTTGAAACACTCGCAAGGGTTGTTGCTCCCGTAACTCCGTTTGTTGCGGAGACAATGTATCAGGGACTTGTTACAAGATACTTCCCCGACGCACCCGAGAGCGTTCATCTTGCTTCCTTCCCGCAGTACAGAGCAGATTGGGACAAGCCTGAGCTTGAGGAGCAGATGGAGGTTTCCTATAAGGCTGTTGAAATCGGCAGAAAGCTTCGTGAGCTTGTTCATATCCGTAACCGTCAGCCGTTGAGCCAGTGCATTGTCAAGATTGACAACGGCATCACTCTCAAGGAAGAAGAACTTAACACCATTGCGGAGGAGCTTAATGTTGACGAGGTACTCACAGACTTCGATACGCAGAGCCTTATCTGCTATGAAATCAAGCCGCAGCTTAAAACACTCGGTCCGAAATACGGCAGACATTTGAAGGCTATCGGCGAGTATTTCAATATCGACAGAAACACAGAGATTATAAACACCATCAAGGCTGACGGCGTTTATAAGACGGAAATTGACGGTACTGAAATTGAGCTTACAATGGACGATCTCCTTGTTACCGAAAAGGCTAAGGAGGGCTACATTGCGGAGACAAATTACGGCGTAACGGTAATTCTCAACACAACGCTCAATGAGTCGCTTATCGAAAGAGGCTCTGTAAGAGAGTTCATTTCAAAGGTACAAAATCTCCGTAAGTCAAGCGGCTTCGAGGTTACAGACCACATTGAAATTGTTGCTGCTTCGGACGATTACATTACCGACGTAATCACACGCAACGCTGATTTCATTAAGTCGGAGCTTCTTTGCGACAGCCTCACATTTGCAGAGGGCGGAGCAAATGAATTTAATATCGACGACCACAAGGTTAAGGTTGATATTAAAAAGGCTTAATTAAAGGCAAAAATTGATATTATTAAAAGGCTTCGGATTATTTCCGAAGCCTTTTTTCATTACCTTAGTTTTGTTTTTGAACGATTTTGTATTCGTCATACGGATTATAATACGGACATTCAAAGTCAGCATAGCTTAAAAATCTTGCCATTTCGTCCTCGTCGAGATTGACCTCGCACGCATAGCAATCATACTCTTCGTCATAGAAATAATATGCGCAGCATTCACATTGCGTAACCCGTTTTTTCTTTTCAGCCATTGCGCTACCCCTTTTCGTGATATTCTTTTTCGGTGTTGACGTTCCAAATATCGGATTTATCCGTTTTGCCCGTAAGAATGTTGTTTACGGCTTCAAAAGCGGTCATCATGGAATGATCCATATTGTTGTAGCGGTGCTGACCGTTTCTGCCGATACAGTAAAGATTTTCATACGAATTGAGATAATCGATAACCGTCGGCAAATCGTCATAGGTGTCAAAGTATGCGGGATATGCCTTTTTGACCTTTTCCCTGTGCGAGAAAAGTATATCGGTGTCGTTTGAAATCACGCCGATTTTTTTAAGCTCACTAACCGCAAAATCAACGCAGGCACTTTCGCTCATATTCCAAAAATCGTCGCCCTCGGTGCAGAAATATTCAAGTCCGAGCCATACGGTGTTTTCAACATCCTTTACAAGATAGCTTGACCAGTTGTTGAAAATCTGTATTCTTCCGAGCTTTACGGAGTCGTCCTGAACGTAAATCCAACAGTCGGGAACAATGTTCGAAACAGTTTTCATATCTGTTTTATTTTTAATTTCAAGCTTGTTAACGAGCAAGCCGACAGTAACAAAATCCCTGTAAGGCAAGCCGTTTGCGATGCTTTTTACTTCGCTTGAAACGAGCGATTGCTCAAAGCTGTTTACCAAATCCTTAACGGGCATTGAGGAAATGAAAATATCGCCCGAGTAGTCCTTATCGCCTGCCGTTACGGAAGTGATTTTACCGCTTTCGACGTTTATCCTGTTGACTTCGGCATTGAAAATGATTTTACCGCCGAGGCTTTCAAGCTCCGCTGCCGCAGTCTCCCAAAGCTGACCGGGGCCAAATTTAGGATACTTAAATTCCTCTATAAGCGAGGTTTCGTCGCTCTTTTTACCCTTTGAAAGTGCGTTTTTGAGAACTTCTTTGATAGAAATGCCCTTAACTCTCTGTGCGCCCCAATCGGCAGAGATTTCAGACGGATGCCTACCCCAAAGCTTTTCCGTGTACCCCTCAAAGAACATTGAATAAAGCTCCTTGCCGAAGCGGTTTATATAGAAATTCTCAAGCGAGGACTCATCTTTTTTGAACATTATGGAATGAAGATAGCTGAATCCCGCTTTCATTGTTCTGACAAATCCGAGATTTATCAGGGTTTGCGCCTTGAGCGAAACGGGGTAATCAAAGAATTTTTCGAGATAATATATTCGTGAAACCCTTTGGCGAAGAAGCATAACATTATCCTCCGCTTCGGGGTCGGGACCGTTTTCGGAAAGTGCCTTTTCACGGAGCAAAAGCTTGTCGTCAAATGACGGTGCGCCTTGCATTTCCAAAAGACTTGACCACCACTCGTTGACCCTTTCATCCTTTGAAAAGAAACGGTGACCGCCGAGATCCATACGGTTGCCCGAGCAGTTAACGGTTGCGGATATACCGCCGACACGCTCACTTGCCTCAAGCACGGTAACATTATACTCACTATTTGATTTTCGCAACAGCTCAAGCCCTGCCGTAAGTCCTGCCGGGCCTGCGCCGATTATAACGACATTTTTCATATATTACTTCAGTTTTTACTGCTCCAAAATATATAATCGGAAATGAGAACGGCTCTTGTAAACGAAGCCTCTGCACCGGAAATTTTTACGGGCGGTGCGATAAGAAAATATTCGCCGTTTTTCGCTTCTTCAAGATTTAACCCCTCAAGAATTGCTATTTCTGCATTCAGAAGTGCTCTGTGCGTGCTTCCGTCGGAGTCGGGAGCCTCAATGCTTACGCCGTCTGTTCCGATAAGCTCATAGCCGAAGTGCGCCATAACCTCCGCCGCCGTATAATGCACAAAAGCCTTGCCCTTTGATTTTATAAGCACACGCTTGCAATCCCTCGGGAAATATTCCTCAATAAGTCTGCCCGTGATTATTCCCTCGGATACCTCGATTACCTTGCAAGGACCGATGAATTTTTCAAGCGGAATTTTGTCAACGGGCTCTGCGTCGGGAATAAAATGAAGCGGAGCGTCAACGTGAGTTCCGTTGTGCAGACAGGCATCCAAAACGCTCAAATTATAATAAGACTCGGGCGAGATTTCTCTGACCTGTTTAAGCTCGGGCACAGGGTCGCCCTCATACACTTCAGCTGTAAGCAAATCGTTTGAAATATCTATGATTTTCATATTCTCGCCGCCTTTTTTAGCATATATAATATAGTATATCAATTATACGGCTTTGTCAAATCACTCAAAGCAAAGATTTTCGATTTCCTTGCTTAAAGCGGCATATTTTTCGACATTTTCAAAGGCTTGCAAATATCGGCAAAGCTCGTTGTCCCTTTCCATAGCATCATAAAGCGAGAAAACCGCAGAGCTTATAAGCTCGTCTTTGAGATCTTCGTTGCAGGCGAGCTTTTCCGTCAGGCAATGCGGAATGTTACGCTTCAAAAAGCGTGCCTGAGAAATTTCGCCCGAGTCGGAGTAACGGTACGGATGATAATCGTTTTCACACACAAAGGCAAGCGACAGCTCGGGTATGCACAGGTGCTCTGAAAACTCGGGACACAGCGAGCAGGTAAATTTTTCGGTGTCCTTTCCGCATTGGCGAAAAGCAGAGGAAAAGCCGTTTATCAGCAGCGAAGCGATATTCCTTGTGCAGTCGCAGATTGAGTAGACGTCGGAGCATTTTTCGGCGACGGACTCAAAGCAGGTATGAACGCCCCAAGAGGTAATATTGCCGAGAGTGAAAGTGCTTTCAAACCCGTTTTTTGATGCTTGACGAAGCCCCTTTCGCTGCATAAAACGCAGAATATAGTTCAAAATTTTTGCCTTGTCAACAAATTGAGAGAGCATTTTTGAGCTTTCTCTTGAGATGACGGCTGCGGAACTTTCATATTTCGCCGCTTCGGATATGTACATCTTGCGTTGTGAATTAAGCTTGCCGACAACGCTTTTATCGAGCGTGCTTTCGTAAATTAAATCGGCATCTACTGTTTTTACCGTGGAAAATTCGTGTAAATCGGGAATAATAGTCTTATCGCCGATAAAAATTTTTCGGTTTTTGATATACACGGCGCACAGCTTGTCATAGTCGTATTTTGATAAGAATTTAAGGCAGGAAAGTCCGTCTCTTTCCGCCCTTGCAACGCAGGATGACAAAAGCCTGTGCACAAGCTCGGAGCTTTCGGAGCTTATGAGCACTGCGGAGCGTATGCCGGCGGTTTCACCTGCCAAGTTCTTCAAAACAGCGGAGCTGAAAAAGCAATTCATATCAATCCCTCCCGACTCATTTTATTCCGAAAATGTGCTGTCGGTTACTGCGAAATATTGAAAATAATGTTAATTTTTGGCTGTTTTATTTGACATATCAACGGCAGTGGGGTATAATAGCCTCGCAATTAAATAAGTTAAAAATTTATTTTTACTCAAGGAGTGGAAAAATATGCCATTAGTAACAACAACAGAAATGTTCAAGAAAGCTTACGAGGGCGGTTACGCTATCGGTGCTTTCAACGTAAACAATATGGAGATTATTCAGGGAATTACAAGAGCTGCCAAGAAGCTTGACGCTCCCGTAATTCTTCAGGTATCTTCAGGTGCGAGAAAGTACGCTTCACACGGCTATCTCGTTGCTATGGTAAAGGCTGCGGCAGAGGAAACAGGTCTTCCGATCGCTCTTCACCTTGACCACGGTCCCGACTTTGAAACCTGCAAGGCTTGCATCGACGGCGGATTTACTTCCGTTATGATCGACGGCAGCTCTCTTCCCTATGAGGAGAACGTTGCTCTTACAAAGATGGTAGTTGAATACGCTCACGCTCACGGCGTAGTTGTTGAGGGCGAGCTCGGTACTCTTGCAGGCGTTGAGGATGAGGTTGTAGTTGAATCCGGTAAAGAGTCTTACACAAACCCCGATCAGGTTCTTGATTTCGTTACAAGAACAGGCGTTGACTCGCTTGCTATCGCTATCGGTACTTCTCACGGTGCATATAAGTTCAAGCCCGGTCAGAAGCCTCAGCTTCGTTTCGATATTCTCGAAGAAGTTGAAAAGAGACTTCCCGGCTTCCCGATCGTTCTTCACGGCGCAAGCTCTGTAAATCAGGACGACATTAAGACTATCAATCAGTACGGCGGTCAGATGCCCGACGCTATCGGTATCCCCGAGGAAATGCTTCGTCAGGCTTCATCAATGGCTGTTTGTAAAATCAACGTTGACTCGGACATTCGTATCGCAATGACCGCTGCTCTTCGTAAGCACTTTGCAGAAAATCCTGCTGACTTTGACCCGAGAAAGTATCTCACACCCGCAAGAGATGCTATCGAAGCAGTTGTTTCTCATAAGATTGAAACTGTTCTCGGCTGCGGCGGCAAGGCATAAGCTGTTAAAAATCAATATTTTTCAGAGCTGTAATTTGAAATTACGGCTCTGTTTTTTTATATTTTCAAGGAGCATTAAAAAAATATAAAAAAAGACTTTTAATTTGCACTGTTTGGTGGTATAATAATGTCGATAATGTGGAATTTTATCTGCGAAAGCATATACATATTGAAGTGTGAAAAATCTTAGATTAGGGAGTGAACCGTCTTTGGATAAGTTTGTTATAAACGGCGGTCATCCGCTGAGGGGAGAAGTTACCGTCAGCGGTGCAAAAAACGCAGTAGTAGCAATTCTTCCTGCGACCATTCTTGCTAAAGATGTTTGCAGAATTGAAAATATACCGAATATAAGCGACGTTACCGCCATGATTAACATTTTGAATATCATGGGCGCAAAAATTAAATTTATAAATAAAAACACCATTGAGATCGACACAAGGTTTATAAACTCTTATGTCGTTGAGCATGAGCTTTCAAAGCAGCTTCGTGCGTCATATTATCTTATCGGTGCGTTGCTCGGCAGATTTAACAGAGCCGAGGTTGCAATGCCCGGCGGATGCTATCTCGGTGTTCGTCCGATCGACCAGCACATAAAGGGCTTTGAGGCTCTCGGCGCAACCGTTACTATGGAAGAAAATGCTATGGTAAACGCAAGAGCCGACAAGCTTTTGGGCAATTCGATTTACCTTGACGTTGTGTCTGTCGGAGCTACCATAAACTGTATGCTTGCCGCTGTCAGAGCGAGAGGACTTACTATAATCGAGAATGCGGCGAAGGAGCCGCACATAGTTGACCTGGCAAACTTCCTTAACACAATGGGTGCCGACGTCAGAGGCGCAGGTACAGACGTTATTAAAATTCACGGCGTTGAAGAGCTTCACGGCTGTGAGTATTCTATAATTCCCGACCAAATCGAAGCGGGAACATATATGGTTGCCGCTGCGGCAACAAGAGGCAATGTCCTTGTTAAAAACGTAATTCCGAAGCACTTGGAGTCCATAACGGCAAAGCTTGTGGAATGCGGAGTTAACGTTGAGGAGTACGACGACGCTGTCAGGGTAAGCGCAACGGGCAGAGCAGGCAAGTGTAACATTAAAACTATGCCGCATCCCGGCTTCCCGACTGATATGCAGCCGCAGTTTGCCGTGCTTTTGAGCATTGCAAAGGGCACAAGTATTATATCGGAAAGCGTTTGGGACAATCGTTTCAGATATGCCGAACAGCTTTCAAGAATGGGCGCACAAATACACGTTAACGGAAAAACGGCGGTTATTGAGGGCGTTGAAGGATTAAAGGGCGCACCGATTAAAGCCGACGACCTTAGAGCAGGCGCAGCTATGATGATAGCGGGTCTTGTTGCGACGGGCGTTACTGAAATTGAGGATATTCATCATATCGAAAGAGGATATGAGAATGTTGTTGATAAGTTCAGAAGCCTCGGAGCTGATATTCAGAGAAAAGAATTTCCGGATGACGACCAAAAGGTTCAAATGGGCGCAGGCTGAGAAAAATCGGAGCCTTCTGTACGGAAGACTCCGTTTTAAGTTATAAATAGTTTAATGTGGGGTGTCATTTTGACTGAATTTGAGAAACTTGCGGAGCTTCTTTTTCCGCACATAGATAAAACTCCCGAATATTATGAGGAAAAATATCCGCAGAGAAGCCTTAAAGAGGGCGCAAGGGTAACAAGATTTGCACCGAGCCCCACAGGATATTTGCACATAGGCGGATTGTTCGGCGCACTTACCGATATTCTTACGGCACAGGCGACGGGCGGTGTTTCAATGCTCAGAATTGAGGACACCGACAAAAAGCGTGAGGTCGGCGACGGCGTTGACGCTATACTTGACGGCTTTTCGTCGTTCGGACTTGAGTTTGACGAGGGCGTTACGGGCAAGGATACCGAAAAGGGCGAGTACGGTCCGTATACGCAGTCAAAGAGGGTTGAAATTTACCAAACTGTTGCAAAGCAGCTTGTAAAAGAGGGCAAAGCATATCCTTGCTTCTGCACGGCGGAGGAGCTAAATGACCTTCGTGACAGGCAGGAAAAAGAGGGTGCGGCTTTTGCCGGATATTACGGAAAATGGGCAAAGTGCCGTGAGCTTACATACGAGCAGATTGAGGAAAAAATCAAAAACGGCGAAAAATATGTTTTGCGTTTCCGTTCCGACGGGGATGAAAACAGACGGGTTTACTTTGACGATATTGTCAGAGGAAAAATTGAAATGCCCGAAAACGTTATCGACGAGGTGCTCTTAAAGAGCGACGGTATTCCGACTTATCATTTTGCACACGTTTGCGACGACCATTTTATGAGAACGACTCACGTTATCAGAGGCGAGGAATGGATTTCCTCAACCCCGAAGCACATAGCACTTTTCAAGGCTTGCGGCTTTAAGCTTCCTAAGTATGCGCACACTCCGCAGGTAATGAAAATTGACGAGGTTGACGGCACGAAGCGTAAGTTTTCAAAGCGTAAGGACCCCGAAGCGGCTGTAAGCTACTTTATTGAGCAGGGTTATCCGAGCGAGGGACTTATAGACTATCTTTTGGGACTTCTCAACTCTAATTTCGAGGATTGGAGAAGAGCAAATCCGACCGAAAACGCTCTTAATTTCCCGTTCAATCTTAAAAAGATGAGCCCGAGCGGCTGCCTTTTTGACTTGGTTAAATTGGCGGATGTCAGCAAGAATGCAATTTCAAAAATGAAGGCTCAAACGGTTTTCGATTATACGTTTAATTGGGCAAAGACCTACGACGAAACGCTTTACAGGCTCTTTGACGCAGATAAGGAAAAGGCTGTTGCGATACTCAATATCGACCGTGAAAACACGAAGCCGAGAAAGGATATTGCAAAGTGGTCCGAGGTTTTGGACTATGTAAGCTATCTTTATAACGAAACCTATAAAGAGAATTATACTCTCCCCGAAAATATTGCTCCCGAGGATGCGGCGGCAATAGCTTCGGAATATAAAAAGATATTTGACGTTACGGACGATAAGCAGGTGTGGTTCGACAAGATAAAAGCAATGTGCGAGCCGCTTGGCTTTACCCCGAACGTTAAGGAATACAAGCAAAATCCCGACAGCTATAAGGGTCATGTCGGCGATGTTTCAACTGTAATAAGAATTGCTCTTACGGGCAGAACAAATACGCCCGACCTTCATTCGATAATCGCCGTTTTAGGTGCGGATGAGGTTGCGGCAAGACTTGAAAAAGCCGAAAAGAAGTTTAAGGAGGAAAAATGATGGAAGAAATCAAAGCTTCAAACTTTATACACGATTTCATCGATGAGGATCTTAAAGAAGGCGTGTATGACCACGTTCAAACCCGTTTTCCGCCTGAGCCTAACGGCTATTTGCATATAGGTCATGCAAAGGCTATTTGCATAAACTTCGGCACAAGTGAAAAGTACAACGGCGTTTGCAATCTCCGTCTTGACGACACTAACCCGTCAAAAGAGGATATGGAGTACGTTGACGCTATCAAAGAGGATATTGAGTGGCTCGGCTTCAAGTGGAACAAGTGCCTTTTTGCTTCAAGCTATTTTGATTTCATTTATGAATGTGCGATAAAGCTTATCAACAAGGGGCTTGCCTATGTTGACGATTTGAGCGCAGACGAAATCAGAGAGTACAGAGGCACGCTTACCGAAGCGGGTAAGAACAGCCCTTACAGAGATAGAAGTATTGAGGAAAACCTTGATTTGTTCAAGAGAATGACAGACGGCGAGTTTGAAAACGGCGAAAGAGTTTTGAGAGCTAAAATCGATATGGCTTCTCCGAATATAAATATGAGAGACCCCGTTATTTACAGAATAGCGCACATTTCTCATCATCAGACGGGCGACAAGTGGTGCGTTTATCCTATGTACGACTTCGCTCATCCGCTTTCGGACGCAAAAGAGGGAGTTACACATTCTCTTTGCTCGCTTGAATTTGAAAATCACAGACCGCTTTATGATTGGTTCCTTAAAGCGTGCGAAATAGAGCAGCCTCCGAGGCAGATTGAGTTTGCAAGACTTAACCTCAATTACTGCCTTACAAGTAAGAGAAAATGCCTTGCACTTGTAAACGAGGGTATTGTTGACGGCTGGGACGACCCGAGAATGGTTACGCTCAGCGGTATGAGGAGACGTGGCTATCCTGCGGCTGCTATCCGTGATTTCTGTGATAAGATAGGCGTTTCAAAGGCTTATTCGGTTGTTGATATGGGACTTTTGGAGGCTTGCGTTCGTGATGCGTTGAACTCAACCGCACCGAGAGCAATGGCAGTCCTTGACCCGATTGAGCTTATCGTTGAAAACTATCCCGACGGACAGACTGAGGATATTGAAATTCCCGTTCATCCCGACCACCCCGAAATGGGCACAAGAACGGTTAAATTCTCAAAGCATCTTTTTATTGAGAGAGACGACTTTATGGCAGAGCCTGTTAAAAAGTATTTCCGTCTTTATCCCGACAACGAGGTTAGGCTCAAGAGCGCATATTTCGTAAAGTGCACACGCTTTGAGACTGATGAGCAGGGCAATCCCGTCAGAATTTACTGCACCTATGACCCCGAGTCAAAGGGCGGAGAGTCTCCCGACGGCAGAAAGGTCAAGGGCACAATACATTGGGTAAGCCGTGATGATTGCTTCAGGGCAACCGTTAATATGTATGACCGACTTTTCAATGTTCCCAATCCCTCGGATGAGACAAACGGAGATTTCAAGCAGAATCTCAACCCCGACTCACTTATCGTTCTTAAAGATTGCGTTATCGAGGGCAGCCTTGAAAACGCAAAAGCAGGCGATGTGTTCCAGTTTATGCGTAAGGGTTATTTCTGTGTGGATAAGAATTCCGAAAAGGATAATAAGATATTCAACTTGACCGTTGCCCTCAATTCTTCGTGGGGCAAATAAAGGAGAAATGTATTATGAGCGCAAAAAAAGCAAAAGTTAAGGCTACGGGCTATGATATCGGCTGTAGGGTCGTGATGGCTTTGGCGGCAATCAGCGTGCCGATAGCGGCATATTTCGCCGACCTTATTTATTATGTTATTGAGTCTCCCGTGTTCAAGCTCCTTGCACAGTATTCGGGCAGCGAGAACGACGACGGCTCTACATACGGCTATCTCGGTATAAATATGTTTGTCAAGAAGATATTGCCGCTTATACAGGAGTCCTCGGAGAATAAAACGAGCATAACCGACCTTTTGACCAATCTTTCGGACATTAAAACGCCGCTGATAGTAACTACCGTTTTCTTTGCGTTGACAATCGTGATTGCGCTTGCGGTATTTGTATCGGTTATTGCTTCGAACAACACAAAAATCCATTTCGGCATTTCGGTTGCGGGTCTTGTATCGACTATCGCTATGTTCATTTCGTTCCGTTATGTTTCAGCTCCGATTGTAAGCGGAACGGTCAACCTCGGCGATTTCTTTGAATCGGCACTTATGAAAACGCTTCTACCGTTTGTTGCAAGCGTATCGACCTTCAATCTGAGCACCGCATGGGTAATAATGCTTGTGATTTTCATAGGTTTGATTGTGCTTTCGGGCGCAAACCTGATTATCAATGCAGGCGAAAAGTCAAAAGCGAATAAATAATTGACAAGCTTTCATTTTAAGCACTGACAAATTTGTCAGTGCTTTTTTGTTACTTATCACAACGGTATTTTGCTTGACATTTTGAATAATTAAAGGTATATTGAAATGGGAGGGCTTGATATGGAAGAAAACGATAAAAAACTCTCTGAAAATACAGCTAATGATGAAAATCACAGCGAAAAGCAATCTCTGGGCGATATGTTTTACGGAAACAATCTTGATACCTTCGGCGAAAACGATAAAATAAACCGTGGATATCTAAAAGAGCTTTACGGCGAGGATATGGGCTTTTTCAACAGAGAAATACGGATGACTCGCTCGGAATATTTAACACGGTACAATCAAATACAAGAGGTTTACAAGCGTGAGCTTTCCGGAACGGTAAAAAGCTTTATATTTTTAGCTTCTGTTTTTCTTTTGACCTTGTTGCTTGCAAAGGCGTTTCGGTTAGTGGCGGACGGAGGAGCGTTTTTAATTCTGTACAGATGGACGCTGATAATTTCAATACCCATATTTTTATTTTTTGTGGTTGCCTTGCTTAAAAGGCTGAAGGACGCTCAAAAAAGTATGGCACATTCTCTAAAGATGCTCGAAAAACGCAAAAACGATTGTATGGCCGAGGGAATGTATGACGCTGAGTCGTAAAAGGAGCTGGCTATGAATACTCAAGAGAATAAACAGGATAATAAAAACGCTGAAAAGCCGGATATGTTTGAGAATAACCCGGACACATTTATCGAAGGCGAGCAAATGAACAGAGATTACCTCGTTCATCTTTATAATGAGGATATGAGCTTTCTCAATAAAGAAATCAGAATGACACGCTCGGGATATATAAAAATGTATTCTGATATCGAAAGCTCTTATCAAAACAGAAAAAAGGAAACGACAAAGCAGCTGATACCGATGGTTGTAATGTATGTTATTGCGATTGCGGTTGCGATTTTTTTGCGGTTGGTGTCAAAGGAATTCCTTGCCCTTATGGATTTGTGGATGTTTGGAAGACCGAGAAAGGTTGCGGCTTATATAGGCGGAATATTTTTGGCATTTTCGAGAGTGATATTCCTCTCAACAAGCACGATACTAATAGCCTATGTTGTGAAAATGATAAAAACATTAAAGCGATTTGACCGTTACAGGAAAAACGCTTTAACCAAGCTTGAAGATAATAAGGCGGAATGTATGTCGGCAGGACAGTATGACGCAGGAAAATAATTTTATTTATAAAAAGGAGGACTATTATGAAAACACAGAAACGGACCTTATGGGTTTTGCTTGCGCTTATGCAGGCGGCGGTATTGATATTGCTGATTTTGCAAATTGTTGAGCTTGCACCGAGAAGATGGAAGCTCAATGAGAACGTGAGCATTACCACAATTTCGGAGAACGGTCAAATGACAGGTGCTCCGTTGGAATTTTACGAGAGCGCTTTTGAGCACGATTACGGAAAGACCCACGCAGACGGCGCAAGATATGTCAACGAGTACACTCTTTCGTCGCAGACGGAATGGATTTCCGAACAGTATGTAAGAAGCAACGGCTTTGTCTCCGATATGAAAGCGGAAAAGCTTTGCTCGTCGGCAAATGACTTTGCTTATACCCTCTCGGGTGCTGAAAACAACAGTAAATGGCAGGTATGGATAAGCTTCGGAGCAGATGAAGTGCCATATATTGCCGTTGTTGAAACGGGAGGCGAAACGAAATGAAAAAATTAAAAATTTTTGCGGTAATAATATTTATTCAGCTCGCAGCGGTGCTTGCATTGACGGCTTATAACAATTCTTCGCTTTCAAAGGCGGTCGTGTGGAACGTAACCGATTATAAGCTGACGGCGGTTAAGCTGCACGGTGCGGACGACGAACAGCTGAAAAAGCTCAACAGTGAAATCAAGGCAAAGCTTGACGCCTTTACGACAGATGAAAAAGCACCTGCGTACAGCACATATACGGTGTTGAGCGACAGCAAAAATATGTCGGTGGTCGAAATAACGACCGATTTAAGAGCGTACAACGAAGCGGAAAACAGCTTTGCGACCGTCGGTCAGGTTAAGAGCCGCCTGTTTGTGTTTGTGGATAACGGCGAGGTCAAAACCGATTGGCAGGAGCAGAGCAGAACCGAAAAGTAATAAAATTCTAAAGCATAATAAAAGAACCTATCCGTAAGGATAGGTTCTTTTTGTAGGTATAAGTTATTTTGCAAGGTCGCCGACTGCGAGCATAAAGCCGCCGAACTGACCGCCGAACTCGGGAGCACCGTCCATGATAATATGACCCTGCTTAACTGCCGTGAGCATATCGTCAATTCCGAGAAGTGTGCCGAGAGCCGAATCAAGTGTGTCAAAGCGAAGTGTGAAGAACGGCATTGCACGTTTGTATTCGCCTCTGCCTGCTCTTGACTTGCCGGCTTTAATTCTGATGAATGCCGAAACCTCGGGATGACCGTCAACTGCAAGTGCATAAACACGGTCGGGAGATTTGAGCGCCCAGTCGTGAATTTCGTCGTGTCCCATCTTGTTAAGCTGGCTGATGCCGCTTGAAAGAAGATAGAACATACATTTAACCATAAGCTGCTTATCCTCTTCCTTTTCGGGAGGTGTGGTTGCAGAAAGCACGCTCGACATTTTAAGAAGCGTCATCAAGAACGCCTTGAAAGCGCCGAAATGCTTTGCGATACCTCTCATTTTCGGGAGAGTAGCGGGCGAAATCTTGCCCTTAAAGAATGCGTTCATTGCTTCAACAGACTTGAATTCAAGCTCAACGTGGGGCTTGGGATCAACCTTATTAAGATGAATAAGCCAATCATCAGGTCCGTTTATAACATAATGCATTCCGATTTTTCCGCCTTCAGCCTCCGGATCAAGTGCGCTGACCTGAATAACGGCGTGCACCTTTTCGTACTGCTTTTTAAGCGACGGAACATCCTGCGCAATTACCTTGATAAGAGGCAATGCGGCATTGAAAAATATTTTATTGGCATAAAGCTCTTCTTTTGTATGCATTTAATCAACTCACTTTCCGATATATAATCAATCTCAAATGTATTTCTTATACATCGTCGTCCCAGTTGTCGTCCTCTTCGAAGTCAGCCTTCATAACCTCACGAACAGCAGCGATAATGCCGTTTGCGTCAATGCCGACAGCGGACATAATGTCCTCGTGGAGACCGATGGGAGCGAATTTATCCTGATGACCGAGTCGCTTGAATGCGCAGCCTTTACCTGCTTCAGCCATAACCTCAGCAACAGCCGAGCCGAGACCGCCGATAACCGAGTGATCCTCAACGGTGATAATTCTTCTTGTGTCCATAACAGCCTTGAGAATAGCATCTCTGTCGATAGGCTTAATTGTGTGCATATTGAGTACACGAACCTTCAAGCCCTCGGCGTTCTCAAGGAATTCAGCAGCCTGCTTAGCCTGGAATACGCAAGAGCCGCAAGCGATAACCGTAATATCGGTACCGGGATGAATTTCAACTGCCTTACCAACCTCGAAGCCGTAGTCCATATTATCATAGAGAACACGGTCAAAGCCACGGTTGATACGGATGTAATAAGGTCCGTAGTTATCATAAGCAGCGTTTACAGCGTTAGCTGTTTCAAGTCCGTCTGCGGGAACGATAACAGTGAGGTTGGGCATTGCTCTTGTGATAGCAAGGTCAACGATAGCATGGTGAGTTGAGCCTGCCTGACCGAAGGATGTGCCTGCGTGTGTAGCAATGATTTTTGCGTTTACGTTCTGATAGCAAATATCTGTGTGAAGCTGGTCGCAAGCACGCATTGAGGTAAATACCGAGAAGCCGGAGATGAAAGGAATCATACCTGCTCTTGCCATACCTGCGCCTACGCCGAACATATCCTGCTCTGCAATACCTACGTTGATAACTCTTTCGGGGCAAGTTTTAAGAACGTCGCCCAATTTTGTAGATTTTGCAAGGTCAGCTGTGATAGCGCAAACCCTGGGGTCCTTCTGCATTATATCAGAAATCGCTTTACCGTAAATTTCAGCGGTAGCAACCTCTGTCTGGTCGATTGCATTATATACAAATCCGCCTGCCATAATTATTTACCCTCCTTTTCAGCTCTTGCCACTCTCTGCTTGTAATCCTCTTCGAGCTCCTTGCTGTACTTAGCAAAGGTGTCGTCGTCGATTGCCATATAGTGACAATGATAGTCGCCTGCGATAGACTTGATTCCTGCGCCCTTCTGTGTGTCCATAAGGATACAGGTGGGAGCACATTTTTCCTTGCTTCTTGCGATAGCTACGTCGATAGCGTCGCAAAGTTCGCCGATGTTGTTGCCGTCAATGCAAATTGTGTTAAAGCCGAAAGCAATCATCTTGTCTGCAAGCGGTTCAAGCTTCATAACTTCCTCTGTCGGACCGTCGATCATACAATGGTTACGGTCGATGAATACGATGCAGTTTGAAAGCTGATAGTGGTTTATTGTCATAAAGCCTTCCCAGTTCGAGCCTTCGCCAAGCTCGCCGTCGCCTGTTGCAACATATGTGAGATAGTCCTTATTCATAAGTCTTGCCGCAAGAGCTGTACCTGCCGCAATGGAAACACCGTGACCGAGTGAGCCTGTTGAAGCGTCAACGCCGTCAACCTTGTTTGAGTCAAGGTGAATACCCATCTTTGAGCCTGAAAGGTTAAAGGTTTTAAGCTGCTCGGGATCGTTGAAGCCCTTTTCGCAAAGAACGGGAGCGTAAGCGATGCCTGCGTGTCCCTTACTGAGGATAAAGCGGTCTCTGTCCTCCCAATGAGGGTCCTCAACCTTGATGTTGAGATACTTGTGATAAAGAACGGTAAGTAAATCCATTACACTCAAGCCGCCGCCGATATGTCCGCTTCCTGCCCACATTGTTGTCTGCAAGCAAAGTTTACGAAGCTCATAAGCCTTATTTTCGAGTGCTAACCATTCCTTTTTGGATAAATTAGCCATAGAATTGCCTCCTTTTTATATCACGGGCGGAAAAGTACCGCCCGTCTGAATCCTAAATTAGAAAAGTTCGGGGTGATTCTTACGAACAACGTTGAATGCGTCCTCCGCAATGTCGATAGAAACCTTGATGTCGTCCTCTGTAAGAGAAGCGTTGATGAAATGGTTGTGGTGCGAAGCGAGGAAAAGACCTCTCGATACACATTCAGCAATCCATTCCTGATGAAGCATAAGGCTGTCATCGTTTGCTATTCTCAAATAGAACAATGCAGGCTCGCCCGATACCTTGAGGTCGAAGCCGTTGTTAGCAGCCGCAGCCTTTAAGCCGTCTGTAAGCTCTGTTCCGAGCTTGCGGAAGAGGGTGGGGGTGTCGAGCTTTTTCATCTTATTGATACAAGCGATTGAAGCCGCAAACGGAACTGCGCTCATCCAATAAGAGCCTGTGTAGGTCATACCCGAAACAGTAGCCTTCATATGCTCGCCGCCGCAAAGAGCCGACATATTGTAGCCGTTTGCAAGAGCTTTACAGAAGCATATAAGGTCTGCCTTAATGCCGTAGTAGTGGTCGCTTCCCGCAAGGTCAAGACGGAAGCCTGTACGAACGTCGTCGAAGATAAGAACTACGCCGTGGTCGTCGCACCACTTACGAACAGAGGTCCAATATTCCTTGTTTGCAACCTCGTTGTCCTTGAAGTTACCGTGGTCATAGGGCTGAGCAATAATGCCTGCAACGTCGCCGTCGTATCTGTCCCAAACCTCGTCAAGAGCGTTCAGGTCAAACCACGGAACAACTACGTTGTTTGCAACCTCTTCGGGAAGAATACCGGGATAGTCGATTTTCTGTGCCCACTGGAAGTCGCCGTGATAATAGCCCTTGAGGAAAATCATCTTTTTCTTATGTGTATGTGCTCTTGCACTCATAACAGCAAGCGTTGTTGTGTCCGAGCCGTTCTTGCAGAAGAATGCCCAGTCAGCCGAAGCTACCGTGTCAACAAGGTTTTCCGCACACTCAACCATTACCTTACCGGGAGAGGTTGTGCAGTTGCCCTTTTTGAGCTGCTTCATAGCTGCAGCGTCAACGTCGGGGTCATTGTAACCCAAAACGTTAGGACCGTAAGCGCACATATAGTCAATGTACTTGTTGCCGTCAACGTCCCAGAAATATGAGCCTTGAGCCTTTTCCGAGAAGAAGGGCCACTTGTTTATCGGAATCCAAAGGCCCTCTGAGGGACCGAGGTGTCCGTATATACCTGCCGGAATTACCTTGAGCGCTCTGTCAAAGTACTCACGGCCTTTGTCATGTTTGTATTCAGGAAATTTACTCATCTGTTTTTCCTCCTTATGCTAAGTACAAAGCGACTCTGTCAAGGAGTCTGTTCATATTGTCAACCATTGAAGCCATACCCTTGATTTCAACTGTGCCTCTGCCGAGCTCCTCAAGAGCGTTAACTCTGCCGTTGAAGAGGTCGCTTGCAAGGTCATAGTCTGCAAAGGTCATAATTGCTCTCGGATTTTCGGGAGCCTTCTTTATAGCAACAAGATGATGGTCTTTGGCACGGATGGTGCTCGTAGGTCCGTTCTTGATGCCGATTAAAATGTCGCCGTCAACCATATAAGAGGCGGATGCCTGACCGATCGGATCCTGGTTGGCGATTTGAGCCATTGCAACACAGATTGTGTAGAATGTAAGCTGAGTCGAGAGAATAAAGGTATCTCTGTCCTTGAGCATTTCCTCTGTCGGACGCATAAGCTCAGCAAGTCTGTCTGTGAGAGCAACGAAGGTCTTTAACAGAAAGCCGATTTTTGTAAAGCCCTTTACGGGTACAGGAGTAACAGTTCCGTCAATCATTCCGTTGAATTTCTCGCAGGATGAAAACGGGATTTTAATGTCACAATCCTTTAAGCCATCCTCCATGCGACAGCCCTTTGATGAAAAAGTGATTGTTGCGCTCGGGCCGTCGTTAACGGTAAATCCGATTGAAACAGGCTTCTTCATTCCGGAAATAAGCTCTTTAGCCTTGCTGTCAAGCTCACAGAGATTTTCGAGTGTTCCGAGTACCGCATACATATTGATATATGCCATTGTTCTTGAATCAGTCAAAATAATTCCTCCTACATAATTAAAATGGTATAAATGCTTGCTATAATCATAGCAAAATATGCCGTCTAAGTCAATAAATATACACCCTAAAAAGATAAAAAATTGTTAATAAGTTATCAAAAATCCGGAAATTTCCGGAAAATCTGCTAATAAAAGGGCTGTTATTGCGGATAATTATATGTTACAATATTAAAGGTGATGAAAAAATGCAAAAAACAGCAATAGTAACGGGTGCTGCAAGAGGAATAGGAAAAGCAATCGCAAAAAGGCTCGTCGGGGACGGTTTTTTTGTCGCTGCTATCTATAATTCCTCAGAAAAGCTTGCAAAGGAGCTCGAAAGTGAATTATATCCCAATGTTAAGGCGTATAAATGTGATGTTTCCGACTCCGAAGGCGTAAATGCGGTCGTAAGGGCTGTGCTAAAGGACAGAAAAGCCGTTGATGTTCTTGTAAACAACGCAGGGATAGCGCAGCAAAAGCTGTTTACGGATATTACCGATGAGGATTGGAGCAGGATGATAGGCGTTGACCTGTCTGGTGCATTTTATTTCACAAGAGCAATATTGCCGTCTATGATAAATGAAAAGTCGGGCAGAATAATCAATATAACGTCTATGTGGGGCGAAACGGGCGGCTCATGCGAGGTGCATTATTCGGCAGCGAAGGCAGGGCTTATCGGAATGACGAAAGCTCTTGCAAAGGAAACGGGACTTTCGGGAATTTGCGTAAATGCGGTCTCTCCGGGAGTTATTGAAACCGATATGATGTCAGGCTTTTCCGAAGCGGATAAGGAAGCGTTGAGAGAGGAAATACCGCTTTCAAGGCTCGGAAGGGCGGAGGACGTCGCAAATGCCGTCGCTTTTTTATGCTCGGAAAAGGCAAGCTATATAACGGGACAGGTTATTTCCGTTAACGGCGGAATTGTAATATAAAAAGTTGCAAAAACGCCGATAATGATATATACTAAACCTACTTACTAAAAAGGAGATTAGACTATGGAGCCAATCAATGTAGATTTTACTCACGGCAAGGACGACGACGGGAATAGCAATATCCCTGTTTCTGACGTCTATATTCCGCCGAGAAATGCAAAGAAGAAGATTATTATAAATCTTATTCTTACGGCGATTTTTGCGGCTGTTACGTATTACTTTATGATTCCTGCGCTTAACTTTAAGGCAATCGAATTGTATATGTACATCGCATTCATCTGCCTTATTTATATCGGACTTACCGTGCTTTCGTGCAAGGTTGCGATTCATCCCGAATATCAGTCCTATGTAAAGAAGCGTTCAACCGTACCGGGAATTATTATGGCTGTATTGGCTGTTGTATGCCTTGTCGGCTTTGTTGTGGGCGCACAGCTTTTCAGAGCAAATGCGTATTCGCACCTTTTGACGGTTGAGGAGGGCGACTTTGCAGAGGATGTTGCGGAAATCGATTTTTCGGCAGTTCCCACGCTTGACGCAACCTCCGCTAACAATCTTGCTGTCAGAACACTCGGCGACCTTTCCGATATGGTTTCGCAGTTTATCGTTTCGAATTATTCCACACAGATAAACTATAAGGGCACGCCCGTCCGTGTTACCTCGCTTGACTACGGCGATATTTTCAAATGGCTTAAAAATACAAGAGACGGACTTCCCGCATATATAATAGTGGATATGACCACTCAAAAGAGTGAAATCATTCGTCTTGAAAGCGGTATGAAATATTCTCCGGCAGAGCATTTCAACAGATACCTTTTGAGACATCTTCGCTTTGAATATCCGACCTATATGTTCGGTACTCCGAGCTTTGAAATTGACGAAAGCGGTCATCCCTATTGGATAGTTCCGATTCTCGACAAAACAATCGGTCTTTTCGGCGGAACGGATGTTATCGGTGCGGTCGTTGTAAATTCAATCGACGGAACAAGCCAGATAATTTCAACAAGCACAAACGGAAAAACAAAGCTTCCCACAAATTCATTTGTTACAGATGACGAATGGCAGTGGATAGACAGGGTTTACTCTGCAACTATACTCAACGAGCAGTACAATTATTACGGCAAACTTTCACACGGCTTTATCAACTCCTTGATAGGTCAGGAGGGCGTTAAGGTTACAAGCTCCGGCTACAATTATCTTGCACTCAACGACGACGTATATATGTACACGGGCGTTACCTCGATAAGCTCCGACCAGTCGATTATCGGCTTCGTGCTTCTCAATCAGCGTACAAAGGAGACAAAGTATTATCCGATATCGGGCGCTCTTGAAAATACGGCGCAGACCTCGGCACAGGGTGCTGTTCAGCAGTATTCATATACGGCGACCTTCCCGTTGCTCCTCAATATCAGCGGCGAGCCGACATACTTTATGGCTCTTAAAGATTCGAGTGAGCTTGTTAAAATGTATGCAATGGTAAACGTTAAGCAGTCAACGGTGGTAGGTATCGGCTCTACGCTTACGGAGTGCACCGAGAATTATGCCGACAACCTTAAAAAGAACGGTATAAACCTTGATATTAACATTGACGAAATCGGCGAAAATGACCAAACTCAGGCTCAGCCCGAAACAAAAGAGGTCAGCGGCACGGTAGCGGAAATCCGTTCGGTCGTTACAGGCGGCGAAACCTACTTCTATATCAAGCTTAATACGGGCGACACCTTCTATAAGCTTGGCGTCAAGGACGCCGAAAGGGTAGTAATACTCAATGTCGGCGACAGCGTAACGTTCAATGTTCCCGTGGAAGCAAGCGGAGATATAATCACAGCTTCGTCAATAAAATAAACACATCAGTAGAAAACTGTCGGGCAAGGGCTATCCTTTGCCCGATTTTTTCACGTTTGTTGTGTTTTTGCCCATATATTCACCGAAAAAATTGTAACGCTGATATATCTTGCGATTTAACAGCTTTATAACATATATATTGTGTGTGTTCGCATATATGTAGTTAAAAATCATCTATCAAACAAAGCTGATAGACAAAAATTAACTAAAACCTGTGAAAAGATTTACAAAAAATTTTTCAAAAGCATTTGACATTTGATTTATAAGTGCTATAATTGAGGTGAATAGTAATTCACTTTATGAGTGAATACAAAAAAGAGACGGAGGAAATACCAATGGACACAAGATTTGCAATTTCAGAATACCATGACGCAAAAGCCATAAACAGAGAGCTTGACGAGCTTATCAAAAAGCCGATTTACACAATCAAGCCTGATACTCTCAAAAATTACGAAGAAGAGTACTATGGCAAGAAGTGCACGAAGTCTAAAGAGATGATTGAGGAAGCTAAGTCTGTAATTCCGGGCGGAGTTCAGCACAACCTCGCATTCAACTATCCCTTCCCGCTTGTTTTCACAAAGGCAGAGGGCGCATATCTCTATGACATTGACGGAAACAAATATTTTGACTTCCTTCAGGCAGGCGGCCCGACAGTTCTCGGCTCAAATCCGAAGGTTGTTCGTGAGCAGGTTATCGACCTTCTTAACACATGCGGCCCTTCAACAGGTCTTTTCCACGAGTTTGAATATAAGCTTGCTAAAAAGATTTCCGATTCTGTTGAAACCGTTGATATGTTCCGTATGCAGGGCTCAGGTACAGAGGCTTGTATGACAGCTGCTCGTATCGCTCGTCTTGCAACAGGCAAGAAGAACATTCTTAAAATGGGCGGCGCTTATCACGGCTGGTCGGATCAGATGGGCTACGGTATCCGTATCCCCGGTTCAAAGTTCACACAGGCAAGCGGTGTTCCGCTTTACATCTTCAGACATATGCAGGAGTTCTTCCCCGGCGATCTTGAAGACCTTGAAAGAAAGCTTTGGCTCAATCAGTTCCGTGGCGGCACAGCTGCTGTTTACATCGAGCCGGTAGGCCCCGAAAGCGGTACAACTCCGCTTGACTATGAGTTCAACAAGGGCGTTGAAAGACTTTGCCGTAAGTACGGCGCACTTCTCGTATTCGATGAGGTTGTTACAGGCTTCCGTATCGGTATGGCAGGTGCTCAGGGCTTCTTCGGAGTATCTCCCGACCTTACAATCTTCGGTAAGGTTATCGCAGGCGGCTATCCGGGCGCAGGCGGCGTAGGCGGTAAGAAGGAATACATGAAGCACCTCGGCTCAGGTCTTGATGACTCGGGCGAGAAGGTTAAGAAGGCATTCACAGGCGGTACAATGACAGCTAACCCGCTTTCATGCTGCGCAGGTTACTATACTCTTGAGGAAATCGAAAGAACAAATGCTTGCCAGAAGGCAGGTCAGATGGGCGACAGACTTACAAAAGGTCTTAAAGAGCTTGTTGATAAGCACGGTCTTCCGTTCGTATGCTGGAACGAAGGCTCAATCTGCCACCTTGAAACAGTCGGCACAATGCACTATTCAATCGACTGGTCAAAGCCGTGGACAATTCCGGGCGTACTCAATGCAACATCTGTTCGTAAGAAAGAGATGCAGCACATGGGCGCAGCTTATATGGCAGAAGGCCTCGTAACACTTGCAGGCTCACGTCTTTACACTTCTGCTGCTTATACACCTAAGATGATCGATCAGGCTCTTGCTTGCTTCGACAAGGTATTTGAAAATGTAGCAGTTAAGCCTGAAGACTGATATTTAACGGCTTATTAAAACACAAATAGGGGCGGGCAGCCTGACCGCCCGCCCCACATTCTCTTTGACGAGGTGAAATAAATGGACATTTTAGAAGCAAAAGAGCTTGTCATCAGAGCAGGTAAAGAATTGCTCGCAGAGGGCATTATAGTTCGTACCTGGGGTAATATTTCGTGCCGTGTATCGGATACACAGTTCGTTATCACACCCTCGGGCAGAGCTTATGAAAATCTTACTCCCGACGAAATCGTGCTTGTAAATATCGAGGATTGCTCCTATGAAGGCGACATTAAGCCATCATCGGAAAAAGGAATTCACGCAGCGGCATATAAGCTTCGTCCCGAGGTTAATTTCGTAATTCATACACATCAGAAGGAAGCATCTGTTATCGGTGCTTTAGGCTTTGACATTAACAGCGTGTCAAAGAAGAGCGCAGAGGTAGTCGGAAACGACGTTCCGCTTGCATCTTACGGACTTCCCGGCACGGGCAAGCTTCGTGAAGGCGTTATTGCGGCAATCAAGAGAACCGACTCAAAGGCTGTGCTTATGGCTCATCACGGCGCACTTTGCATGGGCGTTGACTATGATGAGGCATCGAGAGTAGCTTCCGAGCTTGAGGTTATCTGTGAGGATTGCCTTCGTAAAAAATACAATGAGGTTACAGGCAAGGTTGCTGAAAATCTCAGTGCCATTGCTGATTATATCGGCGAGAAATATGCGGATGCAAAGATTGCAAACGCAGTAAGATATGACGTTTGCAACAGTGAGAGAGACGGCAGCGTATTCAACATCACCTCTGTAAACGGCGAGGGTAAAATCACAAGAATCGACATCAAGACAGGCGAGCTTGTAGCAGGTAACGATTATCCGAATTCGGCAGAGCTTCACAGAATGATTTATAAGAAGCGCAAGGACGTAAATTATATCATTCACAACACCTCTCCCGAGGTTATGGCTGTTTCGGCAAAGGGTAAGACCATGAAGCCGTTGCTTGACGACTTCGCACAGCTTTGCGGTGCAACCGTAAGACACGCATTCTTCAACCCGAACAGCACTCTTAAATCTGCAAAGAAGGTTGTTAAGGCTCTCAAGGGTAGAAATACGGTTGTGCTTGACAACAACGGTGCTCTTTGTGTTGCAGGCAGCGAATATGATGCAACTGCGGTTGAGCACGTAATGGAAAAGGGCTGCAAGACTCAGGTCGGCGCTGACCTCTTCGGTACGGCTAAGCCCATAAATCCCATTGAAACAAGACTTATGAGATTTATTTATCTTAAAAAATACTCAAAGCAGGCAAGCAAGTAATTTTGTCTGATACAACGCACTTCGACACGTCCGTCGGGGTGCGTTTTTGTATTTTATGTCCTAAAAAGAGACGGTTTGCATACAAAATATAGTAAAATTCCTATTGTAAAGCACTATCCGTATGTGGTATAATACTCTAATAAAATGGATTAGCTATGTTTTACACGGAGAGATATATGATAAGAGACGACGATAAAAAGCCCGATTTGCTTATCGGCAGAAATGCGGTAACGGAAGCGTTGAAATCCGACAGGGAAATCGACACGCTTATTCTTATGAGAAACAATAACAATCCTGCACTTTCAAGGCTTGCTTCTATGGCAAAGGAAAAGGGTGCGGTTGTTAAAGAGGTTGACTCGAAGAAGCTCGATTTTATGTGCGGCGGAGCAAATCATCAGGGAGTTGCGGCGTATGTTGCGGCTCACGAGTATTCGAGTATTGACGAAATATTTGCTTATGCCGAGGAAAAGGGCGAAGCACCGTTTATTGTTGTCTGCGATGAAATTGAGGACCCGCACAACCTCGGTGCGATTATCAGAACAGCCGAGTGTGCAGGCGTGCACGGCGTAATCATCCCGAAAAGGCGCAGTGCGTCGCTCAACTTTACCGTCGGCAAGACTTCGGCAGGTGCGCTCGAATATATGAGGGTTGCAAGGGTATCTAACCTTGCTTCGACGATTGACGAGCTAAAGGAAAAGGGCTGCTGGGTTTACGGTGCCGATATGGACGGTACGGATTATAAGAAAACCGATTTTTCGGGTGCGGTCGTGCTTGTTATAGGCTCCGAGGGCAAGGGCATAGGCAAGCTTATAAGGCAAAAGTGCGACGCCATTGTCTCTTTGCCGATGAAAGGCAATATAAATTCACTTAATGCATCTGTTGCGGCGGGTATTTTGATGTACGAGGTATCTTGCGGAAGATAAATCTATTAGATTAGGGGTGTTAAAATGTCTAAAAACGATTTGTTTAATGATATGTCGATTGATTCGATTTTGAATGACGTTAAGCAGCTGACAGGGGAGCAAACAGCACCCGAAAGGATTTGGTCGCTTGACGAAATTGATGCATTGCTCGCAGACGATACTGTTGAAAACAAAGAAAGCAACGACACCCCTGTTGAAAAAGTCACAGAAGCACCGAAGGCGCAAAAAAAGCCCGAGCCTGTTGAGGAGAAAGCTCCCGTGCAGGAAGAAAAAACCGTTAAAAAAGCGGTTGATAAGGCTAAAGAAAACAGAAAAATCGAAAAGACCTCGGCACTCGGTCTTAAAGAATTCGCAATGAAAAATGCGATTGAAACGGGTGCTGTAAAAGCACGAATTGAAAACGAGAGCACAGAGTCTCTTTTGAAAGAATTTGAAGAAAACGAGCCCGAAATCGAGCCGTTGATAAGCTCGGCAGAGGAAAACGAAGACCCCTCAGCTGACGGGGAAGCGGTCGAGGCGGACGACTCTAAAGCCGAAAAGGAAATTCCCGGTCAGATAAGCATTGAAAAGACAAGGGTTTTCAATGAGGTTGAAGCAAGGGCTGTAAGAAATGAAAATATAAACCACCATATCGGAGAAAATAAAATAATCCGAACAGGCAGCACGGCTAAAAAGGGCGGTATGGAAACAGACCCGTACCGTGAACGCTTTTTGAATAAGCCGACGCTTGATATTGAAAAAACGCAGGATCACAGAGACTTGCTCAAGGATTTGCCTGCAAAAACGATTGAAAAACACGGCGTTGTTGTTAAAAAATCATCGCTTGAAAAGACTTCTACCGACGGACTGTCTCCTATTCCGATACTTGTTGATGCGTCAGACGAGTATGATGCACAGCAAAGGCTTGAAATGGAGGCTCAAGCAGGCGCATTAAAAGCGAATGCGTTCCCTGAGGATGAAAATCAGATTGTCCTTGACGGATTTAACGAGCAGGAAGAGGTCAATATCGTCAACGAGGCAGAGGAGGAGGAAAAGCTTCGCAAAATCCGTAGGGATAAAGCGAGCAAGTTCAGGCTCTTCCCCAATATTGAGGTTGACGACGATGACGCTTATTCCGATACGTCGGAGCAGCAGGACGAAGAAAATTACGATAACGAAAAGACGAAAGCCGTAGTCCTTCCCGAGGAGAAAGTCGCAGACGGCGAGGAGGCGGAAGCTTCGGATATTGAGGAAGCTCCCGTCAAAGAAAAACGCAAAAAGCGTAAGCCGAGAACGGTAAGCGTTGCACGTGAGTTTTTCGGACCTAAGGACGCAAAGGCTGTATATGAAATTTATATGAAAGAGCATTCCTACGGCAAGCGTAAAATTATTGTTTGCTCGTTGGCTCTTGCCTTGTTATTTGCTTGCTCGGCAATTACGTCGTTCTTAGGAAACTTCGCATTGTTCTCCGACAGCCCATTTGTTTATTCTGTGGGCAATTTGATCGTTCTTGTTGCAGTCGGTGTGGTAAACTATAAATCAATAGCCGATTGCATTGAAAACCTTAAAGAAAAACGCTTTAACAAGAATACTGCTTTGACGGCTTCGCTGTTGGCAGGCATTATTCAGTGTGCCGTATCACTCGGCTTCGGCGACCTTGTTTTAAGCGGTACGCATATTTATTCTGCGGTGGCGTTGTTCCCCGTGCTTTTGATAAATATCGGTGATTACATAACGACAAACAACGATATTGATAACTTTATACTTATAAACCGTGAACAGAAAAATGCTTATGCGGTTAAGAAGATTGACGACGACGGAATTGCGTTTGAGGTCGGCAGAGGTCTTATGATCAAGGATCCCGACATTCGCTATTGCGCAAAGGTTAATTTCCCGTATAAATTCGTTGAAACATCACGTGCGGTTGACCCGACGGCGGACAGCTTTAACGTGATTGTTCCTGCCGCTTTGGCTGCCGGTATTATAGTCGGTATAATTTCGGCGGTAATCAACAAAAACGCCTTTGTCGGCGTTACCTCGTTTACGGGAGTATTCCTTATGGCTATGCCTGCCGCAAGTGTTGTTGCTTGTGCGTCGGCTCTTAGAGGCGTCAACAAAAAGCTCAACGCCGAGAACGGATTGATTTCCGGCTACGAAGCGGTTGAGGACACGCTTGACGCCAACGCTGCGGTGCTGGATGCGAGAGACATTTTCAGCGGCGGCGACGCTAATGTGTACGGAATCAAAATGTTCAATTCAATGAGAATTGACGAAGCAATCCTTTATACGGCTGCGGTTGTTATTCAGTCGGAGGGTGCATTGAGTGATGTTTTTGATTCCATAATTCTTTCAAAACGTGAGATGCTTCCGAACGTGGAATCGCTTGCGTATGAGGAACGGCTCGGCTGCTCGGGCTGGATATACAACTACAGGGTGCTTGTAGGCAACAGAGATTTACTTGTAAAGCACAATGTAGAGGTTCAGTCTAAGGAAGAAGAAAGCGTGTTTACCCGTTCGGGCAGACAGGTTGTTTATCTTGCTGTTGAGGGCAAGGTTGCCGCTATGTTTGTTGTGGGCTATTCAGCCGATGAACAGACTGCCGTATATATGCGTGAGCTTGAAAGGGCAGGCGTCAGTATTCTTGTTCGCACAACGGATTCAAACATATCCGAGGAGCTTGTTGAGCAGTATTTCGGACTTCCGAGGAGCTTTATAAAGGTCATAAGCCCTGTTGCCGGACTTATGTATAAGGAAATGAGCGAAAAGCAGGCTGTAAACGAGCCGTGCAGAGTTTTGCACAACGGAAGCGTTAACTCATTCCTTCATTCATTTACCTCGGCGCTTAAATTACAGGAGCGTAGGAGGATAATCAATATTTTACAATACATCGGCGTAGGAATAGGTGTTATTCTTATGGCAATGTTTTCTTTCCTTTCGGGACTGTCACAGGCGGGTGCTGTGCAGATAATCTTGTTTGAAACGCTTTGGACTTTAGTTGTGGCGTTTGCACCCAAAATTAAGAAAATTTAGAAAGAGTGTGATAAAAAATGCAGTGGGTAACTGAGGCGGTAAATATGTTTGGTGTAGGAGAAACATGGGTTGACGTGGTCTCCTGGATATGCAGACTTATCACGGCAGTTATATTGGGCGGTATAATAGGATTTGAGAGAGAACATTCGCACCGTCCGGCAGGCTTCAGAACACACATATTGGTTTCGGTAGGTTCGGCACTTATTATGATGACCGCTATATATATTTCAAAGCACGTCGAGGGCGAGATTGACCTCAGCCGTATGAGTGCACAGGTTGTAAGCGGCGTCGGCTTCCTCGGCGCAGGTACAATTTTGCGTGAGGGCTTTACGGTTAAGGGACTTACCACAGCGGCGAGTGTTTGGGCGGTTTCGTGCGTAGGTATCGCTGTCGGAACAGGCTTTTACAGCGGCGCTATCGCAGCAACCGTTATCATATACATTACGCTTAACAGTCTTAAAAAGGTTGTCGTTAAGGGTAAGGCAGGCAAGGTTATCTATGTTGAGGTTAAGCATCTTGCTCAAAAGGTTCCGGAGATTTCAAAGCTTGTTAAACGTGCAGGCGCATCTATTCATTCAATGGAAATTCTTGACGAGAGCGATATGAAGCGTTCAAAGAAGAAGGAAACCTCAACAATTAAGATAATTGTTTTCCCGAAGAGCGAGGAGTCGCTTGATTTGATTGTTTCAACCCTTCGTTCGGATGAAAATATTATCGACGTTTACGTTGACTAAATGAAAACAGTTAAAATCCCGTACAGAACAAGCTTATCTGAACGGGATTTAGCATTTTGTAAGGCTGATTTATTTGACTTGAACAGGGGATTATGCTATACTACCCAATAGTCAAAGTTTATATAGGTGGATGATTTATGGAAGAAAAAAACGTTATGCCTAATACGGACGAGATTTCAAACGAGCAGTCCGAAAACAATAGGCTTAAAATTGTGCTTGATCAAAAGCAGGCGGAAATTGACAGGCTCAATAAATCGATAGCTAAATATTCCGATACGGTTAACAAGCTCGCAGCCGAGCGTGACGCCGCAAATAATGCTAATATTGAGATAAGAAGCAGCTTTTATTGGCGTTTGATGTCGCCGATGAGAAAGATTACGCAGATGCTTAAAAATTTAATTTCAAGAAATCAGAGCCTTATGGCGATTTTTGTATTCTTGAAATGCTTTTTGCGACACGGCTACAAGCAGGCAATTGTCAGGTATCGCCTTTGCAAGCCCGTGAAAATCAAAAACACGGAATTCCTTCATACAATAACTCCCGAACGCAGAAAGCGTGAGGAAGCGTATGAATTTCCGCAAAAAATCAAAATCAGTATTTTAGTTCCGCTGTACAACACACCCAAGCAGTTCCTTGTTGAAATGATAAAGTCTGTTACAGATCAGACTTATAAGAATTGGGAGCTTTGTCTTGCGGACGGCAGCGACGACGAACACGCTTTTGTCGGCGAGTATTGCCGAAGTCTTGCAAAGGACGACAGCAGAATTGTTTATAAAAAGCTTGAAAAGAACGAGGGTATTTCGGAAAACACCAACGCTTGTATTAAGATGGCAAGCGGAGAGTATATCGCTCTTTTCGACCATGACGACGTGCTTCATCCCTCCGCATTGTTTGAGGCAATGAAGGCTATATGCGAGCATGGCGCAGAGTATGTTTATACCGACGAGGCGACCTTTGCAGGCGAAAACCTCAACGATATAATCACTTACCATTTCAAGCCGGATTTCGCTCCCGACAACCTTCTTGCAAACAACTATATTTGCCATTTTTCTGTTTTTAAGGCTTCGCTTTTGGACAAGGTCGGCGTTTTCAGAAGTAAATACGACGGCAGCCAGGACCATGACCTTATACTTCGCCTTACAGATGCGGCTTCGAAGGTTTACCACGTCAGAAAGCTTCTTTATTTCTGGCGTTCGCACAAAAATTCGGTTGCAATGGATATAAATTCCAAGACCTATGCTATTGAGGCAGGCAAGTCGGCTGTTCACGATTTCCTTGAAAGCAAGGGCTATAACGTTGTTGTTACAAGCTCTGTTGCTCATCCGACGATTTACCGCTTGCAGTATGAGTTGAACGGTACGCCGAAAATCTCTGTTATAATTCCCAACAAAAATCACTTGAGCGACCTTATCCGTTGCGTTGAGTCGATTTTGAACTTTTCGACATATACGAATTATGAAATTATAATCGTTGACAATCAGAGCGACGACGAAAATCTGTTCAGCTATTATGCGGAGCTTGAGAAGCTCGGAAATATCAGGGTACTGAAGTATGATAAGCCGTTCAATTATTCCGCAATAAACAATTACGCTGCTTCGCAGGCAACGGGAGAGTATCTTTTGTTCTTGAACAACGATACGCAGATAATCAGCAATAATTGGATGGAAGAAATGCTGATGTATGCACAGCGTGGAGATGTCGGAGCAGTCGGCGGAAAGCTTTTCTATGCGAATGATACCGTTCAGCACGGCGGCGTTATCTTAAAGCTCGGCGAGGACAGGGTTGCAGGACACAGCCATTTCGGTTGTCCCCGTAACAATCCTGGCTATATGGGCAAAATGTTCTATTCTCAGGACGTCAGCGCAGTTACCGCAGCTTGTATGATGGTGCCGAAGGATGTTTTCGAAAAAGTCAACGGCTTTGACGAGGAGCTTGCTGTCGCATATAACGATATTGATTTCTGCTTGAAAATCCGTGAGCTCGGCAAGCTTATTGTGTTCACACCTTATTGTGAGCTGTATCACTATGAGTCATTGAGCCGTGGCAAGGATACGGAGAAGAAGAACAGAGAACGCTTTATCGAAGAAAAGAAGCTGTTTCTTGACAGATGGCAGAGCGTAATCGACAAGGGCGACCCGTATTACAACCCCAATCTCTCACTTGATGAGGGATATGCTGTTGACGTGGACAAACTCAGGGAAGAGTAATTCCGAAAATTCAACAAACAGAAAAGGGCAACCAAGCGGTTGCCCTTAATTTTATGTGCAAATCGATTTTGAAGGCTAATTTTCAGTGTTCAGCAATTCGTCAAGGCTTACCTCGAACACTTTTGTAAATGCAACGATTTCAATATCCGTAACAAACCTCTTGCCTGCCTCAATTCGCTGAATGGCATTTTTATCAATGTCGAGACCGTTGAGCTGCAGCTTTTCCGCAAGCTCCCTTTGAGAAATATCAAGCTTTCTGCGAAGCTCGGATATCTTTTTTCCGCATATGTTATTTCTTCCGTCAATGCTTTTGTTAATGAACATAATTTCCCTCACTTGTATTTGACATTTACTGCTTGTCATTAAGTCAATTGTAGTACATTTCAAGCAATGTTTGACATTTACAAGAGGTCAACTTTAATAGTCTGTGCAATTATTGTAGGGAAATTCAAAGTGATAAGCTGTTGCCTTTGCCTTTTTGTGTGCATGCTGTCCCGTTGACAAAGCATATATTGTAATGCTATAATTCGAGTGTAATATTTCGGAATAAGGAAAAAATATATATTAAATTGAATTGAGAGGAGTACTTTATGAAAAATACAAAGAAAATCATTTCATTATTGTTATCGGTTTTGATGATAATAACAAGCGTACCGCTTATGGCGGTAACTTCGTTTGCAGAGGATATACATATAAGCGGTGATTATGAGTATAAAATTTTAGAAGACGGAACTGCTGAAATTACAAAATATAACGGTAACGCAGAAAAAGTTGTGATACCATCGGAAATTGACGGATATAAGATCAGTGTTATAGGAAAATTTGCTTTTTGGATGAACGAAACGATAAGAACAGTCGAAATCTCAAACGGCTTGATTGGGATAAAACCGGCAGCTTTTGAGCTCTGCAAAAATTTAACAGAGGTCAAATTACCTGAAACGATAAAATATATCGGCGAGGAGGTATTCAGTAATTGTATAAGCCTAAAAAAAATAAACTTACCTGAGAACTTACGGTATATAGCGGAGGGGTTGTTTTACGGTTGTAAATCTTTAGAAGAAATAACTCTTCCTAAACATATAAAAGAAATCGGTTCATATTCGTTTGGACGTTGTAAATCATTGAAAAGCGTTGAAATTCCCTATGGCACAACAAGAATTGAAGGTTGGGCTTTTGAATGTTGCGAATCTCTCGAAAGTGTTATTATTCCTGAGAGTGTAATATGGATAGAAACAGAAGCGTTTGCGTATTGCGATAGCCTGAGAAGTGTTGTAGTTCCTGAAAATACATCAAGTTTGAGTGAGAATTGCTTTGATAGAATTACGATTTATGGTATAAAAGGGTCGGCAGCTGAATTTTATGCTAAGATTTTTGAATGCAATTTCGTTGCGGTTGATTCAACTCATCATTTCGGCGAATGGATTTTAGATTTAGACTCGACTTGCACCGAGTTCGGCAAAAAGCACAGAGAGTGTGGATGCGGTGAAAAAGAAGAGGCGATTGTTGATAAAAAGGAGCATAAATTTGACAACGGAGTTATAACAAAGTTACCTACTTTTGACGAGAATGGCGAAAAAACATATACTTGTATTATATGCAAGAAAACCAAGACTGAATCTGTTGCAAAGCTCAATCCGATTTTGGATATTTCAAAAGATGATTTGTATTATAATGCTGTCAAATTTAATTATGAGCACGGTTATATTAAAGGATACGGCGACGGTCGTTTCGGACCGTCAAACAACATTCAAAGGCAGGATTTTGTTCTTATTCTTGCGAGAATTGCAGGCGCAAACCTTTCGGCATATGAAGGAAAGAACGGTGGCTTCTCGGATGTTGCGACAAACGCATATTATTCTGCTGCGGTTGCTTGGGCAAAGGATAAAGGCATAGTAACAGGCTATTCGGCAGACAATTTTGGTGTAGGCACATATATAACAAGAGAGCAGATAAGCTTGATTTTGTGCAGATACCTCGGCGGCGAAGCTTCGGGCGATGTTGATGCAATTCTTAATGCTTATTCCGACGGCGGAAATACAAGTCCGTGGGCAAAGGCAGGAGTTGCTTGGGCAGTTGAAAACGGTATAATCGGAAATTCCGATTACCTCAATCCCAACGGCAACGCAGGCAGAGCCGAAGTAGCACAGATTATTTATAATATGTCAAACAAAGGCATGCTTTAATTTATTCAAATTCGAGGTTGAATTAAATATCAAAACACAACAAAACACAACAAACTCCCTCTTGCGAGGGAGTTTGTTTTTGCGTAAAAGCGTATCAAGTTGAAAATTTGCTGAATCACAGGCTCCCTTGTAAAGGGAGCTGTCATTTTTTTGAAAACAAAAAAATGACTGAGGGATTTTACAAATTCATATAAAATCAACCTTACAATCCCTCCGCCTCACGTTCGTTCGGCACCTCCCTTTACACAAGGGAGGCTGAAAATGCGGCTGTCCGTGGATTGACTTTATATCAAACAGTGTAGGGCTGTGGGATATTGAACAGCGTTCGTGCGTTTCGGTCGGTCGCATCCAACAAGTCCTGAACGTCAACGCTTCGCACCTCGGCGATTTTCTGAGCCGTGTACGGAATCAAAAGCGAGGTGCAGCGCTTGCCTCTGAACGGGACGGGCGACATATACGGGCAGTCCGTTTCGAGCAAAAGCTTGTCTGACGGCACATATTTTGCGACTTCGACGGGCTTTACCGCATTTTTGAAGGTTACAACACCGCCAAGCCCGATATACATACCGAGCTTAACTATTTCCTTTGCCATTTCGACGCTTCCCGAGAAGCAATGCACAACGCCTTTAGGCCTTAATTCCTTCAGAATATTCAGCGTGTCCTCGTGCGCCTCTCTGTCGTGAATTATTACGGGCAAATTCAATTCGTTCGCAAGTTTGATTTGCTCATAGAAGATTTTTAACTGAAGCTCTCTCGACTCTTTTTCATAGTGATAATCAAGTCCGATTTCTCCGATTGCGACAACCTTTTCCTTTTGAGCTAATGCCTTTATTGCGTCAAGATAATTGTCTGTCAAATCCTCTGTATTAAGCCCGTGATAACCGACGGCAGCGTACATAAAGTCATATTTTTCGGCAAGCTGAATATTTGCCCTTGAGCTTTCTTCATTTACACCGCAGGAAACCACTCCGCTTATTCCGCTTTCGGGGAACACAGACAAAAGCCCTTCAAGGTCGTCTTGAAAGGCTTCATCGTCATAGTGTGCGTGTGTGTCAAAAATATTCTTATACATTATCTTATCTTTGAGCCGTTAGGAATTGACGAATCAAGGAAAACGACCTTGACAGCATCCTCGCCTGCATCCGCTGCCAAAATCATACCCTGACTTTCAACGCCGCAGAGTGTAGCGGGCTTGAGGTTTGAAACGACAATTACCTTTTTGCCGACAAGCTCGTCGGGCGTGTACCATTTGGCAATTCCGCTTGCAACCGTTCTGTCAACACCGCTTCCGTCGTCAAGCGTGAGCTTTAAGAGCTTTTTAGCTTTCTTCACAGGCTCGCAGGCCTTGATTTCAGCCGATTTAAGCTCAACCTTTGCAAAATCCTCAATACCAATTTTAGCGATACCCTGTATTTCTTCGATTCTCTCTTTTTCGGCTTTTTGCTGCTCTTCCTGCTTTGCAACAAGCTCTGCAATGAGCTTTTCGGAGTCTATTCTTGAGAAAAGAACCTTAGGCTCGCCGACCGATTCGCCTGCTTTGAGTCCGCCGAAGCTAAGAAGTGAATCATAGTCCGTAACATCAGTGTTGAGCTGTGCAAGGATTTCCTTCGAGGTGTCGGGCATATAGGGCTTCAACAAAATTGCAAGATAGCGGATACCCTCAAGGAGATTGTAAAGCACTGCGCCGAGCCTTGCTTTTTTGCTCTCATCCTTTGCAAGTGCCCACGGCATTGTCTCGTCAATGTATTTGTTGAGACGTCTCGCAAGAGTCAAAATGCACTCGATGCTGTCAGCGATTTTATATTCATTAAAGCATTTGTCAACGTCGGCAAGAGTCTTAACAGCAAGAGCCTTAACCTCGTCGTCAAGCGGCTCTGCCGTGTCGTTCGGCTGAATAATGCCGTCGAAATACTTTTTCTGCATTGCGATTGTGCGGTTTACAAGGTTGCCGATTGTGTTTGCAAGGTCCGAATTATAACGCTCGATAAGGGTTGCGTAGGTTATTGAGCCGTCGGAAGCGTGAGGCATCTCCGAAAGAAGATAATATCTTACAGCGTCAACGCCGAATACCTCAATCAAGTCCTCCGCATAGATAACATTGCCTTTTGATTTTGACATTTTGTCCTCGCCGAACAAAAGCCACGGATGACCGTAAACCTGCTTGGGCAACGGCTCGCCGAGAGCCATAAGCATAATCGGCCAATAAATCGTGTGGAAACGAACAATATCCTTACCGATAATATGCACATCTGCCGGCCAATACTTTTTGTACAAATCCGAGCTGCCGTCGGGATCGTAGCCGAGAGCGGTTATATAGTTTGAAAGTGCGTCAAGCCAAACATAAATGACGTGCTTTTCGTCAAATGTAACGGGAATACCCCATTTGAAAGAGGTTCTTGAAACGCACAAATCCTGAAGTCCGGGACGGATAAAGTTGTTGAGCATCTCATTCTTTCTCGATTCGGGATAAATGAAATTCTCGTTAGACTCGATATATTCTTCGAGCTGCTTCTGATATTTTGAAAGCTTGAGGAAATATGCCTCCTCCTTTGCTTTCTTAACCTCTCTGTGACAGTCGGGGCAACAGCCGTTCTCGTCAAGCTGACTTTCGGTCCAGAAGCTCTCGCAGGGGGTACAATACATTCCCTCGTACTCGCCCTTGTAGATGTCGCCTTTATCATAAAGCTTTTTGAAAATCTTTTGAACAGCCTTTTCATGATAATCGTCGGTTGTTCTTATGAATTTGTCATAAGTTGTGTTGAGGCTGTCGCAGATTGCACGGATTTCGCCTGCAACCTTGTCAACATATTCCTTAGGAGTAACGCCTGCCTCTTTTGCGTATTCTTCAATCTTCTGTCCGTGTTCGTCAGTACCTGTCAGGAAGAACACATCATAGCCAAGCATTCGTTTATACCTCGCAATAGCGTCGGTCAAAACGATTTCGTAAGAGTTGCCGATATGAGGCTTTCTCGATGTGTAGGCGATGGCGGTTGTGATATAAAACTTTCCTTTATCGCTCATTTTATTACTTCCTTTCTATAATTTTTTTGTAACTTATATATTTTACCATTTATTCGTAAATATATCAACAGTTTAATTGTTTTTTACAACAGAGGCTGCGGGTTATCTTAAAATTAAGAATTATATCACATGCGGTAGGGCGGTGGCGAGCCTTACGGCAGAGAAAAGATAAGAGAGAAAATTGAAAAACGAAAAGAAGTGGGTGCTTCGCACAGATTAAATTATATATCATACCGTAGGGACAGGGCTTGCCCCTGTCCGCCAAAGGCTCCCTCTGACGAGGGAGCCTAAATATGCGGTTGTCCCTACGGTATGATATGTTTTTTACTCCGTACAAAAACGGAATTTGTTGATTTACAACAATATACAGTACATCAAAAGCACAAAACCAATAATTTCATGTTTTTTACCACGCAAACACTGTTGTTTACCACGAACATATTGAAACGAAAATGGCAAAGAGTTAATATAAATGTGTCAATGACACAAAAATTTTTTAGGAGGATAAAAATGAAAAAGACAAGAAAAATCATTTCGTTATTGTTATCGATTTTGATGATAATAACAACAATTTCGGCACTTTCAATAACTTCTGCCGCTGCGTATTATGAGTCGGAACCTAACGATTCTATATCGACGGCTGACAGTATCTCAACAAATTCGACGGTTTACGGTGTAAGTAATACGGTTGGTGATGATGACTGCTATAAATTCAGTTTATCATCACAGGGTTATATTACAATAACAATGAATCATGCACAACTGGATTCAGCAAAATACGATACTAACTATTGGAGAGTATATTTATATGATACAAACGGGGATCAGATGTTTGATTGGACATTTGATGCAAGATATTCTTCAAATTCAACGGAGAAAATTGGACTCCCTGCAGGAACATATTATTTAGATATAGATTATGGCTTTGGCGTACAGGGTGTGGACTATAATTTCAAAGTGAATTACACACAGTCAAATTATTGGGAATCTGAATCTAATGATTCAAGAACAAAAGCAGACAACATTTCTGTCAATACTACGTATTACGGTGTAAGTAACACAGTTGGCGATGATGACTGCTATAAATTTAGTTTATCATCACAGGGTTATATTACAATAACAATGAATCATGCACAACTGGATTCAGCAAAATACGATACTAACTATTGGAGAGTATATTTATATGATACAAACGGGGATCAGATGTTTGATTGGACATTTGATGCAAGATATTCTTCAAATTCAACGGAGAAAATTGGACTCCCTGCAGGAACATATTATTTAGATATAGATTATGGCTTTGGCGTACAGGGTGTGGACTATAATTTCAAAGTGAATTACACACAGTCAAATTATTGGGAATCTGAATCTAATGATTCAAGAACAAAAGCAGACAACATTTCTGTCAATACTACGTATTACGGTGTAAGTAACACAGTTGGCGATGATGACTGCTATAAATTTAGTTTATCGTCACAGGGTTATATTACAATAACAATGAATCATGCACAACTGGATTCAGCAAAATACGATACTAACTATTGGAAAGTATATTTATATGATACAAATTGGGATCAGATGTTTGATTGGACATTTGATGCAAGATATTCTTCAAATTCAACGGAGAAAATCGGACTTCCTGCAGGAACATATTATTTAGATATAGATTATGGCTACGGTGTCAAAGGAGTTGACTATTCTTTCATTGTTGAACAACCGCTGTTCCCCGATGTCAGAAGCGGCGATTGGTATTATAACGCTGTAAAATTTAATGCTGAAAAGGGTTATGTTACAGGCTATTCAAACGGCACATTCGGACCGTCGAACAACATTCAGAGACAGGACTTTGTTCTTATTCTTGCAAGAATTGCAGGTGCAAACCTTTCGGCATATAAGGGACAGAACGGTGGCTTCTCAGATGTTCAGGCAGGTGCTTATTACGCTTCGGCAGTAGCATGGGCAAAGGATAAGGGCATAGTAACAGGCTATTCGGCAGACAATTTTGGTGTAGGCACATACATTTCAAGAGAGCAGATAAGCTTGATTTTGTGCAGATACCTTAACGGTTCTGCTTCGGGCGACGTTGATGCAATTCTCAATGCTTATTCCGACGGCGGAAACACAAGTCCGTGGGCAAAGACAGGAGTTGCTTGGGCAGTTGAAAACGGTATAATCGGTAATTCCGATTACCTCAATCCCAACGGCAACGCAGGCAGAGCCGAAGTAGCACAGATTATTTACAATATGTCAAACAAAGGCATGCTTTAATTTATTCAAATTCAAGGGTAAATTAAATATCAAAACAAAACACAACAAACTCCCTCGCAAGAGGGAGTTTGTTTTTGCGTAAAAGCGTATCAAGTTGAAAATGCGGTTGCCCGAAATCTATATCAAATTTAATTCGTGCTTCCGCCCCATCTTTTAGGGAGCTGTCATTTTTTTGAAAACAAAAAATGACTGAGGGATTTTACAAAAACATATAAAATTAACCTTACAATCCCTCCGCCTCACGTTCGTTCGGCACCTCCCTTTACACAAGGGAGGCTGAATATGCGGTTGTCCGCAACAAATTAGATGTATAATCGAGCCGACGGACAACCGCAAGGGTTGTCCCTACGGATTGTTGGTATATTTCAATGTGATTTCAATCAAAAAAAGAGCCTTTTCAGGCTCTCTTTTAATGTGTTTGTTTTTAATTGTATATCAATTGTCCATCAGCTTTTTGATTTCTTCTTTTGAGAAATGATATTTTTTATTACAGAAATTGCACACGACCTCGGTTGTATCGTCCTGCGCCATTTCGGATAAACCGTCTTTTCCCGTTGCGATAAGAGCCTTTGTAACCCTGTCCTTTGAGCAAGTACAGCGATACTCAACCTGTGCATCATCAAGCTTTTCAAGGTTGAATGACGGCAGAACGGCACGGCAAATTTCCTCGGGTGTCATTTTGTCGAACAGCATAGCAGTTACAGGCTTTATACCTTGAATATCCTTTTCAAGCTTGTCGATAATCGCATCCTCGGCAAAGGGTAATAACTGAATTAAAAATCCGCCCGAGCAGATAATATTCTTTGTGTCGGGATCAACAAGAACACCGAGAGCGCATACCGTGGGTGTTTGCTCGCTTGTCGCATAGTAAGCGGTTATATCTTCGGCAATTTCGCCCGATACAATCGGAATTTGACCTACATACGGCTCTTTCAAGCCCATATCCTTAATAACCGTAAGCGTGCCGTCTGTGCCGACAGCACCACGAACATCAAGTTTGCCCTTTTCGTTAAGCGGAAGCTCAACGCTTGCGTCGCCGATATATCCCCTGACGTTTCCGAGAGAGTCGGAAACCGCCAAAACCGTACCGCAAGGGCCGTTGCCGTTTATCTTGACGGTTATGCTGTCCTCGGCACTCTTTAGCGTACTTCCCATAAGAGAAGCGGCGGTTAAAAGTCTGCCCAACGCTGCCGAACACACCTTTGAAGTATTGTGTATGCGGTGCATTTCGGTAACTATATTAGTGCTGTCAACAGCCATTATCGCAAGCTGACCGTCATCAGACATCATTCTTATAAGATTTTTCATCTCGGAAGCCTCCTTGCCACATAAACCGTCCTTTGAGTTGCCTCGGTCGGTTTGCTTCTTGTCATTTCCTCGTATCTGTTAACAAGCTCGAAGCCTGTTTCGTTAAGCAATTTTTCTATCGTTTCGTCGCTGTAAGCCTTTTCCTGAAAGCTCTCCGAAAAACGCTCATAGGTGTTTTCACCGATTTTCTCAAAAAAGTCAAGGTCGATATTTATTGTTGCGTTATCCTCGCAAAGAGAGTTTTGCCAAACGCAGAATAAATCGTCATATTCATATATATAGGTATTATCCGCAAGAATTTTCCTGTGCTTGTACAGAGTGTTCATATCGAAAATGAAAATTCCGTTATCCTCAAGGAAAAGAGCGACATTTTGAAACGCTTTTTTTACGGCGTTTTCGTCTTTTAGATGATTAAGGCTGTCAAGAGTACAAACGGCACAGTCGATAGTTCCGTAAAGGTCTAATTTGCACATATCCTGACACAGAAACAATATGCTTTCGCCCGAAGCGTACATTTTGTTCTGCGCTTGAGCGAGCATTTCCTCGGATAAGTCAACGCCCGTTACCTCAAAGCCTCTTTTTGCAAGCTCGACAGACATACTTCCCGTGCCGCAAGCCAAATCAAGCAAAAGCCCTCCGTCGATTCCGTTCTCGGACAACAGAGAGCAAATATAATCGGCTCTTTCGGAGTATTCGACGTTTTCGGTCAACAGATCGTAAACCTGTGCAAAATAAGAATAGCTCATCTTACTCCTTGCCCTCTTCAACACGGTTGAAAATTTCCTCATAACCGTTACAGCCGTATTGCAACGAACGGTTTACACGGCTGATTGTGGCGGTAGAAGCACCTGTTTCTTCCACTATCTTTGTATAGATTTGATTTTCCGAGAGCATTTTAGCAACGACAATCCTTTGTACGATTGACTGAAGCTCATTCATTGTGCAAAGGTCCTCAAAGAAGTTGTAGCACTCCTCTTTTGTCTTTAATGATAAAATACAGTCGAATAAGAAATCCGTGCGCTCATTGTGAATTTTATCGTTCATAGCTGCCTCCAAAAGTTTTATCTGTTTATTATTTTAGCACGTTAAAGAGTGAAAGTAAACGCCAAATTATCAAAAATAGATACTAAAAGCGGCAGGAGCACAATATATAGTGGTGGAATAAAAAAATGAAAAAAATCTGAAATTTTTTTGCAATTTTAGTTGACAACAGAGAATAATTGTGGTATTCTTATTCAGCCGTCAGACGAAACGGCGCATGTGGGAGCATAGCTCAGCTGGGAGAGCATCTGCCTTACAAGCAGAGGGTCATAGGTTCGAGCCCTATTGTTCCCACCACTTTTATGGCCCGGTAGTTCAGTTGGTTAGAACGCCAGCCTGTCACGCTGGAGGTCGTCGGTTCGAGCCCGATCCGGGTCGCCATAAAAAATGCCTCTGTAGCTCAGTCGGTAGAGCAGAGGACTGAAAATCCTCGTGTCATTGGTTCGATTCCGATCGGAGGCACCATAAAATGCGGATGTAGCTCATCCGGTAGAGCGCCACCTTGCCAAGGTGGAGGTAGCGAGTTCGAGCCTCGTCATCCGCTCCAAAGGACGCTTAAAATCCTAAGCGTCCTTATTTTTTACCAATGACACCAAACATAAGGCGACATAGCCAAGTGGTAAGGCACGAGTCTGCAAAACTCCGATTCCCCAGTTCAAATCTGGGTGTCGCCTCCAACGAATCCCAATTGTGTTTAGCAACTGGGATTTTTTCTTTTATATAATAACCTAATGAAATTTAAGTGCGGCTAAAGGAGACTATAGCTTAACAGTATAACCACGCAGTTTTTCGGAGGAATTATGACTAAACCAAAAAATATGAGTTTAATTGCCAAAGCGATGCTTTTTCTCAGCACGATAATATGGGGCAGCTCATTTTTTATACTTAAAAATACGCTTGATGAAATGCCACTCTATTTTATTTTGAGCATACGCTTTTTAGTGGGTGCGTTGTTGCTTTTTCTTGTCGGCTGTAAGAATTGGAAGAAGCTCAATAAAAAATATCTGTGGGCAGGCGGTATAACGGGCGTGTTTCTTGCCCTCGCTTACATAACGCAGACTATCGGATTACAATATACCACGCCGAGCAAAAACGCTTTTTTGACAACGGTTTATTGCGTTCTTGTGCCGTTCTTTTGCTGGGGAATTACCAAGAAAGCACCCGACAAATTTAATCTTGTAGCGGCTGTGGTTTGCCTTACGGGAATAGGGCTTGTTTCGCTCGGCTCGGGAGATATAAGCTTTAATTTTATGGGCGACGGAATGACGCTTGTTTGCGGAATTTTTTTCGCTTTGCAAATAGTGGCGATTGAGTTCTGGGGAGAGGATATGGACGTTGTCCTCTATACGGCGGTGCAGTTTTTCACGGCGTTTATAATATGCTTTGCGGGATTTTTGATTTTCGAAGAAGCTCCTGCGAGCATTTCGCTCTCGGCGATAGGCTCACTTGCATATGTGTCGGTGTTTGCGACAACGCTGGCGTTTTTGCTTATGAACGTGGGCGTGAAATATGCTTCTGCAAGCTCAAGCTCATTGATTTTGAGCTGCGAAGCGGTGTTTGGCGTGCTGTTTTCGATTTTGTTCTACCCCGATGAGCATATTACGCCGAGAATTGTCTGCGGCTTCGTGGTGATGTTTATCGGAATTGTTATCAACGAAACAAAGCTGAGCTTCTTACGAAAAGAAAAAGTGAAGGCATAAAAATTAACACAGTTACTAAAATAAAAGCTGTTGTACTTGTTGAAATCGAGTGCAACAGCTTTTTGTTTTTTATTATGAATTATAACATACCAAGAAAAATTAGGGGGCTACAATTGGAGCTATCACACAATCTCATTGAATGAGTCTTTTTTTCGACAATATTTTTCGTTGGAAATCTGCCTGCCCGCTACGCCGTAAACATCAATGGGCTCGGTAATGTTCTCTTTGCCCTCGCTGTACAAGGTGAACTTTTTGTTTCCTACTTTCGTAAAATACTCGGTAACATTCTGTACGGTAATATTATCGAACTCCTTATCGACCTTACCGTTCTTATCGTAGTATTTTCCGTCAACCCTTATAATGTTTTGCTTGCTCCTTGTAGTACGAGGCTTATCGGCAACGGGAAATGTAACAAGTACAGCCTCCTGTTCATACTTTTTGCAAAGCATTACTGCAATCTCGGTAAACCTCTCGGGCGTGTATTTATCGTTTATCGCACAATAGAAATAATCATTTACATCGATTTCATCGCCACTGCCTTCGTTTTCGGTATATCCGCCGATGATTTTTATATAGGATAAATCCCAGTGATTTATGTCGTTTATGAGCTGATTGTCCCGTTCTGCATTTTCCGTAAGGCTGTAACTGCTCCTAAATGCAGTAATGAACATACACTCAGCTTCTTCCATATGCGTCATAAGTCTGCTAAATGATGATGCTTTTACATATTTCGCCATAATACTCAATCCCTTTCGTATATTTCAAGGCGCCCGTTTGTTTCCTGATTATATACTGATTATAACATACTAAAGAGAATAATAAAAAATATCTTTTGCATATTTATATAAAAATTTTTATTTCCCCGTTTTCTTAACAAGGATTTTATGTCGGGTGTGATATAATGCGGATAAAATGAAGGGAGTGTTCAGTTTGTTAAGAGCTAAAAAGGCTATATTTCAAGGCTTGTTATTGATAGTCGGCGTGGCTATGCTGTGCTTCGGCGCAATGCGTGGCGAGGTTGATACGGTTTTGAGTAAGGCTGTCAGATTGTGCTTGGAGTGTGTCGGAATTGGATAAAAATAAAAACAGATTTTCAAAGCAGCTCAGCCGTTTCCGTGGCTGGATTCAAGCGGCGGCAACACTGCTTACAAATATACATTTGCCGAATTTCATTAAGGGCGGAATTTATCAGGGCAAGGGCAAGGCGGTATGCGTGCCGGGCTTGAACTGCTATTCCTGTCCCGGTGCAGCAGGTGCGTGTCCTATCGGCTCGTTTCAAGCGGTGGTCGGCTCGTCAAAATTTCGCTTTTCCTATTATATAACAGGCTTTTTGATATTGCTCGGCGTGCTGCTCGGACGATTTATATGCGGATTTTTATGCCCGTTCGGTTGGCTTCAGGAATTACTCCACAAAATCCCCGGCAAAAAGCTGTCTACAAAGAAATTAAAGCCGCTTACATATTTGAAATATGCAATTTTATTGCTTGCGGTGGTGCTGCTGCCTGCGATAGTTGTAAATGATTTGGGCATGGGCGATCCGTTCTTCTGCAAATATATTTGTCCGCAGGGCGTTCTTGAGGGCGCAATTCCGTTGGCGGCGGTTAACGTGGGCATACGCTCGGCATTGGGTCCGCTGTTTAACAGAAAGCTGATAATTTTAATAGTGGTTGTCGTTTTAAGCGTTTTATTTTACCGCCCGTTCTGCAAATGGATTTGTCCGCTCGGCGCATTTTACGCATTGATGAACAAGGTGTCCCTGCTCGGCATTAAGGTTGACGAACACAAGTGCGTATCCTGCGGCAAATGTGCAAGGGTGTGCAAGATGGACGTCGATGTTACAAAAACACCAAATCATACAGAGTGTATTCGCTGCGGTAAGTGCATAACCGCTTGCCCGACAGACGCAATCAAGTTTAATTATGGCTTTGAGATGCCCAAAAAGATAACGGACGGCATTGAAAAGCCCGATAATAAAAAAGAAATAAATAACGAAAAGAAAACGGAGGATTGATTATGAAAATTTCAAAAGCTTCAAAAATTTTAGCCGTGCTTATGGTGCTTGTGTTGACTTTAGGACTTGCAGCTTGCTCGGCTGACAAGAAAAATTCGGCAAATGACAATTCGGACATTATCCCCTTGCTTGCGCAGGAGGCGAACAGCCTTGACGAGGCGACAGCTCTTCACAAAAAGCTTATGGAGGCGGAAAATAAAATTCTTACCGACAACTCTGCCCTTTGGGAAAAGGTTTTCCTCTCGGCAAACAAAAATACAACAATGATTGAGGACGGCTCAAACTACGGCGATTTTCTTCTCAACACAATTGAGAGTGCAAAGAGTCAGTTTACCGCAGACGAATTGAAAACGCTTAAAGACGGAGCAGAGCAGATAAAGGAAATCGAGGGCAAGCTCACGATTTTGGAGCAGAAGTATCCCGGCTGCGGAAGCACACCGGGTAGCGGAGAGAGCGTTGCGGCAGAGGATGCAGGAATGAGTGGGGACAAAAGCAAATTAACGCAATTCCCGAGCTTTCAGGGAAAAGACCTTGACGGCAACGATGTAAACAGCAGCGAGCTTTTCTCGGGCAACACCGTAACGGTGGTAAATTTCTGGTTTACGACCTGCAAACCCTGCGTCGGCGAGCTTGAAGAATTGGAGGCGCTCAACAAGACCCTTTCCGCAAAGGGCGGTGCTGTTGTCGGCGTAAACTCCTTTACTCTTGACGGCGATAAGGCGGCTATTTCGGAAGCTAAAGACGTTTTGTCGAAAAAGGGAGTTACCTACAAAAATATTTGGTTTGACTCGAAGAGCGAAGCGGGTAAGTTTACCTCGGGACTTTATTCATATCCGACAACCTACGTTGTTGATAAGAACGGCAATATCGTAGGTCAGCCGATCGTTGGCGCAATCACTTCTCCTGAGCAGTCGGAGAAGCTCAACAAGCTTATAGATCAGGCTATTGCAAACAGCAAGTAATTTGATCTCATATTTATAACAGAAGAAAGGCTCAACGGCAGTTGGGTCTTTTCTTTTATAATCGGAAAGCGGATTTACGTCGCTTGCTTTATTATGCCTGTTGTGGTAGAATGGATACAATTACAATATAAAAAGAAGGCTTTAATATGTGGGCGATATTAGCTGTTCTGTCCGCAGTGTTTGCGGCTTTGACCTCGATTTTCGCAAAGGTGGGCATACAAAACGTCGACTCAACCCTTGCGACCGCAATCAGAACGGTTGTCGTTGTGCTTATGGCGTGGGTTATGGTGTTTATTACACATACGCAAAGCGGATTGTCGGGAATTGACCGTAAAAGCTGGATATTCCTTATCCTTTCGGGACTTGCGACGGGTGCATCGTGGCTGTGCTATTACAAGGCGTTGCAGCTCGGCGAGGTTTCAAAGGTTGTTCCGATTGACAAATTGAGCATACTTTTTACTCTTGTGCTGGCATTTATTTTCCTGCATGAGAAATTCACCGTGAAATCGGCAGTCGGCACGGCATTTATCACTATCGGCACGCTGATAATGGCATTGTAATTTGTAAATAATCTGTAACAATACACGATTGTATTTGAATTGACATTAAAATAATGATAAAATCTATCTATTATATAAATTGAGGGAGGCATATTCTTGGCAGATAATAAAGAAAAAGACCTCGAAGGGATTTTCCCCGAGCAGGACGACGAAGCCTTGAAGAAGGAGCTGGAGGAGTTAAAAGAGACTTTTCAGCAGGAGCTTGACAAGGCGACCGCCGAGGCTGAGGCTTCGGAGGAGGAAAACGAAAACGAGTCGGAGCCCGACGAAGAGGAAGAGCTTACCGAGGATATGCTCTGCGAGTGCTGCGGCGAAAACAAAAGGGGAACGGAGAAGGATCCCGAGTCCCATTTTTGCGCAGAATGTGAAAAGGCATTAAGGCACTATCCGTTTGATTTTCTTAACATTATAATAATGCTCATAGTTATCGGCTTTAGCTTTTACGCTTGCTATGTGTTTGCGGGAAATGCGAATGTTTATGTTGATGCGTTGAACGCTCAAAAGTCAGCAAAGGGAAATATGCTTTTCACCGCACATTCCGAGTATTCCGAGCTTCTCGACACAATGGAGGACGAAAACATCAGAGGCGAGATGGTCTACAAGAGGGCAATTCTCAACCTTTCAAAGGTCGGCGGCTATCAGGATATGGAGCAATACACCTCGAGTTTTAAGTCTTGGGAGCTGAAGCTTCCGCACCTCAAATCCGTCGCAAAGGCTTTTGAGGAGAAAAACGCTTTCGAGAGAACAAGGGACGCTTGCTATGAGATAATCTATTCCAACATCCCGCAGGAGGCAGTTGACCCGTCCGAGGTTCCGTATGAAACTATAATCGAACAGCTGAAGGCTCTTGAAAATAAGCCTCTTGAGCCCGTAACTTACAGTGCCGAGGATGTACAGGACGGACTTGTTACCACAACGGCGGCGTATTCCATTGAAGCGAACGCTTACAGTCAGGCAATGATTTCATATTTCAAGTTCTATACTGCGGCAATAAGCAGTCAGCCTGCCGAAACACAGATCGGCTTCCTTGAGGAAATAAAGAACGGTTATCCCGAAATGACCTGGCTTTACGGCCCTATGCTCGGAGATCTCTATGTCAAAGCGCAAAAGGACGTTACGGAATATTGTGCGTTTCTTAAAGAGGTCAATGCCGAGGATGCGTATGCTGATGTTGCAATGGCTACCTCCTTGCGTATTCAGGGAAAATACGAGGATAGCATAGCGATTTGTAAAAACAAGGTGCTTGAAAAGGACGACTATTCATTTGAGTATTACAGACAAACCGCACTTTCCTGTCTTGCACTCGGTGAGTATGACAACGCCAGCACAGCTGCCAAGTCGGCATATGAGCAGTACAATTATTCTATTCAGGTGCTTGATACCCTTGCTCTTTGCTATGCGGCAACGGGTAATGATGAGGGCTATGCCGAGGTTGAGAAGATTTTTGCTCAAAACAGCATGGCAGTCAGCGACGAAGTCAAGGATTACAAGGACGGAAAAATCACCCTTGACAACATTCTCAAGGAAGGAGATTTTGACGTAGAATGACAACGGTATATATAATAGTAAAATATCTTACATTTGTCGGCGCATATATGAAGGGCTTTTTCGAGCAGCTTTCCTGCCGTGTGTACGAGGTGCTTATCGAGGACGGTCGTTATCTTCCCGCAACCGAGCTTTGCGGTCATGTCGAGCACGAAATAATTAAAAAAAGAAGCGTCAGCTTCGGCGTTTGCTTCTTCCCGTTTCTCTTTAACCTTATATTAGGCTTGGTTTTTGTATCGGTAGGCTCAATGAACGTGTATTTTCTCGGCGAGTTTTTTACCTATAATAAAGGAATAGTTCATATTCTGAATTTTGTGTTCCTTTGGCTCGGAATTTCAATGCTTACAAACCTCTTTCCGCAGATTGAGGACGCATTGACCTTGCGTGAGCTGATTTACGGTAAAAACACCAACATTGTTTTGAAAATACTTGCGGCGCCGATTTTTGCGGTACTCTATTGCGGAGCGTTTCTTGAAAGGTGGGGAATAACCTTCCTTACCTCGATAGCATTTTCTCTTGCCGTACCGTCGATTTACGCAACGTTTTTGCCGTCTTTGATAGGCACAATGCAGTAAAATTAAATTAAAATCCGAAGCGGTAGCATTCAGACCTGCCGTTTCGGATTTTTCTATTTGCATTATATAGAGTAAAGTGATAGAATCAAGTTGGTGATAATAATGAAAAGGTTAACGGCGATAATTATAACATTTGCTTTGTGTGTTACTCTTGCGTCTTACACAAATAAAAAAGCTGACGAACTGATAACGAACAACACAAGCACCGTTGCAGAATCAACCGAAATACAATCACAGACCGAAGTGGAAAGCACAACTCAAGAGCCGACAACAGAAGCTCCGCAAACACAGGCACCTACTAAGGCTGTACCTCAGACTCAAAAGCCGACTCAAAAACCGACGCAAGCGTCAACGAAAGCACCGACTCAAGCACCCAAGCCGCAGGCGGCAACCACACCAAAGGCAATTACAGGCTTCGAAAGTGAAATGCTTGAGCTGTGCAATCAGCAGCGCCGTGCCAACGGGAAGCCCGACCTTACGCTCAACAAGACTCTTTGCGCCAATGCCGCCGTCAGAGCAGAAGAAATTTCAAGAGATAATTGGTTTTCCCACCAAAGACCCGACGGCACGACGTGCTTTACCGCAGTTACCGTGGATTATATGACCTGCGGAGAGAATATTGCTTACGGCACAAGGACGGCATCCGCTACCGTTGCGGCGTGGATGGACTCACCGGGACACAGAGCCAATATTTTGTCCGACGAATTCACACAAGCAGGCTTTGGCTGCTACGAGCTTGACGGAGTCCGATATTGGACGCAGTTTTTTATAGGATAGGCTAACTGCAAAAAACGTGACTTCCTATTGTTACGATAACAGGTCTTGTTCGTATCCATTTGTTAGAGGTCTTTGCAGGATTATAATAGTATATGGCACCGCCCGTTGGATCCCATCCGTTGATGGCGTCTCGGGCGGCTTTTTTTGCCGTGTCGGTCGGCTCGACCTTCCAGTTGCTGTCGGTAACACACGAAAAAGCACCGGCTTGGTAAACCACACCCGAAATGCTGTCGGGGAACGACGAGTGCTCAACTCTGTTCAATATGACTGCGCCGACGGCAACCTGACCCGTGTAGCTTTCTCCTCTCGCTTCTGCGGCTATCACCTTTGCAAGCAGATAAATATCGTTGCTTGTAAATTTGCCGGAAGAGGATGAGCTGCTTGAAATGCCCATAGCGTTGAGAGTGGCCTTGCCGGCTATTCCGTCTGCGGTCAATCCGTTCTTTCGCTGAAAGCTTTTTACGGCGTTTTGCGTTTGCGTTCCGTATATTCCGTCAACACCTCCGGAGTAGTATCCCCAATTTTTGAGCTTTTGCTGAATTTTGCGAACCTCCTCACCCCTTGAACCGAGACGGGAAAGAACCTGCGAGGACTCATATTCCTTTATATGACGGTTTTGACAGGCAGTTATCGAGCCAAGCAAAAGAATTGCCGCAAGCAAAATACAAAGCAGCTTGAATTGCTTATTGAGATTAAAAAGATTTTTCATAAGATTACTCCTGTAATTTATTTACTTATATTGTTAAACGGATAATGAAAAATATACTTGCCGAAGCGTCAAAACTGAAGAAATTGTGTATTAAAAACAGCTTGACCACAAGATATGTGGGCGCAATAAAAAAGTTGAAAAAAATTGCAAAAAAATTAAAAATAAGTGTTGACAACGGGCTTGCTCTGTGATATTATATCAAAGCTGTCCGCAAGACAGCGGGACACAAACGAAAACGTCAAAAAGAAATTTCAAAAAGTTGAAAAATTACTATTGACAATGAGTTTTGAAAGTGCTATAATGTGCTTCCACCCGTGAGAAAAGCGGTTGGCACGGACCTTGAAAATTAAACAACGACTTAAGAAAAAGGAAACCCTGAAATTCCTTGAAAGAGGAATTGAAGAAGTACTACTTAGTACAAACAGTAAAGCAGCAGAAAATGCTAGCGAAGATATAAAGAGCTTAAAAGCGCTTTA